>JBGSHS010000317.1:0-13007 GCA_041752115.1 Pirellulaceae bacterium | reverse complement strand
CCCAGCCGCTGGCCAGCGATTCGACGGTCGCCTGAGAGTGGTCGGCGCGGAGCCCGGGACGCAGGTGGCCGATTTCGCTGGCGGCTGGGCGTCCTTCTCCCAGCAGCTTTCCGTGCTGAGCGAATCCGCCGCCGACGCCTGTGCCGACCGTCACATAGAACACGCTCCCCTTCCCTCGCCCGGCGCCGAACTTGGCTTCACCCAAGGTCGCGCAATCGCAGTCGTTGCCCAGCACGACGGGGCGTCCCAGCTTCTCGCGGCACCACTCGGCCAGCGGATAGTTGTCCCAGCCACCGATCTGATGACTGGTGATCACTCGGCCCTGGCTCGAATTGACCGGCCCCCCGAACCCGATCCCGATCCGTTCGACGTCGTGTCGTGCGATCAGGTCGTTTCCGATCTGGTTGATCTGGCGGAGAATTCCGGCGGCGCCCGCCTGAGGCACGATGTCGGCTCTGGCCAGTTCTTTGAGTTCAGCCGAAACGCCGTCCCCCACGCCTAGCTGCAACTTGGTCCCGCCAATTTCGATCCCCAGAAACATGCCAAGGTCCTTCCCAGTGGGTGAACGAATCAGGCTGCGGCATACCGGCCGGCGCAGTTGACGCGGGCGTGCACCTCATTGAGTACCCAATGGAACAGGCAGAGATGAATACTCTCGACCATCCCCATGTCGTCCAAAGCCACGTGCAGACCGTCCTTCTGCATATCCTTCAGCTTGCCGCCGTTGTAGCCGGTCAAACCAAACGTGATCAGCCCATGTCGATTGGCCCAATCCACGGCGTTGAGCACATTCGGACTGTTGCCCGAACCGCTGATGGCAATCACGACATCTCCCGCGCTGCCGAAGTTCATTAACTGCTGCACGAAGATCTGATCGTACGCCAGGTCGTTGCCGACGGCCATAATCCAGCCCACGTTGTCGGTCAGGCTCAGCACCTTCAATCGCCGACGGCTTTCGTCGTGCAGCAGCGACTCTGGCAACGTGCTCTTGCCCAGGTCTTCACACATGTGACTGGCCGTCGTACCCGAACCACCATTGCCCATGATGAACACGTAGTTGCCTTTCTCCCACGCTCCGTAAATCAGGTCGGCCCAGCGCTGCAAGGCCGCCTGATCGATGCGTGCGATTTCGTCCTGCAGGCGATGGAGATAGGCATCGGCAGCCAACTGGATTCCCAACATAGTGCGAACTCTCCTTCTACACTTATGGTGTTCTCTTTGTCGTGTACTTTCTGCTTGTCCGGTGCGGGGCGATGCTGTCTCGCGTCGGGTGGCACGGGCCCTGCCGCTGCCTGTTGCTCAAGACAGGCGGCTCCCAAACCGGGCGTCTGTGGAGCCCTCGGAGCTGGCGACAATGACAGAGAACTACGAGCCGGAGCCGGCCTTCGCCCTCTCAAGTATGGCGTCTGAGGTGGGTCGATAGAAGACCACTGTCGTGAACATTACGAGGGCGGTGAGGGCGAAGATCGGCGAACGCACCTGGTAGTCTCCGTGAAGCGGCCAGTCGATGTTGTCGACGATCCGGTCGAAGATCCAGTAGACGAATGACGAGAGCATGATGGCGGTGAAATTCGCCTGATTCATCACCGCGATCATCCGTCCTTTCTGATCCTCCGGAGGACGCGACTGCATGAACACCTGCAACGGGATGGCATACATTCCGGCAAAGATCCCCAGAATGATCAGTCCGGCACACGAGCCGGGAAATCCGAGCAGATGCCCACGGAACGGGCCGGGAAGTGACAGCAGCAGCAGGCTCGCCGTCAGGCCCCAACCTCCCCAACGCATCACCGCGAAATCGGCCCGGCCGTGAGAAAGTCGCCCCCCCAACACCGCGCCGAGCGCAATGCCAATCGCGATGCAGCCTAACAGCATGCTGGTGAGTGAATCGCTCAGCCCCAACTGATGGACGCCCAGCGAGTTGACCGCCTGGTTGGCCACTCCCGCCACCAGCCAGAAAACGCTGGAGGCCAGCAGGGCACCCCAGAGCGGGCGGTCGTGGCGCAGCATCTGGCAGGTTTCGGGCGGAACCGTGAGCGCCGACCAGGTGAACTTCAGCCGCGGCACGGCGGCCGGGACCGCACGGACCCAGAGCGACGTGGCCGTCCCCACGATGGCAATTCCCACACACACCAGCGAGCCGATCCAGAGCCGATGGGCAGTCGTTGCGATCGGCTGGCCGGGTCTCATCGCCAGGTCGCTCAGAAAACCGGCAGCGACCGCTCCAAAGATGATCGCCAGAAACGTCGTCATCAGGATGATGCCGTTAGCACGCGGCAGATCGCGCTCACGCAACATCTCGGGCATGATCCCGTATTTCCCTGGGCCAAAGAAGGCACTCTGTGCTCCCATCAGGAACAGCACGACAAGCAGCCCAGGAAACCCCCACAGGCCGAACATCAGGAACGCCGTCAGGCCCAGCAGCATGGCCACAATCTCCGCCGCCTTGGAGATGACGATGATCATCTGCTTGCTGTGCCGATCCGCCAGGTAGCCGGCATAGCCGGAGAAGATAACAAAGGGAACCGAGAACACGAACATAGCAATCGGCTGACGGTCCTGGTCGGCCACCTTCAGCGACAGCAACAAAATGAGCTGTTTGAACAGGTTATCGTTGAAAGCGCCCAGAAACTGAGTGACTGTCATTCCCCAGAAGGAGGCGTCTCGCTCGAGCGGCGGCAAAGATGCCATGTCCACCCGCGGAGCGGACGCACGATCGGGATTCGCCCCATCCATCGATCCGGCCGAAAGAGGAGCCGACCGAGACAGGTCACTGGTAAACGCATCCGTGTTGTTCATGGGCACATTATGATTGACCAATCAGGGCACCGGCAAGGTCCCTGAGCGATCGTTCCTTCCGCCCCTTCCCATCAAGTCCCATTTCTCATTCGACACGCGAGGACCGCAGGTCAACCAGTTCCGTTCCACCGGTCATCTTGCGGATGTCTTCGGTAATCTTCATGGAGCAGTACTTGGGGCCGCACATGCTGCAGAAATGCGCCTGCTTGAACGTATCTTGCGGAAGCGTTTCATCGTGGTAGGCACGAGCCGTTTCGGGGTCGAGCGACAGGCGGAACTGTTCTTCCCAGTCGAATTCGAACCGGGCCTTACTCAACGCATCGTCGCGATCCTGGGCACGCGGTCGTTTGCGGGCCACATCGGCTCCGTGGGCAGCGATCTTGTAGGCGATCACTCCCTGGCGTACGTCGTCGTTGTTGGGCAACCCGAGATGTTCCTTGGGAGTCACATAGCAGAGCATGGCGGCGCCGTACCAGCCGGCCATGGCGGCCCCGATGGCACTGGTGATGTGGTCATAGCCCGGTGCCACGTCGGTGATCAGCGGACCCAGTACATAGAAGGGAGCGCCGTGGCAGATTTCGATCTGCCTGGTGATATTCATCTCGATCTGATCCATCGGGATGTGTCCGGGCCCTTCCACCATCACCTGCGTGCCCGCCGCCCAACCCCGCTGGACCAATTCGCCCAACACCTCGAGTTCGGCGAACTGTGCCGCATCGCTGGCGTCAGCGATCGAACCGGGACGCAGCCCATCCCCCAGGCTCCACGTCACATCATACTGCCGCATGATGGCGCAGAGATCCTCAAAGTGCGTGTAGAGCGGGTTCTGCTGACGGTGGGCCATCATCCACTTGGCAATCAACGAACCGCCTCGACTGACGATCCCCGTCACCCGGCCGGTGGTCAGATGCAGGTGCTCCAGCAGCAACCCACAGTGGACGGTCATGTAGTCGACCCCCTGCTGGGCCTGATGTTCCACCATATCCAGGAAATGCTGCGGACGCATGTCCTCAATGTTGCCCCCCAGTTCTTCCAGCATCTGATAGATCGGCACTGTTCCGACCGGCACCGGGGAATGATCGATGATCGTCTTGCGGATGCGATCGATGTGTTTGCCGGTCGACAAGTCCATCACCGTGTCGGCGCCGAAATGGACAGCGGTGTGCAGCTTCTCCATTTCAATCGACTCATCCCCCGTCACGGCGGAATTGCCGATGTTGGCGTTGATTTTGCATCGCAACCGAATGCCGATTCCCAGCGGTTTGAGTCGACCGGCGAGATGGACTTTGTTGGCGGGAATCACTAAACGGCCGGCTGCCACTTCCTGCCGAATGAGCTCCGGTGCATAGTGCTCATCCTCGGCCACGATCTCCATTTCCGGTGTAATGCGGCCGGCCCGCGCCGCTTCCAGCTGTGTCCAAGACATCCAGAATCTCCGATCTATCAAACGCCATCCTCGGCATGCCCGGGAAGACGCGTCATGGCGAAGGGGAAGCAAATCGACTCTCGAGTCATCGTACCGGTCGACCCCCGTTTGTCAATCGCGGGCGCTCGGCGCTTCTCTGCTCCTGCTCCGTGCTTCGTGACACCGTGATTTTCCGGTTGATGAGCACAAGTTGACTAACGTCTCTTCCGCCGGCACAGGGCAGGCGGAGAGACTGCTGCCAGCACGACGCGGGGAATTGCGAACCTGCTTCTTTGCGGTATCGGAGTGTCAGGCCAGATTCACCGACTTCCTCCGCTGTCGTGCGACAACGCGGCGGTGAGCGAGTCCGAAGGTCTCCGACGCCGAGTCGCCAGGCCACGAGATGAGTCAACGCGGCGGGGAGTCAATAGCCGAGGTTGGGAGCGAGCCACTTCTCGGCTTCCGCCACACTGATCCCCTTGCGCGAGGCGTACTGAGCGACCTGGTCGCGTGCCAGCCGGCCGATCGCGAAGTAACGCGCTTGGGGATGTGCGAAGTAGAGCCCGCAAATACTGGCGGCTGGCTGCATCGCCAAGGTCTCCGTCAGCTGTACGCCGATCCGCGCATCTGCCTCGAGCAACTGGAACAGCGTCCGCTTCTCCGTATGATCGGGCTGTGCGGGATAGCCGGGTGCCGGACGAATGCCACGATATCTCTCGGCCAGCAGATCGGCCGGTGTCAACTGCTCGCTGGTCTCGTAGCCCCATTCGCGGCGCACACGCTGATGGAGCAGCTCGGCAAACGCTTCCGCCAGTCGGTCGGCGAGCGCCTTGACCATGATGGCATGATAGTCGTCATGTTCCGCTTCAAAACGAGTCGCCAGTTCCTCGGTGCCAATGCCGGTGGTGAGTACGAATCCGCCCAGGTAGTCGTGCAGCCCGCTGTCGCGCGGCGCCACATAGTCGGCCAGTGCGCGGAAGTCGTCTTGCCCCTTGCGCTGCCATTGCTGCCGCAGCGTGTGGAATGTGGCCAGCTCGCGGTTCCGCTCGTGGTCGGCGAAGACGACGATGTCGTCTTCCTCCGACGCTGCCGGCCAGAAGGCGTAGACGGCCCGCGCCTGGAGCTGACGCTGCGTGACGATCGTATCGAGCAGACTGCGCGCGTGCTGGTACAGTTCGCGTGCGGCTGCGCCCATCCGCGGATCGTCCAGGATTCGCGGGAACTTGCCCGTCAGTTCCCAGGCCATGAAGAAAGGAGACCAGTCGATGTACGGGACGAGTTCGGCCAGCGGAAAATCGTCCAGGACACGATGCCCGACGAAGGACGGAGTGGCGATGGCCAGTCGATCCCAGGTTCCGCGCCACCGGCGCCGACGCGCTTCTTCCAAGGGAATCAAGGTCAACGCGTGGTTCTCAAAGGACTCGACCAGCTGACGCTGCTTCTGGCGATTCTCCTCCACCAGGCCGGCACGATGCTCCTCGCTCGTCAGGCGATCGACCACCCCCGGACAACGCGAGGCATCGCGCACATGAAACGTCGGGCCAGAGTACTTCGGCGCAATGCGCACCGCCGTGTGACGCTCGCTCGTCGTCGCGCCGCCGATGAGCAGCGGGATCCGCAGCCCCAGCCGCTCCATTTCACTGGCGACATGCACCATCTCGTCCAGGCTGGGCGTGATCAATCCGGAGAGTCCGATGATGTCGGCATTCACTTCGCTGGCCGTCTGCAGGATTCGTTCGCAGGAAACCATGACGCCCAGGTCGAGTACTTCATAGTTATTGCAGCCCAACACGACACCCACGATGTTCTTCCCGATGTCATGTACGTCACCTTTGACCGTGGCCATCACGACTTTGCCGCGAGCGCATCGCACGACCGCTTCTCCCTGAGCTTTCTCCGCTTCCAGGAAGGGCAACAAGTGGGCCACCGCCTTTTTCATCACGCGAGCTGTCTTGACCACTTGCGGCAGAAACATCTTGCCGGCGGCAAACAGATCGCCGACCTGCTTCATTCCTTCCATCAACGGTCCTTCGATGACCTCCAGCGACCGGTGATACTGCTGGCGTACCTCCTCGACATCGTCTTCGATGAACCGGTCGATTCCTTTGATCAACGCATAGACCAGACGCCGCTCCACCGGCTCGCCACGCCAGGACAAGTCCTCTCCCTTCTGTCGTACCTCCTGACCCTTGACCCGCTCGGCATACTCCAACAGCCGCTCTGTCGCGTCAGGCCGCCGATTCAACAGCACGTCTTCGACGCGCTCCAGCAACTCAGGAGGTATCTCTTCATAGACCGCGAGCTGACCCGCGTTGACGATCCCCATGTCGAGCCCGGCCTGGATGGCATGGTACAGGAAAGCGGAGTGCATCGCTTCCCGCACCACGTCGTTGCCTCGGAAGGAGAAGGAAACGTTGCTGATGCCGCCCGAGATCTTCACGCCCGGCAGCAGCTGCTTGATCTGCCGTGTCGCCTCAATGAAGTTCACAGCGTAGTTGTCGTGTTCCTTGATTCCCGTCGCGACGGTCAACACGTTCGGATCGAAGATGATGTCCTCGGGAGGGAACCCGAGCCTCGAAGTCAACAGCTCATACGCGCGACGGCAGATCCGGACCTTGTCGTCGATCTCCACCGCCTGACCCGCTTCGTCAAACGCCATCACCACCGCCGCGGCTCCGTAACGCCGAATCAGCCGCGCGCGACGCAGAAATTCCACCTCTCCATCTTTCAAACTGATGGAATTCACGATCGACTTCCCCTGCGTACACTTCAAACCCGCCTCCAGCACCGACCAGCGGGAACTGTCGATCATGATCGGCACGCGACTGATGTCCGGCTCGGCCGCAATCAGGTTCAAAAACCGCGTCATCATGGCTTCGCCATCCAACAACGCATCGTCCATATTCACGTCGATGATGCTGGCCCCTGCCGCTACCTGATCCCGCGACATCGCCACCGCTTCGTCGAACTTCTCCTCGCGGATCAGCCGCGCAAACTTCCGCGAGCCCGTGACGTTGTTCCGCTCGCCAATCATCACGAAGTTCGAGTCGCGACGGAACGTCATCGACTCCTGCCCGCTCAGACGAGTCAGCCGCGGCACCTGCGGAACCGCACGCGGAGCCGCACCCTGCACGATCTGAGCGATCTCCTCAATGTACCGGGGAGTCGTGCCGCAACAGCCCCCCACAATATTCAGCCACCCATTGTCCACAAACTCCTTGAGCGTGCAGGCCATCTCGTGCGGCGAAAGGTCAAAGCCCCCGAACTCGTTCGGTAAACCGGCATTGGGATGACAACTGACATATACGGGGGCGATCCGTGACAACTCCTCCACATACGGACGCATCTGCGCCGGACCCAAGGCACAATTGATCCCCACTGCGAGCAACTCGTACGACGCGATCGAATTCCAGAACGCCTCAATCGTCTGTCCCGATAATGTCCGGCCGGCCTGGTCGGTAATCGTGACGGACGCCATCACCGGCAGGCGAACCTGATGCTCCTCGAAGTAACGCTCGATCGCAAACAAACAGGCCTTCAGGTTCAGCGTGTCAAACGTCGTTTCGGGAAAGAGCAGATCAACTCCCCCTTCGACCAACGCCGCCACCTGCTCGTAGTACGACTGCACGTGTTCGTCAAACGTCACGGCCCGGTAACCCGGATCCTCCACCTTCGGCGAAATCGAAGCCGTCTTGGCAGTGGGACCAATCGATCCAGCCACAAAACGCGGCCGGTCGGGAGTCCGGGCCGAATACTCGTCCGCGGCCCGACGAGCACAGGCGGCAGCCGCCAGATTGATCTCGCGGACCATTTCGGGGGGGAGATGGAATTCCTGCATCCCAATCGGGCTGGACCCAAACGTGTTGGTTTCGATAATGTCCGCACCTGCCTCCAGGTACTGACGATGAATGTGCGTCACTGTGTCCGGGCGAGTCAGACAGAGAATGTCGACGAAGTTGCGCAGATCCTTCGTGTGATTGGCCAGGCGTGCACCGCGCATACTGGCCTCGTCGATCCCCATGGCGAAGACCGTCGTGCCCATGGCGCCGTCAAGTACCAGGATTCGCTGATTTAACAGGCTTTCCAGCTGTTTACGTCGATTCAAAGGCGTGCCAGATCTCATGTACACATGTTCGGGGGTGGGGTGGGAATGGTCAAGTGATGTGTGACAAGGAGTTTATGCGAGTCGAGCGGTGGGCTGGGCCTGCGGAGCTCTAACGAAACGTGGTTGTCGACCGGGCGCGGGAGGTGAACTCAGCCGGCAACATGTTGAATGAGCGGTTCAATGCGAGCACCTTAGAGCCTGACCGTGTAACATGCGCGCACCGTGCGCGCATATTTGCCGAGCGACCAACGGGAGCGGGCCAACGGATGGCGTTCTCCCTGTTTTGGCTGGCGGCCCTGCCGCCTTAGGAAGAGGATCGTATTTGGTCTTTCCTGATTTCTTCAAATTGTTTAAGTTCCCCTGGTTTTCCTTCTTTTTTAAGCGATAAAGACTCGCTGAGACTCAAGATCCCTACAATCGGAACCGATAAGAGACCTACCACATACAGCGCCGGCGGTTGGCCGTGCCGTAATCCCATCGCAAGCTACATGGATGTCGGCGATGAACAGAGTCCTTCACACTGCGAAACGACGTCAGCCCGTTCGTCCGGTGCCGGCGTCGAGCCAGGGTCACGAAGCCACGCATGTTTCGGAGGTGTACGGCGGAGAGAACCTGCCGGTCTTGATTCGGCTGCCGGACCTGTCGTCGGCGACCATCCTGCCGCTGCCGAAGGTCGCAGAGCTGGCGTGCGACGCGGAGGTGATTTCTGGCGACGCGGCGCCTTCGGCCGAACCACCCCGGGCTCAACAACCGACCGGTCCGGCATCGCAACCGTTGTTGCGGCGGCAGCGGGACCTGCGATCGCAGCGTCTCAGCTCCAAACGCGAAGCGGCCGGCTGGCTGCACGGCCTGGGCCAACTGGCGATGGCCGCCGTGTTGGCTGGGATTCTGTTGGTGATTGTGATCACGATCAAGAATTGGAATGCGGAGAATGCGGCTGCTGTACCAGCTGCCGGCGCTCCGTTTACGGCGAGTCCCCAGCTGGAATTCAGCGGTCCGCTGTTGGAGTCGGTCGACGATCTCCAGCCGGTCCAGGGTCCGGAATTGGGATCGCCTTCGATGAGTCGTCAGAGCGACCAGTTGGAGAGCGGATCATCGGAAGCCCCTGCCCTGCCGACGTTCTCGGCGGTAAGGTCAGCCGCCGGCGGTCCATCGGGCTCAACGCCGGTGTATGGAAACTCGGGCGACCGCTCCTTGTCGTCGCCCTCAGCCGGAGTGGTCAACTATGCCGAGCACTATCCGACGACCGGCGCGCAGCCTCTTTCGGCCTCTCCGCAGATCCCCGGCGCCGGACCGGACAGAGGCTGGAGCGAGACCATTTCGGTGGGTCGGGAGCGTAGTGCCGCCTGGCCGCCTGCCGATGCCAACAACTTGCGTCGTTAGCCGGAGACAGTTGCCGACGAGTGGGCGCCACGACCGCACGCGAACTACAGACTGTTTCGCATTGGGACCGAACCATGAATGCATTGGATCAAGCTTTCATCAAGGCCTTTGCCAAGGACCGAACTGGGGCCGGGACCACACGCCCGGCGAGAATGCCGCGCGCCGCAGTTCAACCGCCCGAGGATGGAATTGAGTCCAGTGTGCTGGTACCTCCAGACGGGCAACCGACGGGGCAGCGGCTGCGCATCGATCGTCCGCTGGTGGATGCCAGCACTGTGAGCTGGCTGCGGCATCACATGGTGTTGCCGATCGTGGAGCAAGTGGAGTCGTATCAACCGGAGGATGTGCACTGCTCCACGCCAGCCCAAGTGATCTTCGAGGATCGCCTACCGCTGCCGGAACTGGTTGCGCAGCCGGAGTTACCGATCCTCTCTGACGCAGCTGACCGAACCGTCGAACCGGCGTTCGAAATCAGTATGCGTTTATCCAAGCCAGAGTCCAACGTCAAGGAGTGCATGGATGCACCAGTGGACAGGGACGTCCCGGCGTTGGCTCATACAACCGCTGGCGAGAACGCCGCAGCGGAAGTCACCTCCCGCGATTTTCTGAACGAAACGATCGAAGCACGGGTGCTCGAGGAGTGTCAACCGCGCGTTCTCTGGGTGGAGCGAGCGTGTCCGGCTGGTACCCTGATGAGCCTCGACATGGCGAGCCAGTCGGTCACGCCGTTTCCGGCGTCGGCCGGCGATGGTGCCCTGGCCGCGGTCTGTGGCGGGCTGACCGCCTTGGATGTGGATGTGCCGTGGCTGGATCTCACCGCCGTTGACTGGAGTCGGCTGCCGGAGCCGGCCGATGCGGCGATTCCCGCTGCTACCTCTGAACAACCGTCGCACGATGTACCGGCGTCGCACGATGTACCGGCCGACCCTGTGGTGGAGCAGACGCCGGAGTTAACGGGCAGTGCCGAAAAACGGCCGCACGATCGCTTGCCGGAAGGGGGCGAGGCGGAGTCTGCACCGGCGATAGTTGCCGAGGGACGTCGGTCACTGGAGGCCTTTACGCCGGCTTGGGAGGTCGATGCGTTTCGCTGGCCGGAGCTCTGTCAGCAACTGGATGATGAGACGGGAGGCAAACTCAAGCTGTCAGGAGAGGAGCTGTATGTTGCTACGGGGGACGGACTGAAGGTGCTGGCGGTGACCAGTGCTGCGCGCGGTGAGGGGCGCTCGACATTGGCTTTGGCGCTGGCCCACAGTGCGGCCCGTGCTGGCAGCCGCGTGGCGCTGCTGGATGCAGATACCGCGCATCCCGAACTGGCGGTCCGGTTGGGACTGGAATCTCCCTGTGACTGGTATAGCGTAGCTTCCCAGAGACATTCGCTCCAGGACGCGGCCGTGAACTCCTTGGATGATGCGATCACCCTGTTTCCGCTGATGGGATCCCACGATGCGTGTGCCGATGTAGGCGACCCACTGCTGACAGAGACGTTGCACGAATTGACGCGTTATTTCGATCTGGTGGTGGTTGATCTCCCTCCCGTATCGACTCCTTGTTCAGAGCACGCATCTCACGCATCGCCGTGCCCAATCGACATGGCGATTGTCATGCGCAGTGTGCCAGCCACCGGACCGGAGTTGACGTTAGCCGCCGCCGCGACACTTCGCCGGGCCGGAGTGCGGGCGGTCGGGATCATTGAGAATTTCCTACCCTCGCCGATGGTGCCGGGGGATGGATAGAGGGAACCGTTTCCGGGGCGCTGCTAATCCGAGTCGCTGCTAACCAAAGGTTCGGCCATCATGTATCAGAACTACTGGCAACTGGAGGCGAAGCCGTTTGAGACTACGGCCGACACGCGGTTCTATTACCCCGCGGAGTCGCACCAGGGGGCACTGCTGAAGTTGCGCTATGCGGTCGAGAACCGTCGGGGTGCGGCGTTGCTCGCCGGGGCCGCCGGGCTCGGAAAATCCTTGATCGTCCAGACGCTGCTGCGTCAGTTGGGGGAAACGTTCGCTCCACGCCTGCATGTGGTGTTTCCCCAGATGCCGCCGGACCAGCTGCTGGCCTACTTGGCCGAATCGCTGGCCGCCGAATCGCTGGCCGCCGAATCACCCAGTGGAGCGGGTGTGGCCGCACCAGGCCCCACCGAGTCGAACTGGCCGATTCAGCAGAGCGTTCGCTGCCTTGAGCGGACTTTGGCCGGGAACGTGGAGCGGGGGCGACACGCGGTGCTGGTCATTGACGAAGCCCAGGATCTGGAAGAGAACCGGGCTCTGGAAACCATTCGCCTGCTGCTCAACTTCGAGCATCGGGCGATCGCGGCCATGACCATCCTGTTGGTCGGGCAAACGGCACTACTGCCGGTCCTTGACAGGACTCCCGAGCTGGACGAACGGCTCGCCGTGAAGTGCCTCCTGCGGCGGCTGACACTGGAAGAAACCGTCAGTTACATTCACCATCGGTTGCAGGCCGCCGGTGCCCGCCGTGAGATCTTCTCCGGGCCGGCTCTCGAGGCGATTCATCATCTCTCGCTGGGAGTACCTCGCCGCATCAATCGGCTATGCGATCTGGCTCTGCTGATTGGATTCGCCGAGGAGCGCCCCGAGATCGGACGCGAGCAGGTCGAGGCGGTGGCTGAGGAATTGGTGGCCGTTGTTCCGGAGTGAGCACACCATACCGGAGTCACGTCGCTCTGGACTACAATGCTCCCTGTGATGGCATCCCTGCGACCTGACTCACACGATGATCCTCCCCCGGCGACCCGGTGGCTCTTCCCGTCGCTCTCTCTGACGGCGATTGTGCTGCTGGGGGCTCTTCTCCGCTGCGCTCAAGTCCACGAAAGCCTGTGGCTCGACGAACTGCACACGTCGTGGGTCGTGGCCGGATCGTGGTCCGAGGTGGCACCACGGGCGGCAGCCGGGAATCAGAGCTCCCTCTATTTCTACGGCGTCTGGGCTCTTGTGCAGCTGTGCGGACAGCACGAATGGTCGCTGCGTTTGCTGTCATTGGTCGCCGGCACCGCTTTGATCGTTGCCACCTGGAGTTTGCTGCGGCTCTGGACCGGCTGTCGCTGGATGCCCCTGTTGGGAGCGCTGCTGGTGGCACTTCACCGCGACTGTATCTTCTTCGCCCAAGAGGCCCGTCCCTATGCTCTGCTGCAGTTGTCGGCCGTGGGACACGCTGCCATCTTTGTGCAGCTGCTCAAGGCCCCGACACGCTTCCGGCGTGCAGCGTTCGTCGCGGGAGCGGTGTGGCTGTTCTATCTGCACTACACGGCTTTCCTGTTTCTGGCCGCGGAAGGCATCTGCGCGCTGCTGGTCC
>JBGSHS010000316.1:0-9208 GCA_041752115.1 Pirellulaceae bacterium | reverse complement strand
TCGGGCAATGGCCAGCGCGATCAGCACGACAGCGAGCGTCCGCAGGGCAAGCACCAGCACATCGCGCAGACGATGCCGCGCGCGCCGCACGTGAATCGCTTCGCGCAGGAAACGCAAAGTGGAAAGAGGAAACCGCACGGGACGCGGTTTCGTCAGAAAATGAATGGCCAGTGGCAAACCAATTGCCGCTGCCCCAGCGATCAATGCCCACAGATGCAAAAACATCAGTACCTATCCGGTGCGTTCCACCAGAAATCCCTGCAGGGTGCGTAAATAGGGGGTCGCCGTCGAAACCAGCCGGTAGTCGCAGCCGGAAACCAGCGCGTAGCGGCGAACCGTACTCAAGTGCGTTTCGAACCGCCGCCGGTATTCAGCCCGCACCTCGGCGGGCGAGCAGGCGACGTGACCGTCGGCTTCCATTCCCTCGAACCGAAAAGCAGCTCCGTCAGGCAATCGCTCTTCCTCCGGATGAACCAGATGCAGTGCCACCACTTCCCAGTTGTGGTACCGAAACAGACGGACGGCCGCGAAGACTTCTTCCAGATCGTCCATCAGGAAGTCGGTCATCAACAGCAGCACACCGCGGCGACTGGAACGTTCGAACAACTCGCGTAGCGATTGACCCATGGTCCGAGCTGGCTGGATGATCAGTTGCTCGATCAACTCCTGGAGCAGTGTCACGTGGATCATCGTGCTCCCCGGCGGCAGCACGTGGCGCAGCTCCGAACCGAGCACGGCCAGCCCGACTTGATCTTGCCCGCGGCTGATCACGTGGCTCAGCGCCGTGGCTAGGTACTGTGCGTACTCCAACTTCGAACCGACCTGCGAATTGCCCGCAGCGGTGGCGTTGAACGCCATCGAGCCGCTGGCATCCATCGCCAACGTGCAGGCCAGATTCGTCTCGTCCTGGTAAATCCGCACAAAGGCCTTGCCGGTGCGACCGAACACCTTCCAGTCCAACCGGCGCAAGTCTTCGCCTCCCGTGTATTCGCGGAAGTCGACAAATTCGCCCGCCCCGCCCTGCTGGTGCGACTGGTGACGGCCGCTGTATGCGCCTTCGATGCGATAGCGGGTCGTGAACCGCATGTGCTGCAAGGCTGCCAGCGCCCGCAGGTCCAGAAAACGGCTTCGTGTTTGCGTGGTCATGATACGACGTCGTGCAGCAGATGATCAACCAGCTTCTCCGATGTGATGGAGTCGCCTACGGCTCGGTGGTTCACGATCAGCCGATGGCGAAGCACCGGCGCCGCGACGCGATTGATGTCCTCAATCGTCGGCGCTGTGCGGCCCATGAGCAGCGCATGAGCCTTGGCGGCCAGCACCAGATTCTGTGAGCCGCGAGGGCCTGCACCCCAGGCGACGTAATCGCGAACCATCGGTGTCGCTCGCCGGTCGTCCGGCCGACTCGCTCCACACAATCGCACTGCATGAGCACACACGTTGGGCGGGAGCGGCACCGCAAACACCAGATCACGCAGATCCAGAAACGTGGCTCGGTCGAGCGAAGCGTTGGGCAATGCCACCGGGCCTGCCGTCGTCTTCATCACGATCTCTTCTTCCTGTTCCGGAGTGGGATAGCCGACATTGATCAGCATCATGAAACGATCGAGTTGCGCTTCGGGGAGTGGATACGTTCCTTCCTGCTCGATCGGATTCTGAGTGGCCCCGACCAGAAACGGCTCCTCCAGATCATAGGTCTGGCCCCCCACCGTCACATGCCGCTCTGCCATCGCTTCCAACAACGCCGATTGCGTCTTGGGGGCCGCCCGGTTGATTTCGTCGGCCAGCACCAGATTCGCAAACACCGGACCACGCCGAAAGACCATCTGGGGCGCACCGTCTTCCCCACGTCCCAACAGCTCATAGCCCGTAATATCCGACGGCATCAGATCGGGCGTGAACTGAATGCGTGTGAATTTCCATTGAAAGGCGGAGGCCAGCGCTTTGACCATCAACGTCTTGGCCAGACCCGGCACTCCAACCAACAGGGCGTGTGAGCCGGTCAGAGCACAGATCAACAGCTGATCGATCGTCTCATCCTGCCCCACGAGTACCTCATGCAGACTCTGGCGGATCGTCCTCACCCGCTCGGCAAACCCCTCAATCCTGTCACGTGCCAATGCTTCTGCAGCAGGCAGATCATTCATGAGCAACTCCTCGAGAACCAGTGTCTCCGTTGCAGGCCCCTATTCATGCCGGTATGATATTGCTAATTCGTTGGTGTGCCAAACATATTTTTCCCAAATGGCGTGTGGCAGCGGGCAGAAACTTCCTGGTCGGTCTGCGGACGCGTATGCTGCGCCGTCTTGCTGTATCCATGACCGTCAACGTGCCGCATGATCTGGCCGCGATGCGCATGTTGCTGTGCGACCTTGTGAAACCACGTGCGACAGGTGATCCTATGGCAGACTCCGAACCGCGAGAGGTGTTCCAAGGGGCCGACGCGAACGAGGCCTATCTGGTGCGCGATGCCCTGGAGCAGGCTGGAATCGAGGCGATCGTGGTCGGCGATATGCTGCAGGGCGCACTCGGCCTGCTGCCAATTACCGATCTGGAACCTCGCGTTCTGGTCGCTGATAGAGACTATGAACACGCCTGCAAAGTGCTCGCCGATCTGAAGGCAATTCAATACAACGCCAGCCGTGGTGGCGGCCGGTGGCGTTGCAGTCAATGCGGGGAAATGAACGAAGGGACCTTCGAACTGTGTTGGAACTGCGGCTGCTCACGCGATACCATGGCCTGAGAAACAGGGGAAAAGTGACTTCGCCGGTTCTGCCGTAGCCACGCTCGCGCAGAGCGTAGCCACGCTCGCGCAGAGCGTGGGGAATGACCCGTCGACCGTCGGGCCATGACAGCTACCCATCAGCGTGCCAAGCAGGATCGGCGCTGGCAATGGATGATTTGCCAGCGACGTTCAAACCGCGTCGAGCAGTTCGGCAGGTGCGAGTTCTGGACTGCGTCCCTCACCGAGGCGTCCCTCACCGAGGCGTCTCTCACCGAGGTGCCCGCTACCGCAGAATACCGAACAAGCAGTGTCCTCTTTCGCAGGACAAGGACCGCCTGGAAGAACCGCTCTGGGCCATTGCCCGACGGTCGCCGAAGCGAGGCCTTCTCTTCCTTCCTTCCTCAGCGGTTCCTTGTTCGATATTCTGCGGATTTCGGTCCGATCCTTAGAATTTGATCTTCGGATCGGTGAAGCGCACGGCGGTGCCGTCGTGATACGTGGCTACTTCCGTCATGATGCAGCCTTCCGGGCCGGCCTGCTGCCAGTGCTTGTCCAACGCGGCGGCGATCCCCGTCGACTCGCCCGGCTTGAGCTGTTTTTCTTGCAGCACCGTGACGAACTCCTTCTGCCCTTCGGGGATCTTCACGGTGATCGGATCGGTTGGCTCACCCACGCCATAGGTGAAGGTCGTGCCGTATCGAACTACCCACGATTCGCGCTTGGCAGTCACGCCTTCCGCCTCCAACGCCACATGCCAGTGCTCGGGAATCATCTGGTTGGGGAGCAGGAAGATTTCCAACGCGGCATAGTTCCCTTCTTTTTCGTTGACCAGCAGCACCACACCCAGTCCCACCTCAGTGAATTTCCCCAGTCCCATGTCGCTCACGAAGAGGTTCTCGCGAATCGTATCATTCACCGGATAGTTGAAATGACTCATCAGATCGAGGTAAGCCTGCTTGGCGGCCGCTTCCTGGAATTGCCCTTCGGCGTTGTAGAAGGTGGCATTGTCCAAGGTGGCCTGCACGCGGCGCGGCGCGGCCCTCTTCTTGGCCCGCTGCTTCGGACGGTCTTCCTGGGCAGCGGCCAGAGTGGCGATGAGCGTCGTGCTACCAAGTCCCAGGAGGGCGGTGCGGCGAGTCCATTTGGGTTCTGTGCTCATGATGCGTTCCTGACAATAGAGGTTGGAGCTGGTTGGTAAGTTGGAAGCGGCAGGAACAGGGCGCAATTGCGTCCCGTCGTCCCGCGTCTCGTACGCTTTGCGGGACCTCGGTCTAACTTGCGTTACCTGCCCGGCACAGCCAGTGCCTGGCCGAGTATACCACAATTTACCTCCCGGGAGGTGTACCCGGTGCTGGGTCACTGCCGAAAAAGCCGGTAGTTGTGCAGGTGACGCGCGGAAATGGTATGATGCCTGTCGGTCCGCGACGCGGCAAGTCCGAGACAGCGTGCCTGAGGCAGCATGTCCGAAGTCCAACGGCGCAACGGGACCCTGGTTCAGAACAAGTTGATCATGGGATGTGAGTGGGAGAATTGCCATGGCTAAGGAACTGACACGACGTGAGTTCGTACAGACTGCGGGAGCCGGAGCTGCCGCGATCGCGCTGCTGGGAACGGGACCAGCGCCGCTGGTCATGGCGGTCGAAACCGATAAACCTGCGCTGCTGGGCGGCAAACCGATCCACGAGGGGGGCTGGCCCGGCTGGCCTGAGTGGCGTCAGACGTGGGAGCCGGAGATTCTGGAGATCCTCCGCAGCGGAGTATGGTGCAGTTCCGGTGGGGGCGGGTACGTGGCGGATTTCGAAGAAGCGTATGCCCGGTTGATCGGAACCAAACAGTGTGTCGCGACCGCCAGCGGTACGACTGCCTTGATTACCAGCTTGTTTGTGATGGGTGTTGACGCCGGCGATGAAGTCATCGTTTCGCCCTATACGTTCATTGCCTCGTACAACGCCATCCTGCTGCATAAAGCGCTACCCGTCTTCGCCGACACCGATCCGGCCACCTTGACGATGGATCCCGCCTCGATCGAGAGCCGCATCACCGATCGAACACGAGCGATCGTGCCGGTGCATATCTATGGCTTGCCTTGCGATATGGATCCGATTAATGCCATCGCCAAAAAGCACAACCTGGTTGTCGTCGAGGACGCCTGCCAGGCATGGCTGGCCGAATACAAAGGCACCAAGTGCGGCGGACTGGGCGACCTCGGCTGTTTCAGCTTCCAGAACTCCAAACACATTCCCGCCGGCGAAGGGGGAGCCATTACGGGCAACAGTCCCGAACTGCTGGACCACTGCAGCAGTTTCCACAACTGTGGCCGATCGATCGGCACGTATCAGGGAAGTGGTTGCTTCAGTCGTGGCAGCAATTTCCGTATGCAGCACTTCCAGGCTTCCATGCTGCTGCAGCAGATCGACAAGCTGGTGCAGGAGACGGAGCATCGCCGCGAAAATGCCGACTATCTGTCAGCGGGCCTGGCAGAGATCCCGGGCATTACCCCGGTTCGCATCCCCGAAAACAGCCGACCGGTCTGGCATCTGTATCCGTTCCGCTACGACGCCAAGCAGTTCAGCGGCCTCCCTCTCGACAGGTTCTGCCGTGCCATGGGGGCTGAAGGAATTCCGTGCGGAGGCGGATATGGGGAGCAGTACAACGATGGACTGCTCGACGAAGCAATTGCCTCGCGAGGTTTCCAGCGACTGTTTCCCTCCGACCGGCTCAAGGCCTACCGCGACAGTTTCCAGGAACTCACCGGAAACAAGCAGGTCTGCGAAACGACCGTCGGGATGTACCAGAGCATGCTGCTGGCCGATCGCAGCGAGATGGATCACATTCTCGCAGCCATCCGCAAGATCCAGAAGCACAGTGACGCCCTGGTCAAAGCCGCCTGAGCTCGATTCGCCACGCTCTCTGGCATTTCGTGTGGCACGGGCATGCCCCGTGCTGGAGCGCAGCGCGTCTTCCCTCACGCCGTGGCGCCTTGGCACCTTAGCGGGAGAAATTCTGTTTACCGCGAGAATGTTCACGCAACGGCGCAAAGGCGCCAAGAGGAAGATCGTAGCAGAGAGATGGCACGCCGTGAGGTGTCGATGTGCTCCGAATTCGTGAGGCGTCCAGTTCGAACGAGGCAGTGCTCCCTGGCGCGTTACGTAGACGTATCTTGTTGCCATTGAGTGATTCGTCATGACAGAAAAGACGCCCGGTGAACAGACACACGCGATTGCTTGCCCAATCTGCGGTGGACCAGCCGAGTCTGGTTGCGTATACGGCCCGGATGGATTGATGGCCGGCCTGCGATGGCGAGCAGGAGATCCTAGCGTGTGGGGAAACTTCGTAACATCCAGCTTTGGCGGTACGGACATCGGTACAAATGACCTTCTTCGAGGTACATATGTTGGCGGAATTCGATGCGAGACCTGCAGACGGATCATTCTGGAATGCAATCCCATTGGCGGTGACAATGGACCCGGTCTCGAGCTAATCACACAGGCGTCCGATCTCGAAAGGGACGGGAGGTGGGATCAAGCACTCACGTTGTACCGAAAGGTACTCGATGAGCCTCGTTACCGATCACACCACGAATATGCTCGGAATGGTATCGAGTCAGTACAAGAGAAGATTCGAATTTCGAAGGACATCTAGCCATCGGATGTCCTCGGCCGAATGACTGAGTTCATGATCGGCCAGGATTGCTGTGAACGGCCGGCCGCGAACAGAACTCAGGAATTCGCCAAAATGAAGATCGTCACTGGCACGTTGAGCGTCATGGTCCTCGTGGTTGTGATTACGACAACCGGGGCAGTTGAGGAAACGAAGCTCCCGTTCGACACGTATTCCAGTTACTTCGTGTCCAATTAGTTCGAGCCGGACGCGGCTGCATCCTTCGTCGTCATCAAGGATCAAGCCAGATTCGATCAGGTGTTCGGCGTGGCCATGGTCATGCAGGACAAGTCCCATCGACGGCCGGAGGATGCGTTCAAGTCCAACTTGATTGTGGCGGCTATCAAGCGTGGGAGGGCGTCCCGCGAGTACAAGGTGGAGGACGTTACGGTCGAGCAAGGGGTGGTCCAGTTACAGTACACCGTCACGTCTGAGGACACGCCGGAAACGACATTCGCCTGTCCCCTGATTGTCTCCGTACCCAAGGGCGACTACAAAGCGGTGGCGTTCATCGAGGACGCGAAGCAGGTCAAGAAGGTGATAGTCGGCGGCCGAGCGAAGCAGTGATTGAAGACGGGCTGAAAAGACCGTTGAGCTATCAGCGGCTGCCTCTTGAGAGGACCATCCGGAAGAGATCGAACAAGCTATCGCGAACGAAGCCCGCGCGGTTGAGCGGTTTCGCCAGGATCATCCGAAGTTGGTCCGCGACCAAGCATCGCCCAAGGACTGAGTTGTGGTGAGAAGACTGGCTGACGTTCACATCGTGCACGCAGCCGTGCACGATGTGCGTCGACGGGGGATGGATGTCGTGACTTGCCAGCAGCGAGGGCTTCACGAAGCCGATGAGTGTAATCGCGAAATTGTGAGGACGAACTATGCGTCGAAATCAATGGGCTGGAATGGGGATGGGTTGTGTTTCGTGTTTCGTATGGTTCCTGCTGACACTCCCCGCGACGGCTCAGGATCTGCCGGTCGCCAAACCTGAGGAAGTCGGAGTCTCTTCCACCAAGGTTGAGGAGCTGTCTACCTTCATGCAGAGCCTTGTGGACGAGGGGAAGATCGCTGGTGGTGTCACTCTGATGGCCCGCCACGGGAAGGTGATTCACCTCAGGGCGGTCGGGATGGCGGATCGGGAGGAGAAGAAGCCGATGACAACCGACGCCATCTTCCGTCTCGCCTCCATGACCAAACCCATCACCAGCTTGGCGATCATGATGCTCTACGAACAGGGCAAACTCGGGCTTGACGATCCCCTTTCAAAGTACATTCCTGAGTTCCAGAACCCCCAGGTGCTGGTGTCTCTTGACCCGTTGGTAACGGAGCCGGCCCGACGAGAGATCACGATCCGGCACCTGCTCACTCACACCTCGGGACTGGGCTACAGCTTCAGCGAGAAACTCAGCTCCCTCTACGAGCAGCACGGCATTCTCAGCGGGTTATCCACATCGGAATTGAGCCTGGAAGAGTCCATGAAGAAGTTGGCGAAGATGCCCCTGGTACTCCATCCCGGCGAAGGCTGGAACTACGGCTTGTCCACGGATGTGTTGGGCCGTGTGGTGGAGGTAGCCTCCGGCACGACGTTGGATCGGTTCATAACAGACCAGATTTGTCGGCCACTGGGAATGCACGATACGTTCTTCAAGGTGCCAGCGGAGAAGTTGCCTCGACTCGCTGCGACCTATGTTCCCGTGGAAGGGGGGGTACGCAAACTGCAAGCGGGCGAGACGCTGCGGTACGAAATGCCAATCGGGATGGCCATGATCTCTGCCGACTATATGACTGCGAAATCGAACCAATACCTTTCCGGCGGTGCCGGACTCTGTTCGACCGCAGCGGACTACCAGCGGTTCTACCGAATGTTACTGGGACGAGGAGAATTGGATGGCGTTCGCCTACTGAGTGAAGAGACATTCACGTTGATGGCGACCAGTTCAAGAGACGGGCTGTCACTGCCCGCTGCTTCCGCCGAAGCGTTTAATCTGTGGACGATCATGGTATTCCCGAGCACCCCCGAGGTGCCTGAGCAACTGCGTGGACGTTACATCGCCAATGGTTTCTGGTCCACCCACTCTTCTGCTTCACCCCAGGGAGATTGGATCGTCATCGCCATGACGCAGTTGGCGTGGGACGACGAGTCCAGTGCGAAATGGTTCGACCGGTATGACGAGATCGCCGCAGAAGCCATCGAGAAGTAGTCTGCGGTGGTCAAGGCATGACAGCTTGCGGAGGACAGGCTGAGTCTGCCTCATTATTGGCAGGCTCAGTCAGGGCAGATCGAACGGGGATAGGTACATTTTATGTGGTAAACGGGGTTGTCTGGGATGCGAGCGATGGGGACGACAGCAGTTCGGGCGTCCTCGGTTATGGGCTCAACACTCCGCTCACGCGGGCGTCTGCCAAGGAAGACCTCGTAACGCGAGCATGCCACGCAGCGTGCCATTACCATGTCACCACCACAATGATTTGCGCATCCTGTTCACTCAACGGGCGGAATCGTACCTGTCCCCGTTTGTTGCCCCCTCAACCCTTCCCGACCCCCGCGAGCTCCGCTCGTGCGGTGAAGCAGATGGTCAGCTACCGACGCTGCCCTCTCAACACTTCCCGACCCCCACGAGCTCCGCTCGTGCGGTGAACCAGATGGTCAGCTACCGACGCTGCCCTCTCAACCCTTCCCGACCCCCGCGAGCTCCGCTCAATGGTACTAAGCTTGTTTTTTTGTTTTGGCCTTTGTTCGTTTTGTATTGCGAGCTCGCTTGCTGGATTTGGCGGACGTGGTGTGAGGATGCTTGGAGTGTCGCTTGTGGTTAGTGGACTTTTTGCGTC
>JBGSHS010000315.1:0-7345 GCA_041752115.1 Pirellulaceae bacterium | reverse complement strand
CAGCACGCCGGCGGCCTGGCGAGGCCGAATCGAGCCGCGTGTGATTTGGAGCGTTGGGGCCAGGTCCGACGTTGTGTGCGGGTTGGTTGCGATCTCGGCGATGTGCCGATTGATGGGGACTGCTGGGCTCGATCGCCGATTATGTGGGGCGTGGTGTCCTGGGGTTGCGCTCGCCTGTCGGCGAGCTCCACCCCAGGCTACGGTAAAGGCCTGCCTTCAGCAGGCAGGGGAGACGCATGGTGTCGCAGGTGATCTTGCGTTGTTGCGATGGGAACGTTTGTGGGCGGGGCGGTCACGCACTGAAGTGCGTGCTACGGCGTGCTACATCATAGCGCGAGCTAGGAGGCTGTCGATGGCGTCGAACGTTTGGTCGAGCGCGAAAGCGGCATCCGATGCTGCTGCACTTGATAACGGCGAGGTCGATTCGCCAAACACCAGGTAACCGGCTCGCTCGGCAACATGAGCACGCTCGGCGTCTAGCGCCTGGTCCTCGTCCGCCGCCAGCTGTAGACGCGTGGCGGTCAAAGGCGTCGAGCCGTGCAGCACGGCCCAGCCGCCCTGTGCGCCGTATATGCCGGCCAGGCTCGCCACCGCTCCGCTGGCCGCCGACAGACCGCTCAGCGCGTAATTGAACGGCGGGCTGTTGTCCATTCCCTGAACCGTCGCCGGGCCGACGCCAATCGCCACTTTCTCACCGTCCACAGTCATCAGACCCGACTCCAACACCAGGTAGCCGACCGTCTCCGCCACTCGCGTCGTATCGGGATCTTCACCCACATGCTTGCCAACCCGCAGCACACTGCTGCTGGCCGGCGCCGACGAGGTAGCACCGCGCGACCAGAAGACCGAGAAGTCAGAGTCGTTGTACGTCTGCACCTGGCCCAGCACCACCGGGCTCACATACGTCTGAGCGTAACTGCGGCTCTCGCCCTGCCAGTTGCCCGCATAGTCGGTGACGGTCGAGCTGTACTTCACCACCTCCAGCTTCACGCCGTCGGCCGCCTGCGTGTAGACCCCTTCGTCCGCCACGACATAATGAACCGACACGCCCGGCACCGCCGCCGAGAGGCCATCGGTCCGATCCACTCGCAGCTGAAACGCGTTGCCACCAGCATCCCGAATCCGAGTCACCACCGGAACATGGCTCTCGGTATAGTTGGGTGTCGTGACCACCACCATCGAAGCATAACTCTGCGGCAGCGTCACCGTGATCCAGTCGTTACTCACATTCTGGACCACGCCGTGCACGAGCACTTTCTCGTTGTCGCTCACCGCGACACGATCAACGCCGTTGGTCAGCCCGGTGGCCGACGCAGTGATCGTCACGTCCTGCACGCGGTCGCGCACGCTATCGTCGACGGCCGTGACAGCAAACGTTGCCGATGCCGCTCCAGCGGCGATTGTGACACTGGTCGGCACCGTCGCTTCACTAACGTCGCTGCTCGAGAGGCTTACCACCAACTCGCTCGACATGTCGCCCGTTCGGGTCACGGTCGCCTGGCTCGCTCCCCCCTGCTCTGCCAGACTGCCCGCCGCGATCGACAGCTGCAGTCGCTCGGTAATGACCAGCTGCTGGTCGGCGAGAACTTCGATTTCCGCTGCGGTCAGTGCGCGATTGTACACTCGCACTTCGTCGATCATTCCGGCCAGGCCGTGAGCGGCACTGCCCGCCTCTCCGGTGTGGAACAGCGTGTACTCGGCCACCTGCCCGATCCCGGTGTTGTCGCCGTGTGCCCACACCTGCGAACCAGCTCCGCGCCCGAACTCCACGCCGTCCAGGTATCCTCGCAAGCTCCCCTCGGCCATCGTCGCTTCGCCTTCGAGCACCAGTGTTACGTGGTGCCAGCGTCCCGACTGGATCTGATCGGTCGAGAGGAACGTGCCGGTCCAGCCACTTTCATTGGCCGGCGCATTCCAGCCTCCGACGTACAGTCGGCCGCCGAAGAGATAAACGTTCAGGCCGCGGGCGATGCCTCCTTCTTCGAACAGCACCTGTTTGCGTGAGGTGAGCGACGCGTCGTCGACGGCGAACCACAACGACACACTGCGCCAGCCAACCGTGCTGGTATTGATATCGCTCGAGTCAGCCATCGTGATATAGCTGGCCTGGCCATCCAGCAGCACGGCCCGGCCCAGCCCCTGATCCACTCGCACGGCGCTGCCGCCGAGCGTGCCGACGTTACTCAGGCCGCTCGGCGACGAGTCGCTGACGAGAGTGCCGCTGAGTTCGTCGAGCGTCCAGTGGGCGACGAGCTGATTCTCGCTCGGTTCATTATCCAGCACCTCCAGAGTGACCGACGCGTCCAGGTAGTCGGCCGCTGCGGCGGCGATAACGACGTACTGTGTGGCGTCACTCGCGGCGTCGTCCGGCAGGGTAACCGTGAACGTCGCCTGCGTTTGTCCTGCGGCAATCGTCACGCTCGCCGGAACCGTCGCTTCGCTCGTATCGCTGCTGTTGAGCATCACGGTCAGCGACTCCGTCACATCGCCGTCGCGCGTGACCGTGCCCTGCAGTGTCGATCCGTTCTCCCAAACGGTGTGACTCCCCAGAGATAGCCGCAGTTGATTCGGCATGACCAACTGCTGGCTGGCTAGGACCTGCACTTCGGCGGCAATCAGGGCACGATTATAGATCCGCACTTCGTCCATCAAGCCGGCGAAGCCATCCAGCACACCGCTGATCGCTCCGGTGTGATACCTGGTGAACTCGGCCACCTGCCCGATCCCTGTGTTGTCGCCGTGTGCCCACAGCTGCGAACCTTCCCCACTGCCGAACAGCTGACCGTCGAGGTACGCCTGCATAGCATCGGCACTCGTCGTCGCTGTGCCGTTGAGCACCAGGACCACATGGTGCCAGCGGCCCGACTCGATCTGGTCGGTCGAGAGGAACGTTCCCTGCCAGTTGCTTTCGTTGCTGTCGGCATTCCAGCCACCGACATACAAGCGGCCGCCATAGAGATAGATGTTCAACCCACGGGCGATACCCCCTTCTTCCAGCAGCACCTGGGGCTGAGTGCTCGACGCCACGTCATGGGCCGCAAACCACAGCGAGATGCTACGCTGAGTGACAACCGACGTGTTGATGTCGCTCGAGTCCGGCACCGCCACTGCGTCGCCATCGCCGTCGAATTGGAGCGAGTGTCCCAATCCGGCCGGTGACCAGGTAGTGTCACCAACCAGCGTGCCCGAGTGGTTCTGGCCGTATGGAGACGTGTCTCCGGCTACCGTGCCGCTCCCTTCGTTGAAGGCCCAGTAGGCTACGAGCGACGTCGAAGAGGGCTCGTCGTCCAGCACCAGCACGGGATCCTGGCCGCTGATATAGTCGGTGGCGGAGGCGGTAATGGTCACTTGTACGCTGCCGTCTGAAAGGACATTGTCCTGGGGCGTCAGCGGAAACGTCTGGGTGCTTTCTCCGGCGCCGAACGTGACGGTGGCCGGAACGGCCAGTCGACCAGGAACACTGCTGGTCAGGTTGACCACCAGCGGTTGGCTCACGTCGCCGCTGCGCGTCAGGGTGCCGGACACTGCCGAGCCATTCTCCCAGACTGAATCGGCAGCAACGATGAGGTTCAGTGTCGACGGAGCGGCAGGCTGGACAGTGGCCAGTTCGGCAATCTCGCTGGCCGTCAGCACCCGGTTGTACACACTCAGCTCGTCAATCATTCCAGCCAGCGCCTGCCCGCCGTTGGGCAGAGTAACGTCAAACAGACCGTTGTGCAGACGGGCCTTTGCAGCAGCCTGACCCAATCCGGTGGGGTCGGCATGCGCCCACAGTTGCGAACCCGCTCCGCTGCCAAACTGCACACCGTCCAGGTAGCCTCGCAGGGCGTCAGCGGTAACGGTCGAGGTTCCGTTGAGCACGAGGGCCACGTGGTGCCAGCGATGAGACTCGATCTGGTCGGTCGACAGGAAAGTCCCCGCCCAGTTGCTCTCAGTGCTTGGCATGTTCCAGCCGCCTGCATACAGACGGCCGTCGAACACATAGATACTCAGGCCCCGCGCTTCTCCACCTTCTTCATAAATGATCTGAGCGCGCGAGTTGACTGCTGTGTCATCCACATAGAACCAGCCGCTGACCGTGCGGGCCGTAACCGTGCTCAGGTTCAGGTCGGTGGAGCTGGTGATGACAACGCCGTCCCCGTCGCCATCAAGCGTGATCGAACCGGCGATGCCATAGTCGTTCCACTGCGGATCGCCAACCATCAGTCCGGCATGGTTGCTGCCGTAGGGCGATGAATCGAACGCCGTTGTGCCGCTCCCGGAACTGAAGCTCCAGTGACCGATCAGTGCCGCAGTCGCTTCCGCGTCATCAGCGGCAGTGGGATCGGATTCCTGGGGCAGATTGGCAACACGCTCAACGCGGATCGCATCAGCCACAACATAATTGTTGGCAGCGTCGGCCAGGCGGACGAAGAGATTGTTGCCGGCAATTTCGAACTGACCGAGTGTTTCCCAGTACGCTCCGTTGGCCGAGAAGTCGTTGGGAGCGACCTGCTGGTTGACCGTGACGGTCGTCTGATGGCTGTCGTCACCGACGATGAACGGCGCGTTCGACGCCCAGTAGCTGGCCGGCACCCAAGTGGCCGCGACCTGGTAGATCCCTGGCACCACGGGGAAGTCCCATAACGCAGCGGCTGAGCCGTTGCCGGGCACGACCCATTGGAAGTCGCCACTGAAGTATCGCCAGTCACTGTTTGGAATCCACGGGCCGGTCGTGCTGTAGCCCACGTCGCCATCGTCCAGAATCTGCACGACATTGTTCGGCAGTACCGACCCGGAGATCGTGAAATTGAACAAGCTCTCCTCCGGATCGCTCGTGGCAAAGGAGAGTTGGCCAGCAAACGAACCGGCGACGGCGGCGTCCAGGCGCACGGTGAACGTGGTCGATTCGCCGGCTGAGAGACTCCGGCTGCCGAAATCGGAAATCAGCGTGAAGCCGGCCGGCAGTGTGAGCGAACCAAGGGTGAGAGGAGCGGCTGAAGCGTCCAGTCCGATGTTCTCGACCGAGAACGTCAGGCTGCGCGGGACCGATTGGATGGTTCTGTCGAACGCAATGCTGCCCGAACCGTCGACGATGTTCTGCCCGTCGCAGTGCACGTACAGCTCGGCGTTCATGGAAGCCGCCAGGTGGAGCGTCCCGGCCACATTCAACCGCCCGCCGGACACCGTGATCCCGGCCATGGAGGCCACCGGGTCGACGCCGTCGAGGATAGCGTCAACCACCTCCGCAACGGAATAGTCGGGACGGACACTCTGCACGAGCGCGACGGCGCCGGCCACATGCGGTGTGGCCATCGACGTGCCGCTCATCCAACCGTATCCGCCACCGGGTACGGTGCTGAGAATGCTGACGCCCGGTGCGCCCAGGTCGACGGTTGTGGCACCATAATTCGACCAGCTCGGACGCGCGTCCCTATGATCGGTCGCCGCCACCGCGATCACGTTCCCGAGCGGGACGTTCGCCGGATACTGCGCGATCAGATCGTTGTTGGTACCGAAGTTGCCGGCTGCTGCGACGAACACGTGCCCTGCCTGACCGGCCGCCGCGATGGCATCGGCAAACGCCGTGGAATTCGATGCGCCGCCGTAGCTGTTGTTCGACACCGTGGCGCCCATCGACACAGCGTACTGCAGTGCCAGCATGGCATCGTACAGACTGGCCGAACCGTTGAGATCCGCGATCTTGAGCGGCATGATCTGGACGTTCCAGCCCACACCGGTGACCCCGGTCCCGTTGTTGCCGACGGCGGCGATCGTTCCCGCTACGTGCGTGCCGTGATTGTTGTCATCCATCGGATCGTTGTCGCCGTTCACGAAGTCCCAGCCATGGACGTCGTCAACGAAACCATTGCCATCATTGTCGATGCCGTCGCCGGCAATCTCACCCGGATTGGTCCAGATGTTGGCTGCCAGGTCGCTGTGAGTGTAATCGACACCCGTATCGATCACCGCCACGATCACCGACTCTCTGCCCGTGGAGAGGGCCCACGCTTCGGGAGCATCGATGTCGGCGTCGGGTGTGCCGCCCGTCTGCCCGGCATTGTGCAGGCCCCACAGGGATGAGAAACGCGGATCATTGGGAAGAGTTACGCCGTCGAACTGCAGCAGATAGTTCGGCTGCGCATACACCACCGCGTCCATTGCCGTCAGAGTGGCGACCGCAGTTTGCACAATCGATTCCTGCGGAAGATTAATGCGGTAAAGGTCCGACACCAGTTCAAATGTGTCGCAGATTGTGGCGCCGGGAAGCAGGTCGGATAGCAGCGCGCGGGCATCCGCGCCCGGTCGAAGCCGGAGGATCAGACTCTGAGTGTCCAGGCTGAGATCCGGACTATCAGCCGACTGGGCGATCTCAGCGGGCCGATCCAGAACATCATTGGCCCACGACATCATCTGCGATGCCAGGAAGTAGCAGCGAAGTGACTGAATGTCGCACGGGTCGGCCGACAGCAGGAGTCGCACTTCCAGTGGTTCGAAGCTAAGCCGTTTCGTGTCTCTGCGCTGTCGGTGAGTTGACGCGGCACGCCGCCTGGTGGGATTGTGAGAAGCGATCGAGTTGAGAATTAGCGAAGTCGGCGATGATGGCGGGACGCATGTTACGCGTTTCGGCATCGGAGCCTCAACTTGACTGACGTCTATGGTGCGACACCCGAATAGGTCACCGAGCAGCGTGAGTCAGAGCTCCCGGTGTCCGGTTGCGGGGGAAGGAAAAGCAGTTGCGCATTGACCGGAACCCGGGGGCTGCCACGGTCGAACCTCCGGCGCTCAATGCGTCCCACGCAACTCAACTCTACCTCATTTATTCTTATGACGAGGCCGATTGGAGCTCCCCAATTCTGGGGCCCCAGCCGCGGCCGAGCTGCTCGCGTAGGACGTAGCCAAGCTCGCGTAGACGTGGCCATGCTCGCGCAGGACGTGGCCATGCTCGCGTAGGACGTGGCCATGCTCGCGCAGACGTGGCCATGCTCGCGCAGGTCGTGGCCATGCTCGCGTAGAGCATGGGGGAATCGCAATACGGTTTACTACTTCCCCCGCGGTCTGCGCGACCGCGGCCACTTCCTTTGCCCGCTGGAGGCGGGCGCAGGACGTGGCCATGCTCGCGTAGGACGTGGCCATGCTCGCGTAGAGCATGGGGGAATCGCAATACGTTTTACTCCTTCCCCCGCGGTCTGCGCGACCGCGGCCACTTCCTTTGCCCGCTGGAGGCGGGCGCAGGACGTGGCCATGCTCGCGCAGAGCATGGGGGAATCGCAATACGTTTTACTCCTTCCCCCGCGGTCTGCGCGACCGCGGCCACTTCCTTTGCCCGCTGGAGGCGGGCGCAGGTCGTGGCCATGCTCGCGCA
>JBGSHS010000314.1:0-12136 GCA_041752115.1 Pirellulaceae bacterium | reverse complement strand
CCCGGAAAAGGGAGCGGCGCGGCGTGAGCCACGCCGGATCGACCCGTGACCGATTCCCATCCACAGGACATTCGCGGAGATGTGGACGCGCTCTTGCCACCGGATGCACGAGCGTCTGGACGAACTCCAGCCGATTCAGGTTCCGAATTCGGGACGCCGTCTGCCCAGTTGAGTCTGCAGTCGTTGCACGATGCTGCTGTGCATCTGGCTGACTCGGCTCTCACTCAGGTCCAGTGTAGCGCCGATTTCCTTCATCGTCAGCTCTTCGTAATAGTAGAGGATGATGATCAGACGCTCATTGCGGTTGAGTCCTTTCGTGACCAGTCGCATGAGGTCATTCTTCTGGATCCGGCGTGTGGGGTCCTCGCCTTTCTTATCTTCCAGGATGTCGATTTCCCGCACGTCCTTGTAGCTGTCGGTCTCATACCACTTTTTGTTGAGGCTGATCAGGTTGACCGCGTTGGCGTCGAGCATCATTTTTTCGAGTTCCTGGACGCTCAGCCCCATGTGCTCGGACAGTTCGCGTTCGGTGGGCTGACGTCCCAACCTGGCTTCGAGCGTTTTGGTGGCTTCCGACAGCTTGCTGGCCTTGCTCCGCACGAGTCGAGGGACCCAATCCATGGTGCGTAATTCATCGAGCATGGCGCCGCGAATGCGGGGGACGCAGTAGGTTTCGAACTTGACGCCGCGCGACAGATCGAACGCGTCGATGGCATCCATCAGGCCGAACACTCCGGCCGAGATCAGGTCGTCCAGTTCGACCCCTTCGGGCAGCCGCGCCCAGATCCGCTCGCCATTGTACTTGACCAAGGGCAAATAGCGTTCCACGAGCTTGTTGCGCAATTCCTTCTGGCTGCGATCGGACTTATAACGCCGCCAGATTTCCTGGATATCGTCCTGCTCTGCATCCCTGGTGAATTCCTTGGGTGCAATGGTCGTGGCCATGCAATCCTCCGTGATCGGTAATGCCGCAATCGGCAGCTATCGCTTGAATTCCGTCTCCCGAGCTCGCGATGGGCGAGCGGTGAGCAGTCAGCGGGCAGGCCTCTTGCCCAGCGCCGCGGATCTGCTCGTGGGGTGTTCCCCAGTTTCCAACGCTGCGAGGGCAGCTTCCTCTCCCCTCAACCGGGCGTGGAATTTGGCTTCAATTGCCTCGACAATGGTCCTTTCTGCAATGGAGCCGATGATATAGCCGATAAATGCGAATGCGAACAAGGCCCATGGTGCTGTGTCAAGTGCGGATGCCGCACTGCCTCCCTGCGTCAGGCAGCGCGCCACGACCACACCAAAAGCGATGGGACCGAGGATTCCGGCGTATGTGCGTCCCATGCAGAGCTCCTGGTAAGCCGAGGCGGCTTCCACCGCAGGCTACGAGGCCGCAGAGTCCAGCTAATCAGAGCAAATTGACGCCTCGTGGCGTAGTTCGACCTTGATTCACTATCGGACTGATGACGGCATCAGGTTGAGTCAAAATTCCTTCTGTTCGGGTTTCTCCTGTGGGAACCAACGCTGGGGGGCTACTCCGTGAGCCAGTGGGCTCAGGCAGCCTTGTGGAAAGCAACCGTCGTGGATGACGTCAGCAGACTGGCAATCATTTGCAGCGCCTCGGTGATGGGGTGACTGACGGCAGTCACCTCGCGGGATGTCTGGCTCAGCAACAGCGAGATGCCCTCCGGATCGTAGGGTACGCTGCCGAGCGACGCGACATTCCGCTGCAGGAATCGGCGTACCGACTGTTCGATCCGCCGAAACACATCGTCTGCTTCCGCCCGATTGGTCGCTTTGTTGACGATCAGCCGCACGGCTTCCGGAGCGGCTCCGCCCTGCAGAGCGGTCTTGATGGTGGCATAGCAGTCCATCACGGAGACGTGGTCCGGGGTCGTCACGAGGACCACTTCATCGGCCGCCAGCCAGAACCGGTGGACCGCTTCGGCCGAAGCGCTTCCCACGTCCATCAGGACCATGTCGGCGTGCCGACCGAGCGATTGGATTTGCTTGACCAGTCGATGCTGAGCGTGCTGGCTGAAAGGAATCTCATGATCGGGCGCCCAGACCCCCGGCACCACCAGGATCCCGCCGGGGCCCCGCTCCAGCACTTCGTGAATGTCCCGGCGTGCTGCCAGGATGTCCCCCACGTGACCTCGCTCCGGCAGATGGCACAAGGGAGCAATATCGGCGCGGTACAGGTCGGCATCGACCAGCACGACACGCAGTCCCTGATCGACCAGGGCGATGGAGATGTGAATTGCCAGCGTGCTGACGCCGACACCTCCCTTACCACCGGAGAAGACCACGAAGCGCGGAGAGGTGCCGATCTTCCGTGCCTGGTCTCGAGCGGCTTGCGTGACGAGATTTCTCAGTTCGGCTGCTTGATCTAACATGTTCGTCCGCCCATCGTTTTTCTGCCCCCAACATGGATTCTGCTGAGGAGCTCTGACAAAACCGATTGTTCAACACGCTGCCAGCTGAGTTCACCTCCCTGGCCCAGTCGACATCCACATTCTGTTAGAGTTCCTAAGGTTGCTGTTCCCAAGCGAGCATGGTGCGCGTCAAACGCCGTCGCTCCGCCGGCTCAATGTCGTCCGGAACGTTCTGACCGTTGGTCACGTAACTCAGCGGCAATCGGCAGCTGCGCAGCAGCGGCAGCAGGTTTCCCAGCCCGCTGGCTTCATCCAGCTTCGTCAGCAGCAGCGCGGTGATGCCCACGTCGGCAAACTGGCGAGTGGTTTTCTTGAGGTTTTCCACACTCGAGACACTGCTCAGCACCAGATGGACTTCGTCCGCCTCGGCCTCCGCCAGCATGCTCTTGAGTTCCTGGATCTTGACCTCGTCACGGGGACTGCGGCCCGCGGTGTCCATCAGGATCAGGTCCAGGTCGGCCAGTCGTTCGACGGCCCGCCGCATCTCCCGCGGAGTGGAAACCACTTCCATCGGCAAGTCGATGATATCGGCATAGGTGCGCAACTGCTCGACCGCCGCAATGCGATAGGTGTCGACCGTGATCAAGCCGACACGGCGCCGCTCCCGCAGATGGAAGTTGCCGGCCAGCTTGGCAATCGTCGTCGTCTTGCCGACACCGGTGGGACCGACCAGTGCCACCAGCCGTCGCTGGCCAGGAGTGACGCGAATCGGGCCGGTGACGGCGATTTCTTCCTCAATCAGACGAGCCAGACGGGCGCGCAGCAGGACCGTGTCCTCCAGATCGCCGCTGGCGGAACCCTGCCGGACCCGGTCGACCAGTTCCCGCGCCAATTCTTCGCTCATTTCGGCATCGATCAGGTCGGTGAAGAGGACAAAGAGCGATTCGGGGAGTTCATGGGTCCGCGACGACCGTTGCTGGCGGCAGAGGTCCTCGACCAGCGACTGGAGATTGTTGAGCTGGCATTTCAGATCGTCGCGGTATTTCGAGCGGTAATCATGCTCTTCGGCGCGGGGAATGCGGAGCGAAGGAGTCGCCTCACCTGACTCCGCATTGGCGGCGTCGCCGGTCCGAGAGATCGTGTCGGAATCGACGAAACGACTCGGCACGTTCACACTCGTTGACGCCGTGACCTCCACCTGCCGTAGACCCATCAGCCGGCTCAGCAAACCTCCCCGCACCTCCCGCGTGTGCAACACGGCCGCGTGAGATCCGAGATCCGAGCGGATCAGTTGCAGGGCGTCCTGGAGCGAACGGGCTCGATAGGTCTTGATTTCCATGGCAATTCCTTCCGGCGCGAGTGGTTCGATCGACGTCTCGGCGGTTCGATGCAGCCAGCGTGGAGCCGCGCTCCCACACCCGGGACTGCTCAGCGTCTCTCGTGCGTCGCGTCTGTAATGATTCCGATGGCCTCAATCCTGGTATCGCGAGTGATTTCGTTGTAGCTCAGTATGTGCAGATGTGGCAGATTGGACGCGGACAGCTGACGCAGTCCCGGACGGATCTGGGGGCTGACCAGAATCACCGCTGGACGATGCTGCTGCGTCAGCTTCGACACGCCGTCGGCAATCAAACTGCACGTCGTCTCCACCGCCTGCGGCGACATCCGCACAAACAGACCCCGCTCATTGTGTTCGATGCCGGCGGCCAGGCGATCCTCGAAGGCCGGATCGAGCGTCACCACGTAGAGCCGGTTTTCCGCGTCTCGATAGCGTGAGCAGAGCGTGCGTGCCAGACGATGACGTACGTATTCGGTCAGCCAGATCGGGTCCTTCGTCCGCGGAGCGTAGTCGCCAAGCGTCTCGAGAATTGCTCCCAGCTGCCGGATCGACACTTCTTCCCGCAATAACAACTGCAGAATCTGTTGTACCTCACCCACCTTCAGGACGCCCGGTATCAACTCGTCCACAACCGCCGGCGAGACCTTCTTCAGTTCCTCGACCAGATGTTTCGTGGCGTCGCGTGTCAACAACTCGTCAGCATGCTTGCGCACCACCTCTTGCAGATGAGTCGCCAGTACGGCGGCTGGTTCGACCGGTGTATAGCCCAGCATTTCCGCCCGGTCCCGCATGCTGTGGTCGATCCACACCGCCGGTTGTTGAAAGGCCGGATCCCGCGTCTCCTCCCCAGGCACTTTGCCGCTGGTCAGTCCGGAATCCATGGCCAGCAGGCGGTCTGGATAGACCAGGCCTTCGGCCACCGGATTGTTCGAGATCTTGATGCGGTACTGATGCTCGCCCAGCCGCATGTTGTCGCGAATGCGGACTTTCGGCAGGACAATTCCCATGTCGCTGGCCACCGCCTGTCGCACCCCCGTGATACGCGGCAGGAGATCGCCGCCACGACTAGGATCGGCCAGCCGAATCAATCCGATGCCGATCTCGATCTCCATCGGATCGATGGCCAGGTAATCCTCGATCCGCTCCTCCGACTTCTTGACTGCCGCCGCTTCCGCCTCCGCCGCCAGACTGGCCTTCGCTGCACTACGCCGCTTCTGCTTGAACATCATCAGTGACAAGGCGAAACAACCGGTTCCGAGCGTCAGCAAGGGGATCGTCGGCAGACTGGTGAAGATCAGAATCGCCAGAAACCCTCCGGCTACCGCCAACGCCTGCGGCCGTGAGAAGATCTGCTGCATGAACTCGCTCGGCATGTTCGACTTCTGAGTGCTGCGCGTCACCAGCAAGCCGGCTGCCAACGAAATCAGAAACGCCGGGATCTGACTGACCAACCCGTCGCCGATGGTCAGCTTCGTGAACAGCTCGGCCGCCTCCATCAGACCCATATGGGCTTCGAACACGCCAATCACGAGCCCACCGACGATGTTGATCAGGGTAATGATGATACCGGCAATCGCGTCGCCGCGGACAAACTTGCTGGCACCATCCATGGCTCCATAGAAGTCCGCTTGCTGCGTGATCTCGGCGCGCCGCCGCTGCGCTTCCTTTTCATCGATCGCGCCCGCGTTCAAGTCCGCATCAATGGCCATCTGCCGCCCCGGCATGCCGTCCAGAGCGAAGCGTGCGGCCACTTCACTGATCCGCGTGGCACCCTTGGTAATCACCACGAACTGGATCACGATGATGATGACGAAGATGATCAGGCCAACGATCAGTTTGTCGCCCGCCACGAACTCGCCAAAACTCTGGATCACTTCGCCGGCCGCAGCCAAGTGGTCGGTTTGCGCCCGGGTCAGAATCAACCGCGTCGAGGCAACGTTCAACACCAGCCGCCCCAGGGTCGTCGCCAACAACAACGACGGAAAAACGCTGAACTCCAACGGCGTCTTGACGTAGATGGTAGTCAACAGCACGATGACCGAAATCGTGACGTTGCACGACAACAAGATGTCCATCAAGAATGGCGGCATGGGAACCAATATCACCAGCACGCTGGTGATGATCCCCAACGGGAGAATCAGATCTCGCCCTCGATTCAGTCGTGACATGAACGTGAAATCCGGAACCTGTTGCCAGTCCGCCGGTTAGCGTTGGATAAGTGGCCTACTTAGCTGCTAGCTCGTAGCTGCAGAAGAGGGGCGGAGAGTACCGAAATGAGGCGCCATTGTCCAGATCTGTTTGCCGATGCCCCAGCGCCCCGGCGGGGGTGCCCGCCATCGACGCGATTTGCTGCTGCCGACAGGGACAGGCCGTCGCGAAGTGGTGTGGAAATAGGGGGAACGCGACAATGCCACAATGCCACAATGCCACAATGCCACAATGCCACAATGCCACAATGCCACAATGCGACAATGCCACAATGCGACAATGCGACAATGCGCTACTGCGCCGCGGTGAGACTCCCGCCAAGAGGTGTTCGTTGCTGGCAGCGCATGCTTCTTGCACTTGGATATCGGATGTTCCTTGTTCGCTATTCTGCGGTTCAGACGACCTCAGACGCTGGGTGTCTTCTTTCTTTCAGTCGGTCTGTTTTCAGCCGAATTCCGCACTAGTCGTACGGTGGCATTGTCGCGTTCCCTGGTATTCACGTTCCACATCCCACCGGCCTGGCATGTCCTGGAGGCTGACGCGGCCTGATCGAGCGGCAATCGGCGTCCACGCGGCTACCGAAAGACGATTGCCGCCCGGGGGGCGAGGGCAGGTTGTGCCCCAGCGAGAACTACAGGCTTGACTCAAGCCCTGGGGGGTGTCGTCGAGCCAATTTGATTCGCCACGGGATCGGGTCGGAAACGGGACGCGAACGTATCTCCCGGTTGTCGCGCGGCGCTGGGGCCGTGGCGGCGGCGTCTCCAGCCGTCGGCGCCAGCCTCGCTGGCTCTGGGAGCGGCCGATCACGCCCTGTGTGGCGGCAGACTCAGTACCGTAGCAGCGGGCCTGACGTGGGCCAGCACCGATCGTTTCCGGGTTCCGTCGAAGGGGGGGATCTCTCGGTTGCCTAGGAAAAAAAATAGCACTTCTCACGGGCGGAGGTTGCTGCGGGCGAAGGCGTTTCTCGCTAATCTTGGGGGTATGGTTCATTCCACGTGGCGGATTCTCACTCCCCGTGTAGATTCTGTCGCGACATGTTACAACCTACGGCTGGCCGCTTTACTACTGCTGATGGACTTTGCCATGCCTTCGCTGTCGGAAACTCAGGGCCCGGAGGACATTTCCACGGTGCCCGCCAAGCCTCAGAAGTTGCATCCCTATCCCGTGTGGTCGCCTCGCTTCTGGCACGGCATGCGGTTTGGCGATTGGCTGGGGTTGCTGATGGAGAATCGGTTCCGCGTTCATCCGACCCGCTGGGCGATGATGTGTCTCATTTCCACCATCACTCCCTTCAGCACGGTGATGTCGCGCGTCCAGCGTCTGATATACGGGCGGCGGATCGATGCTACGCAGGTGGACCAGCCTCCGCTGTTCATTATCGGGCATTGGCGCAGTGGCACGACCTTCCTGCATGAATTGATGGTGTTGGATGATCGGTTCAGCTATCCAACTACCTATCAGTGTTTTGCTCCCTATCATTTTCTGTTGACCGAGCGGGTGATTGCCCGGTACCTCGGATTCCTGCTGCCGCGGCAGCGTCCGATGGACAATATGCTGGCGGGCTGGGATCGACCGCAGGAGGACGAATTTGCGCTGCTGACGATGGGTGTGCGAACGCCGTATCGGCGCATGGCCTTCCCGAATCATCCTGCGGTGGATCTGGAGTATCTGAACATGGAGGGGATTGCTCCGCAGCAGTTGCAGCAGTGGAGTGAAGCACTGTTGCAGTTTGTGCGGACGCTGACGCTGCGACATCAGCGTCGCGTGATTCTCAAGTCGCCGACGCACACGGGTCGAGTGCGATTGTTGTCGGAGTTGTTTCCGGGGGCGCAGTTCATCCACATCACGCGTCATCCGTACGCCTTGTTTCCTTCGACCAGGCGACTTTGGCAATCGCTCGACGCCGTCCAGGGCTGCCAGATTCCTCAGGACCGGAACCTGGACGAGTATGTGTTCGAGGCGTTGCTCCGCATGTACGAAGGGTTGGAATCACAGCGGCGTGCGATTGCCGAGTCGCAGATCATCGATATTCGCTACGAGGACCTGGTAGCCGATCCGATGCAGGTGTTGCAGCGGATCTACCGGCAACTCGATCTGGGCGACTTCGAGCGGGTGCGTGGTGTATTTCAGTCGTACATCGTGAGCCAGAGGGACTATCAGACGAATCGACATCAACTCGATGCGGAGTTGCGCGAGCGGATCGAGCGCCGTTGGGCGGACTATTTCGAGCGGTACGGCTATGGCAAGGACGGCTGAGTTGACTTGGCCGACGCGATGGGCCAGCATCAGGCGGCACGCTGGCCAGGGAGCGTTCGTCCCTGCAGTTGATACACGTAACGCAGGATTTCGGCTACGGCGGCATACTGTTCGGTGGGAATCGGCTTGTTGATATCGACATGTTTGTAGAGCGCCTGTGCCAGCGGCTTGCGTTCCACGATGGGAATGTTGTTTTCCAGGGCCAGACGACGAATGCGTTGGGCCAGTACGCCGGCTCCTTTGGCCACCACGATCGGTGCGGCCATCGTATCGGGGTCGTATTGGATAGCAACAGCCAGTTCCGTGGGGTTGGTCACCACCACATCGGCGCGCGGCACGGCAGTCTGCAACCGGTTCATCACCAGCTGACGCTGGATCTGACGCCGCCGGGCAGCGATCTGCGGATCACCCTGCAACGTTTTGAATTCTTCACGGACCTCTTGAGCTGTCATCCGCAGATCCTGTTCGAATTTCCACTTCTGGAAGCCGTAGTCGAGGATAGCCAGGATCAACAGCGCGATGCCGACTTTGAGGCAGGTGCCCAACACGATCTCGAACAACAGGTCGCCGATCTCGCGTACCTCGCGCGAGGCGATGTCGAGAATCGCGTGGCGGTAGTCCTGCAGGCACCAGAAAGCCACGGTCAGCACAACGATGATCTTGAACAGGCCGAAGCCCAGCTGAACGACATTGGCGAGCGAGAGAATACGCTGGAAACCTTTGAGCGGGTCGACGCGACTGGGATCAGGCATCAGCTTCTGCGGCAGGAACATTGGGCCGACCTGGACCAAGTGGATGATCACCGCGAGCAACAGCAGCAAACCGAAGATGGGCAGCACGACGGCGGCGAGTCGCGCCAGGATCGAGGCCCACTGATGCGTCACGAACTGGGAGTCGGCCTGCAGCCACGCTGTGCCACCCAGCTGCTGTTCGGCCAGCAGGTGCAGGTACCGGATCAGGTTGTGCCCCAGATACATCAGGATGACGGTCGCACCGACCAGGAGCGTGGCTGAGGAGAGATCCTGGCTGCGCGCGGCCTGGCCTTCCTCACGCGCCTTCTGGCGTCGGTACGGAGTGGCTTCCTGTGTCTTGTCGCCGAACTGTTCTGCCATGCCCTGCGCCCCTGAAGCTCCAAGTCGGTCACGGGAGTGAAATACCCCGGGTGGCCGAGGCCATCCACCGCGTCAGAAGATCGCTCACTCGTGTCACTCTCCTCTTCGTCGCGCGCCACGAACCGCACGCCCTGCGCTCATCCTACAGCCAGACACTCTCCAAGACCGGCCGAATCAAATCGATCGCCACGCGACTCTGGTGCTCGAATAACCGGGCCAGCACGCCCAGCGACAGCAGCAGGGCCGCCAACATGATGATGCAGTTGATGTTGAAGCCGACCGCCAGCACGTTCAGTTGGGGCAGCGTCCGACTGATCAGACCCGTGACGACGATGGTCAGCATCAAGGCCACCATCATCGGAGCGGCAATCTGCAGGCCGAGTGTGAAGCTGAATGACGCGATCTCGACCAATGCCTCCAGCCACGGCTGGTGGAAACGGGCAGCGCCTGGAGGTACCCGCTGGAAGACCTGATAGAAGGCGTCCAGCAGATGCTGCAGACCGCCCGTCACCAGAAAGACCGACAGCATGACCAGATGAAGAAAATGGGAGAACACCGGCACGCCCGATTCCGAATCGGGGCTGGCGATGTCCGCCAGGCTGATGCCGGTCATCTGTCCGACTACTTGGCCGGCCAGTTCGAGACCGGCGAAACAGATCATGACCGCCAGGCCCAAGGAGAGCCCCAGCAGATACTCGTGCGTCAGCAGCATGACCAGGTGCACGAGATTGGCAGGATCGTCGATCGGCGTGTACCAGAACAGCGGGGAGATGATCAGGGCAATTCCGATCGCCAGAAATGCGCGCACACGCAGTGGAATGGAGCGAGATCCCCACACCGGTGCAATCGTGACCAGTCCGCTCACACGCGTCAGTACCAGCAGGAACACGAGCAACTGGTTGGTGTAGATGTCCAACAGGATATCAAGCATGGTTCATGTCAGTTCCGTCGTTGGTCGAACTGAGGTGAGCGGTTCGTGATGCGTGCGGCTGTGCCCGCCACGCGTCGGCCCGCCGGTGGGCTGCGACCTTAACCGCCCATCAGCGTCTGCGGAATATTCGTGATCAAAGTCGCGGAATAATCCATCATGCGTTGCACCAGCCACGGGAGCGATAAGAGCAGGACCAGGACCATGATGACAATCTTAGGTACAAACGAGATTGTCTGGTCCTGGATCTGTGTGAGAGCCTGGATCAGACCGATCAGCAGCCCCACCACCACGCCGGCGATCAACACCGGCGCGCCGATGATCATCGCCGTCGATAACGCCTCCTGCGCCAAATCCACTGCCGCCTGACTATCCATGATCGGTGTTCTCCTGAAGGGAACGTTCCTGACCAGACACTGGTGCCCATGACCAACCGATAACGATGGTTAGTAGAGCGGGCCAAAACTCTCCAACAGCATGCCCACCACCAGCCTCCACCCGTCAACCAGCACGAACAACATCAGCTTGAATGGCAGCGAGATCATCACCGGCGGCAACATCAACATGCCCATCGATATCGTGACGCTCGCCACGACAATATCGAGGATCAGAAAAGGAAGATAGATCTGAAAACCGATGAGAAACGCAATCTTCAATTCGCTCAGCATGTAGGCCGGCAGGAGAACCTGCAGTGGCACGTCGTCGAACGTCTGGGGAGCCGGAGTGTCGGGAGGCAGATAGCGATAGAACATGTGCACGTCGTCCGTATTGCCGGCCGACTCGATCTGCCGTGCCATGAACCGCCTGATCGGGAGCGATCCGGCCTCCCAGGCTTCTTCGATCGTCATGTCGCTGTGGGGATCGGTATAGGGTGCAATGGCGTGATCGTAGACGTCTTTCCAGACCGGTGTCATGATCAGCAGGGTCATGAAAATGGCCAGTGACGTGATCACCTGGCTCGGAGGCAACTGTTGGGTCCCCAGAGCCTGGCGCAGTAGCCCCAGGACAACGATGATCCGTACGAAACTGGTCGTCATCAGCAGGATCGCCGGCGCCAGACTCAAGACGGTCAGCAACAGCATGACCTGGATCGCCGAACTGAGCCCTTCCGGGCTCGTCCACCTCTCGGGCCCGTCCCCCAGCAGGTTCAGGACGGGTTCGGTGAGCCCGTTGCTGCTGGAGGGAGAGGTTTCCTGGGCCCAGAGGGTGCCGGAACTGACACCGCCGGAACTGACGGTGAGCAGGGCGATGACCAGAACCGCTAAGACCCAACGTCGCAGTCGCCACATCGGGCTAGCGCCAGCGCAGATCCGCGCCGGCGCCGGTGCCGTACGTGCCGGCACTTGCCGCGATGACGTGTCGGAGTAGGTTGCCTTCATGCGTGGGCTCATTTCTTTGCCGATTGCCATGCGACGCCCCCTGTTCAACTGTCGGCTCGTGGCTGTGACACCGGAAACGCGTTGTCGCTCGATCCTCGGCGGGAAGCGCGACGACCTTCCGGTTGTGTCCCCATCTGGTGAAGAACCTGTCGGAACGTGCCGGCAATGCTCCCCGGCTGACTCTCGCGGCACAGCCCGATCAGGTGATTCACTTCGTCGACGTCGGTGACTTCGGCCAGCGTTTCCGCTCCGTCGGACGTGACGGAGACCAATAGCAGACGCTTGCCCAGTCGCAGCAGCTGCAAGTGGTGGCGGGGTGTCATCGGGGTGCGGCCAAGCACCTCCAAAACCTCGGTGGAGAGTGAACTGGTTGCCTTCGGGAAAGCGCGTCGGACCAGCCACACCACCAGGAAGAACAGCCCCAACACAATTGCCAGGCTGCTCAGCACGACATTCGCGACCCGTCCGCGGCCGGGCGACGCGGTCTTGCCGGGGGGCTTCTGTGCGCCCGCACCGCGGTCTTTGGCCGGCGGAATGGGGATGGCGCCGGTCGG
>JBGSHS010000313.1:0-5842 GCA_041752115.1 Pirellulaceae bacterium | reverse complement strand
CGAGGAACGAAGGGGCGTGGCGGAGATGTAGCTCTCCAGCTGATGCACCGCACGAGCGGAGCTCGTGGGGGTTGCGGAGAAGGGGGGCGAGCGGCGCGGTAGCTCACCATCTGATACACCGCACGAGCGGAGCTCGTGGGGGTCGAGGAACGAAGGGGCGAGGCGGAGATGTAGCTCTCCATCTGATGCACCGCACGAGCGGAGCTCGCGGGGGTCGAGGAACGAAGGGGCGAGGCGGAGATGTAGCTCTCCAGCTGATGCACCGCACGAGCAGAGCTCGTGGGGGTTGCGGAGAAAGGGGGCGAGCGGCGCGGTAGCCCACCATCTGATGCACCGCACGAGCGGAGCTCGTGGGGGTCGAGGAACGAAGGGGCGAGGCGGAGATGTAGCTCTCCATCTGATGCACCGCACGAGCGGAGCTCGTGGGGGTCAGAGAGCGAAGGGGCGAGCGGCGGCGTAGCTCTCCATCTGATGCACCGCCCGAGCAGAGCTCGCGGGGGTCCGGGAGCGAAGGGGCGAGCGGCGGCGGAGCTCTCCAGCTGATGCACCGCACGAGCGGAGCTCGTGGGGGTCGAGGAGCGAAGGCGTGAGCGTTAAGGGAGCAGCATGAGCTCACGCCAAGGTGCGAAGAAAGCGGCGAAACCCGACACGGCCGTGGCTGGCGAAGTTCTGCTGTTGACACGTCTCCCAAAGCTCGCTACAAGCAGCCCGCTCATCTCACAATTCTGTCATCCGCCGTGGCAGAGACGTCGTGTCAGACACTCTACGACAGCCGTCGCCGGTCATAACGAATCATGAAGCGAGCGATCGACTTAGCCATCGTGATACCGAGCCTCATCGTGCTCAGTCCACTGCTCCTGGCGATCGCCGTCTGCATCAAGCTCTGTTCGCCAGGTCCCGTGTTGTTTCGGCAGCGGCGAGTGGGTTGGCGAGGTCGGACTTTTCGGATCTGTAAGTTCCGCACCATGGTGGCCGGCTCCGAGCGGCGCGGGCCGAAAGTGACAGCCGCTACCGATCCGCGGATCACTCGGCTGGGCCAGCTGCTGCGCCACACCAAACTGGACGAATTGCCGCAACTACTGAACGTGCTGATTGGCAACATGAGTCTCGTGGGCCCACGCCCTCAGGTACCGCGGTTTGTGCACCACTATCCCGAGCCGACTCGGTCCATCGTGCTGTCGGTCCGGCCGGGAATCACAGATCCTGCCACCCTCGCCTTTCGACACGAAGAAGAACTGCTGGCCGGCTGTGCGAACCCGGAGCGTTGCTACATCGAAGACATTCTGCCGCGCAAGCTCGCCATGTACGAACAGTATATTCGCCGCCGCACGATCGCTTCCGATCTGTGGATCATGGCGATTACGGCCGTTTGCTTATTGCGACATTCCCACCCTATGCCAACGCTACTGCCCCCCACGTCGCAAGGAGGCGAGACCGTATCGGTTCGACGTCCTCCCGACATGCCCCACGCCGCCACACTGCCGGCCGCCCGACTCGAGCGGGCCACGATGCGGGCCAACAGCCGCATGCTTCCCTGACTGGGACATTCGGCGGTTTTCGCAGCACAGAGCGGCCGCGGACGACGGCCGGTCCAGCCCCCACCGCGCATTGCGGCAATCGAGAGGGCGGGTCTGAAGCGGTAAAACCAGACACACCGCGTTTCAAGTGGTCTGAACCGCAGAATATCGAACAAGGAATGTCGCTGGCCAAGGCCATCCAAGGCCAGACACCCTGCCGCCGGAGCTTCACCGTCGCCCGGTGCTGCATTGTGGCATTGTCGCATTGCTGCATTGCGGCATTCCCTATTCATTGACCACTTCCCTGCGGCGTGTCTTTCCCGGAAGCGGCGTGTACTCGTCAGTAGCGGCGAATCGGGTCGACAACTGCGGCCAGCCGCGCAGGCTCTCAGGTCTCAAGTCACGTGGGTCGGAAGGAATGAAGGAAATTCCGGCAACGGATTCGGCTTGTGCGGTCTTCGCAGCTGTGCTATTCCACCTCGCGCCGGTTCATCCTGAGAGCATGTGCTCGTCCAGTCCAGGAGTTTGGCCATGGCGCCACGACTGCTGTTGCTCGTCAATGAAAGCGCGTACTTACTGTCGCACCGCGCCAATATCGCTCAAGCGGCCATCGAAGCGGGCTTTGACGTGCACGTAGTCACTCGACTGTCCCATCCGGTTGATGAGATCGAGCGGCTGGGGATTCGCGTTCATCCGATGGAATTTCCACGGAATCTGCGTAATCCGGCGGTCGAGCTGCGGGCGGCCTGTCAGCTGCGGTCGATCTACGCTGCGGTGCAGCCGGATCTAGTGAACCATTTCTCCGCCAAAGCTGTACTGCTCGGCTCACTGGCCGCCCGCTCGCTGAGAATTCCTCACGTGATCAACACGTTTACCGGTCTGGGCTCGGTCTTCAGTGGCCGGGGACTGTGTGCGATGGTCCGGCGTCTGCTGGTGCGTCGCGGCATGAGTCTTCTGCTGCGGTCCCCAGGCTGGCAAGCCACCTTTCAGAATCAGGAAGACATGCAGCAGTTGATTGCCGAGGGGCTGATCGAGCGCGGGCAGTGTCATTTGATTCGAGGTTCGGGAGTGGATACGGCCCTCTACTGGCCGCAGCCGGAGCCGGCGGGAGTGACCACGTTCCTGTTCGCAGCTCGGATGATCTGGCCCAAGGGAGTTGGCCAGTTCGTGGAAGCGGCTCGCCTTGTCTCGGCCACACGTCACGACGTGCGATTTGTCCTGGCTGGTGACAGCGATCCTCAGAACACTCACGCAGTTCCCACTCGGCAACTTCACGCCTGGCAGGCGGAGGGAGTGATTCAATGGTGGGGACGGCAAACCGACATGCCGGCGACGATTCGCCGGAGCAACGTGGTCGTGCTTCCCACTTACTACGGTGAAGGACTGCCGCGGATCCTGCTGGAAGCAGCTGCCTGCGGACGCCCGGCCATCACGACCGATGTGCGAGGGTGCCGTGACGCGGTGCGTCATGCGGTCACTGGCTTGCTCGTCCCGCCAGCAGATGTCGCCGCGTTGGCCAATGCCATGGGGAAGTTGGCCGACCAACCTGCTCTGCGCCGCCGCATGGGCCAGGCCGGCCGCACGCTGGTGGTTCGTGAGTTCACGGCCGAGCTGGTGGCTGCCAAGACGATGGCGATCTATCGCCGGATGCTCGGTCTGCCTGAGCCGATTCCCGACGCGGCTCACACCTCGCGGCGTGCCGCTTGACCAACGACCGCGATTCTGTGGCCACCAATGGCGAAGAGACTCCGCCGGAAGCGAGCCGAGTCAACATTCCATGGCAGGCGATGGCTGGTTAACTCGTCATTTAAAATTCGTCATTCCCTTCGTCACTGGGTATTTCGTCATTCGACATTCCCTTCGTCATTGGGTATTTCGTCATTCGACATTTCTTCACGCGTGCCGCTTGACAGCAGACCAGTGCAACTTGAGCGATGCGGCAGGCTCGAGCCGACCGTCCCCAACGCGATTCGCACCAGCGAGACAGCTGCACCTCACGACTGCTGCGAGGCAGGCCCAGTCCGAAGCAGAGCCAGCGGGTGTCGATCCGCTGCAACCCGAATGGCAGCAGACATCGGTCGACATCCTGGATATGCATCGCGTCATATCGGACCGAGGATTCGCGCTGTTTCAGTGCTGATCGCAGTGATTGTCCGGCAGAGCGGAGACGACGAAGATACGACTGCGCGTTGCCAAACGTGAAGATCAGCAGCCCTTCTGGCCGCACGCGGGCGGCGAGCGACCGGAGAAACTCCGGTTGGTCCCGCTGATATCCTACCACCCCCAGCGACACCACCGCGTCATAGCTTCCCGGCGATTCGGTCAGCGGAACCGATTGCCACGAAATGCGATCCGAAAGCGCGGCACGCTCGCAGTTCTCCGCGGCACATTGAAGCATGCGAGCGGAGACATCGACGCCGGTTGCTCGCCACTGGAGATGGTCGACCAGGATGCTGCGAATCAACTGACCTTCGCCACATCCGACATCGAGCAACTCTCCCGCCGGACGGCGCCGGGCGTAGCCGTCAATCCACTCCTTGACCAATGCCAATCGCACTCGCTTTTCATGTTCGAACAGGTGTTCCGGCTGGGTGGCGCCATACTTGAGCGCATACCGGTCCGCGTACAAGTCGAAGTGCCTGGAGATCTTCGCCAGGTGAGCAGACTCGTCGACAGCCCGCTCACTTCGGGAGCGTTCGCTGGTGCTTTGTGACAATGGGATATTCGGGTTCATAGAGCACCAATCGTCAAACCTGCCATCCGCCGGCACAGGGCCGGCCTAGCGACCGCAGCCGTTAACACGCCACCGGCCCCGTGCCCGTGCTTCTCGCGTCTGGCAACGGACGCTCAGGCTGCCTTGCGTTGCCGCATCTTCCTCCGCATACAGCGACAGAAGATGGCCCATTCGGGAGTGATCGTTGGATCGAGTTCATCGAATACGTCTTCGAGTTGATCGAGTGTGAAATCGAGCGCGTAGGTTCGTTCGACGTGCTCTCTGCAGTCCGCGCCCCAGGCGCGCAGGACGTCCAGTGGCATGCGGCTCCAGGCATCGATCGCATGGGCCAACGTTCGGCTGTCGTCGGCGTGGATGAGAGGCACCAGGTCCTTGCGCCGACTGCGAATCTCGCGGTGAGCAGGAAGGTCGGACAGAATCACCGGACAATGGCAACTCATGGCCTCCAGCACGGCCACCGGCAGGCCTTCACCGCGTGACAGCGAGACGAACGCGTCGGCCTCCCAGAGTCGCCGCAGCACAGCATCGCGCGGCAGACGGCCCAGGAATTCCACCCGGTTCTGTAACCCCAGCGACTCGACCAAGGCCTCCAGCTCGCGGCGCTGGGGACCGTCTCCGACGATCGTCAAGCTGACATCATTGGCACGCGTCAGAGCCAGGCCGTGAATGACGGTGGCGTGGTTCTTCAACGCTCGCAGCGCCCCCACCGAAATCAACCGCAGATCCCGCTCACGACGACACATCCCCCATTCCCGAAACCGCCAGGCGGCGTCCACTCGGGCCAGATCGACTCCGTTGCAGATCGTCATCAGCCTCCGCCCGGCCAGCTGACGATACAACCAGGGAAAGCCCGTTCGCGAACTGTGGCTGCAGCAGATAATGCGGCCGTACGCCAGAAACCCGGGCAACAACATCCACCGATTGCGACGCCGATAAGTTGCGTAGCTGCTGTGAATGTGAAGTACCGTCCGGCTGATCAAGGACGGGGCTGTGACCAGCGCTACGAGGAGGAAGAGCAGCGATAGATGCGGGGAGTGAATGTGGACCACATCAAACGCGCGTGTGCGGAGCAGGGTTCTCAGGTTACGCAGAAAGCCCCCGAGGCGTCCGTTTCCCTCCTGATAATCAACGCGACGGTCGCATGCCTGCTCACTCGGGAAGTACGTACACAACGTCACGTCGTGTACATCCAGTACCGGCAGCGTGAATTGATTGTATGGAGCGCTGGTCGGACCAATGCTCAGCACCAGTCGCAAGATCTTCATGCCATGGCAATCCGTTGGAAGATTTCCTGCTTGAGGGTTACGCGTCGTTTCCCTTCTCCACTCCCGACACAGGCGACGCCCTGTTGCTCACGTCCGTCGAGTCCGCTACATCAGGTTTCGCCAGACAATCCTTCGCAGCTGGGCGACGACTTCATCGGCTGGGCGAGTGGTGTCGACCTGCACCAGTGATTCCTGGTGCGGCTGGCTGCTGTGAAACCTCTCGTGACGATATGACAAATATATGTCACTTTCCTTGTCAGGCTTTACCCGCTGCCGATTCCGCTCCCGAGCGATTGTGACCGGTACGTCCAGACACACCACTACGT
>JBGSHS010000312.1:0-12876 GCA_041752115.1 Pirellulaceae bacterium | reverse complement strand
GCGTTGCACTGGGCGGTTGCGCAGCGGCTTGTCGATGGTAAGACGGTTGATCCCTCGCCGGAGATTACCAAACTGCTTATCGAAGCGGGCGCCGACGTAAACGCCAGGGACTATTTGGATCAGTCGCCGCTGGAGTGGGCGGCCAAGTACGCGTCGCCGGAAATCGTGCAGATGCTGATCAAGGCCGGCGCCGATGTGAATGCCGAGAGCCGCTACGGCACCGTGCTCATGGCCGGCACGCGAGTCGAAATCGCCAAGCTGCTGATCGAGGCGCGTGCCGACGTGAATGCCGGCAAGTACACGTCGCCGCTGGCCACCGCGGCCAAATACGGCAACGCGGAATTGATCCGACTGCTTGTGGAAAAAGGGGCCAAGGTCAACGATCCCAAAGATCCGCCGATTCACTGGGCGGGAAAGCCGGAGGCGGCCAAGGTGCTGATTGAGGCCGGAGCCGATGTGAACCAGCGAAATGCGAAAGGCGAGTCGGCGCTGAACCTGACACAAGGTACCTGGATTCCGACTGCGGAGACCGTCGAGCTGTTGATCGAAGCCGGCGTGGATGTCACAGCGAAAAACGCGACGGGTTCGACGCCACTGCACGCCGCGATTCAGTTGGGCCAGCCAGAGATCGCCAAACTGCTGATCGCAGCCGGTGCGGATGTCGATGCCAAGGACGAGCAAGGTAACACGCCGTTGTCTACCGCTCATTGGGCCTTGTCGTGGGCACGCGGAGTACACGGTGTCGACACTACGCCGTACGAGACTTCGGCCCAGCTTTTGGTCGATGCTGGCGCGAAAGACGATGGTCGCACCAAACTGCAGCGAGCCGTTGCCGCCGGCAATCTGGATCAAGTCAAGAAGCTGATCGCCGCCAAAGCCGACGTCAACGAAACTGGCCCGCAGCGAATCACCGCCGTGCATCTCGCCAGCGAAAAGGGGCAGGCGGAGATTCTAGCCGAGCTGATCGAGGCCGGGGGCAGAGTCGACGCTGTGGACGCACAGCGCATGCAGCCTTTGCATTTGGCGGCCAACGCGGAAACCGCGCGAGTTCTCATCGCCAACGGTGCCGAAGTCAACACTGGCATGCCCAGTCCGCTGTACATGGCGACCATGAACGGCAAGACCGATGTCGTGCGCGAACTCCTGCAAAACGACGCCAATGCAGATAACAGCGACTGCGCCACGATGCTCAATTGGGCCACATTCGCTGGCCAGATTGAAGTGGCTAAGGTGTTGTTCGAGCTCCGCGACGCGAAGATTCTCCTGGCTGTGCGGTCTGTGTACTCACCGCTGCACGTCGCTGCGAGCGGCTCTTTCGGCGATATGGGTAGTTCCGCAAGTGCCCAACAGCGGCTCGACATCGCCAGGCTACTCGTCGAAGAAGGAGCCGAAGTCAACGCGCGGTGGGGCAGCGACGTCGATCCGCTATCGGGTGCTGCTCATATGATCGGTACCACGCCACTCATGTTTGCCTCGCAACGGGGCGAAGAAGAGATGGTCAGGTTTCTGCTCGACCACGAGGCCGACCCCAAAGCGACCAATGCGAGCGGTCTAACCGCGCTGCACTTCGCGGCTCAGTATGGCAACCGCGAGGTGGTCGAGTTGCTACTGAAAGCCAAGGCAGACGTGAATGCGTTGACACGAGAAGCCAAGACGCCGCTTGACCTCACCCAAGATGCGGGTGTGAAGGTTCTGTTAATACAGGAAGGCGGCAAGACCGCCAGCGAAGTGCTAAAGGACTCGAAACGGTAATGGCATCACGCGGTCACGCGCTCCTCCGGTCATGGTGCTTGAGCAGCCAGCCCAAGCGTTGGCTGCGCCCGCTCGGCTATTCCGAGACCACCTCCGGCGATGTTGCCTCCCCACTCGTGCGAACTGATAACTCAACGCTGGAAGTTCGATCCCCCCCGACAGATGACCGAATCCGTTGACTGAATCACCGCGTCGGCGTTAACTCACGGTACGCAGTTCGATACCGGTTCCGTTCGTCTTGAGGGGGGGGCGAAAGGGTCGCGAACTCATCAAGTAATTACCAGACAATGAGTTGAGTCGGTAGAGATAGAGAGTGTTGTTACGAAGTGGGTTCCTTTCGGGGAGGCAGGCGGCGCTCGAAGCACTCTCGAACATCGCGGACCATGACGCGGTGGCAAGGGCCGCTATTCGATGTGATAAGCGCATCAATTTGCGCATTTCACTTGACGATTGCGATTCTCCTCGGTATTTTTTGCGAGAAGCGCATTTTACTGCACATTCAGATTACTTCCAGGGGCGTTGATTCCGAATGTCAGGCATACGCGCACTATAGTGCGTATTTGCGACGATGGTTGGCAACAGGATCGGACAGATTGTGCGTGCTCGACGGAAGTTCCTCCGGCTGCGGCAGCGCGACTTGGCGGAACTGGCTGGGGTTACTTTGCGCGGGCTGACCGAAATCGAGAACGGTCGGGGAAACCCCACGCTCAACCAGCTTTCTAAGATCGCCAGCGTGCTCGGGCTGGAAGTCACTTTGAGCCAGAGACCACCAGATGCAGCGAGCTAACGTCTATTGCCGTGGCATCCTCGCAGGAATCCTCAGTTGTGACTCGGCGGGATACAACTTCAAGTATCTCTCCGACTACTTGGCGAATTCGGCCTTGCCGGCAATCAGCCTGACTTTGCCCAAACGGGCAGCCATTTTCCAGTCACCTGTGCTGTTCCCATTTTTCTTCGGGTTACTGGCAGAGGGAGAGGACAAGTCGCTCGAATGCCGTCTCCTGCGGATCGATGAAGACGACCACTTCACTCGCCTTCTGCGGACATGTACGACTGAAACCATCGGCGGAATCACGGTTGTGGAGATCCCATGACGAATTGTCCAGGCTGCCTGAAAACGGGGTACTCCACCTATTGCCAGCCTTGTCGCAAGCGGCTCTTCGACGGCAGGAAGGTTTCGCACGTCCTTCCGTTTTCTCGGCCCGACTACAATCGAGCCAAGCTGGCGACTGCCGGGAAAAGGCTCTCGATTTCCGGCATCCAGACCAAGATGTCGCTTGTCCTGCGTGAGGGACGATTGACGATGACCGAGACGGGCGGGCAGTACATTCTCAAGCCTATCCCCTATGGCGAGTTTCGGCATTTGGACATGGTGCCGGTGAACGAGAACCTGACCATGCAGATGGCCCGCCAAGTCTTTGGGTTCCACGTTGCCGAAAATGCCCTGGTCGAGTTTGAGGGCGGGGAGCTGGCCTATCTGGTTCGCCGGTTCGATGTGCGGAAAGACGGCTCGCGTCACTTGCAAGAGGATTTCGCTCAAATTGCCCAGCGATCGGAGGACTCTCACGGGAAGAACTACAAGTACGACTCGTCCTATGAGGAAATCGGCGACCTGATCCGGAAGCATGTCGCTGCGTATCAGGTGGAGATGGAAAAATTTCTCCACTTGGTTGTGTTCAACTATTTGGTCCATAACGGCGATGCGCACCTCAAGAACTTCTCACTCGTCCGCCACGAAGAGAGCGGCGACTATACCTTGTCGCCGGCGTATGATCTGCTGTGCACAAGGCTCCATGCGCCTGGCGAAACGAGGACCGCATTAGATCTGTTCAAGGGTGATTTCGAGACGGAAAGCCACAAGATCAATGCCTATTACGCCTACGATGACTTTCGAGAGCTTGCCAACCGCCTGGGGCTCCACCCGGGTCGCTTCCAGCGATTCATGCAGTCTGCCGTTAGCAAAGAGACTGAGATATTCTCGCTCGTCGATCGCTCATCGCTTTCCGAGGAATGCAAGCAAGTGTACAAGGACAGCGTGCGAGACTCGATTCGTGCTCTTTCCTATTCCTTTGCCGAATCACGCTAACGCGTGAACGGCGTAGAGTGCCACCCTTGCGCATGGCACTATCCCGACGCTCCCAGCGACCCGACTCCCGAGACACCGTTTGGGATGCTCAGTAACTGTCGGTGGTCGTATCGATGTTCCCAGATACTTTTCGCTTACTAGATCGCCGAAGAATTCCGAGGAAAGAGAAAAAGAGCGGCACCATCAGGACCAGGGCGATCAAGGTACTCAGCTCATTTATCCCCAGCATCGCGCCGAAGAATCCGCCGGCGATTCCAGCAGTAATGAAGGCCAAGGCTCCAGCGCACAAAACTCTGACAAGTCCCATTGGCAATTCCTTGAAATCCGGTGTGCAGGCTGCGAGAGCCATACTTAGTTATGCCGCCGTAGTACGCCGAACCGATCATTCGGGTCACCGCAGCGGCATAACGCTTATCACAACGACGGCGATTATTGTCGCCCAGTGCGGCTCCGTCAAGCGACTGCGGCCTGCTATCACCCGATCGAGGTGACGTGTTGTGCGAACCGGATAACACGCAAACCGGCAACAGCTCGAACCACATGAAGCCGGATTGATCGCCAGTGTCGACTCGCACAAGAGCGATCAGCAGTTGTTCGGTTTTTGACCGGATGCGTCCCGACTTTGAAGCTGGAGTCCGGATGCTCCGGTCCGCCGCCATCCTTCACCGTCACTGGCAAGAAAGCACAGCCGATTGACTGCAATGCGAATTCCAGCTTGGCGATAAGCCGATCCGCACAGAGGCCGCCGTAGCCAGTATTTCGATATTGCTGAATCTGCTAGTGTCGACCGATACCCTGCCGTCGATTGTTCCAACGTGTCGCGGAGGTATTCTCTTGGAGTGGCGTGAAAGCGGGATTGATTTAGAGGGTTAACGTTCACTCCTTGTCCCACGTGCGCCTGGCATATGATGATGGCAAAGTGCAAGAGGTGTCTCAGGACAGCGTTTCGATCGTACAACAGCACGAGTTGAATTGGCGGCTCTTCCAGTTGACAGAAGCAACCACTCGCGGCGTTCGGTGTGATCGTGCGCTCCCAATTCTGGTACTGCGCGGGGTTCGTTTTGGCTACGACCTCCGCACAAGGATGCGGTTTGTCGAGCACGGTGGCGGACCATCCCGTCCCGTTTGCGGATCCGACCGCTCGTTAGGTTTCTATCCGCCAGTCTCACTCGCGATGTGTCTTCCCGTCCTTCTCAAGCGAGTCGATCAGCCTGGCAATCAGATCGTCAAACGGATCCGGTTTGTGGTTGAATCCAAAGACACCCAAGCCGGCGAACCTCTCCATCATGGCCTCGGCTGGGTAGCCGCTGGTCAGAATCACGCGGACATCAGAACCCAATCGACGAAGCTCTCGCAGAACCTGCTCTCCATTCATTCTCGGCATGTTCAGATCGAGGACCACGCAAACGATGTCACTGCGACGTTGGTCGTAAGTTTCCAGGGCCTCAACGCCATCGCTCGCCGTCAATGCTCCGAACCCCAAGCTCTCGAACCAGAATTTCGTTCCCCGACGGATCATCTCTTCGTCGTCCACGATCAACACAACGCCATTGCCGCGTGGCCGCGCCACGCTTGTCGCCGGCGGCTCCGTGACGGGCGGGGGCGAACCAGTGACGGGCGGGGGCGAACCAGTGACGGGCAGGAATACGCGAAACGTCGAACCTGTGCCCGGTTCGCTGGTCACCAGCACAGTCCCCTGGTGCGCGCCAACGATGCCGTGGACCGTTGCCAAGCCCAGCCCCCGCCCCATGGACTTGGTCGTGAAGAAGAGATCGAAGACCTGATCCAGGGTCTGCTTGTCCATGCCGCAACCGGTATCCGCGATTTCCAGGCAAACGTAATCGCCTGGCGTGAGACTGCCGCTGCCGACCAAGAGATGATCGTCGTCCACACGTCTCATGCTCGTCGCAATCGAGATCGTGCCGTTCTTGTCCCCGAGGGCCTCCGAAGCGTTCACCAACAGGTTCATGATGATCTGACGCACCTGAGGGGCGTCGGCCAGCGTCATCTTCAGCCCAGAGGCAAGATCGTAGCTAATCACAGTGCTCGTCGAGACGGCAGCCCCCAGTAACGTCTTCATCTCCGCGACGATCTGCGAAATGTCCACAGGTTCAAAATAAACGGGACGCTCTCCTCCATAAGTCAATATCTGACGCGTGAGATCGGCGCCCTGCTTGACGGCTTTCTTGATCTCTTCGGCTCGCTCGTGGAGGGTAGCGGCCGTCGTGTCGGACGGCAGGAGTTCGGCGATCATGCGAATCCCGGCCAGAATGTTGTTGAAGTCGTGAGCGATTCCGGCGGCAAACACGCCAAGGCTCTTGAGCCGCTGCGACTGGAACAGCTTTGCCTCCAATTGATGCCTTACTTCCTCGGCCCGTTTGGTCTCGCTGATGTCGCTTATCACGATACGGCAGTCGGGATAGCCCTTCTCTCCGCTGGGTGTTGCGGTCGCTTCCAGCCGCGCCCAGAACGGCGGGCTGTCCGTTCGCAGCAGCCGCAGTTCGCACAGTTGCGGAGTACCCGTCTCGAAGAGCTGTTTGCGGTGGCGGTAGTAGATATCCTGATCTTCCGGTAGGACAAAGCGGGTAAACGGCAACTTGCCGAGCTGACCCCGGCGTACCGCCAACAATGTGGCGGCGGCAAGGTTGGCTTCCCGGATCAGGCCCGCTTCACTCACGGTCACGTATCCCACCGGCGCAAAGTCGTAGAGGTCCACATAGCGTGCGCGCGAGGTTTCCAGTTCCTCCTGGGCTCGGCGCAGATGCTCGTTCTGCATTTCCAGTTCGATCTGGTGTACCCGCAGTTCATGGAGCGCCCGCTGGATCGCTTCCGGCGTTTGCGCGGACAGGGAGGTTGGCTCCATGGTCCCGGCTTGCTCTTCGGCTTGTTTGCGCAGCGTCGCCGAGTCGGCGGGTGTCTGCCCGGAGTCTTGCTGCTTGTCGCTCATGGCCTATCCTCCTCTGGATTGCTTCCCGACGGTTGCTCCGTTGGCGGCGCCGAGCGGGTGAGCCTGGTCAGGTCGCGCCAGACGCAATGCAGAAAGGTTCTCCCTTGCTCGTGATAGACGGTCATCGTGATCTCGACGGGGAAGGGCTGGCCATCCGTCCGGCAATGCAGCCAGTCAAACCGCAGGCTCCCCTTGGCCAGGCATCGGGCGATCAGCTCCCCGGCTTTTTCCCGGGAAAGGCGGCCGTCCAGTTGACGCTCCGGCGACAGGCTGACCACATCGGCGGCCAGCAGTTGGTCCCGCGTCATCCCCAGCATGTCCAGCGCCGCTTGGTTGCAGTCGACAAAGCCCAGGTCGCGGCCATCGTCCGCAATTTCACCGACGATGTGGGCATCCGGCGACAATTCGTGCAGCGTGCGGTATTTCTGCTCGCTCTCCCGCAGGTCTTCCTGCAGCGTTCGAGTCGCCGTGACATCCACAAAAGTCAGCACCGCGCCCTCGATGACGTTGTCCATGGTGCGATAGGGCCGGATCCGCATGGTGTACCACCGGCCCTCGGCGGTCTGCACATCAACCTCCTTGGGGGCCAGGGTGTCGAGCACGGTCTGGGTGTCCTGCGTCAGTTTGCCGTACCCGGGCAGATTGGAGACGATGTGGCCTATTGGCCTACCGATGTCGCTCTGGATCAGGTTGATGATCGTGGTGGCGGTGGGGGTGAAGCGCAGGATGCGAAGGCGATGGTCCACAAAGACCGTGGCGATGCCGGTGCCGGCCAGCAGATTGTTCATGTCGTTGTTGGCCCGCGACAGGTCGGCCACCTTGGTCTGCAACTCGACGTTGACCGTGGACAGTTCCTCGTTCACCGATTGCAGTTCCTCCTTGGAGGTTTCGAGCTCCTCGTTGGTGGACTGCAACTCCTCATTGATCGACTGCAGCTCTTCATTCGCGGATTTCAACTCCTCATTGGAAGTCTCCAGTTCTTCGTTGGTGGTCTGGAGATACTCCTCCTTGGCCCGCAGCTCCTGCTTGAGCGCGGCGACGCGGGCGTCGACATCCTCACCGACCGGCTCTGCCGATAACGTTTTAACGTCCTGGCCACTGGCCACCAAAAAGGGATCACTGATGACTGGTTCCGATGCCTGCTCCAGAATGACCAGATACAAGGGTGGTTCGTATGAAGCCGATGGGGCGGCGGCCACCGGGCGGACAATCAGATTGACGGTGATGATGTCGCCATTGGTCTTAACCCGCAGTCCCGGGCAGCGCACGGCTTGACTGATCCCCGCGGCCTTGTGCAAGGCCGTGGTCAGGTCGCGGCGCAGCCCTTCCCGGGCCATCTTGAGGATATTATTGGGACCGCTCTCCCCGGGGGTAGGTTCCAGGTACATACCAGTGCGGCCGTGGAGGTAGAGGATATCGCCCTGGGCGTTGATCAGTACCCCGGCCTGGGGGATCTGCTGCAGGAGAGCCCGTTCGGTCAGCTCGCGCAGTGGTAGTTTCCTTGGAAAGGCCGTCTTTTCGCCAGAACGTAGGGGCGCTGTATCAGGTGTCGTCATGGACGGCAGGAACCGGCCCGGCCCCGCCCGCTGAGCGGCCAAGAGGTCTTCCTTGCGTTGGTACACCTTCAACTTGCGGTCCAGTGCTGTGAAGATGTCCTGATACTCGCCCACGGTTTCGGATGTCCCCAGAAAGAGGAAACCACCCGGGTTCAAGGCGTAGTGGAGCAGCGGGATGAGCTTTTTCTGCAGTTCGCCGTTCAGGTAGATCAGCAGGTTGCGGCAACTGATCAGGTCCAGCTTGGAGAAGGGTGGGTCCTTGATCACGTTCTGCTCGGAGAACACCAGCATATCCCGGATGCTTTTGTGGATGCGTAAGACGCTGTCGCCCGACTCCGGCGAGAAGAATCGTGCCAACCGCTCCGGCGTGAGGTCGGCGGCGATGGAGGCCGGATAGATGCCGGCGCGGGCGGCGGCAATGGCGTGGCTGTCGATATCGGTGGCAAAGACCTGCACCTTGAAGCTCTGTTTCAGGGCCTCCTGACGCTCCGCCAGCAAGATGGCCAGGGAATAGGCTTCCTCACCGGTCGAGCACCCCGGCACCCAGATGCGGATTGCGGCCTCCGCGGGCTTGGCGGCAAAGAGCTTGGGGACGACCTGCTCCTCCAGCGTCTGGAAGGCTTCGGAGTCGCGGAAGAAACTGGTCACGCCGATCAGCATGTCCCGGAACAAGGCCTCCACCTCCTCCGGCGTCTGCTGGAGGAACTTGACGTAGCCATCCATGCTTTCGATCGAGTGTACGGCCATGCGCCGTTCGATGCGCCGTTGGCTGGTGGAGGGTTTGTACTGAGAAAAGTCGTGGCCGGTCTGGGCACGCAGCAGGACGAAGATCTTTTTCAGTGCGTTGTCGGACTTGGGCGGCGAGATCACGGGCAGATGAGGCTTGCCGAAGGCATGGTTCACATAGGCGATGAGCTGGGCGGGCATCTCGGCCGGGGGCAGCACGAAATCCACAAGCCCCGTGCCAATGGCGTTGCGCGGCATGCCGTCGTATTCGGTGGACTCCGGGTTCTGGGCCATAATCATGCCGCCCTCGCCCTTGATCGCCCTCACCCCCAGTGTGCCGTCGCTGCCGGTGCCCGACAGCACCACGCCGATGGCCCGCTCGCGCTGGTCCTGGGCCAGGGACCGGAAGAAAAAGTCGATGGGCATGCGCTGGCCGCGCGGGGATGCGGGTTCGAGCAACTGCAGCGCGCCGTTCAGGAAGGCCATGTCACGATTGGGAGGGATGATGTAGGCGCAGTTGGGCCACACCTCCATACCGTCCTCGACCTCAGAGACCTGCATACGCGTGTAACGCCGAATGAGATCGGTCAGGATACTCTTGTGGTCCGGGGCCAGATGCTGCACCAGCACAAACGCCATGCCCGGTTCGGTGTCCGCCGGCATGCCGGAAAAGAAAGTTTCAAAGGCCGCCAGCCCCCCGGCGGAAGCCCCAATGCCGACAATGGGGAAACTGGGCGGCGATTCGGTCCCTGTCTTGAGTTCAGGAGCAGCTTTGGTGGGCACTGCCGTTGATTTGGGTGACGTGACTGCCGTCTCGGCGACGGCCGGCTTTTCTGGAGCTCTGGCCGCGGCCTTCGTTTTGGCAGGCACCTTCTTCGTCGCGGGCCGGGGTGCCTTCTTCTTGGCCATGGTACTTCCTCTCGTGCTAACGAGGTCCCCGCTTCTGGTGCAATGAATTTCGTTTCGCCCAACGCGGCTCTGCCCTATCGAGCCATGGCAACCCGGATGCGGCTGGCTGTCGGCAAAACAGCCGTCTCCAGCTGAAAACCGTATTCTGGCAGAACTATTGGGTTCCAGGCAAGGAGTGAATTGAGGGCCTCCAACGGAGGCCCAAATTCCCCGCAGCGACAGCCATGAAGTGGGGCAGAACTTTCCTGGGTATCAATCACGGGCGGAATTGTGTACGTGTCCCCGTTAGTTCTGCTGTCCCCGTTAGTTCTGCATAAGCATTTCAGCAGAAGTATACCAACCAAGGCAAAATCGATTAATCCAGGAGCGGGGGCGCGGGCCGTCGATGAACTCGTCGGCTACCGGAGTAACTCCGTGTTCTGCCGAACGATGTCCTGGTACCGGGACTTCAGTTCCTCCGGCAGAAACGAGGCTTCGATGAAGCCGAGAGATGGTTCGAGGGCGTCGGTCTGCTCTTGGAGAAGTCTCAACGCCGCTCGCTCGGGAATCTGGCTGTACTTGGCGAAATCAAGCCAGAGCCGCTTAGTGAAGTTGCTTCTCTTGCCGCAAATCGGCAGGGCCAAGTCCCGATCCGAGGGAATGGGCAACCGGGTGCAGATCAGGTCATAGGCCGGGGCAAGCCGCCAACGACTTTCGGTTGTGCGAATCAACGAGAAGTTCTTGAGGTGCTGGTCGCCGTTGGAGACCCACCAACTGAACAGTAGCACCTTGAACAACTTGCGAATCTCGATCAGAGGCTCCGAAGCGTACTTTCGCAGGATGCGGACGCAGAGTTCCCCCGAGCCTTGGTACTTGTCTCGCATGGGTTTCTCGCCCAACTGACAGAAGTCCTCGACCTGTAGCTTCGTGCCGTCGTCCAGGCGGTCGAATCGTTTGATGACGTAGGCCGTCGCTTGGTCCTTCAACTCGACGAGGCCCAACCGTGGCACTTCAATGTCGACTAACTCGGCCAGCCGCATGGTGAGGTGTTCGTTCTGCGGTACGAAGGCGAAACGAGATGGCTCGGGTTTCAGGATGTATCGACCGCCGGTGGGAGCGATCTCGAAACGGGACTTGTCCTCGGACAACCGCAGCGACACCTTCTCTTGAATGCCGGAGACGGACATCTTGCCCGCCATCTCAGCGGCCAGGCCCATCAGCCGGGAAAGCTCGATGTCCAAGAGCGGAAGCGTATCGGTCCCGAACATGGACTCCAGACACTGGGGATGGTAGTCGAGGTCTCCTCCCGCAGATTTCAGACAGATTCGACATCGTGCCATGATTACACCGTGCTCACGGCCTCGATCTCCACGGCCCCCACGCAATCCCCACAGGTGGCCAGCAGCAGGACGAACGGATCGTCCTTGGAAATCTTCAGCTTCTTCGTGGTCACGTCCAGCAACCAGCCTTCTGGGAGCAGGTTCTCGAAAAACGGATGCAGTCCTTGAGATACGTAAGGCTCGTCACGCAGTGGAAGTGTGAGCGAAACCGGCACTGCGTCGGGGCGAGCGAGCCACTCGGGCGAATACGTGAACACGGTCTGGCCGGCATCCTCTGCGATGGTGCCAACCCTTCTGCCACTGAGTTTCACATTGCCGACACGCTTCATGATTCACCTTCCTCGGTGCGAGGTGCTTCCACCGGCCCGAGCATCAAACCGAATACCGCCAGCACTCGATTGGCCGCGTCCAGGCGAAGCGTCGGCTTACCCCGCTCTAACTCGGAGACCAATCGAAGGCCGACCCCCGCCAATTCGCCGAGTTGTCGCTGGGTCAGCTGGTTCGCCAGCCGACGCTGGCGCACCAGCTCGCCGATCTTCCTCGAGCTTACAACAGCAACGTCTATCACCGATTCAACCAACCCTTGGGAGTAGTATGCTGGTGTCGTTTTCCCGTTCGGGAACACCGGGAACTCTACCTCGGCCTTCGGAAATGTCAAGCATTAGTTTTCCCGAACGGGAATATCATGAGTTTTTCCGTAGTGCGGTGCTGACTCAGAGGAGCCGGATTAGGGATCATAACCAATTAGAAATACGACGTTTCCGTCTCGAAAATCGACACGGACCGTTAGTCTCCAAGCGAGAGGATGTCGATGACAATATTCCCGTTCGGGAAGACGATAATTGGCATCACGACCGTCCATCGGGCTTCCGTCGCCCTCGATGTGCTCCTGATCGGGATACTGGTCGGGTAGCGGAAGAACCGTGGAGGAGAATAGGACAAACCCGTCCCCATGGGTTGCTCACACAGCTGATGAAGCTTTTCGGAAGCATTCCAAACTCCTCAGTCCTCTCCTTAATCGCTGCCCGCTTGGCTTAACGATGTCCAGGTTGACAACGATTGGGGTGTACTGATTGCGAGCGGAGTGGCGCCCGATGACGATCTCAACGAGGCGCCGTACCTGCTGCGATTGACCGGTTTGGGGCAACTCAGGGAGACACGATTCGACTCTCAAAGCGACCATCCCGATTCGAATCAGTTCCAGCTGATTCGTGGTCGCGTGGCGTTTTCCGGCCACGCATTGACGCCGGATCAGGCCTGAGGTTTCGCGCGAGATGCCGTGGCCGAGTCCCTGGGTGACGTAGCCGTAGGGGTTGACCGGCAGCAGCACGCCGTACTGGTAGAAGAGCCGGCGGTTCATCGCGTTGCCAGCAAACACGTTCTCTGAGATCGTGTGCTGCATGAAGTCGCGCGGCGCCAGAATCTGGACTTTTCCCGCACGGAGATATTGTCAATAGTTGTGGATGACTTTTTTTGTTGGCGGCGTGTTTGGGCACTTCAAGTACCGGTGCCTCTTCTCTGTTCCAGTTTCTTTGGACGGTGTGTCACCATCGCTTGATCCAGGGCACGTTGCGGCCCAAC
>JBGSHS010000311.1:0-11289 GCA_041752115.1 Pirellulaceae bacterium | reverse complement strand
CGACGCAACGGATACGCCAGTCATGCGTTGATTGAAACGCTGCATCGGGTGCAGGGACTCTTTGGTTATCTGGATGAACCGGCGATGCAGTATGTGGCCGAGTCACTGGGGGTCCCGTTGAGCAAGGTGTATGGCGTCGCGACGTTCTACCATCTTTTCTCACTCAAGCCGCAGGGCAAGCACACGTGTGTGATCTGCACCGGCACGGCCTGCTACATTAAGGGAGCCAGCGAGTTGGTCAGCGGCATCCGTGAGCGATTCGGCATTGGACTGGGGGAAACGAGTGCGAATCGCGAGCTGTCGGCTGTGGGAGCTCGCTGCATTGGCGCATGCGGCCTGGCCCCGGCAGCGGTCGTGGACGGCGTGGTGGCCGGCAAGCTGACGGTGGCGCAGCTCTTGGATCGAATTGAAAAGGTGATGTGACATGCAACTCGACGAACTGTCGGAACTGGCCGCCAGCACGCGGGAAGCGGAGCATAGGTGCGAGCATTGTGTGCGGGTCTGCATGGCGGCTGGCTGCCAGTCCTCCGGCGCACGCGACGTGTTGGAGCATCTGCGGCAGTCGACGGCCGAGAATCCTCACGTGCACGTCAAAGGGGTCGGCTGCATGGGGCTTTGCGCGGCCGGCCCGTTGGTGGAGGTCCGTTCGCCTCAGGCGCAGCAGGTGGTCATGTACCAGGCGGTTCAGGCTGAGGATGCGCCGGCGATTGCAGAGTCGCTGGGGGGAGAGCCGGTGGAGCGGCTCCGCTGTCCGACGGACGTGCCGTTTTTTACGAGCCAGCAGAAGATCGTCCTGGAGAACTCTGGCGTCATCGATCCGGAGAAGATTGAGGAGTACATCGCGGCCGGTGGCTATGAGGCGCTCGTCCGGGCGTTGACCGAGTTGACTCCACCGGAGGTCTTGCGGGAGGTCATGACGAGCGGGTTACGGGGCCGCGGTGGCGGTGGTTATCCGACGGGTCTGAAGTGGTCGACGGTGGCCAAGATGCCGGGCGACCAGAAGTACGTGATCTGCAATGCCGACGAGGGTGATCCGGGCGCGTTCATGGACCGTGCGGTTCTGGAGTCGGATCCGCATCGCGTGCTGGAGGGGATGGCGTTGGCGGCCTACGCGGTCGGCGCCAGCCGTGGTTACATTTACATCCGGGCCGAGTATCCCTTGGCGATCGAACGTTTGACGAGTGCCATTAAGCAAGCCAGCCGAGCAGGTCTGCTGGGCAACAACATCTGTGAGACGCAGTTCAGTTTCGACATCGACATCCGGTTAGGGGCCGGCGCGTTCGTTTGTGGCGAGGAGACGGCATTGATGGCGTCGATTGAAGGACAGCGGGGGCAGCCGCGTCCGCGACCTCCGTATCCGGCCGAGTACGGTCTGTGGGGTCATCCGACGCTGATCAACAACGTGGAGACACTGGCCAATGTGCCGGCCATCATTCGCCGGGGCGGGGAATGGTTTGCCTCGATCGGCACGGAGAAGTCCAAGGGAACGAAGGTCTTTGCACTGGCGGGGCGGATCCACAACACGGGCCTGATCGAGGTCCCCATGGGCATTACGCTGAGGGAGATCATCGAGACGATCGGGGGTGGAGTGCCGGGCGAGCACGGGTTCAAAGCGGTGCAGACGGGGGGCCCGTCAGGCGGCTGCCTGCCGGCCCAGTACCTTGATTTGCCGGTGGATTACGACACGTTGCGGGAGGTCGGCTCGATCATGGGATCGGGTGGCATGATCGTCATGGATCAGACGTCGTCGATGGTGGACGTGGCCAAATACTTCATGGAGTTCTGCAAGGATGAGTCGTGCGGCAAGTGCATTCCGTGTCGTGCGGGGACCGACCAGATGCACGGCCTGCTGGAGAAGATTGCCGCCGGTGAGGGAACGCCCGGCGATCTGGCACTTCTGGAAGAGTTGTGTGAGGTTGTGAAGGCCACCAGCCTGTGCGGCCTGGGGCAGACAGCCCCCAACCCGGTCCTCAGCACGTTGCAGTACTTCCGTCACGAGTATCTGGAGAAGTTGCGGGACGTGTCGACCCACGCGACATCGGCCGGGATCGTATCGATTCCGGCCGTTGGGCCGTCCGTGCCGTCGGTTGCCGGGCAGCACGAGGCCAGCACCCCCGAGGAGTCTGAATCATGAAAGGTCCTGCCGTTTCCAGTGCGGCGCGCGTTGTCACGTTCAAGATCAACGACCAGGACGTGACGGCCAGGCTCGACGAGTCGGTTCTGGATGTGGCGCGCGAGCATGGCATCCGCATTCCGTCCCTCTGCCATATGGACGGTCTGAGTGTCTGGGGAGCGTGCCGGCTGTGCATGATCGAGATGCAGGGTGACCATCGGCTGCTGGCCGCGTGTGCCACACGACCGACGGAAGGGATGCATGTACGGACCGACTCGCCGCGACTGCAGAAGTACCGGCGGATGATCGTGGAACTGTTGTTCGCCGAACGGAACCACGTCTGTTCGGTGTGCGTCTCCAATGGCCGCTGCGAGCTGCAGAATCTGGCGCAGGAGTGTGGTGTCGACCACGTACGGGTTCCCTATCGCAGTGCGGTCTACAAAGTGGACGCCTCCCACGACTGGTTCCGCCTCGATCACAATCGATGTGTATTGTGCACCCGGTGCGTCCGCGTGTGCGACGAGATCGAAGGGGCTCACACGTGGGACATCATGGGGCGCGGCATCAACTGCCAGGTCATTACCGATTTGAACCGTCCTTGGGGAGACAGTCAGACCTGCACCGGGTGCGGCAAGTGCGTGCAGGTTTGTCCCACTGGCGCTCTGGTGGAGCACGGCACATCGGCCGGTGAGATGGTCAAGGATCGGGACTTTCTTCCCTACCTGTCGCGGATGAGGCACCTGCCATGATGGAAGCCAAGCGGATGACGGTGGCCACGACCTGGCTGGACGGCTGCTCAGGCTGTCACATGTCGCTGCTGGACATCGACGAACGGCTCTTTGCGCTCGCCGACAAAGTCGACATTGTCTACAGCCCGCTGGTCGACAGCAAGGAACTGCCGCCGCAGGTCGATGTGGGGATTATCGAGGGTTCGGTCAGCAACGAAGAGGACCTGGAGAAGGCGCATCTCTTCCGGCGTCGCTGCAAGTATCTGATCAGCCTGGGAGACTGCGCCGTATGCGGCAACGTGCCGGCCATGCGCAACCTGTTCCCGCTCGAAGAGGTGCTCAAGCGGGCGTACCGCGAGAACGTGCAGAAAAACCCGCAGATTCCCACCCAGGGAGTCCCGGCATTGCTCAAGACGGTCCTGCCCGTGCATGGCGTGGTATCGGTCGATCTGTTCGTGCAAGGTTGCCCGCCGCCGGCGGGTGTGATCTGGCATGTGTTGAGTGAATTGATTGAAGGTCGCGTCCCCGACCCCACGAAACTGACTCGCTTCGGAACATGAGGATGCGTTGCCATGAGCCAGACGATCACCATTGAACCGGTTACGCGTATTGAAGGCCACGCTCGAATCACCTTGGAGCTGGATGAGTCGGGCAAGGTGGAGGATGCCAAATTCCATCTGACGCAGTTCCGCGGGTTTGAGAAGTTCTGTGAAGGGCGTCCGTATCGGGAGATGCCGGCGCTGACCGCCCGCACGTGCGGCATCTGTCCTGTGAGTCACTTGATGGCTTCGTCCAAGGCATGCGATGCGCTGCTCTGCGTGCGGATCCCTGAAGTAGCGGAATCGTTGCGACGGCTCATGAACCTTGCCCAGCTGACTCAGTCGCACGCGTTGTCGTTCTTTCACCTCTCCTCGCCCGACCTGCTGTTGGGATGGGATTGCGATCCGGCCGAGCGGAACGTGTTCGGCGTGATGTTCCGCCATCCGCAACTGGCTCGCGAGGGCATTCGGCTGCGTCAGATCGGCCAGACGATCATCGAGATGCTCGGCGGCAAGAAGGTCCATCCCACGTGGATGGTGCCCGGTGGCGTCAGTGAGCCGTTGACGGAGGACAAACGCACGAAGATGGTTGACCTGGTCGACGAAGGACTTGACATCGCCAAACGCACCTATGAGTTCTACAAGGACGAGGTGGTGGGCAAGTTCAAGGACGAGGCCAAGCATTTCGGCAACTTCCCGACCATGTTCCTGAGCCTCGTCAGTCCTCGCGGACACCTGGAGCATTATGACGGCTGCTTGCGTGTGAAAGACGCGAACGGGCATATCGTCGAGGACATGGTTCCGTGCGAGGACTATCTGAAGATCATCGGCGAAGCGGTTGAACCGTACTCGTACATGAAGTTCCCCTACTACCGGCCGCGTGGTTATCCCAACGGGATCTACCGAGTCGGACCGCTGGCACGTCTCAACAACTGTGACAGCTGCGGAACGCCATTTGCCGATGTCGCGCTGGCGGAGTTCCGGACGCTGCAGGAAGCCAAGCCGGTCTCCAGCAGCTTCCATTACCATTACGCGCGACTGGTTGAGATCATCTTCGCCTTGGAGAGTATGACCCGCATCCTGGACGATCCGGCGATTCTCGGCAAGCGAGTCCGGGCGCGTGCCCGCAGCAACACGGAAGAAGGGATTGGCGTGGCCGAGGCCCCACGTGGAACGCTGATCCATCATTACCGGATTGACGAGGACGGCCTGATGACCTGGATGAACCTGGTCATTGCCACCGGCCACAACAATCTGGCCATGAATCGCGGCATCAAGCAAGTGGCTCAGAAGTACGTCAAGAGCAAGAAGCTGCAGGAGGGAATGCTCAACCGCGTCGAAGCGTTGATTCGCTGCTACGATCCCTGCTTGAGCTGCGCATCCCATGCGTTTGGTCAAATGCCCTTGCAGATCGAGTTGCGGGATGCGGGCGGCAAGGTGATTGACCGTGTCTCACGTGGTTGACCAATCCGCCGGCGAGCCAGCAGGCTCCCCCAAAGTGGTCGTGATCGGGTTTGGCAGCCCGATTCGGGGCGACGATGCCTTCGGGCCGCTCGTCGCCGACCGGCTGGCCGACCTGATCGGCGGCCCGCAGGTCGAGGTACTGAGTCGCCACATTCTCACCGCCGAGCTGGCGGAAACGGTCCGTGATGCGTCGCTCGTGGTTTTTATTGACGCTGCCACGACGGGGGAAGTGGGACAGGTCGTGCAGCATCGACTCGCGGCACGCCGCGAACGCGAGGTGGTGATCGTGCACGCGGTGGACCCACCTGGTCTACTGGCCTGGACCGAAGCCCTCTACGGCCGCACTCCTGCCGCGCTGCTCCTGTCAACTCGCGGCGTTTCGTTCGATTTCGCGCACTGTCAGCTGTCGGCTGACGTACAGAGTGCTGTGGAGCCAACCGTCCAGTTGGCTCAGACTTTAGTGCGGGACCATCTGGCCGACTCGCAGCGTCGGTAGTGTGGGAGCAGGAGACGTTGTTGGGCTGTTCCGCTGGCACCGCACTGTCAGCTCGCTTGACTCTGCTGCAGCACAAGCGTCACAATACCGGGTTGGCGCAGCGGTCGAACGGCTGCTGTGGCTGCTGCCCGCTTTTTTGTCTACTCTGTCCATGAGACCGCCGAATCGCCATGTCCACTGACCGTGACCTTGCCGCTGCGGCCGAACGAAATCCGGCCGCTTGGGCTGACGCCGTTGAGCCGCTTCCTCCCGACATCAGGTCCATTCAGCCGGGCGGGGGCTTCTGCATGTCGTGCGAACTGGCCTGGGGCCGACTGCGGCGTGCGTATTTACGCACGTTCCGACGGCGCTATGTGGCCCGGATGCAGGCCTGCCGTCAGGGAACGGGGGGGAGCTACCCGCAGGAGATCCTCGACCCGCGCGACTTGAAATTCTATCGCAATCAAGGGGATCTGCGGTGGGATGCTGCCGACGATCCTTTCACGTGGCGAGAGCGGCTTCCCGTGGTCCGCGTCGGGCTGGCGGAAATCCTGATAATTGGTGGCGGGTTGCTGCTCGTTGCTGCGTTCTTATTCTACTGGTTCTGGCCCTTGGCCGTTCTCCCCCTGGTTCTGGCGCTGTTTATCGTCTCGTTCTTTCGCGACCCGCCGCGAAAGATCCCGCCGCAGCCGGAAGCAGTGGTATCACCGGCCGATGGACAGGTGTTCTCCATCCGCGAGGTGGAGTACGATCCGCACATCGGCGGACCGGCCGTGATCATCGACATCTTCCTGTCGGTGTTTAACGTGCATATCAATCGAACGCCGATCGCCGGTCGGGTCGTAGGAATTGCGTACCAGCGTGGCAAGTTTCTCAACGCCCTGCGCCCGGAAGCAGCTCAGGTGAACGAATCGCTGGCGGTGCGGATTATATCGACCAGTGGGCCGGTCAGGGTAATGCGGGTGCGGCAGATCACGGGGGCCATTGCTCGGCGAATTGTCTGCTGGGTCAAGCCGGGAGAAGACTTGTCAAAGGGAGACCAATTCGGGATGATCAAGCTTGGCTCCCGTACCGAACTTACCATACCACAGGAGCCGGGACTGGAAATCTGCGTTGCCCAAGGGGAGAAGGTCCGGGCCGGAACAACGGTCATGGCCCGCTACGCACACCAGCCTGGGGAGGCTGAAAGCTACACGACCACTGAGGCCGGTTAGACGGAAGCTGACTGAGCGTTATTGTGAGCTGGCGAGCCGTGACCGACGACCAGCATATGCCCCGACCTTTTTCGCCAATCTGGTATCCGCCCATGCAGAATCGACTTCGTCCACGCCGCAAGATCCGGGACATTACCTTCCCTGCGCTCCCAACCGCCTTCACGTTGGCCAACGGCGTATGCGGCCTGGCAGCCATCATCGTGGTGACCAGTCACGCACCGAATCACACGCAGATTGATCTGGCGTTCTATGCGGCGCTGTTGATCTTCCTGGGCATGGTATTCGACGTGCTCGACGGCCACATCGCCCGCATGACGAAACAGACGAGTCAATTTGGCAAGGAGTTGGACAGTCTGTGCGACGTGATCACGTTCGGTGTTGCACCGGTGTTTATCATGCTGACGTACAGCGACGTCTTTCAGCGTCGCTTTCTCTGGGGAATCGGTGCGCTCTATGCGGTATCCGCGATTCTGCGGCTGGCCCGCTTCAACGTGCACAAAGATGAGCACGCTCCCACGAATTATTTCCAGGGACTGCCCACGCCCATGGCGGCGGGCACCATCGCGTCATTCGCGATTGCCATGCCGAAGCTGGTGGAGCTGACCGACGTGGTGATGCCGGAGGCGTCGCAGGAGCTGGGCGTTCGGCTGATTGCCATCTCAATGATCGTGGTACCGGTCCTGACAGCCATACTCGCCTGGCTCATGGTCTCCCACATCCGCTATCCGCACGTGGCGTCCGAGCTGTCGCGGCGACGGAGTTTCCCGCAGTTGGTTGAGCTGGTCTTTGCGATGGTGATCGTGGTGACGCTGAAGGAATATGCGTTGCCGATCCTGTTTGGCTATTTCGTCCTCGCGCCGCCACTCAACCAGCTTCGCCTGCGAGCCACCGCCCGCGGCCGCAGCAGCGAGCCGGAGTTGCCCGTTACGGTTCCCGCCAACGTAGACGAGCCTTAAGAAGCGGACAAGAAACCACGGCGGTTGGTCGAGAATCCCCATGATTTGCGGGGTCTTGGACGCTGCTGCTGACGATTCCTGTCCGCTTCGAAGCGCCCCTCACCGGATCAATTTGCGACGGACGGCCTGGCTTCGCAGCCGACACGACTGCTTTGCGCCGACGTGCGGCACGAGCTCCGCTGGCCGTTCGCCAGGACGGTGGTCTGCTTGAGTCAGCGGCGGCAGCAGTAGAAGAACGCTGGCGGTAAATTGGCCCACACCGGTTTGCTGGTCCGTACTTCGGTGAAGTACGTCTGCAGCTTCCTGCGAAAACGCCGAGCCGCCGGCAGCAAGAGCCCTTGCAGGTACCCAAACGTGATGAACTGCCCGCCGGGTCGCAGAACCTGCATCGTGGCGTCCAGGTAGGTCGTCTGGTCTTCGTCCGAGAACACCGCCCAGGGCAATCCACTGACGATGGCGTCCACCTGGTCGACGCCGTGCGTTTCGCAGTGGCTCTTGACTTTGCCGACGCTTCCTTCGCACACGCAGATCGTGGGAAAACGACTGCGCAGTACTTCCGCGAAACGAGCGCTGATCTCGATCGCCAGGAACCGAGTCTCCGGTGGCAGCTGCGCGACAATCGCCTCGGTGATGGCACCGGTTCCCGGGCCATATTCCAGGACCGTGGAGGTCTGCGCCCAGTCGACGCACGAAACAAGATGCCGAGCCAGGTTGGGGCCGCTCGGCGCCATCGCTCCGACCGACTTAGGGTGGCACACCATTTCACTGAGGAATCTGCGATAATCGCGGGCGATCATACGTTCCCATCTCCTGCCACTCGCCACCGTTTGGCACACCGAAAACTCGTGTACGACGAACAAAACCATCCTCGCGGCGCGCACGACGAACACTATGACGAGAATTCAGGGCGCCTGCAAGGTAGTGCCATTGGCACCTGAACGAAAAGCGGCCTGCAAAACCGGCAACGCGTCGTTGCCGCCGGCATATCCCACCGACTCCGCACGGGAAAGACTGTAGCAGACTGCCGACCGGGCGGCAATCATCACGCCGAATTCGCCCGTTTTGTGGACCCGTGTCGGTGCCCTCAGGCTCCCAAGGGGATTTTCACCACCGCCAGGTCCCGCCGCAGACGGAACAACAAGTTCGCGACGAGGTGGAGGGCGTTCGGGCAAGGCTTACCTGGCCATCGTCTCACGCTCGTCGATCGCGTTCACCAGAGCGGCCACGATATCCATGGAGGTGATCAGGCCGACCGGTTTGCGCTGCTGGTCGAGCACTGGGAGGCGATGAACGTGCTTCTCGCACATAATGCGGGCGGCATTGAGCAGCGTGTTCTCCGGTTGCACCCACCTCACCCCGGCCGACATTTCCTGGTAGACCCGGTTCCCGGCCACTTCCTCGGCCCCCGTACCGCGGAGGACATGTTCCCGCTTGACGTAGTCGATGGCACTGAGGATCCCCACGCAACGCCCCTCCGAATCGATCACCGGAGCGCCGGAGATTCCTTTGGCCACGAACAGGTCGGCCGCTTCCGACAGCAACTGGTCCCGGGACACGCAGACGACATGTCGAGTCATGGCGTCCTTCACCTTGAGCGTAAGCAACCGGTCGACAGCACTGTCCATCATCCGCTCCTTTCTCGCCTGGGTCAGCGAGACTCAGTCCGTCCGTCATGCCGATCCGCATCGGTTCGCCACTTGACTGAAATGATATAGGAAAATCCCCGACGCAACAGCCACATTGAGTGAATCGGTCTGCAGACTCATGGGAATCGTCACCTGCTGCTGGCATTGCCGCAGCGTCGACGGCGCAACCCCGGCCAGCTCGTTGCCAAAGACCAGCCCCCAGCGGGCGGGCGGACCCAGGTCTGCCAGCCGCCGGGCAGTCGGAGCAAGCACGGTGGCGGTCGGTTCGATCGCGAATTCCTCGCGCAGTCGCACCAGGTCCGCTTCCAGCTGCGACGTCTCGTACACGTGGAGCTTCAGACAGGTCGCCATGGAAACGCGAAGCACACGACGCGACAAAGGATCCGCCGAATGGTTGCCGATCATCACCATGTCGACACCAAACGCCGCACAGTTGCGCAAGATTCCCCCCAGGTTCTCCGGATCGCGCACGCCACAGCAGACGACGACGCCCGCTCGACGCGGCGATCGCGGCATCCGCTCCCACCAGTCGGAACAGGCCGCACGAATGCCACAGCCTAGGATGCCGCGGTGAAAGCGGAAGCCGGCAATCTCCTCGACCATGGCGTGGGTGGTGCAATAGACCGGTACGTCACCAGGAATCGCCAGTCTCCCCAACTGCGGTTCGGCCACCAGCAGCGATTCCACCGCGTAACGGCTTTCCAGCAGACGCTGTACGACCAGATCACCCTCAGCAATGAATCGGCCCTGGCGCGTGCGCAGTTGCTTGTTGCGCAGGTCCCGATAGGGAGCCAGACGCGGGTCGTCCAGTGACTCGATTCGAATCAGCGGCATAGCAGGTGGCAGCCGTCCAACACGCTGGCGGAGAGGTCACGCGCTGTGAGCACAATCGGGCATTGTATCGACAGGCCGAAACCGCTGCCATGGCAGGCGCCTGCCAGGGTTCACCGCGCCGGAGCAAACTCGACTCCGCCAGGTTGCCCCGGCATGGGTCGTTGTCCGGGACCGCCATTGGGCGGATGAGGCTGCTGCGACTGCGGCTTCTCAGGTGTTTCCCCCTGCTGACCGTTGAGCACTTTGTGCAGCGCTTTCTGCAGTCGCGAACCGTCGGTATCGTGGTGCAGTTTGACCACACGAACCTGTGAGACCGGTTTGGCGGCAGCATCAAGGGCCTCAATCATGCTGCCGATAACTGCCATCAGGCTGTCTCCTTCGGTCGACACCAGCAGCGTGTTCGTCGTATCGTCCACACCAATCGACAGTTTGCCGTCAAAGCGCGCCGAAGTTCGATTGTCGCTGGGCGACTGCTCTTCCCCTCCAAACATCGAAATCACGGTCATGCCATTGCCACGCTGCTGTCTCCCCGGCTGTCCCTGACGTTGCGCCTCCTGCAATGCTCGGTCATTGGAACTGAGCAGATCCCGGTAGGCGTCTTTGATCGTATTGGCCACCAGACTCGCCTGGGAGTACTTGATGGTGAACAGCTTCGTCACGCGGGCATTCTGGGAACTCGTGGGCTCCGGCACATCGTAGAGTTCGATCAGTTCGGCAACCGTCTTGAGCTGATCGGGATCAGCGCCCTGCACAAGAATCGTGTTGGTATCGATATCGGAAATGAACTTCAGCTCCCGGCGATTGGACAGGCGGCGCTGCTGGTCGTCCGAGGAGCTGCTCGATGGCATACCGTACATCCACGAATACATGCGGTCGCGACGCCGATTCTCGTTGGCATCCTCCTCTTCAAAGAACTCCTCCAGGTTCAGCACCACCCAGCCGGCCGGCGCGTTCTTGAGATGAAAGATCTTGTAGTCTTTCGCCGGCGGCGCCAGTCGGGTGGCCAGTTCCTCAAACATCTCCAACGCCGTCGGATCTTTCGAGGAGATGATCAAGCGGCCGTCGGGCGCGACGTTGACCACCACGGGCGGCGGACTCTGGCTCTCCTGAGACGATGCAGGCGGTGCCGTTGCGGCACTCGGCTGGTCCGTCGCTGGCTCCCGTGGAATCGGAGCCGCGTCGCCAGAAGGCTCCTTCGATACGCCGCCAGCGGGATCGTCATCGACGGAAGCGAGCAGAACGGCCGGCAACAACGTTCCGGCAGGGGCCATCAGCAGCGGTGAGCGCTGCGTGGGGACGGAGGTGGTTCGCACCGGTGCG
>JBGSHS010000310.1:0-10451 GCA_041752115.1 Pirellulaceae bacterium | reverse complement strand
GTTAAGATATTAGAGTAAATCGGGCGGAGTGCTTTCATAGAAGTGACGCGAATGCGTCACGCTCGGCGAGAGGACACGCTACCGGAGTCGTGTTTCGAGGCGGATTCTCGGATGTCGGGAGACATACAATGTCATGCCGTAGTTGCGTCGATGAACAATGCACCGGAGCCTGCAACTCGGAACAGGACGAAAAGAAGACGAAGCGGGACGAAAAGAAGGACGAGAAAAAACACAAGAAACACAAGAAGGACAAGAAGGACAAGCACAAGAAGGACAAGCACAAGAAAGACAAGCATAAGAGGGACAAGGACAAGAAGGACAAAGAGAAGAGGAAGAAGAGGTGAAATGGCGAACGGATGAACCAGCCGTTACTCAGCGGCGAACTTGGTCGGGAAAGGGAGAGGGTTGGCCGATAAATACGCCCTGGGCCAGCACCTGCCAGGCTGCTTTGAACTAATCGTCGGTCTGCCGCGGAGCATGGAGAGGCGATTTCGTCTGCGGCATATCCCTGTCCAGCCAGTGTCGCAGCCGAGCGTAAAACTGGCCCGAGGTTTCGCCTTCCATCCGGCTGCACACGCCAAAGAGTCTCCTTCGGCGTTGAAGCTCGGCGGCTCCGGAACTTGTTTGCTCGAGTTGGCCAATGACCGCTACAAGTTGGACGAGATTCTCCTCGGCCAGCTCTTCGTCGAGCCGGGTCTCTTGCCGACTCTTGTATTGCAGGGTTATCTCGTTCGCTTCACGATTTGCTTTTCGGCTGACATCCATACTACCTCTCCTGCTGCCATCCAACTTGATTTCAATAAGGACATTGTAGCAGAGCAACGTCGAAAACCTGCGGGTTATCGGGGACGAAGCCATTGCGAACGTTTTTTTCGAGGCTAGCTGCGACCAGGACGGCTCAGGGAGTGATGATATCGATCTTCCGTTACCCTCCGATAGACTTCCCACAGCCGTGCAGAGGTTACTCACGCCGGAAGATGCTCTCACCGACTTCCTGATTGCCACGCAGTGTCCACCCTTTTGTGACGGCCACAAAATGTTGGCGGAGTTCCACGACATCTGAGCAGAGACTCTGAGTGGCTCAAGGGAAGAGATCGAAACCTTCGTCCAGGTGGCTTTGGGGTCTGTCAGGTAGGACGGGGAAGATGAGAAGGTCGTCGCTTTGTGTGCTTGCAAGCATCAGACGTGAGAACAGCCAAACAACTCGTCATGCGGAATCGGCCGTCCAAAGCAAATGTTTGACCGCCATGCGAAACAACCTAGAATGACATGAGGGAGACTAAGGTTCGACAGCGTCTTGTGATGTGCTTTTCGTCTTTGTATGGAGGGCATACATGCAGAATCCCACGGACATATTGCCAGGAGAAGCTTGAATTTCTCAGGCTCCTCACAGTTGACCCTATTTGCTGAAGTTGGGCAGGGACCCTTTGTTATCGCGAGACAAAGTGTTTGCGTTGCAGGTTCCCGTCCCGCTTGGATGTGAGTTGTTCGTCTGCTGCATTTCGACTCAGGTTTCATTCAGCGTTTACCGTTACTCTGCATCCTGTTTCGTTAACTAGAACGGCCGTGATGCACCATACGCCCGCAATGGGCATTGCTTGAGTCAGCCAGAGGCGGCTTGTGAGCGGAAGCAATTCGGATCTCAAGACAAGGTATGCGGCCCTCGCCCTCTGTTGGTGGCGAGGGCCTTTCTTGTTACTCGTGGTCCTGCTCCACATCCACACCCGGATGTCCTCGGCGGTTGGAATCGGCTCGTGCTATTCAGGAACGCCCGCGAGATTAGCTCGATCTGAAGTCACGTCAGTGAGCCAATCTCCAGAACGCATGTTCAGATCGTCGGATTCCATTGCACAGTCGCCACCGTCGCTTCTGGAAGGGGGTGCCAAGCAATCGCTGTTGCGTTCTCCACTGCGCACCCCGTATCGGACTGGAGTCGATTACATTACAGTCCAGTATCTCTTCACCTTCTATTGACCGAGGAAATCATGGCAAAGACCGATCAAGCGGCCCCGAAGAAAGAAGCACCCGTGGCGGTACCGAACCATACGGAGAAGATCAAGTCCCAGGTGTTAGCGAAAGTCGGCAAACCGCCCCGCCTGCAACGTGTGGAGGTGTGTCGGCACCACGACGGCAATTACCGGGTTAACCTGTGGGAGCATCCTGCGCCGAACGAGGACTTCGCTGGGTCAATCGGTGTCCACATTCGGTCGTCCTATTATTTGAAGGTATCGGATACAGGTGAGATCATTCACAGCAACCCGCCGCTGATCAAACTCGATTTGTCGGCGTGAACCTGCCCATCCGAGTTATCATCGCCACGATACTCCGGCTCGTCGCCATTTCCGCGCGTATGTAGCTGCCAGGCCGGACTGCGGGTGGGCATACGTGTAGCCAACGACAGATCTAACGGGCACCAGACTGGTCGTTCCGATTCCTCACCTCCTCAGCAGGTTCTCGTCGCCACCGAACGAAATCGCATCCGGTCGACTCGGGGGAGGAGTACCGTATGATGCACTTGTCAGCTCCGTTCCGGCTGCTGCTCCTGACGCACCAACCGGAAGACGGCGAGGGAGCAGGGACTGAGCTGGAATTGTGCGCTCGGTGCCAGAATCAGTTCCTTGGCATCCATGTCATTGGTGTCCAGCAGCAGTGACCAGGACGCGTCCTCATCGGTCAGCGGCATCACGAATGGGATGGTATGGCCGTGATCGGCGTTGAAGGCCAGCAGGAGCGTATCGCCGCGGATCTCCTCACCGTACTCATCCACGTCGATGCTGTCGCCAAACAGGATCACTCCCAGGCACCGCACAAAGGCATTTCCCCAGGCCTCCTCGGTCATTTCGCTCCCGCTGGGATCGATCCAGGCGATATCGGACGCGTTGGCGCCGGCGATCGGCTGGCCGTGAAAGAACCGGCGACGATGAAAAACCGGATTCTCCTTCCAGAGGCGAACAACTCGACGCGTGAAATCAAGCAACTCCTTCTCGCGCATGTCGAGGTTCCAGTCGAGCCAACTGGTCTCGTTGTCCTGGCAGTACGTGTTGTTGTTGCCGTGTTGCGTATTGCCCATCTCGTCGCCGGCCAGAAGCATCGGCACCCCCTGCGAAAGGAGCAGGGTCGCCAGGAAGTTCCGCTTCTTCCGATCGCGTTGGCTGCGGATCTTCGAATCGTCGGTCGGACCTTCCACGCCGCAGTTCCAGCTGGTGTTGTCGTCGGCCCCGTCTCGATTCCCCTCGCCGTTGGCATCGTTGTGCTTGTGGTCGTACGACACGAGGTCCTCCAGGGAGAAACCGTCGTGGCAGGTGATGAAGTTGATGCTGGCGCTGGGGCGTTTGCTGCTCCACTCATACAAGTCGCTCGAGCCACAGAACCGCGTGGCGAACTCGGCTACCTGGCCGCCGTCGCCCTTCCAGAAGCGGCGGACACAATCGCGATACTTGCCGTTCCATTCCGACCACAGGGGCGGAAAGTTGCCGACCATGTACCCGCCGGCGCCCAAATCCCACGGCTCGGCGATCAGCTTGACCTGCGAGATGACAGGATCCTGCCGAATGATGTCAAAGAACGCGCCCAGCTTGTCAACGTCGTGCAGCTCGCGGGCCAACGTGCTGGCCAAGTCGAAGCGAAAACCGTCGACGTGCATCTCGAGGTGCCAGTAGCGCAGGCTGTCCATAATGAGCTGCAAGACAAGCGGGTTGGTCATATCAAACGTGTTGCCGCAGCCGGTGAAGTCCATGTAATAACGGGGGTCTGGTGGCGAGAGGCGGTAGTAGGCCGCATTGTCGATGCCTCGAAACGAGAGCGTCGGCCCCATCTGGTTGCCTTCGGCCGTGTGGTTGTAAACGACGTCCAGAATCACCTCAATGCCTGCCGCATGCAGATTGCGAACCATCGTCTTGAATTCCTGCACCGGACCGAGGGTATACGCCGGAGAATCGTACAATGGCTCGGGGGCGAAATAGCCGAGCGTGTTGTAGCCCCAGTAATTCGAGAGACCTCTTTCGACCAAGTGGCGATCGTTCAGAAAGTGCTGCACCGGCAGCAGCTCGACCGCCGTCACGCCCAAGCTGCTCAGGTAGGTGATGGCCGGCTCCGAGGCGAGCCCGGCATAGGTGCCGCGCAGTCCCTCCGGGATCTCGGGGTGGAGCATCGTGAAGCCGCGCACATGCATCTCATAGATGAGCGTCCGGTGCATGGGCGTGCGCGGCAGACGATCGTCACCCCACGTGAAGGCCGGATCGATCACGGTGGCCAACGGGGCGAACGGGGCACTGTCGCGCGCGTCGAACGACAGGTCGGCCGCCGGGTCGCCAATCTGGTATCCAAAGAGCGAATCGTCCCACCGCACGGTTCGGCCGATCGCCTTGGCATAGGGGTCAAGGAGCACCTTGTGGGGATTGAAGCGGTGTCCGTGCTGCGGTTCATAGGGCCCGTGAACGCGATAGCCGTATAGCTGTCCGGGGAACACGTCGGGCAGGTATACGTGCCACACCTGCTCCGTCTGCTCCGGCAACGCAATCCGCACGGTCTCGCGCGTCGCGTCGGCCGAATCGAACAGGCAGAGCTCGACTTTCGCGGCGTTTTCGGCATACAGGGCGAAGTTCACCCCCTTACCGTCCCACGTTGCGCCCAGCGGATACGGCCGGCCAGGCCACACGCGGGCAGCGCTCAGCGGAGTGCCCGTCCGCTGCTCCTGAGATCGGACACCGTGCTGGCGTTTGCGAAACGGGGAAGACAGCTGTTCGTGCACGGACGACATGATCGATGCCTCCTCACGTGGCTTGCCAAGTAGCGCTACGAAACCGAAACACAGCATATCATATGGCGGCAGGGATCGGCGGACAGGGGGATTTCCCAAGCCGCGTGACCTGTGCTCCCCAAATCACCCGCTTCATTGTTATCGTGACATGCCCCGGCCAGGATAAGTCGCCACTGTGCCACACCCGTTTGCGGGTCGACATCGTTAGCACCACAGATGATCAGGCAGATGGCGATCGCAACTGCGGTGATCATCGGGTCGCTGACCCAACGTCTTCAAGGACCATTCAACGAGATGAAACGGTCCTCGGCACAACCTATGATAAGATGGCTGTTAGGCCGACCGCCTGCTACGAGGCGGCCAGTTCCCCAGTCATCCAACCAACAGGCATGGGAGACCACCGTGAAGGTGACGACGACTAGCGATCCAGGGGCACGACGATTGGGACGCGGTGATGGATATCTGCTTTGTTTGGGAGCATTCCTTTCTGTCTTGTTGTCCGCCCCATGCTCTGCGATCGAGCCATCCCCGGAAGAGACTGCCCTGGCTCAGCGTTGGGTCGAGAGGCACTTTGGTTGGCAAGGCGTCAGCGAAATGCCATTCTCGTTTCTCTATGGCGGCACGCCGTCGGCGAACCTGATAACCGACTGGGAGCAAGAGGTTGCGACGCAAGACCTGGACGGCCAAAGGACGCGTGAACTGGCAGATGACGGGAGCATGCGATACGATCACGAGGTAGCCGTGCGGTCGTCCTACCAAAGCTCCGTGGGCAGTGTCGGCGCTCGCACCCAAGATGGCGTGCCCGGCTCCACCACCACACGGACCTTGGACTTCAGTGGGGTGGCACCGCAAGCCTGCAAACCAAGCGTCTTCCGTTGGGCCAAGCCGTGGTGTCGGCATCTAAGGACGACCAACTCGGCCTGTAAGTGTCTGTTACTGTCGTTGGGCCGTCGAGGACAGCCGGCACCTACGCATACCAGACTCAGAGCCTAGAGATTCGCCGCGATACCACAGAATCAAGCGTAATCCGCTCTTCACGACAGCAAGATGGTATGCCGGCGGCGGCCTCCGCCCGCATTGCCGCCACCAGCGGGCGCTGGGCCGGCAAAAGAGGCAGCACTTCGAGTGGAGCGATTCGGCCAGTCCCGGAGCAGCACGGCTTTGGAAGCTGAGGAGGCTATCAACGCACTTGAACACGAGTGCCTCACGCTCAAGGCCGCGCTGTGCCAGCATCCACTGGCCATTGAACCGGCGTGAATCATCAACGATGTCGGTGCAAGGCGCAGCGTCGGCTCGCTTCAATCACCCGTGGGTCATTCAGGGCGCACATCGCCAGTACGAAGCCTCATTCGGTTCCAGGTGGCGTAACGCGGGCGTGACCTCGACGAGAAGACGCCAGCCATCCGGCTCCGGCGCCCGCCAGAAGCGATCCGGCCGAGAGTCCCCAGACCGACCAGCGTGTTGCCGGCACTGGCCGATACTGGCAGCCGACGAACGCCACCCCCACACCGTGGAGCATTTGCAGGGAGGTCCGTGTCGGTGTGAATCGCTGCAATTCCGGACGGCATGTCGGTGCGACTTCCACCGGAATGACTTCCAGGAAGGAAGCCACCAGCCACATCGCCGTGGCTAGTACAGCGGACAGCAGGCAGCGCTTCGCGGTCTTCATGGAGATCTCCTTCGCGCACGGATCGTGTTCGACAGCAGATTCGCCGGCAAGTCAACGCCGCGGACGAACGCGGCAACGCTTGGCATCAGTTGCGGATGTACCGTTCCCACTCCATATTCCTGTACCGGCTGGCGGCCGGTTTGTGACATTCAATTCTTGGCCTCGCCGGGATAAGGCAAGAGAGGACGCTGAGAGTGAAGCATATCGCCCGGGGGCGACCACATCCTGCATCGTTGGCAGCGGATGGTACCTCGGCGATCAGCTCAAGCAACCGGCATCCCATCTCCCTGCTCCCATGGCAGACCGGTCCGCTCGCTGACGATTTGTACCAGCATCTCGGCGTCGACCAGCGAGTTGCTGAACCAGATCTTGTCCCGGGAAGAATACACCAGGTAAATCCGGCCCACCTCAAGGCCGCCCGCCGCAAGGAGACCGCCTCCACCGATGGCCAGCGGGGCAACGCAGCGTTGCTGAACCAGCGCAACGACCTCGTTCCAACGCATGCGAACGGAGCGATAGTAGAGCCTTGACGTGATGTGTTCTGCATCCACCTCGATGCACACGCGAAGGTAGCGGCGGGCATAGTCACACAGGACCAGGCCCCCAAGGGCGATACCGCCACAGACGACGGCCGCTCCCACGGACTCGTGCCAGAGGATGACGGCCAAGGTGACCCCCAGCGCCATTTGGCCAATCCCCAGCGAAACGCACGTGCCAACCGCCAGGGCGCGACGCCAGGGGGTCGAACCGTAGCGAAACGCCTGCCGCTCCATGGGCAGGCTCTTTCCGGGAGAATCCCCAGGCGAGGTCCGGCCATTTCGGCGACGACTGGCCGCCGTGGCGTGCACGCCGACGACGCCGCTTGTGAGCAGATATCCCCCAGCCAGACAGACGATAAACACGACAAGCTGCAGGTATTTCCAATCGCCGGGAGGGTTGCTCAATAACGTGACCAGGGCCACGGCGAACAGGAAGGCTCCCAGGATCCGCTGTCGGTTGTCACAAAGGCGGTTGAACACTGCTGCAACTCCTTGGTTGGATCTCGGGGGTCGCCGATCGCGACTGGTACTCGGCTTGCATCGCGGATTAAGATACAGGTTGCTCTGGGGTGTGTGACAAAAATCGGTTTGGGGGCAGGCTTGGAGCAGCGCAGTTGGGGCGGTCGCGAAATCGTCACGCCGCGGCAGGGAAGCTGACCACCTGTGGCGGAGGGACGTGATACGAATCACCTTGATGCAGACCGGAAACCGGAGAGGGCTTCATGCCTGTTGCTCGCCATGATTTGGCCGTGGGCATTGCTCTGTTGGCTCGGCGATGCCCCGACGATGACGCTTTGCACCGAGCCGTGTGCGATTGGCTCGAGGCGCCCGCCGGTTCGTTCCGAGAGGCCTTGGCCCGAGGAGGAGGGCTGAATGCTTTGGAACTGGCCCGTGCCGAAGCGGCGGCCGAACGCTTGTTGGCGGAGAGCGTTTCGACGAGCGAGCCTCACGATCGAAGTGGTCCGGTAGAAGAGCCGAGCTTGCCGTTGTTTGACGACTTAGTGCCGCCCGGGAATCCCCAACCGGGCGAGGAGGCGTCACGAGAAGCACTCTCCGAGTCTTTGCCGCCGACAGCCCGCTATCGCGTCCTGCATCGTCACGCCGCCGGCGGCCTGGGCGAGGTGTTTCTGGCTCAAGACCAAGAACTCGGCCGCGATGTCGCGGTGAAGCGGATCCACGAGAAGTACGCCAGCATTCCCGATCTGCGTGCGAGATTCCTGCTGGAGGCCGAGATCACCGGAATGGTCGAGCATCCGGGCATTGTCCCCGTATACGGCCGGGGCAACGACGACCAGGATCGGCCCTTTTACGCGATGCGTTTCGTCCAGGGCGAAACACTGCAGCAGGCCATTGTCCGCTTCCACACTACGCACCGGCAGCGGCTCGACCAGGGCAACGCCGCGTTGGAACTGCGCCGCCTCCTGAGGCATTTGGTCGACGTGTGCAACGCGATCGCGTGCGTTCACCATCGCGGAGTGATCCACCGCGATTTGAAACCCGAGAACATTATGCTCGGTCCCTACGGTGAGACCTTTGTGGTCGACTGGGGCTTAGCGAAGATCGTCGGAAGAGCCGAAGCGTCAGCATCCCGGTCGAACCCGGACTCTGCCGACGTTCCAACGCTGCGGCCCACCAGCGCCGGCAGTTCGAGAGGCACGGCCGTCGGCTGCGCGATCGGAACGCCAGCCTACATGAGCCCCGAACAGGCCGCCGGGCTGGTCGACCAACTGCGGTCGTCGAGCGACCTGTATGGACTGGGCGCCATCCTTTACACCATTCTCACCGGCCGGCCTCCGGTGACCGGCAGCGATCCGGAGACCATGCGGCAGGACGTCCTGTTGCATCGATTTCCCCACCCTCGGGAAGTGCAACCGAGTGTGCCGGCGCCCTTGAATGCCGTTTGCGTCAAGGCGATGGCACTCGACCCGCAACAGCGCTACGCCTCGGCGCAGGAGTTGGCAGCAGAGATCGAGGCGTGGATGGCGGACGAGCCAGTTCGCGCCTGGCGCGAACCGCTTCGGCTGCGCGCAGCGCGGTGGGTGCGGCGGCATCGCACGGCAGTGGTCGGCGCTGCTGCTACACTCATCGTTACGATGATCAGCCTGTCGGTCGGCATGGTCATGCTGGCGGCCGTCAACAAACAGGTGCGGCGATCCGAATCGACGGCTCGTGCCCGCGAGGAAGACGCGCGGTGGAACTTCCAGTTGGCGCGATCAGCCGTCGATCGCTACCTGACACAAGTCAGCCAGGACGAGCGGCTGAAACAGACGGACCTGGAGCCCTTGCGACACGACCTGCTCCAGACAGCCAGCGGGTTCTACGAGCAGTTCACTCGCCAACAGCCCGACGATCCGGATCTGCTGGCCGCCTGGGGTTGGTCCCACGATCGGTTGGCGCACATCACCGCCGAAATCGGCTCGAAACGTGAAGCGGTCGCCATGGCGACCAAGGCGGTCGATACTTTTTCCGCTCTGGCCGAGCGTTTCCCGGAGAACGCCGGATACCACGAAGCCTGCTTACGCGCGAGGGTCGATCGGGCCAAACTGCTCCTGGAGACGGGCGAGTCGTCACAGGCGGTTGCGGAACTGACAACGGCGCGCGCCAGGGCGACCTCCCTGCTTCAGCAACGCCCGGAACTCAGCGGCGTCAGCGCAGCCCTGGCCGAATGCTGCGTCCAATCGGCCCGAGTCGCCCGCGAAGGCCGTGACAACGTGCAGGCCGAGGCGGCGTTGCAGGAGGCGCTCGACCTGCGCCGTCGCCTGAGCGTCTCTTCGCCCGGCTCGGAGTCGGTGCAGAGTGCCTTGGCCGACAACTTGGCCGCCTTGGGAGAGTTGTATTGTGGCACGCAGCGCTACCCGGAAGCCGCCACGTGCCTGGTCGAAGCGGCCACACTGCAGCAGAAGTTGGTCGACGAGCACCGCCACTCCGCCACGTACCTCACCGGACTGGCCGGCGTGTGCGACCAACTGGCCGACCTTTACGACCGCTGGTCGGCCAACTCCGGCCAGACGGAGCAAGCGCTACTGGCGGCGTTACGTGTGCGGCAGAGGCTCGCGCGCGAGCACCCCGCAGTGACCGAATATCAGTCGCACCTGGCGAAGAGCCAGCGCGCGCTGGCCCGTTACTACGTAGCAACGAACCGCCCGCACGACGCCGAGAAGGCCTTGCTGGCGTCACGGCAACTCTACGAGCCGCTCGTCGAATTGTACGCGGAAGTGCCCGAGTATTCCTTGGAATTGTCCGCCGTGAACCGGCAACTATCGGCGGTCGCGGGAGCCCAGGATCAGCGAAGCCAGGCGGTTGACTACGCGAAGGAGGCCGTCGATTCTCTTCGGGCTTTAACTGATCGCTTCCCGAAGCGGGCGGAGTTCGCCTGCCGCTTGGCCGATGCCAACCGCTGCTTGGGCAATGCACAGGTCGCCGCCGGAAAGCCCGACGAGGCCACGAGGGCCTTTGAAGCGGCCGTCGATGCCCTGGAAGCTGC
>JBGSHS010000309.1:0-15924 GCA_041752115.1 Pirellulaceae bacterium | reverse complement strand
CGCACGAGCGGAGCTCGCGGGGGTCGGAGAGGGCGGGGACGAGCGGCGTGGTAGCTGACCATCTGATGCACCGCACGAGCGGAGCTCGCGGGGGTCTGAGACGGAAGGGGACGAGTGGCGTGGTAGCTGACCATCTGCTGCACCGCACGAGCGGAGCTCGTGGGGGTCGGGGACGGAAGGGGCGAGGCGGCGCGGTAGCTCACCATCTGCTTCACCGCACGAGCGGAGCTCGCGGGGGTCGGAAAGGGAGGAGCGGGCGCGTGGTAGCTCACCATCTGATGCACCGCACGAGCGGAGCTCGTGGGGGTCGGGGGCGGAGGGGGCGCGGCGGCGCGGTAGCTGACCATCTGATGCACCGCACGAGCGGAGCTCGTGGGGGGCACAGAGGGAGCGGGCGATACGGGGACAGGTACAATTCCGCCCGTTGAGTGAGCAAAATGGACAAGTCGTTCTGGTGGTAACATGGCAATGGCACGGGACGTGGCATTCTCGCCTTTTCGGTTCTTCTTTGGCAGACGCCCGCGTGAACAAAGGGTTGAGCCCATTGCAGAGAAGGCCCAAGATGCTGTCGTGCCCATTGCTCGTATCCCCGACAGCCTTGTTTGCCACGTGAAGTGTACCTATCCCCGTTCGCTCGGTTCGAGCTATCCAGGAACCGTCCGCGCGTCTTGGAGATGGAAGTGCTGCCGGCATGGGACCTTTGCGAAGCAGGAAATTGTCATCTCCGGCGGCGGCGTGTAAAATGGCGTGCAGTCGGCAGAAGCAATTGCGTCCGATGCTGAACGTATCAGTCCCGTGGCTGGCCAATTCAATCAAGGAGACGTCCGTGTCTTCCGTTAAGGATGCGATGATCGACATCATTGGGCGGCAACCCGATGACAGTACCTACGACGAAATCCTCCGCGAACTGGCATTTGCCCGAATGGTACAACGTGGTCTGGACGACGCTGACGCCGGTCGGATCCTGTCCGATGGCGAAGTGCGCAGGAAGATCGAGTCGTGGCAGAAATAATCTGGACGCGCGAGGCAACTCGCTGTCTCGACGAAATCTACAGCTACATCGCGGCCGACAACCCGACTGCAGCCCACAAGGTGACTGCCGGAATTTACGAAAAGATACAGTTGCTGCGGACTCACCCGCGTCTGGGGCAACGCTACGAGCCGGTCACCGATCGTGAGGTTCGCGAGACCCGTTACGGTCATTACCGGATCGCTTACCTTCTTCGGCAGGAAGACCGTATCGAAATCCTCGGCATTTTTCACGCCGCCATGGACATCGAACGTCACTTGCGGTGAGTTGGCCGATGGACATCTTTCAGTTCCGGTAGGACTTCTCGGCGACCCACATCTTGCGAGGGCACTGCGGGGACATGTACGCTTTCGCCCGTTGAGTGAGCAAGATGGGTAGGTCATTGTGGTGGTAACATGGCAATGGCACGGGACGTGGCATTCTCGCCTTTTCGGTTCTTCTTTGGCAGACGCCCGCATGAACGAAGTGCTGAGCCCATCATAGAGAAGGCCTAAGATGTTGTCGTGTCCATCGCTCGCATCCCAGCCAGCCTTGTTTGCCACGTGAAATGTACCTGCCACGTGAAATGTACTTGTCCCCGTTCGCTCCTGGCGGCGATTCGCTGCAGCACTGGCAAAGCCAGTGCCACCCGACGGCTTCCCAGGACCCCAACAACCACCTGCCGGTCATGTGGCGAACAACCGCACACACAACAACTGCGTTAAGAAAGAAAACGACTTGGTACACACAGCCCATGAGCACGGCCACCAGAAGATGCATCAGTAGCGGCTGCTCGTCCACATACCCGCGACAGAAGACGCCAAGGAGGCCGATCAGAAACGACACCCGAAACAGCGCGCGCCAACCGTTTCTTTCTTTCATTCGCGACATAGTTCGCAGTCTGCCAAAGGATATGTTTGTTTGGTAAGCTGCGTGCCATTGACCTGCGTGCCATCTGGCTCGGCGACTGTTCGTGGCTGAGCCGGTGTTCAACTGATGAGCCTTTTTGGCTGGACGATCAGTGAGCCATTTTGATGTGTGCCAGGTCCTTGATCGCCGCAAGATCGCGTTTGCTGCGGATTTCGAACCGAACCCCTCGCCCCTCCGCGTACTTGGGAGCCTGCTCAATGCACCGCAGGACCGACTCGGGCAACACCTCGCCCTGCGCTGCGCGCACAGCCTTTTCGCCGAGTACTAGCCCCACCAGAAAGTGCTTGCGGCAGGGAGTCAGATAGAGGATCGTGCGTTTCTTCTGCTTGAGACGCAGCGACCAGCCGTACTTAACACCGGCGAAATTCCACACTTCCTCCAGTGGTGCAAAGCGATCCGCCAGGTGCGTTCGCAATTCGTCCCAGCAGGCGGCCGTCCTGCCCAACATGTCGTGCAGGTCGTGCGACGTGGGAGGATGGTCTCGATCGTCGAAGGCACTCAATGCCATGGGGGTCATCCTTCAAGAGAGCGTGTCATATCAATTGACTCGATGGGAACACACTTCTCGGCCAGCTTCGACCGGGCATGCGAAATTTGCAGGGGGAACGAGCGGAAATCGGGCGATGCCGGAAACGCGAGTGAATCACTCAGTTGGCCACGACCACTCCCAGCCGGCCGCGCAGCTGAGTCAGAATGCGCTGTTCGAGAGCCATATCGCGTCCCACCGGGATCCAGCCAAGCGTCGTTGGTCCGAAGCCTGCAGTTGGCTGGGGACGTTCCAAGCTGCCGTCATGACGCAAACCTTCTATGCTCACTGTCGAGTATTCCGGCTGGCTCACGTCTTCCAGTTCTTTGTAGACGGCGACATCAATCAAGTAGCCACCGTCTGTCTGGGGACGCACATGCACGACGGCACGACGGCGAATGGACTGCAGCGTCGCGTAGCGCCGTTCGAATCCGTGCGACGAGTCCTGTCGCCACGGCTCCAGCAGCGTCGCTCCCGGTTGAGGAAATGTCTCGACCTGCCCCTCGGTCAAGACGCCTCCCACCAACCGCACCCGCTCCTCGCGCTGGATCTCAAAATAATCATCCAGTGTATCGATCAGCTGATTCCACAACAGTTCCCGATCGCTCAGCGGAACGTACATGGGATTCTGGGCCAGGGCGGCCTGAGGCTCCACTCCAGCTTGATGGAGACCATGCAGGCCTTGATGCCAACCGCACCCCGCCAACAACGCTGCCAGCAGGAGGAGCGCCACCCTGTGGCCACAGGTTCTGAGCGTTCGTTTCATTCCCTGCACGCTGCTCCAATGTTGCCCGCCGCACTTCAAACCCACTGCCCCCCCTGGGAAGCGATCGGCGAGAGGCATGTGACGAATTGGAAAAAAAGAAAATGGGCGGGCAGTGTCGTCAAATTTGCTCGCCGCAGCAAGGCCAGCTTCCTGGCATGGAAGATCACCACTTACCGCATTTTCACTGTCTTACCACTCCCACCCATTCGTACGACGTGGTTTCGCCGAGCTATCGTGCGCCTGTCCTTTCCACTTTCTGCGGAGCGTCTTCATCGTTTTGTTCTCGATCTTTTTGTCCCCCTTTCCCCCACCCCGCCGAGAAACGCCCTTGCCAAGCCAACGAGAATGTCACGACTGTGTAAAAACGGGCCGAGTCAGCGGAACTTTGCACGACGAGTGGACGTCTATGGATCAAGAGGACGGCTGCTTTCCACAAAGGGCTTGGCCGCGTCGCTGACGTGCGCGGGGCTGCAGGTTGGGGAGGGGCGACGGCTAGACCTCCGGGCCTCGGCGGAACGTCGCCACGAGGAGGGGCTAAGCAATCTCATCACAAAGTCTGGGGGAGACATCTATGGCTCGTACATTGCGATCTTTGGCGGCAATCGTGCTGGCGCTCATCCCGTCCCTGCTGCTGGCTCAAGGCGTCCTGGTGGACGATCAAACCGATCACCAGTATCGGCTGCCGCGTCCCCATATCTGGCCTCATCCGGGCCCGAGGCACCGCCCGCCGCGCCCGGAGCCCGAGCAATCGTACAAGATCCAGGAACTGGCGGTGCATGCCACGGTGACGGACCAGGTGGCGAAGGTCCAGGTCTCCCAGTCGTTTGTGAATACGGGTAGCCGGCAGATGGAAGTATCGTTCATCTTTCCACTTCCCTATGACGGTGCGGTCGACCAGATGACCTTCATGGTCGACGGCAAGGAGTATCCGGCCAAGCTGCTCAATGCGGAGGAAGCGCGGCGTGTGTACGAGGCGCACGTCCGGCGGAGCGAAGATCCGGCGCTACTGGAATGGATGGGGACCGGCATGCTCAAGACGAGTGTCTTTCCCGTTCCACCGGGAGTGAAACGGACGGTCACGATGAACTACAGCCAGATCTGCCGCAAGACGCAGGGGCTCACCGAGTGGCTCTTCCCGTTGAGTACCGCCAAGTACACGTCGCATCCCGTAGAGAAAGTGTCGGTCGACGCCACGATTCAGAGCAAAGTTCCGATCAAGAATATCTACAGTCCGACGCACTCCATCGAAGTGAAGCGGCCGAGTGACACGAGTGCGCGGATTACGTACAGCGTCGCCAACGAAGTACCGACCGAGGATTTTCGCCTGATGTACGACGTCGGCGATCAGCAGGTAGCGGCCAACGTACTGAGCTATCGCCCGAACAAGGACGACGAGGGTTACTTCTTGCTGCTGGTCAGTCCGGAGATCAAACGGGCTACGGAGAAGCCGCTTCCCAAAACAGTGGTGTTCGTGGTCGATCGCTCAGGAAGCATGAGTGGTCAGAAAATCGAGCAGGCCAAAGGAGCTCTCAAGTTCGTGCTGAATAACCTGCAGGAGGGCGATCTGTTCAACATCGTGGCGTATGACAGTCGCGTGGAGAGTTTCAAACCCGAATTACAGCGGTACGACGTTCAGACACGTGGCGAGGCCTTGGGATTTGTGGAAGGAATCTATGCCGGTGGAAGTACGAACATTGACGGCGCCCTGCAAACCGCTCTCGCTCAGTTGCAGGACGATCAGCGGCCCACGTATTTGATGTTCATGACCGACGGACTCCCCACGGCCGGCGAGCGTCGCGAGATGCAGATTGTGGAGAATGCCCGCGAGGCCAACAAGGTGCGAGCTCGGATCTTCACGTTCGGGGTTGGTTACGACGTGAACAGCCGCCTGCTCGACAAATTGACTCGCACCTGTTTTGGCCAGAGCCACTATGTGCGGCCCGACGAGGATATTGAGACGCAAGTGGCCCAGCTGTATCAGCGGATTGGCGCCCCGGCTATGGTCGGTGTATCGGTCACTTTCGACCTGGAAAACAGCTCGGCCGAACAGGGCTCGGCCATCAGTCGGGTTTATCCCAAGGGAGACTTCGACCTGTTTGCTGGCGATCAGTTGGTGGTGGTAGGGCGTTACAAACAACCGGGTGACGCGAAGGTCACGATTCGCGGCAAGGTCGACCAGGCGGAACAGTCGTTCGATTTCCCGGCCAAGCTGGTAGAGCACTCCAGCGACGAATCTCAAGCGTTTGTGGAGAAACTATGGGCTCTGCGCCGCGTGGGGGAGATCATCGACGAGATTGACTTACAGGGCAAGAACCAGGAACTGGTCAACGAACTGGTGGCCTTGGCTACCAAACACGGAATCCTGACCCCGTACACCTCGTTCCTGGCCGATGAGTCGCTCAATGTGCGCGACCTGGCATCCAATCAACGTCGCGCCGGCACTGCGCTCGATTCGCTGCAACTGGAGAGCGGGGCTTATGCCTTCGGACAGCGGCACATCAAGAACTCCCTGCAGTATGCCAAGACCGGACAGCAATCAGGTTTCGCGTCTGGAGCCACGACCGAAGCCGCTGCCATGGGAGCGGGCGCAGCGCCGATGTCGAGCCCGGGAGGATATCCGGGCATGATGGGAGGAGGAGCCGCGATGAGGGGAGGGAGCCCGGGTGCCGCAATGCCGGGGATGGGGATGGGGCCCGGCACCGCGGGCGCTGGCGGCGTCATCGCCGAGACCGACCGCGAAAGTTCCGTGGTCCGCACCGTGTTGAACGTCGGCACGAAGACCTTCTTCTGGCGGAACAACCGCTGGGAAGACTCGGTGCTCAAGGATGAGCAGCTCAAGCACGTCCAGCAGATCAAACGATTCAGTCAGGAGTACTTCGACCTGAGCAAGCGTTTTGGCAAAGACGTGGCCAAGTATCTGGCCATCGAAGGCAACGTCATCCTGGTGTTCGACGGCGTCGCTTACGAGTTTTAGGAAGTCATGCAACGCGGACGTAGCGCGTCGTAGCGCGGACTTCAGTCCGCGACAGGATCGGCGAGGCGGCTGCCCATGGCAACGCGGTCGATACCGCGTCACGCACTGAAGTGCGTGCTACGGCGTGCGACCGTCGTAGCGCGGACTTCAGTCCGCGACAGCATCGGCGAGGCGGCTGCCCATGGCAACGCGGTCGATACCGCGTCACGCACTGAAGTGCGTGCTACGGCGTGCGACGACGATTGTGCGGGCTGTGCGGATCGTACAAGACCCCTGCACTGCGACCATGTGCGACGACAACGCGATCTGCGTTGTTCTTGCCCCATTCCTGAGCTACGTTCTTCAGGTGGCGTATCGCGAAATCCAGGCTTTAAAAGGAATCCGCGCACGGTGTCCCGCAGACGAGCACGGGGTCGACAAGAGACTAGTGACGGTTTCACCGCCACGGATCCGTCCTCCAGCGTCCCTCGTTCCGACGAGGTTCAGGCGGCTGCTGCCGCCGTGGAGCAAGCACGGGCGGCGTTGGGCCAGGCCGAACAGGTATTGCGGCAGTCGTGTGCTCGTGCCGCCGAGCAGACGGCACAGGTCCGCGACATCACGGTTGGAGATCTGCTCGATGGGACTCTGGAGTTCACTCGCCGGCATCCGGTGACCAGTCTGTTGGCCGCTGGCGTGGCCGGGTTCCTGCTGGGCCGGGCGACGCGCCGTTGACAGGGTGGATTATCGGTTGCTCGCCGCACCACCAGACGAAGACTCCTGACCGGTCCGGTCCTCCCAGTCGACGTGACGATGCGGGTCGGCCCAGGATCCGCCTTCGAACACTAAGCAAACGAACCGGCCATGCCTACCACGATCGACACACAGTGTCAGCAGGTCCGCTCCGAGATCGCTCGATCTCGCCGTCGGCTGGATCGCACTGTGCAGCATCTGGCGAGTTTGCCGCGGCGCGCCAGCTGGTTGCCGCAGCTGGTCGCGGCCGACAACGGTCGATGGGTGCTGGCAATCGCCGCCATCAGTTGTGCGATCTCTCAATGGCCCCACGTACATCGATGGCTGCTGAACTTCCGGTCCGGCGCCGCGCGCGTGGGAGTTTCAGGAAGTCTCGACCGATGGGCTCGACAGATCCGAGTGCTGGCGTGGCGCCATCGTCGTCGACAGGATTCATCACGCCGGGGAGTCCCGTCATGACGGAGTCGGAGAGCATTGGTGGAGCGGGTTGGAGACACGACCTGGCGGAGTTCAAGGGGGAGTTGGGGCGGATGCTCCAACTGCGTCGCGATCTGGCGACACTGGAATTCAACCATGACCGTCAGCTCCTGCGCCGCTGTGCCATCATTGGTGGTTGTGGAGCCGCACTGTTGTTGACCACGTTACCACTCCTGCTGCAACTGGTTGCCGACAAGTTGGCGGAGAACTCCTCGCTGAGCGTCGTCGGCTGGACGCTGATACTCGCTGGAGCACTGGGATCCCTCGGCCTGTGCCTGGTCATCGTGGCACGACGGAAGTTGCGCAGCGAGTTGCGGGCGCTGCGCGATACCCGCGCGGAACTGGATGAGGACCTGATCTGGCTGCAGGAGTGGGTACCTCACGACTGGCCGGCTCACCGAGCGCCGTAGCGCGAGCTTCAGCTCGCGACCAAAACGTAGCGCGGACTTGAGTCCGCGACATCCCGGCGACACGTTGGCCGGTGGCGAAGCGGTTGACAGCGTGTCACGCACTCAAGTGCGTGCCACGGCGTGCTACGACGTCGCGGCGAATCGAGTTGTGCCTTTCGGCTGTCGTTCGTTATGCTTTCTAATGGGACAGCACCCGTTCGCTGGCTGCTGGAAGCGGGGGTTCTTCCGCCCGGAACGTGCTTTCCAAAAGGGATCACCACCATGGCTCGAATCATGCGAACTCCACCACCACTCCCGCGCATGGACGGGCCGGCACACGCAGGCTGGTGGCATGCGGCAGAGGGAACCGATCGCCTGGTGTGTGATCTTTGTCCGCGCGCGTGCTCCTTGAAGCCGGGCGATCGCGGATTCTGTTTTGTGCGTGAGAACCTGGACGGTCAGATGGTGCTTTCGACGTATGGGCGGAGTACCGGGTTTTGCGTCGATCCGATCGAAAAGAAGCCCTTGAATCATTTCCTGCCGGGCACGGCCGTACTTTCCTTTGGCACGGCGGGCTGCAATCTGGGATGCAAGTTCTGTCAGAACTGGGACATTTCCAAGTCACGGGAAGTCGCCCGGGCCAGCGAAACAGCAACTCCCGACACGATCGCGGAGGCGGCAGTCCAGTTGGGATGCCACAGTGTGGCTTTCACCTACAACGATCCGGTGATCTGGGCCGAGTACGCGGTCGACACGGCACGAGCCTGCCATGCGCGTGGCCTCAAGACAGTGGCGGTCACGGCAGGCTACATCACGGCCGACGCACGCCGCTATTTTTTTGAGCACATGGACGCCGCCAACGTCGACTTGAAAGCCTTCAGCGAGCTGTTTTACCACGAACTGACGTATTCGCATTTGCAGCCGGTCCTGGACACGCTGATCTGGTTGCGACGAGAGTCCGAGGTCTGGTTCGAACTGACCAACCTGATGATTCCCGGCGAGAACGACTCGGCGGACGAGGTTCGGCGGATGTGTGATTGGATCGTGCACAACCTGGGCGATGATGTGCCGATCCATTTCACGGCGTTTCATCCTGACTTCCGGATGCGTGAACATCCGCCGACGCCTGTTGAGACTCTGCTGATGGCTTATGAGCAGGCCAGAACGCTGGGCATCCAATACGTCTATGTGGGCAACGTGCACGACCCGACTCACGACAGCACATACTGTCCCTATTGTTCGGCAATGTTGATCGAACGCAACTGGCATGAACTGGGACGCTATCAGCTGCAGGGCAATCGGTGTCACCGTTGCCAGGGGGTGATTGCAGGTCGATTCATGGACGGTCCGGGCACGTGGGGGCGACGTCGCCTGCCGGTGCGAATCAGTCAATACGCTCCGTCGGTTTCACGCCAAGCGAACCAACACGTTTCGCCTGCCACCGGCGCTGCTCGACGATCGGCCGCGGAGGGTGTCAGCGAGCCGCCGGGCGAAGCAGCGCAGCGAGCGGAGCGGACTCCGCAACTGAGCGGACTGCAGGAGCAGGCCGTATTCCGCGCCGCGTGTGAGCTGATCGTCGGGGGGGTGACGCACAGCGCGGTTGAGCCGCGCGATCCGGTCTTGGCCGGTGCGGCCGAGAGTCCGGTCATGGGTGTGTTCGTAACGCTCAAGCGGCAGGGCCATTTGCGCGCCTGTTGCGGATCGTTAGGACGCCCCCTGCCGTTGTTCGAAGCGCTCCGCAACGCCGCTCATCGCACGGCCACGGACGACCAGCGTTTACCACCGATCTCCGCAACTGAGCTTCCCTATCTGGACGTGGACGTTTCGTTATTGAGCGATTTTCGATCGTTGGGAGCGTCATCTGCTGAACGTGCGGCCAGTGTCGAGGTGGGTCGGCACGGCTTGACGATCCATCGCGGTCAGGCGGGCGGTCTGCTGTTGCCTGCCGTGGCCGTCGAGCATGATTGGGACGCCGAGACGTTTCTCCGTCAAGTCTGCCACAAAGCAGGACTCCCTTCGAATGCCTGGCAGGACAGCAGCGCCGACGTGCAGACGTTTGAAGCCACGGTCCTGGAAGGTACGATTGACCAGGATTTGCTCGACCGCTACGTCGCGTCCCCGGATGCGTGTTTCACGGCCGAGGAACTGCGGCATCTGGCGGAGCATTGCCGGAGCAACGTCCTGGCACTGCTTCAAGGGGCAACTCCCAGCTACTATCTTCCCGGTTGCCGTGATACGACGGCGCAGGGAGTGGTATTAGCGCTGCACCTGGCGACCACAAGGACGGGTCCTCAGTTTGCACGTCTGTCGCTTCGTCCCGGTCTGCCGTTACAGTCGACCCTCTATCAGCTATCCGAGTCCGCCGCTCGCTGGGTCAGCAACCTGCGGCTCGGGTGGGCTGACGTAACGGCGATGCGAGCGGACATTGCCATACTCTACGACTCGGCCCTGCAGGGAACGGCAGGTCGTCCGGACCTGCGCGGCGTCGATCTGGCGAGACGCTGCCTGGCGGTGGCGACGCACGGCAGATACGCCTGGTGTTACCGGCCGGACGGCGCGCCGGCGGATCTGTTGTCAGCAACTGCAGACCGGGCACGGGTCTTTGATCCGTCCACAGCCAGTGTGCTGAGTTTCGCCGTCGATTCCACTACGACTTCTTTCGAAGTGACCAACGTGCCGCGTCCGCAAGCCGGCGAATCGGTGCGACGGCCGGCAGTCGCGGGGACATTTTATCCGGCCGAACCGGCCGAACTGAACCTGCTTGTCGATCAACTGACGGAGGGAGCTGGAGCGACACGTGAAAGCTGGCCGGCAGTGATGGTTCCGCATGCGGGCCTGCACTACTCCGGACGCATAGCGGCCGAGGTGTTCGGGCGTGTGGCGTTGCCCGGCCGAGCGATCGTGCTGGCTCCGAAGCACACGCGATTGGGAACCCCGTGGGCGATCGCGCCGCACGAAACGTGGTCACTGCCCGGGCAGCAGGTCTCGTCCGATCCGGAACTGGCGCATCGCTTGTCGGAAGGCTGTTGGCGGTTGGAGCTCGACGCTGCCGCGCATCAGGAGGAGCATGCCATCGAAGTGCAGTTGCCGCTGCTTGCCCGTCTCGCTCCGGACATGAAGGTCGTAGGAATCGTGATTGGCGAAGGGGGCTGGGACGATTGCAGCCAGCTGGCGCGGCAACTGGCGGAGGTGCTGCGCGACGAAGCCGAGGCGCCGTTGCTGGTGATTTCCACCGATCTGCATCACTATGCATCCGAGCCGGAAAACCGCCGTCTGGATCAGATCGCTCTGGAGGCGATCAAGCAACTTGATCCGGCCCATCTGCTGGAGACGATTCGCGAGCACAACATCAGTATGTGCGGGGTGCTTCCGGCCGTGATTGGTTTGCAGACGTTGCGAGAGCTGGGATCGCTGCAGACATGTCGTCAGGTTGCCTATTGCACCAGCGCCGACGCCGGGGGAAGTCGGGACCGCGTCGTGGGATATGCGGGGTTCTTGTTCGGCTGAAACGTCCGGCGGCCCTTCCTTAGCCAACCCATCCCGCGGTCGAACCGCGAGATTCGCTCCGGACGGCTGTGGCCGTTTGTGCGAATCGTAGCATCTCGGCCGTCTGGCTCGGCGAAGCCACCCCTGCCATCGGCCGGCCACACCCCAAGACGTCCGCCTTTGGATACTCCTTTCCCATTTTGCGATGAGTCGCGAAGGGGCGTTCGGGGGGATCGTAAGCTACGGTTACTGTAGGGACTTGGCTCGCCGAGTCCCTATTCGCCTGGTCGGGATCGCAAGCAGGGTTCGGCGTGGCGGCTCAGTCGGGCGTTTCGCGGCCGCGCGGACTCCAGAGGGTGACGAACAGGGCCGATGACTCCGGAAAATACTGCCTTGTCGGTCGCCGCACACCGTGTCCAGGAATCCACTCGTCAGCAATTATGATGCGACTGTTACTGCTCGAACACCGAAGCGCGTTTGCCGAGCGTCTGGCGGCGGCCCTGTCCGTGGGTGGACAGGCCGTGTGCGAGTGTGACACTCTGAGCGCATATGAGCGGCGTGTGGCCAGCGGACAACCGCAGCCATTCGATGCGGTGGTGCTCGATCTGCGCCGCGAGTCCAACCACATCCTGCCACTCTGCCGCCAAGTCGTACGTCTGAGCCACAAGCTGCCGGTGATCGCGGTGACCGCCACGGACGACTGTGACGAAGCCGTCCGCATGGTACAGGCCGGAGCGGAAGACGTCTGTCTGCGCCACGAGTTTGCTCCCGATACACTGCGGGCGCGCATCCGCTGCGCAGTGGAGCGACATCGAATCCACTCCATGATGGCCCGGGAGGTCCGCATTCCGGTCGCCGTGGGCTGCGAGGCAATGCCCGATGCTCTGGCACCATTCGGTTCGGGAGGTACCTGGGAGTATGCGGTGACGGAGGAGGGAAATCTGCTCAGGCTCGCGTGCGTCACGGCGCGCAGCAGTCTCTCGGGCACACTGCGCGATCCGCTCTGGACGGAGGCCCTCGGCCTGCCGGTTGAAGTCACTCATACGAACTGCGTGCCCGCTCTGGTCCATCACGTGACGCAAGCTCATGTCGATGGCGTGGTCATGTACCTGAGCGAATTGGATGAGGATGCGTTGGACGCCATCTCCACGATCAAAGTCCATCGGGAAAACTCCGTCATCTTACTGAGCGCTCCCGACCCGGACGGTGACTTGGCGGTGGAAGCCATTCGCTATGGGGCTGATGATTGCCTCGATCCCGAGGACGCGACCCATCGCAATATCTCGCGCTATCTCCGGCAGGGTCTGGCGCGACGCAAACGACACTCCGGCCAAGACCTTGACGCGTTCAACGAAGCGTGCGGCCTGCCGCGACTGCCACAGCGCAACTCGCATTACCAGCAGCGCAGTCCACGCTACTTCGTCACCAAATCTGCCATCGCCATTCCGATCCGTCCCGACATGACCCCCGACGAGTCGCTGCGCGCCGAGGGATTCACGGTCGACGTCAGTGAATCGGGAATCGGCTTCGAGATCGGAGCGCTCTGCGAGCTGCCGAGCGAACTGCTGCTGGCCGGCATCGAAGGAGACGACGGAACTCTGTATTTCGCTACCGTCGAAGTCCGCAACTGGGCTCCCAAGCAAGGACGAACGCATGTTGGTGCACAGTTCCTGAGCGGCGAGCGCGATTTGCTGCGCGAAGAAAACCTGACGCCGACCTACCACGCGGACCGGCATGAATTCGCCACCGCACTTCCCTGCGACACGCTGATGAAGTGGGTGGAGTTGGGGGTGCTCCGCCCCTTGCTGGTGGATCGCATCTATGTCTGCCCCAAGTGCGGCGCGATGCCCACCTTCCGCAGTGGCTGCCGCTCGTGCGGCTCGATCCACGTCGCCAGTCACCAGCTGATCCATCACTTCGACTGCTCATACCTGGGTATGGTGAGAGAATTCGAGTCCGACGGCCAGATCAACTGCCCGAAATGCGGAGCACGAGAGTTAGTGGCCGGAACTGATTTCGAGCAGCTCAGTGGGCCCTGCCATTGCCTGGAATGCAACTGGTCCGATACCACGACGGAAGTCGTCGGCCAGTGCCTGCGCTGCAAGTGGCATTTCCCGCTCAAGAACGCCAGCGAACAGGACCTGACCGGATATCACGTTCATCGACTGAATCCCCAGTCGCTGCTGGGTATCTCCTGACGCGACCTGACGTCGACATCGAGTCAGCAGGTGCAGAACGCGTCCTGTGTTTCCAGATCACCTGTCACGCTTCACCAGGCAAAGGACGGCGCAGGACTTCCTCGAGCACGGCTGTCCATTGTCGAGCGAACTGCTCGCTGCTGAATCGGACAACCACCTCTCGGGCCGACCTGCCCAGACGCTGCCGCAGCGCACGATCGTCCATCAGACGTTCCAGGGCCGGCCCCCACAGCGACGGATTATCGACAGGAACCAGAAGTCCATCCACCTGGTGCCGGACGATCTCGCGCGGACCGGTCTCACAGTCGGTGCTGATAACGGCCAGTCCGGTGGCCATTGCCTCGAGCAGGGAGACGGGAAAGCCTTCATAGCGTGATGCCAGGAAGAAGATGGAGGCTTGGGCCAGAAAGCGGGCCGGCTGATCGACCCATCCGACGAGCGAAACCTGTCCTCGCAGACCGTGTTGATCGATGCGTTGCTCCAGCCGAGTGCGTTCGGGTCCCTCACCGGCGATTTCGAGCCGCCACCACGGGTGCCGCGGCGCGATCGCCGCAAAGGCGTCGATCAGTGCATCGAATCCTTTTTCCGGACTGAGCCGGCCCAGGGCGACGACCCGTGACGAATCCCCGCCCGCTGCGGCCAGCAGCTCGTCCGCGGGCGCGTCAATGCCGTTTGGAATCACGTGGACGGGCAACCGTGGAAATCGTTGCCGGAAATACTCCGCCACGGCATGCGTGAGCACTACGGCGGCGGTCGCTCGGGGGTACGTCCAGTTGCGCAATCGCTCCCAGACAAATCCCAGATGCTGGCGACGCGGATCCGAATGCTCCGCAATCACGACCGGATAACCCGTGCAGCGGCACGCCAGGAGCGTGACAATATTGGTGCGGTCGGTCAAACTGATCACGCCGTCGGGACGCACTTGCTCCAGCGCGGAGCGGAGCTGCCGGATCCGATCGCGATTATTGCCGAGAGCCTGGAGCGGACCGCGTGAGGTGCCCATCACTCCCAACCCTATCCGCTCCACGCACGGGTCGACAGGGTACACGTCGGATTGGACCGTGTCGAGCGTGACGACCGATACGTGGTCGCCCTGAGTCACCCACATATTGGCCATCGCTGCGGCCACGCGTTCTGCGCCGCCGCCGTGAAGTGCGTGAATGACCAATGCAATACGCCGCATTACAACCGTCCCAGACCTTGAAGCCGGCAGGCGATCCACCGGCAGGTCGGTGATCACCCGAAAACATCTCACGCCGTATCTGCTGCACCGTATCTGCTGCACCGTATCTGCTGCCCTGTGTCCGATTCTGCCCCAAACCGCCCCTTCACTGCAAGGGACACTCTCAGCCGAAACGGCAGTCCCAAGGTGACCGTGGCAGGAATATCGACAGCCTGTGCGGGGCACGAAACGTCTTTGGCGGCTGCCGAGCTTCGCCCCGCCTCGTTCAAACGGGACTGGCCCATTACCATATCTCCCAGAGACAGGCGGTCTGGGAGGCCCCGTTAGCTGGCAGGAGGACCTGGCCACGATTGCCGCTGTTGCTGTCACGTCAAGGAGTCGAAGTCATGCGTATCGCCGTCGCCTTTCGCGCCTTCTTTAAGGCTCTGTGGGATGCCCAGTTCGCGGCCCGCCTGGCCGAACTGTTGACCGCTCCACAGGCCGAAATCGGCGCGTGTGTGTCGGGTGAGTCGATTTCAGCGCGATCGGTCGGCGTCACCCCCCCGGCGAAGCCGGTACCTCCCAAGCCAGTGCGCAGCGATGCCATCACGCTGTTGTCGACGCTGCAACGGGAGGCGCGATTCATCGACATGATTCAGGAGCCGCTGGGCAACTACAGCGACGCTCAGGTGGGTGCGGCGGCACGTGATGTGCTCCGAGACTGCGGCAAAGTACTCGATCGGCTCTTCGGGCTCGCACCACTCACGACCGACGAAGAAGGAAGTCCGGTGCAGGTCCCGGTCGGCTACGACTCGGGGCGATATCGTCTAACCGGGAATGTCAGCGGCCAGCCGCCGTTCCAGGGCCGTCTGGTCCACCACGGCTGGCAGGCCACACGCTGCGAGATTCCTCAGTGGTCGGGAAGTCCGCAGGCCGCCCTGGTCGTGGCTCCCGAAGAAGTGGAAGTGCAGTAGGCCACGGCAATGGAGAGAGGGTGCGGAATGGGCGCGAAATATGTGGTGGGAATCGACCTGGGGACGACCAACTGCGTTGTGGCGTTTGCCCCTGTAGATGCGGAACAACCGCACGTGGAGCTGCTGCTGATCCCGCAGCTGGTCGATGCGGGGACGACGGAACGGCGGACGGCGCTGCCGGCCTTCACGTATCTGGCCGGAGAACATGACACGCCTGGTGGTGCGTACGATCTTCCCTGGGCACCGCAGCGCGCGTGGGCGGTGGGCGAGCTGGCGCGTCGCAAGGCGGCCGAAGCGCCGCAGC
>JBGSHS010000308.1:0-12856 GCA_041752115.1 Pirellulaceae bacterium | reverse complement strand
CGCGCCACTCGAAGAGGCGGGGTCCGAGATGTAATCTACGCAAGCGGGGTCAGGAGCGGGATAGCGACGGGCTCGGGCGGGGTCAAATAATCTGAACCATCGGCCGGTTGATCCGGTCAGCTAATTTGCGCCCCCGCAGCTCTTGCTGGTGAAGAGGTGAGAACCATTTTTTCTGAAAGGACATTGAAACGATGCGTTGGTTGTCATTTGTTCTGATTGCCGCACTGGGAATATTTTCCATCGGCTGTGAAAGCCAGAAGGGAACGACCCAGAAGAAGACCGAGACAACGACCACGCAGACTAAGGACGGCCAGATCACGAGCGAGACGACGACCTCGACCGAGGTGAAGACGAAGGCCACAACTCCCGCCGCTGGCGACATGACGACCGAAAGAACGACCGAGACGACTGAGACCACCAAGACAGTCGAGTAGTCCCTTGTGTGACCGTTGCCAAGGGGACGATGCCAGTCGGCGTATTGGTAGGACGGAGCTTTCCCAGAACCTAATTGCGCGAGAAAGCCGCCATGATCAGGCAGAACACTCTCATTGGTGAACCAGCGGAAGTCATTCCCGCCGAAAGTAAGTGGGTTGACCGCCTCGCAATGATACGAAAGGCGATCCAAGAGGGGATTCCGCTCAATCAGATCGAGCAGCGGTTGGACTGGCTCGATTACCTGTTCGAGAACACATCCCCAAGACCATCCTGGACGCCATCTCGCAAACCGCAGAGTGCGTCCGATGTGCCTCGCAACGGGAAGAAGGCCACGGATCCATTGAGAAATAGCGTAACCGTAGTATTGCCCCGAACGACGCCTCAGATCACCCGAGGAGCGAATCATGAGCCAGAGCGTGAAACTCAGTGAATACTTTGCGAAGACACATGGCATTGGCGTCCTGGCCACGACCGATGCGAGCGGGCAAGTGAATCAGGCGATTTATGGGCGACCGCATTTTCTCGATGAGGACGACGACGGAACTTGCTCGTTCATCATGAGCAACCGACTGTCTCACGACAACGTGAGGCACAATCCGAGTGCGGCGTATCTCTTCATTGAAGAAGGCCAGGAGTATATCGGCAAGCGACTTTCGCTCACCGTAGTCAGAGAGGAGACTGACCCTGACAAGATCAAGGCGGTTCGGCACCGCAACCTCCCCAGGATCAGTGAGGAAGAAGGCCAGTATCTGGTTCAGTTCCATATTGAGGGCGTGCGTTCGCTGATCGGCAACGAATAGCACGCTGGCGAACGGAATGTTGAAATGACGATCTCCGCCGAACAATTCCCCACGCCTTTGCTGAACATATTCTCGCTGGCCCCGGTTTCGGTGATGCAATGACGATCGACCTTGAAAAGCAGCACGACGAGAACCAGCAGACCGCCATTTGGCCTGGCCAAGACAGTAACGAAGGGCATGTGTACGTGGCCCTCGGTGTCCCTCAGCTGAAGATTGACACCTGGATGAAACGAGACTTGGAGTTGGCCCAGCAGGATAGAAGCTATGAATGCCGAAACGGTTGGACGTATTAGTAGGAGCTTAGCCTGTTCCTGCTCCCCAAGAGTGAATTATTTGTGCTGGCGTTAGACAGGGACCGTTTGTCACACACCGAGTGAATGTTTGCACCGTCGGTTCCGGTCCCGTCTGGATGTGAGTTGTTCGCCCACTGCATTTCGACTCGGGTATCAACGTGCGATTAAGGCAACCCTGAGCAAGCCGGAGGCGAGTGGCGAGCGGGAGCAACCCAGATTTCCAGACGGTTGGTGTGGCCCTCGCCCTCTTCTGGGGGCGAGGGCCTTTTACTAACTCGCAGTCCTGCTCTGTTGGGTGCCGTTCTCGAACCCCAATGAGGGTCAGCAGGTTTGACGTATCTGGTTCGAAACAGGAGCTTCTGGTCGACCAACACCAGCGGAAGGTGGCGTGCGGATGGACAACACGTGGTATCAAGTCGCCGCCGATGACGTATGTCGGCAACTGGAGACGGACGCATCGCAGGGCTTGACGGCGGAACAAGCCATCGAGCGAGTAGAACGATACGGTCCCAATGAACTGGTGGAACGGGGCGGCCGATCGCGTTGGCAGATTCTCTGGGAACAAATCTCCGGCGTGATGACCGTGATTCTGCTGGTCGCTGCGGTGATCTCCATCTTTCTGCACGAGCCGGTCGATGCGGTGGTCATTTTGGCGATTGTGGGGCTCAACGCAGCCCTCGGATTCTATCAGGAGGTCAAGGCGGAGCGGTCCATGGCCGCGTTGAAACGGATGTCGGTTCCCCGTGTCCGCGTACGCCGCGACGGCGACCTCCGAGAGATCTCGGCCAGGGAATTGGTACCCGGCGACATTGTGCTGTTGGAGACGGGAAACGTCGTTCCAGCCGACGGGCGAATCGTCCAAGGCGCCAACCTGCGGATTCAAGAGTCGGCTCTGACCGGCGAATCCGTGGCGGTCGAAAAGCGGGCAGACGTCGTTTTCGAATCCGAAAAGCCCTTGGGCGACCGCCGGAACATGAGCTACATGGGGACCACCGTCACGTACGGGCACGGCGAGATGGCGGTCACCGCCACCGGCATGCGGACCCAGTTGGGGCTGATCGCCGACATGATCCAATCCGTCGGCGCCGAAACGACGCCGCTTCAGCGCCGTCTGGAACATTTGGGCAAAGTGCTGGCCGTCGCCGCCCTGGCGATTGTCGCTGTGATCTCCGCCATCGGCTGGCTACAGGGCGCCGAGTTTACCGTGTTGTTCATGACCGCCGTCAGCCTGGCTGTGGCGGCCGTGCCAGAGGCGATGACAGCCATCGTCACCATTGCCTTGGCGTTGGGCGCACAGCGGATGCTGAAACGACATGCCCTGATTCGAAAGCTGCCAGCGGTCGAGACGCTGGGTTCGGTCAGCGTGATCTGTACGGACAAGACCGGCACGCTTACGCAGAACCGCATGACCGTGACGGTCATCGACGTGGCCAACCACCGGTTGGAGGTTAATCCGAGAGCCGGCAGCAGGCCCGGCGAGTTGATCGCGGAGGAAGGCGAATCGGTCGATGAGGGAGTGCGGCCTACGCTTGAACTGCTGCTGGTGGCCGGAGCCCTGTGTAACGACGCCGTGCTGCGCAAGGCGGAGGGCGAACCAAGGACCTATCGGGCCATCGGCGATCCGACGGAAAGCGCCCTCGTGCTGGCCGCCGCCCGCTTCGGCACGCTCAAGGAGACTCTGGAACTGTCCCTGCCGCGGACGGCGGAGGTTCCCTTCGACTCCGATCGCAAACGGATGACGACCATCCATCGCGTTCCCCCGGTGCCGGCCGCCATCCCGGTCAGCCTGCGAGAAGTGCTTGAGCAACGGGCGGCCGAATCGGCTGCTCCGTCGTACGTTGCCTTCACCAAGGGGGCCTTGAACAGCGTACTGGAAATCAGCCGCGACGTGTGGGTGGAAGGACGTTGCCAGACGCTGGACGACGCTTGGCGGGAGCGGATCGCTGCAGCCCACGACAACCTGGCGGCCCAGGGGACGCGTGTGTTGGCGGTCGCTCTGCGCCGGTTGGATACGATCCCTTCAGACGACGAGCAATACGAAGTCGAACGCGACCTGATCTTCGTGGGCATGTTCGGGATGCTCGATCCGCCGCGGGCCGAAGTCAAAGACGCCGTCGCGGCCTGCCGCGCCGCCGGAATACGGCCCGTGATGATCACCGGCGATCACCCATTGACCGCACAGCATATTGCCAGTCAGGTAGGGATCGGCGACAACGAGCGGTTCATGACCGGCCAGGAATTGGAGCGGTTGTCCGCGGACGAGTTGCGAACCACCGTCGCCGACGTCTCCGTCTTTGCCCGCGTGGCACCCGAGCACAAGCTGCGGCTGATCGCAGCTTTTCAGGCACAAGGCCATGTCGTGTCGATGACAGGCGACGGGGTCAACGACGCACCGGCACTGAAGAAAGCGGACATCGGCGTGGCGATGGGGATCACCGGAACCGACGTTGCCAAGGAGGCCTCGGACATGATCCTGGTCGACGATAATTTCGCCACGATCGTCGCCGCCGTCGAGGAAGGTCGCGTCATTTATGACAACGTGCGCAAGTTTATCAAGTACTTACTCAGCTGCAATGCCAGCGAAGTCCTGGTCATGTTCATCGGGCCCTTGTTCGGCATGCCGCTGCCGTTGCTGCCTCTGCAGATCCTGTGGATGAACCTGGTGACCGACGGACTGCCGGCCCTGGCCCTGGGTGTCGAGCCGGCCGAAGAGGATGTCATGAGTCGCCCGCCCCACTCGTCCCGCGAAAGTATTTTCGGGCGCGGCACGGGCTCGTTCATCGTGATCGCCGGAGTGATTCTCAGCCTGGCCTCGCTGAGCGGTGTGGCGTTCCTCTATCTGGCCAGCGGTGAGGCCTGGAAGCCGTTCGTCAGCGATGCCGAGAACTGGCAGACTTTCCTGTTCACAACCCTGGTCTTCTCCCAGATGGCATTGGCGCTGTGTGTCCGTTCCGAATCAAATCCACTGTTTCGCATCAAACCACTTTCCAATCCATCCTTGTTGCTGGCCTTGCTGGTGACGGTCGTGCTGCAACTGGCGGTGGTCTACGCGCCGCCCCTGCAGTCTCTGTTCCACACCCGGTCGCTGTCACTGTGGGAACTGGTCGCGGTGTTCGGAATCACGGCGGCTGTCTTTGTCGCCGCCGAAGTTCTCGAGAAACTGTTGGTGAAGCGCCGTTCGCGCGAATGATTCAGAGACGACTGTCGGTGTTGCCGGCAAGTCGGGCTGCCGCCGAACAGGCGGCGATCCATTTCCGTGTCCTTGAGGTGCTGGCCGGTTCGTTAGCGTCAGGAACATGTCGGCTGTTTCACGTCAACTTGGAAAAACGTTCCTACGTCCCCCTTGTCTATCCCGCGATGCTACGTATGATTCGAGGTGTCGAGAGCAGGGACGAAGCAAGATCTGTTATTCCTGGCTTGGCAACGGATTTCGTTCGGACGACTAACTAAAAGGCAACCTGGCACGCCCAGGGGGCTTGTTAAGAAGTAAACCGATGTGGTGGATAACCTGAGGGGGTTCCGCCACATCGGTTTCTTTTTTCCATCATGGATAAGACAACACCGATCAGCGAATCGAACAGCACCGAAGAACTGGCTCGCGCGGCTAAACGTCTGTTGGTCTACGCGAATCATTCGCAACCGGCCGGAACTAACGTAGCCCCAACGACTCACGGGCTCATCAGATCCAGTGCAAAGCGGGAGCATGTTGCAACCGCAACACGGTTCACGGACGACGGGAAACGTGTCCTGCGTCCGGAACACAAACACCTTTCTATGAATAGGAAATGAGGTCCGAACGATGATCAACCAACAAACACTTCAGGGAAACTGGCAGGAGATCCAAGGCAAGTTACGAAGCAAGTGGGGTTCGCTCACCGATGACGACGTCACGGAGTTTGATGGCAACGTCGAACAATTGATCGGCAAGATTCAGAAGAAAACGGGAGCCGCACGCGAGAGCATCGAGCAGTTCTTTGATCAGTTCACGACGAATGGTGCTTCGGTGATCAGTCGGGCCGGTGAGGCCGTTCGCGCGTACGCCGAGCAGGCGACGGATGCCATTCAAGAAACGTCCCATCAAGCCGCGTCCTCGGTGCGCGAGGGCTATGCGGAGGTCGAAGACATGGTGCGGCAACGCCCCGCCGAATCGCTGGCCGTTTGCTTTGGAGCCGGCGTCATCACGGGTGTGGTGATCAGTCTGTTGTTGCGGTGGCGTTAAGTAATCCCCTCAATGCGGGATGTCCTGGTGTCCGGGGGGAAGCGATGCGTGGCGATCGTCATCTCCCCCGCCCAGCGACCGGGTTTCGAATTAATACCTTTTGGAGAAAGAGAATCACCATGAATACGGCGCAAGAAAAGGTGCCCACGCCAAGAAACACGGCCTGTGACCAGGGGAATCCCGCGGGATTGGTATGCAGCTACCCCATGTCCTCGGTGCTGGTCGTCTTTGGAATCGGACTTGGGGCCGGCGTGGTCGTGGGTAGCCTCCTGAGCGGGCCTGTCACGTCGCGACCGACGCTGGGACGGCGAACGGAACTGGCGGCGGAACAGCTTGGTCGAAAGATGCTGGACGCGATCGCCGGAGTCTTACCCGCGTCCTTGGCAAAACACATCGCGGTCTAACCTTGGTGTTACAGGAACCAACCGTGGAGCGATCGATGCAGGATTCGCCCGAAACCAAAGCGATTCTCCGACGTATGGAGGAAGTGCGTTGTGATTTGGACGAAGGGGCTCGGGAGATCGCCGAGAGCGCACACGACCTGGTCGAGTGGCGTCACTACGTCAAAAACTATCCCTGGATCTGTGTGGGAGCCGCTTGCGCCATCGGATACGCGATTGTCCCGCAGCGTCGTGTGAGTTTCGGAAAGGTCAATCGAACGCTGGCCGATCACAGCCGGCTGCTGACGAAATCGCACGCATCTTCGACAAGTAGCGTTCGCAGTGCAGTGCTCATGTTCGCCGGCAATCTGTTATGGCGCAGTGCATTGTCGTATGCCACGCGGAAAGCCAACCAATACTTCGCGGGGCAGTCCGTCACGTTACCCTCGGAAGCTCAACCATGAAGAATCGAATTCCCAACGATCTGTTGGCTTCGGCGCCGCAAGTTCACTGGACGCCAGTCGCTCCCGTCGAGTTGCTGCATGCGGCTCAGAAACAGCTTCACCGACGGCGACGGTGGATCGAAAGGAATATCCAGGAGCACCCTGTAGTCGGAATGGGTGCAGCACTTTGCATAGGAGTCCTCATCGGATGGATCAGCAAGCGAAGGTAGCGGAGCGCAGTCGTGCGCCCGAAACCGCATCGCAGGGCTTGGCACGGGACGTCGGGGCATTCGCCAACGATGTGCTGACCTTGACGGAACTGCAGTCGCAACTACTGGCAGCCGACGTGCGGGAATGTAGTCGTCGCGCCTTGGTTCCCAGTCTGGTCTTGCTCGGTGGTCTGGCACTCGGACTGGCGTGTTTTCCCATCGCTTTGGTGACTGTAGCGCTCGGTCTCGTGCAATTCCTGAAAACATCCCACTTCACCGCGTTTCTGATCGTCCTGGTTGCGGGAGCGATCGGCAGTGTCCTACTGTGCGTCGTCGGCTGGACACAAGTGTCGCAGCGTGCGGCGGTGCTGCGTCGTTCCCGGGACGAACTGGTGAGTAACCTGCACTGGATCAAGCGAGTTCTCGCACGCAACTGGCTGACATGAAATAACGAATTACCACTAACCACTTCGTAATGAGGATTGTGACATGAATGAAGGACGCCCCTACTCAGCCACTGGCAACGCTCACGAGGTTCAGCGATCGGGCGAGCGACTCACTCCCGCGAGCGACTTGATGAAATATTTCCAGCAGTACGCAAGCGAAAGGCCGGCAGTCGTCGCCCTGTGGTGCATTGGCATCGGCTTCGTGTTGGGTTGGAAGTTGAAGCCTTGGTAGTTCACCGATGGTGAGGTCACAGGATCGCATGGCACGACAGGCTACAATTACTGAAACACACTGGATGTTGATGTTGGCGTCGATCGCGTTCGTCGTCGCGGCGCTGTACTTGGCCAAACCGCTGTTGATCCCGTTGACGCTCGCCGTGTTGTTGAGCTTTTTGCTGAGTCCCGTCTGCGACACGTTGGAGCATCGGGGGTTGGGGAGAATCCCTGCGGTGCTGGTAACGGCCCTGCTGGGGTTCGCGGTGCCGGGAGTCGTGGTCTGGGCAGCTAGTCTGCAGGTGAACCAGTTGGGTCCCAAGATCCCCGAATACTCGCGGAACATCGAACTGCGGCTCAATGCGATGAACGCCTATGCGGTTACGGCGCTGAGCAAGGTGACTCGCTCGGCGCAAGAAGTGGGCGAGAATCTCGCGCAATCCGATCTGGCGAATGACGGAGCGGGACCTGGGGAGCGGACCTATTCGGTGCGTGTCATTTCCGCACCCACGAGTTCGCTGCAGTCCTTCAGCGGCATGTTCGGAACGCTGCTCGAGGTGTTAGGCACCATCGGCATTGTCATCGTGCTGGTTATCTTCTTTCTGATCCGACGCGAGGATTTGCGTGATCGTTTTATCCACTTGATGGGTAAGAGTCACGTGACGTTGACGACGCAGATGCTGGAAGACGCCAACTCGCGGGTCCGACGCTATCTTTCGATGCTCTTCCTGATTAACGCCACGTTCGGCATCTCCGTGGGCACGGGACTCTACTTTATCGGTGTGCCCAATGCGATCCTCTGGGGACTCTTGGCCGCCGTGCTCCGGTTCGTTCCCTACATCGGGCCGTGGATCGCCGCCGCGATGCCCATCGCGTTGTCGTTGGCGATCTCGACGGGTTGGGGCATGCCGCTGCTGACGGTGGGGTTGTTCGTGGTATTGGAGCTATTAAGCAACAACGTGATGGAACCTTGGCTATACGGGAAGAACACCGGGGTGTCGCCCGTTGCGGTCTTCGTCGCGACGATTTTTTGGATGTGGCTGTGGGGGCCGGTCGGATTGCTGCTGGCCACCCCGCTGACCGTGTGTGTCCTCGTGGTCGGCAAGCATGTTCCCCAGCTTTCGTTTCTGGGAATCCTGCTGGGAAGCGATCCGGTGTTTGAGCCCAAGACGCGTATCTATCAGCGGTTGTTGGCGGGAGATCAGGAAGAGGCCGCGGAGTTGCTCGATGACTCTCTCAAGCTCGACTCGCTCGTGGACGTCTACGACTCGGTACTCATCCCCGCGCTCGCATTGGCCGAAAAGCATTGGCAACTCGACGAGCTTTCCGAAGGGAAATACAAGTTCATCATGCGGTGCTTGAGGGAGATGATTCAAGACTGCAGTGACCGGCTGACCGCCCTTCCCGCGACAGCAAACGCGATCGACTCGACTGACGTGAATGCAATCGCTCACTGCGTCGCGGAGGCCAAAGCATCACCGCTCGAGATCCTTTGTGTGCCCGCGCGCACCGAGTCCGACGAGCTTACCGCCTTGATGCTCGCGCAAGTCTTGGAGACGACAGGCAATCGCGTGCAGGCCGTCTCGGTTAGGTCACTAGCCAGCGAGATGGTGGATTGGGTCGAAACGCACAGAGCGGACGTGATGTGCGTCTGCGCCACGCCTCCCGCAGCGGTGATGCATGCACGTTATCTTTGTAAACAAATCCGTGATCGACTGCCTCATGTGAAGCTGATGGTGGGTTTGTGGGACACGCCTGGCGACTTGGAGAAAGCCACAGAACGCATTGGTCGGCATGCCGTCGTTGTGGCGACGATGGCCGAGGCGCAGGAGCAAATCCGCCAGTTCATCGCCTCGCCTACGCCAACAACGGACCATTCAACGGAGTTCGAGCATGCGACCGGATGACACGTATTACGTAATAGTGAGGAAACAACATTAACTCGTTCGATCAAGACTATGCAGCGGGGGCTCTTCGACAATTGTGATCCGCCTTGCGTCTTGCTCTGTTCGCCAACTCATCGCCAACAGGCGGTTGTGGCCGGTCGGGTCGCCACACTGCTGATCGAAGCCCGCCGCGAAATTCCATGGCGGATCGACGCTGCGACCGGCGACATTCAGTTGGACAATGTGACACACCCCGAGGTTGATGACGTGCTCGACGACCTGGCGACGTTCGCCGGGAAGATGGGCGGACAAGTCGTTATCGTCCCAGCCGAACGAATGCCGACGAAGACGGGTATAGCCGCGATCTACCGGTACTGAATCGCAGATACGAGCAGCTTCGATATTATTACCACAGGAGGAGGACGGGCTTATGCAGATTCAGATCAACACCGATCGCAACATCGAAGGCGATGCAGAACTCGTGCAACAGATCAAAGCCGTAATAAGTGACAGCCTTGATCGGTTCAGCAAGCAAGTGACCCGAGTGGAGGTCCACCTCAGCGACCAGAACAGCGACAAGAAATGCGGCAACGAAGATATTCGTTGCCTGCTGGAGGCCCGGCTCGCCGGTCTTCAGCCAATCTCTGTAAGCGATTCGGCGGCCACTTCAGAGCGGGCCGTCGACGGGGCGGTTGCGAAGTTGACACGTTCCTTGGACAGCACCCTCGGACGGCTGGGCAAACGCTAATGGACGACACCTCTGGTCGCATGATCCCAGCCAGCAGAGAGGACAAGTCGCATCGCGAAACTCGGGAGAAGCCATCACGGCGCGTCAGGAACGAAAGGAAGCAGCGAAGCTGCGTTCGGCGGCCGCCTGGCCTTCATGTAGGACGCGGACAAATACCTCCTGGATCATCTGGCCCGACTTGCCATCGGCTACCACCGGCAGCGTCAATAATCGATCACGGAGGAACTCCTCGCCAGCGGGGGCCATTCCATGTTCAAACCTCGGGCCTTGCTTGGTCTCGACCAGGCCGACTCATCTGGGCCACGTTCCTGTGCTGCGCCGTTCTTCCATTCACGTCGGCGGCTGCTCAGCAGTTAGGCGGTAGCGAAGATAAGCCGGTGGTGGCGAAAGCGTCTGACGGTACACCCGAGCCCCCAGGCAAAGTCGAAGTCCGACCCGTCGCCAAGGATGACGAAATCAGGCAACGAATCGCGGATATCCTTAAAACGACAGGTTGGTTCGGCGACCCCACGGTCGCTGTCGAGGAAGGAATCGTTTTCCTCAAAGGAACCACAGAAAACGAAGAATCCCAGCAATGGGCTGGAGATTTGGCAAAGAATACGGAGGGCGTAGTTGCAGTCGTCAATCAAATCGAAGTGGCTCCCACGACGATTTGGGATTTCAATCCAACCTTTCAGGTACTGAATGATCTCGTACGCGGATTCGTTCGATTGCTGCCCCTGATCGTGGTGGCGGTGGTCGTGATTGCTCTTTCCTGGATCTTTGGCAAGTTAACGGTGTACACACTGCGTCGCGGGCTTCTGGCTCGATCCCGCAGCCAGCTTCTGCGCGAAGTAACGGCCCGGGCTGGCGGAATACTTGTCATGCTTGCCGGACTATACCTGGTGCTCCGTATCGCCGGGCTCACGCAACTCGCGCTAACCGTAGTGGGCGGCACAGGCTTGATTGGTTTGGTACTGGGTATCGCATTCCGCGACATCACCGAGAATTTTCTTGCCAGTCTCTTTCTGAGCTTACAGCAACCGTTTCGTGAGGGCGATCTGGTAGAAGTGGCGAGTGTCACGGGTTACGTTCAGCGGCTGACCTCACGCACGACTGTTCTGATGACACTCGACGGCAATCAACTTCAAATTCCCAATTCGACCGTTTTCAGAAGCACCATCCGCAACTTCACGAGCAATCCCAATCGCCGCGATGATTTCATCGTGGGTATCGGCTACGAAGATTCCATCCCTTTCGCCCAGGAAGTCGCCTTGAAGGTACTCGCTGATCATCCCGCCGTTCTGAATGAACCTGAACCCTTGGTGCTCGTGGAACACCTTGGACCGTCCACGGTGAACCTACGTGTTTACTTCTGGCTCGATGGCAGTCGACACAGCTGGTTGAAAGTGAAATCGTCGGTCATTCGGCTCGTCAAACGGGCCTTCCAGGATTCGGGAATCTCGCTGCCGGACGAGGCGCGCGAAGTCACTTTCCCACACGGGGTGCCCGTACGCATGATAGAAAGCGAAGGGGCCCTGGAAGCAGGCGAACCAACCCTGGCGAAGCCGGCCTCCGAACCCGAGGCAGTCTCGACCAAGGCCGAAGCCGGCCTGCAAAGCGAAGCTGAGGAAATCAAAGAACAGGCGAGCAGATCTTGGACCCCTGGGGAAAATCTCTTAACTGGATCGCCGTCTGCGGAAGCCCGTTGACCGTACCTGAGAATTGTAAACTCTAAATGACCGAGCGCAATTCGGCGACACGTTTGCACTGTTGAAACGTGAAAACGCTAGCATTCTGCAAACCGCGCGCCGCACAATCACGCTCGGTCATTTAGGAGAAATCAGATGTCAGGTGCTGTAATCACAGGAAAGTGCCGCGTGCGAAACAGAAATGCTCAACGATTCGGCATGCGACTCATCAACGGTCCAAGTTCAATGTGGCTTGTTCCTCTGGCTCTTGGCTTGTTGGATACCCACAGGCCGCTGCCGTACACTGACGACGGCGTCAACAGGCAGGGGAGAAGTTGGCAGAGCCGGTGAGCGGCAGCGAACTCTGCTGACGATCACGTTGTGCAAGGGGGGCATGTGCAAGGTGGCGAAGATCTTGACTCACATGGTGAGAGAGAGAAATTGCGACAATGAAGACTCGAGAAATCTATTTAAAATCTCGCCCGGTCGGGATGCCGACCGAAGCGAACTTCGAACTTGTCCAACGCACGCTACCAGAACCGGCTGAGGGCGAGATTCTGGTTCGCAATCAATGGATATCCGTGGATCCTTACATGCGAGGTCGGATGCGGGAGGGGGACAGCTACGTCGAGCCGTTCGCTCTGGGAAAACCGATGGAGGGCGGTTGCGTTGGTAAGGTGATCCAGTCGAATCGGCACGACCTCGCCGAGGGCGATTATGTTCTGGGAGACAAGGGATGGCGCGACTGTTGGGTTTCCGATGGCCAGCGAGTCGTCAAAGTCAATCCCGATGCCGCACCGGTTCAGCGGTCGGTCTTGATGTCGCGGGCGCACAGCCTTGGAGGATCGGTGATGGGGACTTGGTCCCCCGATTTCCCCCTCGGCGTATACGGTCATCGTGCCGCATTTCGGGGACGCGTGCGCCCTAGGAAAGGCACCCTCACCACGCATCCCGCGGAGACTCCCGAACTGGTGGAGGCGGGTTGATTTCCTTTCTCCGAGCCGTACAATATCGGGCGAAAATCGGGGCAGAACCATCGGAAGACTAGACAAAGAGCAACACGGCTGCGCCGAGGGGCTCGTTAGAAAGTAAGCCGACGTGGGCCAACACCATT
>JBGSHS010000307.1:0-35618 GCA_041752115.1 Pirellulaceae bacterium | reverse complement strand
GACTCTGACGCGTCTGGAGCACGGGGTTCTAGGTCGGTACGTTCGGCGAGTACTCGATGCCGGCGGTGAGGAATCGTATAGCTCACCATCTGGGTCACCGCACGAGCGGAGCTCGCGGGGGTCCGGAACGGAAGGGGCGAGCGCAGACGTAGCTCACCATCTGGGTCACCCACGAGCAGAGCTCGCGGGGGGCCGGAACGGAGGGGGCGAGGCGGAGACGTAGCTCACCATCTGGGTCACCGCACGAGCGGAGCTCGCGGGGGTTCAGCAGTGATGTCGAAAAGTGTCGCTGTCCAACTGACCGATCTTGCCCGTCGCTGTATTCGCTGGACCACTGGTAGCCGCTCCGCCGCGATTGCGGGACCTCATTTTCGCCGTCGACACTTGTTCCCTCCGCTCGCGGCACCAGCTAGACTAAGCCGATGCGCATCCCATACAAGAAGCTCGCACCCGCAACGCTCCACGCCATTATCCAGGAATTCGTTACTCGCGATGGAACGGATCATTCGTGCGTGAAGCAGCGTATCGCGAGTGTGCTGCGGCAGCTTGAGACCGGTCGCGTCGAGCTGCATTTCGATGACCAAACCGAGACCTGCAATATCCTGACTGTCCAAACCGATAGAACTCCGCCAGCGGACGATGCAAGTGGTCGTCGATGAGGCAGACTCCGTTCTTTCGGATGCGAATGGCGCGCGTCCCACGCATTGCTTAGCGCCTTATCGCCTTCGCGTGAGATTCAACAAAGTGTCAAACAACAATACGGTGTTCCCTCGACTGGTCCAACCGTATGCCACGAGCGGATGGCCACCGTAGCGTCCCAGCGGGTCCCAAGTCGGATGGACCTCACGGAGCCGCGGAGCTCACAGAAAAGAGTAAGAGCGACCAGAGATCCCTTGGCGATTCTAGCCCACTTCCTCCCCGTCCCACATCCTCCGTGGCTTCGTGAGAAACCACTCTTCTGATCGAACCAGTGATTGTCTCATACGGCCACTTATCGGCCTCGCACGTGAAGATCGGCCGCGACCGGCGTGGCGCGCTTTCAGTCTGACGCCGAGGTGCATCAATTTGTCGCAGTGGCGACCAGGCGTTTCCTTCACAGACGGCCCCAAGCAACGAGGATTCTGACGGTGCGCTAAGTCACATCGGCGGAGGCGCAAGGCGGCGTACCTTCAGTCACGACTGCGCCGCGAAGCCCTCGTGGCAGCCAGGGCTGGAACCGCAGAATATCGAACAAAGTATGCCCAATTTCCCAGGCAATGCGCACGCCGGGAAGCCCATGGCGTGGCCGTTCCTGGGACGGATCGTATGATCGTATCAACGTTTGACATTGCGAAGGTCAAACCCTTCCGGACGCTGATATGCTGGAACGCGTGCTTTCAGCACGTCGAACCCGAGCAAATAGCCGGTCGAACCAGGTGATTTTCCGGTGCATTGCAATCGCAGCACATGTTGGCCAGCCGCGAGAGAATGCAAACCCCATCGCTCTACACTCGTCTTGATACTGGGCGAGTGGAGATCGACGGAAGCGATCTTCTGGCCGTCCAGCAGTACGTCGTAGATCCCGTAGTCCCAGGAGTTGACGAACTTGCCAACAAGCTCCAGGTTGGCAGGCTCGCTGAGTTCGAAGGGGATTTCCACCCAGGCTGAATCGTCTTGTGGTGTGAGCCACAACTGCTTGCCATATGCCGTACCTCCCACCTCCTGCACGGAAACCTGGTGTTCGGAATGCTCACACGACTCGACGACTCTCCATCCGGCGACCAGCTCAATTTCGCGAAACGGCAGACGCTCTGCCGCAGCGGGCATGGCCGGCCAGGGCTGGTGAGGCTCGATCTGATACCAGATGGCCACGGACGACATCAGGTCATCGCGCTCGATAAATCCATCCACTTTGCCGTCCGCGAAGTGCTGCGATCCCTTGTGCTCAATCTCCACCCGCAGCGACTTGGTGAAGGCCACCGGATCCGTGATATGAAACCGATAGGCAGTACTTCGATCTCCCGCCGAGTAACCTTCCCAGAGGGGCGTCCCGTAGAAAGCACCGTCCTGCTGACGGAATCCCCACGCGTCGCAGAAGTAGTCTTCCGTACCCGTCCCCCGCAGGCTCGGTTCCTGTTCACCATCGATAAAGAAGAAGTCATCCCCTTCACCGTACCAACCGCCTGACGTGTGATAGACACTCTGGATCGTCCCCACATAATGGCCGCGTCCCACAATGTCGGCCAGCAAGTAGTTGCGGCCCATGATACACGGATGCTCCTGGCGATACATGGCGTGGAAGTAAGCGGCATCTTCGGGGAGCGAATCATGCTTCTGCCAATCCACGTAGTAATAGAAAGCGCCGCAGGCCAAGTCACTGTCGTTGGTCACCGTGATGCGCGCCGACTTGCGAAACGGCATTGGCCAGTAGCAGTTCCTCGCGCGCCCTTCAGACGACACCTTGATCGGAATCGAGTCAAAAGCTCGATCGACTCCATGCCCGATGCCAAAGAAGTCGCCAATCGGACATTCCACACTCGGAGCTTCTTCGCCATCCCAGTAGATGCGGAGCGTGAGCATCCGAGAGTAGAACGGATCGGAATGGGCAATCGTGCACCAGATGTGCGTGATCTTGCCGGGCCCTTCCAGATGAGCCACCTCCAGAGTGGCCCCCGGCTGGATCCCCCGCGCGTCCGCGTTGCCGTTTTTCCAGTCGGGATCGCACGAGGACGTTCGCATCGTCTTGAAGCTCTTGAGAGACTCAAGTCCGCCCAGCGGATTGCCGAGTGGAATCTGCGCATACCCAGGCACGCTCGCCACAAACGCAAACGCTCCGAATTCCAGAGCCAACAAGACGAGAGACGCCACAGTCGAGATTCTGGGGTGGTTCATCGATGGAGTTCCTGTGCCTGCATGGATCGGTAGGTGCTGGAAGTTACGGCCCGTAGGGTGGGCATGCTGATCGTTCGGTGAAACCGACTCATTCCGCTGCCGCTTGACAGTCCCAGGATAAGGCTTCGGCCTCGTTCATCATACCAGGGCGACTTCCCCAGTTCAGCCAGGCATAACCGCACTTGTGACCCCACTGGCGGCCAACCCCATTCGTGTGATTCTCGGACGGCACATCAACAGACTGCCCGGCCGGGCGGCGCGCGAGGTCTGTCCGGGGCCGACGTGCCAAGGGAGCGTTGCTGAAGTGCTCACTTGAGCAGTTCGCTTGTGTCCTCAGTCAAACCTGCCAGATACTTCGGCGGAACATGATCGGTCAGCCAGACCCCGTTTTCCGACCGGTAGAACGTGTGCCCGGCTGCATGCATGTCGCCCGCGTGGACCACGAGGACAACCGGCTTTCCATGGCGAGCTCCCACGCTTTGGGCCGTTTCGGGATCGCTCGAAAGGTGAACGTGGTGCCTGTTTCCTTTCAGGAGTCCGCACTGGCGAATCGCAGACAGATTCCGTTGTGCCGTGCCATGGTACAACAACGGCGGCGGCTCAAGCGGAGGCAGTCCCAAGTCAATCGTCACGGAGTGGCCTTGATTGGCTCTGATCCGAGTTCCGTCCTCGCTGATTGCGAAACGCTGCTTCGAATTGTCCTTGACAACTCCCAATAGCTCCTCTCGAGAAAGGCCTCGACCGTGTCTTTCCAGCGCACCGAGCAACTCGTCGATAGGCACCCAACCTTCAGAGTCGAGCTTGATTCCAATCTCGGCAGGTTGATGTCGGAGTACATAGCTCAGGAACTTACTCCGTGCCACGTGCTGTCGGTCCATTCTCATCACGTCTCCACCGGCACATTCAAACACAATGGACGAGGGCCAACCACCTCGGATCTGGGGACATCAGCAACGCCTGCAGCACGGCGCGCATCCACTCACGCCGCTGGTCGGTGAGCATCGATCCAAACTTCACGGTCCGGTCGGATTCGATCAGAATTATCGGCTGAGCACGACCGTTCGATTCCCACGCCGTACGGTCCATGACAACGCGACGCACCTGTGACGGATCGAACTTGCGTCGCCACGCCAGAGGACCAATTCCGGTTCGGACTTGAGCTTCCGCGAAGCCGATGCGCACCTCCACGTGCCCAAGAATGGTCATCACGGCCGCAAGGGCCGATCCCGCACCGACCAGCACGAACGGAGTAAGAAACACACACAGGAATAGCGTCATTCCAAGCGACATGTTGTTGTCGCCATCGGGAGCGGGAAACCAGTCCGGAAGCGGTCCGATCAGATTCACATATATCCCGGAAATCGTAAAGAGAACGAATACCGAGACAATGCTGTTCCAGAACAAGGCGAAGAAGAGCATACCCGCCATGGCTCCGAAAGACCGCAGCGTGGCTCTTATCACGGTCTCATCCCCACGGTCGCTCACCGCGCACCCAGCCGGAACTGTCCGGAGTGTCTCCCGAACCGGCTGTGTCAGTTCCGCGACGTCGGAAAGGCGGGACAACTTGCCGCACTCCCGACATAACGCCACACCCTCAGTGAGATTAATCTGTTCCGTCCCGATCAACGCACCGCATTCTGGACAGAGATTGCTGCTCATACCTGGCATCCGTGAGTAAGACTTCAGGGGCCTCGCCCCCCGAGGGAATATACCTCACGCATAGCTGTCTTCACAAACCCTGGTGTGGTCGAGAGCCCGGTGAGTCTCTGGGTAGTCACCCCACCTCACCATTTCCCCAGTGGATTGGCATCCATTGCCCAAGCGGCTTCCACGGGGGGGACCTCAATCTGTACTGCAGGAGTATACCGGCCTTACCGCGTTGGCGACCCTCTTAAGTTCTTCTTGGGAGGAGTGGTTTCGGGAGTCGCGAAACCATAGGATTAAACGTGGCCGATGGAAGGTATTCGCTGCATCGCGACGGTTGGCTCTGCGCTGTTGCAGGTGGTGGCTGGCGGGAGTTGGCACCTCTATCTCTGAAGTTGATATTCTGGTTCTGGTGTTGGGAGAGCGAGCAAGTGCATCGCGGTCTGTTGCGGCTAGACCGCTCGAATTGGGTCTTGCCCGTTCCGACGGCGAAGTCCACCAGAGCGCGGTGGCGGCACGGTATCTCATCGATGCGTGTTGGCGCGATGTGAGGAGAGTAGTTGGGGACGGCGATGTGACTGATGAGGAGTTGGGGAACATGGCCAATGCGGCACGCTGGATCGGCGGAACTGGCGTTGCGATTATTTGCGTGGGTCTGGTGAGTCTGGGATTGCGGACTCACGCTCGATCCCCCTCTTCGGCACCCATGTCGCCGCGCGCCCTACCTGCCCCCCTCGCTACTGACGGCGATGCGGCTCTGTTGCAGCTGAAACTCGGCCATGCACAAGAAGATTCTGGCGACCTGCCGTCATTAAGCCTACCTGGGAAGTCGACTCTCGAGCTCGACACGTCGCTGTTCGACGATCCGACTCAAACTGATTTCGATTCGGCGCTGCGTGGCGTTTTGCCTTACGGCGAGTTGCCGAACGACTCCGGGTTGGAGTTGGGCACCGGCGGGGTGTATTCTCTGGTTCCCGGCAACGGGCCGCACCTTGGCAAAGGCGAAGCACAACAGTTGGATCTGCCCAAGGTCCATCCCCTGCCTGAATCGAACGGCGCACGAAGTCCTCGGTCTCAGGGAGAGAACCAGACGCGATAGACTCGTCCATTGGCCTCTTCGGTGAAGAGCAGGCTCCCATCAGGCATCGCGAGCACACCGACAGGACGTCCCCAAACGGTCGGAACATTGGGATCGAGCAGGAATCCTGTCAGGAAGTCTTCATAGTATCCCAGTGGCATGCCTGATTCGTCGAACGGCACGAAGACCAGTTTATACCCGGTACCTGCCTGCCGATTCCACGATCCTCGAAACGCCACGAACGCGCCGTTTCGATAGTGATCAGGAAACATCTTTCCGTTACAGAACGCCATTCACACCGCGCGGCTGCATCGCACAGGCGTGGAGCGTCGCGGAATCGCTACGGTGTTGGGTCAAGACGGCACCATCCTGCGGCGAGCGATGTTGACACAGTCCACGCGGCGAGTGTGACGGGGTCTGATTATCGTACCGACGATGCCGCCTGCTCGCGTGCATCTCCGCGCCTCTGGTGCCTTTGCAACTCCGTGAGAAGCCATCTTGCCGATCAACCTGCCGAATAGGTGAGGGCTAACGCCCTTCATCGCCGTCCTTGCCTTCCAACTCGTACACCGCTCCACCACACTACTCCCCGCTTGGACGTAACAGGCCATTCTGGTGCTGAGCTCCGACAATCTGACACGCAACGAAAACGCTCTCCGGCTGAACGCCACGCGACCACTCTCGACCGATCTGTCGGAGCGCTACGCATGCCTATCTCCACCCAACTGGGCAAATCGCTCCCCTGATTCCGCTGCCTTCGGCTCCACTCACCTCCCGTTCCTCTTCGGATCGGAACCGTCAAGAGTCCCGAGCACTCTTGACTCTCATCCCATTCCGCATGCTCGAAAGAACTCCCTGCGAAGTTCCTCAGCGGCGGTCAGCACGCCGACGAAGAAACGCTGTCAGATCGAGGAGGTCACACCTGGATCTCCGGGATTCCTGAACGATGGATCTACGAGGGTACATATCGCTGCCGGTCTCTCTGCTTCAGCGATGCGACTGCCTGCCGGCACATACCAGTCGGAGCAGGCGTTCATCGGTCATCCGCGGCGCTTGAGGACCTCGTGCGAAATGGTACACGTTTTGCTCCTCAGTCGTCTGACGGCACTCCATGGTGAAGTGCGTATCGGACAACAAGTCCAGGTAAGAAATGGAAGGAACAGTCTATGGTAGTCTCACTCAAGAAGTTGTTCGGAGCCCTGGTCTGCGCGGCGCTTCTGATTGGCCCGGCGATGTCGGTGGGGGCCCAACAGGATCCACGTGATCAACCGGTAAGAAATCAGGACACGCAGAATGCGACCGACCAGCAGGATGTGCAACGCTCATCCACCCGCACGCAGGATAGTGATAGTGGCGGTCAGGCAAGCAAGCTGGATCAATGTCTGGCGAAGTGGTTGATTATCAAGAACCAGGGCGAGATCAAAATGTCGAAAGTCGGCCAGGAGCAGGCCCAGAGTGACGCGGTCAAAGAGTTCGCCAACCGCATGATAGAGGAGCATCAGAAGCTGGTACAGAAGCTCGAACAGTTCGCCGGTACCTCCTCCGACCTCCAGCGTCAGAACCGAGCGTTCCGCAGTGACGCCCGGCAAGAGGGGACGACTCCGGACCGCACGACTCCGGACCGTGAGGGTCAAGAGGGGCAGTCGGACGCTCACACCGGCGCAGGTCAGGTCCAGGTGGATGTCAACACTTCCTCCGCCAGTGGCGACACCAGCAGTCAGCTGCTGAACATCTACAGCAATGTGCAGAATCAGGTCATCGACACCTTGACCGAAGGCATGAAGCAGAAGTCGGAAGGCGAGTTTGACCTGGCTTTCATTCGCTTCCAGATCCTAGGCCACATGGGCATGCTCGACACGCTCAAGGTCATGAAGTCGGAAGCGACTGGCCAGCTTCAGGAAACGATCGAGCAGGCTCAGAGTTCTGTGGAGCAGCATCTGCAGGAGGCGCGACAGATTGAGGATCAGCTGACACAGCGACGGTAGCACTCGGACGCGTTGCGCCCTGATCCCCGCCTTCGAAGTGAAGGACACGTCATGAGGCGGGCAGACAACTAATTATCAACGCGGCTCTGTCAGCCGATACCGGACGTCACGTCCACTCGCGCTGGCAGAGCCCGTTGATACCAAGCAGAGTCGCACGCAATTCCCACCACACCATTCTTCCCGGCGCGCAGTCACGCCGCCCGCTTCTTTGCATCGGCCCTTCGTAATGGGATATTTCCCGTTCGATATGCTGCGGTTCACACGCCTGCGGGACTGACGCCACCCACTGCTCAATCCCCGTCAGCGGCTGAACGATTCGTGTTGTTTGTCTTGCTGTTGGTGCTTTTCGCTCCGCCCTGTGGCATAATGGTGCCTGGTCTGAGACCTGCTTCCGAGAGGCCATCCCTGCTGAGGATGAGGCCACAGATTGCCCTGCCACTGAGTCACTCCGCGGAGATTAGAACTGTGCCACGCATCAATCGGATTTATCTCTACTGCGTCCTGCTCCTCCCACAAACCTGCCTGCTTGGTCCACGTCAGGAGGCTTTGGCTTCCGGCACCATCGAGCGGTTGGACGGTATCTGGCAGATCGCCATCGATCCGCAGAATCAGGGGAAAGAGGAGCAGTGGTTCGCACAGAGTCAGTTACCTGACAGCAGACCGACTCCCGTTCCCTCGATCATTCAAGAGACCTTTCCCGGTTACCATGGCGTGGCGTGGTACGCACTGAGCTTTCAGGGGGCCGCCAACCCATATCCCGGCGGAAGGAGTCTGGTGCGTTTCCGTCAGGTGGATTATCTCGCAGAGGTCTGGCTCAACGGTCAGCCGGTGGGGACGCATGAAGGAGGTGAAACCCCGTTTACATTTGACATCACGCAGCAGCTTAAGCCGGGACAGACCAATGTGCTGATGGTTCGCGTCCTCAATCCGACCAACGAACCGATCGATGGCATTCGGCTCAACGAGACAGCTCGGCGGTGTAAGGTCACTGCGTATCGGGCAGGGGCAGGCTTCAACCACGGTGGAATCACCGATACGGTTGAACTGCTGGCGGTTCCCTCGCTCTACGTCGACGATCTGTTCGTGATCGCCACACCGGCAGAAGAAACAGGCCGGCTGGCGGTGGAAGCAGAGGCGGTCAACTCTACGACAACATCACAGTCGGGACGCCTCGATCTGGCCGTCGCTTCAGCGCGTGATGGTGAAACCGTCCTGGTTCACAGTGAACGATGCGATCTGCCGGTCGGTCGGTCCAAGATCAAGATCGCACTGGAACTCAAGAGCCCGCACCTCTGGGAGTTGGATCATCCCTATCTGTACCGGGTGACTGCTCGGCTGGTTTCCGACAGCGGGAGTGAGTATCACGAGTTGTCGACACGTACCGGCTTCCGGGAGTTCCGCTTTTCGGACGGTTACTTCCGACTTAACGGCCGTCGCCTCTATCTTCGTTCCACTCACACGTGCAATCACTTCCCCATAGGGCAGCAGTTTCCGCGTGATCCGGATTTCCTGCGGCGCGATCTGCTCAATCTGAAGGCGATGGGTTTCAATGCCGTTCGCTTCATCTGGGGCGGAGCATCGCCAGCGCAGCTGGACTTCTGCGATGAGATCGGACTGCTCGTGTACAACGAATCGTACGCCTCGATGTGGATCGATCCGTCGCCGCAGATGGCGCAGCGGTTTGACAGCGGGGTCAGCGAGCTGATCCGGCGCGATCGGAATCATCCTTGCGTCGTTATCTGGGGGTTGCTGAACGAGGCGCCCGATTGTCCGGCGTTCTGGCACGGCGTAAAAATGCTGCCGCTGGTGCGATCTCTCGATCCCAGTCGACTGGTCCTGCTCAATTCCGGACGCTACGACGGTCACGCCACAGGTGGAGGAGCGCCGGGCGGAGGCATCGCCGGTGTGGCGGGAATTCGGATCTGGCCCAAAGACCGTCCGATCGAGCCGTGGGTGGCGCTGAACCACACGACACAGACCATTCAAGCGTTGGGAATCACCTGGCCGGCCGGCCACCTGGCCATGCATCCTGGCCCGAACAACCAGTGGAGCGTGATTCGCTTCACGGCCCCGGCAGCCGGAGAAGTGAACGTGGCGGCCCGGTTTGTTGGTCTGGCGGAAAAGGCTACGACCGACGCTCACATCCTGCATAACGGCAAGCCGATCTTCGACGGCGTCATCAACCTGAAGGAAGCTCCTAACGAGATTTCCTTCTCCCAGTCGCTTTCGATGACAGCTGGAGATACGCTCGACTGCCTTGTGGGAGCGGGAGACCAGCATTATGGCGCCGACACGACAGGAGTGGCCTTCACGGTGAAGTCGGCGGTCACGACGCACGATGCCACTGCCGATTTCGCCACTGATTCCAATCCCAACGGCGTATGGAGTTACGGATATCTGCCGGCCGCTGCTTCGCCGGATTCTTCGGCGCTGGAACTCTACGGGGCCGGTTCGACCGAGACGGGCATTGGCAGTCTGGCCAATCCGGATATCGTCGAGTGGGAGGACGTGTTGAGCGATCGTCACTTATACCCGCGAGTTCCGCACACGGCAGCGGTTATTCACTCATTGCGAGAACTGAGCGGACCTGACCAGAACGTGTTTCTTTCCGAGTATGGAATCGGCAGCGCGGTGGATCTGTGGCGCGCGGTCCGGCACTTTGAGCAACGGGGTGCCGACACGATGGAAGACGCGCAATACTTCCAGGAAATGCTCCGCCGATTCCTGGCCGACTGGCAGCAGTGGAAACTCGACGATATGTATGCTCGGCCCGAGGATTTCTTTCAAGCCAGCCTGGCCAAGATGGCGAGCCAACGCACGCTCGGCCTCAACGCGATTCGAGCCAACCCGAATATTGTCGGGCACAGCCTGACCGGGGCCATTGATCATGTGATGTGTGGCGAGGGGTTAACGACCCTGTTTCGTGAACTCAAACCTGGTACGGTCGACGCGATGTACGACGCCTGGGCGCCGCTGCGCTGGTGCCTGTTTGCGGAGCCAAGCCACGTCACCAAGGGGGACAAGGTCCATCTGGAGGCCGTATTGGCCGACGAGGATGTGCTGAGTCCAGGAGAGTATCCTGTCAGGCTGCAGCTGATCGGTCCCGGCATGACTCGTGCCTTGGATCGCACGATCATGGTAGAGGTACCTGAGCATCACGCTGATAAGAGCCGTGAAGAGCCTTTCGCCCGGCTGTGCTTTGCCGAGGATGTCGTCATTGACGGCCCGCCTGGCAAGTACCAGTTTCTGGCAACGTTCCTGCGCTCAGCGGCGGCTGCGGGCGGACGAAGCGAGTTCTATGTCACCGATCCCAGCCAGATGCCTCCCGTGGAATCGGACATCGTCCTGTGGGGTCAGGATCCCGACCTGCAGAACTGGATGGCGCAGCACGGCATCAACACGCAGAATATCGCTCCGGAGGGCTCGAAGGTCCGGCAGGTCATCCTTGTGGCAGGCACACCTCCGGCGCCGGGAGGCGTAACCGCGTTTCGCGACTTGGCCCAACGCATTGCCGAAGGGTCAACGGCTATCATTCTCTCGCCCTCACTACTGGCTGAAGGGAATCAGCCAACACGGTGGCTGCCGTTAGCTGACAAGGGAACGATTGCACCGATCTACGGATGGTTGTACCTCAAAGACGAATGGGCCAAGTGCCATCCGATTTTCGACGGATTGCCTGCCGGAGGATTGATGGACTATGACTACTACGGCGATCTGATCCCGGACGAACTGTATCGCGGCCTGGGAGCATCGGCATCTGCGGTGGCCGGTGCCATCAAGGCTTCTCAGGACTACGACTCAGGACTCATGGTGGCCGTCGTTCCACTGGGTGAGGGACGCATCATCCTCAACACCCTTCGCATCCGCGAAAACCTGGGAACGCATCCGGTCGCCGAACGACTGTTGCGCAACATGCTGCGCTTTGCAGCTGCCAATAGTGATCGGCCGATCGTGCCGGTACCAAGCGATTTCGAGCAGCAACTGGAAGCCGCCGGACTGGGAAAGTGAGAAGCGAGTCTGACTCGGAGCTGTTAGCATGCCGAAAGGCTCACGCAAAGGCGCTAAGAAGGCAGAGGAGGGGAAGTAAACGGGTCGTGTTGGGGAATGTGAGGCACGTGACGCGCGGGCTGACCGCGGGCTGTTCACGTAAGGGACCGTGATTGGCTCCACAGACTCAGTCCCAGCAGGAGTCGGAGCCCGGCGCCCTGGGCGAAGGGGTTCTGCAGGTTCAGCTTCTTCTGCGGGCCGGGCCAAACCGTGGCCAGAATGCGAGGATCGAACCAATCGTGCAGAGCGTCGCGGCCCGGTTCTGCGGCCGCGCGCACGGCTCGCCAACACGATTCGTCCGGATTGAACAGTCGGTAGTACCGGCGCGGATCGATGTGACGCCACTTCTGCCAGTACCAGGATCGCAACCGTCGACGGAAGGAAGAGAGAGAGTGCACTAGAGGGGAGTGTTTCCGGCTCGCTGTACTCCTGGCCGGTTCGAACAGGAAGGAATTCGTGTCCTGGGCAATGTCGGTCAATGCGGGAAACCGCGCGTTGATGATGGCGTACTGCAGCTTCCGCTGCCGCAGATGCTGCTCCGGGAGGTTGAACACCACGTCGAGGATGGTGCGATCCACAAACGGCAGGACTGGCCAACTTCGCACGCTCAAACGATGAACGATCACTCCGATATGGCAGCGAATCCGCGTTTGCAGCCGCATGCGCAGCGCTCGGTGAGTAGGCTGTCCTTCTCCTTCGTTCCATCGATTACGCAAGAGTTCGATCTGCGAAGCGACCAGTTCAGGACCATCTTTGCGGAGCAGACGTTCGAGGTGGCCCAGCGCGATGCCCCATTGGTTGGTACCCGCCAGGAATCGCTCGAACGTGTCGCATCCTGTCGAGGGTTCTCGGCTGAAGGCAATCGCCGAACCACCCAGAGTCATGTCTCCCACATACCCGGCCCAGAACGTCGATCCCAATTGCCCGATCAAACGGGCGTTAGCGGGGATTTCGCACGCACAGAAACCGCCGGCCAGCTGTTCCCAAGCAGCCAACTGCCGTGCCGCTGACAGGAACTCGTCGTCGGTCGGTTCGTTATTCTCCCGTTCCAGTCGCATTCCCAGCACGCGAGCGACGTCGGTCGCTGCGCGTACTTCCTGGTCCGTGTCGCGTCCCAGCGTGATGGCGCAGTCCGTGAGCTTTCCAGCCGCCACGTATCCGATCAGCAACCGCGAATCGAGTCCCCCCGATAACATCAGCGTCGTGCGTGGAGTAGTCGGCTGATGACGCCTCACCGCCTGCTCAAGCCGTTGGTCCAGCAACTGCCAGGCCTCGTCGAACGTCAGCGTCAGGTACTCATCGTGGATCGGCGTACAATACGTCTCAACCTCTCGACCTGCTTGATGTCGATTCCACGTCCATTGACGTCCCGCGCGCAGTCTGGTCACGTGGGCCAAGAGCGGCCGATCAGCAACCAGTCCATTGGTCATCAGAATCCCTGTCAACGCGGACATATCCAGCTCGTTGGACATGCCGACATGGCACAGGCACAGCTCACCGCTCGTTGCGGCCACGACGCTTCCCGGTGATGGAGAAGCGTAGTAGAACGGGAACATCCCTGTCGGATCTGCGCTCACCACCAATCCGCCGATCGCGTCGTAGGCCAAGGCCACATAGAAACCATCGCAAGTTGGCCAGAGAAAACCATGAGAGACGCTCCGCAAATCTGCGCTGGAAGCCTTGAGCCGCAGTCCGTCATCATGAATCGCATCCCCCAGGACGATGGACCATGACGACTCCGTTGCGTAAACGCTCAGCGGTGCGCCAGTAAACGTGCCCCAGGCCGCTGCCAGATCATGGCACTCAACCTGTTCAATGGTCAGTCCTCCGATTTCAGTGAGCTTCGTGCACGCGGCTGCCAGGAACTGACGCCGCACGGCCGGATCGGGATCAATGATCAATGCCAGATGAGCCATATTCGTACGTCGTAGCGCGGGCTTCAGCCCGCGACTGTGCCGTCGGGTGTCGTAGCTGTTCCATGAGCGAGTGGACTAGGGGGCGACGACGACAGTAGATGCCAAGTCAGGCGCAGTTGGCGGATCGACAAGCTTCTCGATGCCGCATGCAACCTGGACATAATATTCAATTGCCTGGACGCCGGAATCGGCCGCCGGCAGCGTCGCCTCCCAGATTCCTCGTGAGACATGGGTAAGCGGAATCTGCTGGAAATCACCCACTCCCATTTCACGCCAGAAGAGACTTCCCGTCGGCTGTTGGCTCTCGGGCGAAATGACGAGCACACGGATCGTCAATGGTTCACCGTGAGAGACTTGAGTGCGGCGCGTCAGCACCGTGATGCGTGCGGCGCCGCTGTACGCGTCCGATAGCTGCGCGGCCGAGGGCAACTGCCCCAACACCGCTTGCAGGGCGTCGTCATGCGCGTCAACGAAACGATCGGTGCGCCGCGTATGTCGCTCCAGATTGTCGATCGTACCGAGCTCACCTGGAGTGTCGACGACCGCGATCGCCCAACCAATCGTTCGTTCCCAAGCTCGCGCCAGTTCAATGCGGAGTCTCACGGCCTGTTCGGCCAGTGCTTTCCTGTTTATTTCGTCCGGCTGTTCGCGCATGGCTTGAACGGTGTCATCCAGCGCACCACGCAAGCGACCTGCTTCAGCAGCCGCTCGGGCATAGCGGTAAGTGTTCAGCCAGTAATCGAACCTCTGCAAATTGCCCGAACCCACGACCCGGCTGCGCAATGACTCCAGCTGATCGACAAACGCATAGCGATCTCCGATTTCGCCGGCGCTTAGTTTCTCGATCTTGATGTCTCCTGGTCCGGTACCCCAGAATGAGCACTTGGGGTACTTCTCGCCATCGATCGCGGCAAAGATGCGGCCAGCGTCGTCGGCGACTTCCGAACCGAAATGGGCCGCCGCGAAGTCGCGATAGAATGCCTCGATCGGCATCGACCGCATCCGATCCGGAGATGGCTTCACGACATCATCGGCTTCCCAATCGCCTACGACGGGTCCGCCGCAATTGATCTTGCGCAACAGGTCTTTTCCTTGAATGACGATCCCCGCAATGCAGGGGAATTCTACCTCCCGAATGAAATCAACATTGAGTCGACCATCGACGACCCGAACATCCTCACATGTGAAGTCAACCGCCTTGTTGCGGCCATGCTTGGCGAACAGATCGAGTCCTGAGAACATCTGCCGACCCTGGATTTTCACTCCAAAGACTCGCTTGCCAGGTTCTCCGTAATGCGGTTCGTTGAGTTTCAACACCACCTGATAAACACCGTCAGGAACCTCCAGCGAATAACCCTGCATGTCGTAACGAACCGTCTGATAGATGGCCTGCTCCTCAGGAGACGAATTGGCAACCGGTGCGGTGAAGGCTGCCAGAAGCCCCCCGGCCGGCCCGACGGGGCGGTGGGCCGGCTGTACCCGCTGCGCATCAAACTCGGCCGGGACCCACGACTGATCCCACGCGGCATCAGCCAAGGCGGCTACATTCATAGCGAGCGCTTTGGTGCGCCAGTGGATCCCCAAGAGGCCGTTACAGCCGTATCGCCGTGCGTCGACCGCGTCATACCGCATGCGTCCCACCCAAGGCTGCGGAGAGGTCAGTTCCGGATCATTTTCCATCCAGGGTATGGCCCACTTGGGGCGATCCACCACATCGGCAAAGCCAGGCTCAACAGGCTCGTGGCCGACCTGCCGATTGATGCAGCTCAGCGGCACGTGTTTGGGCAAGTCGCGGTCCAATGCCGCGCGGTCGTTCACAGGACCAAGCACCCAGCCGCAGGTAGCCAATGTCAAGGGCTCTTTCAGCTCCTGCACGGCGGCCAGGGCTGCATGCATATCGCGCACCGTCGCCTCGTACTGCTCGGGGGCGTTGCCGCTCCAGGTCCAGCCTTCCGGCGTCCAAAGCCAATAGTAATCGACGGGATAGACTCGCATGATGCGCTGAAAGATGCCGGCGTATAAACGCTTCACCGTGGCCGAGTCGTCCGGATCAAGGCCCTGATTCTTCAGTCGCTGCTTGACCATCGCTGGAATACAGAGCGGTGTCTCTGTTCCCACACATGTTTTGATGCCCAGCTGGCGAGCCAAGGCAAAGGCGTCACGCAACATGGCGCCTGAGCGAACAAACAGTTCGTTGCAGGCGTCGGCCGTTTCGGGACGCCACATCATGCCTTCCATCACCGCCGGCCCATATACATCGCCCGGAAACAGTTGTGCCGCGCCCGCACAGAACTCGCTCGTCTTCATTGCGGAATAGCCCCAATACGTCCGGTCGCGCAGCGTGTTCTCCCAGTGCGTAGGATAGCTGAACTGAGGATTCCCTTGCTCGTCCAGGTCTTCGGGCAGTCCAATCCACACCAGCGGTTCCGGACCCGGACCGGCTTCCGGATAGCAGTGCAATCCAAGGAAGTTCATCCGCAGCTTGGATAACTGACCGATGTAGGCCAGCCAGTCATCGCGATTCCACCAATCTGGACCTTCGGAGAAATCGTGAAACGGTTGGATGCCGCGGGTGTCGAACAACGGCCTGCCGACCTCCTCGATGCCGGACAAGTTGAGCGGGACTCTCTGATCAGGAATCACATCGCCATGCAAGTAGAAACGGACTCCCAATCGTTCCGCCAGTCGATAGGCGGCATAGAGCGTTCCCGTATCATCTCCTCCGACGAGCAGTAAGCGATTCTCACCGATCGGCTGAAGGGCATATTGCTGAGGCGCCAGCCGGAAAGTGGCATCGGAAGCAATCGGTCTGTCACGTCGCGACACGACGATCACCGGTCCGGCAGGGAGTGTGTCGGCAGCGCTGATCGAGAGCAGTCGACCGGTTCGCAAGTAAACGTACCGCATCACCTCACGTGCTGCCAATTGCTCTTGCGATGACGCCTGCGTCGCCACGACAATCGGCATTTCGGCAGCCTGAACGGCGAAATGGCTGGCAGTCATCGCACTGATCAGTAGCAACTGACGGAGCAGTATGAATCGAGACATGGTCACACCTGGGGCGTCACTGTGTAAGAGTTCATTTCGCTGCAAATCGGGCTGACGATGACCAAAGGGGCCTCCCACGGCTTCGACACCGGCTCCGTCTCTGCCATCCCATAGAGCCAGTGCGTTCTGCGCCGGTCGCTACTGCACACGCTCGATCTTGATCGTATGAGTGACCGGTTTCACGGCAGCGGCAGACGCGTCCCGTGCTTCTTTGTCGCGGGCGACCAGCGCGCCGGCGATTTTCTCGAGTGATTCCGACTCTTCCGGCGCAATGTGTTTGTACGTCGCAATGTTGTGCAACAGGTTCTTGATCAGATGAACTTCCATGCCCTGTTGCTGAGCCACCACGCGCTGCACCTGCTGAAACGGCTCGCAGAACGGATTGTCCAGGAACTCGGCCGCCAGGTTGATGCCGGCAGCCAGCTGCTCGGCACTGAACTGCTTGGAGTTTGTGCCCCAGGTAATCTGGTAGTTGCCTTCTGGAGCGTCACTGAGTTTGAGCGTCAATCGATTGAGCTGCTCGTTGAACGGCAGGAACTCGATCACACCTCGCGTGGAACCTGTCTGACCGGGGTCTCCAAAGAAGCAGAAGGGATACCGCGAACTCCGAATCTCGAGGGTCGAGCCGTCGCACGAAAGGATCGCATGACCAGCGGTAGCATCAGCCGTCTTGTTCTTCAGATTTACAGTGATCGTGCCGATATGGCCGTCACACCCGAGCGCTTTGAGAAACGCATAAGCCATCACGAGATGACCGTTGCGATCCGGATGCACTCCATCACCTCCCGCCAAATGGTAGTCACGTCCGTACTTGGCCTTCGCCTTGGCCATGACATCCATCATCGGGTCAAGTACATTGGCGAAGACAACACCTTCCTCTTCGGCCACATCTCGCGCGATATCGCGCAGGGCGGCCAGCGTCTGATTGTACATCTTCGCTCCTTCTGGGTTGTGGCCGCCGAAAGTGTCTGCATCCACGCAGCCTGGCGAACCGACCACGATGAGCCGAACGCCAGCTTCCTTGAGCTGTTTGACAATCGAGACCTGCCCGTCGCGATATGCCTTGCCCGTCTCCGGTTTCATAGGGGCGTATCGACCGTCGTTCATGCCGAAGCAGGTTGTCGCCACACTCGCTCCAAATCGCAGCATGTCATTCGCCATGCGATTGGCAAATCCTGGAGCCGTTTCGCCTCCCCAACCGAACTGCGTCACACGCAGATCGGCGACCGGCTGGCACATGAGCAGATAGTCTTCGATGTAGAGCGAGTAGAGCTGCTGCTCCGTGATGGAATCACCGATCACTGCCACATAGTCTCCCTTCGTCAGTCCCGGCTCGGCACCAGACGACGTATCGACCGAAGTCAGAACAAGGAGCAATATCGGAACCAGTAGCGTGAAGTATCTCATGGTGTCTCCTTCTGTATGTAAGCTGACAGAACACGGTGGCAGATCGCGAGCGCAGGGCAGATGCCGCCCGGAGTTACCTCCGGGATATCTTCAACTCCCTATGCTGCACGAGCGCCGCGTTCAAGATACCATGATGAGAATGTGGAGAACATTGGGCAGAGAGCGGGGCAGGGCCGGAGTGGATGCTGCCGGTCAGCTCTCGAGCCCTGACACCGGGTGAATCGGTCGCGATCAAGGTTCGTTTTCAGGGAGCTTACCAGTAATGCCAACACGTCGATCTGCCATTGCCTGGCGTGCGGTGCCCGCGTGGTTGACCATCTCGGCAGCGCTGGCCGTTAACGCGCTGGCCGGTGATGAGTGGGACATGTTAACGGCCCGGCCGGAAGCGGTGGAAACCTGGAAAGACCTGCGTCTGGGCATGTTTGTCTGTTGGGGTCCTGTCAGCTTGACCGGCTTGGAGGTGGGCTGGTCCCGCGGCAAGGCCTGGCCGCATCAGGCACAAGGAGGCACAGGTCCGACGCCAGCCGAAGAGTACGATGCGTTGTACACACGTTGGACCCCTGATCAGTTCGACGCTCGCCAATGGGTTCAGGTCGCTCAGGAGATGGGGGCACGCTACATGATCTTCCTGGTGAAGCATCATGACGGCTTCTGCCTGTATGATTCGCAGGTAACCGACTACAAGATCACCGGACCAGCGTCGGCCTGGAAACACGACGTGCTGAAGGACGTGGCCGACGCGTGTCATCAAGCCGGTTTGAAGCTGATTCTCTATTACTCGCAGCCCGATTGGCACCACCCGGATTACATGACGGAGAACCATGCCCGTTATGTCGACTACTTTCACGCCCAGGTACGGGAGTTATTGACTCACTATGGCCGTATCGACGGGCTCTGGTTCGATCTGGGTGGCACGCCTGAGCAGTGGCAGACGGAGCGACTGTTTCGCCTGGCCCGCACCCTGCAACCGTGGCTGGTGATCAATAATCGGGTAGGACTGCCCGGCGACTTCGATACGCCGGAGAATCAGATCGGGTATTTCCAGAACGCGAGGCCGTGGGAGACATGCTACACGTTGGGGCACCAGTGGAGCTGGAAGCCGGACGATGAGCTATGCTCGGCACAGGAGTGCCTGCAAATCCTCGTCAGCTGTGCCACCGGTGACGGCAACCTGGCGTTGAATACCGGGCCAATGCCCGACGGCCGTATCGAGCCGAGACAAGTCGAACGCTTTCGCGAAATCGGGCAATGGCTGGCTCGGTATGGCGAGAGCATCTATGCCACACGCGGCGGACCATTCGTGGCGCCCGATGCGCGAAAGCGTCGCATGAAGGACTATTATGAACCATTTCAGCTCGCCGGCGGAAACTGGTGGGGTGGATCGACGCACAAGGACAACATCGTCTACCTCCACATTCTCCGATGGCCATCGGACGTCATCAGCTTGTCCCCAATCGACAAGCGCATCGTGCGACACCAGGTGCTGACCGGGGGCGAAGCAACAGTCGTTCAATCAGCCGGCGGCATTGACGTATCCGTACCGATGACGCAGCGTGATCCGGTCGACACGATCGTAAAACTGGAACTGGACGGGCCAGCCGGCGAGATCCCCGTTGTCAAATCGCTCGACAGGTCGGGATCACTGGCATTCGAGAAGCCGGCGACGGCATCGAATTTCTTCCAGAACAGCCAAGAGTACCGTCCGGAGAAAGCGTTCGATGACGATCTGGAAACGAGGTGGGGTTGCGACTGGGGCACTCACTCGTGCTGGTTGGAAGTCGACCTGGGAAAGGAATCGACCTTCAGTCGCATCTTCCTGAGCGAACCGTTCGGCCGAGTCGAAGAATACGAGTTGCAGGTGCTCCGGGCCGACCAATGGCAGACGTTCCATCGAGGCACGGCCATCGGCGAGAACCGTGAACTCACGTTCCCCGCGGTCAAGGGACGCCAAGTACGCCTGAATATTCTCAAGACGTCGGAAGGGCCATCTATCTGGGAGTTTCAGCTGTTCGAGCATTAGTCGACCGTGCGCGATTCGGCAACACCTGGCTGGAATGACGAATGAGAATACCGAATGACGAAATACCCAATGACCCGTGGAATGACGAATGACGAAATACCCAATGACGAATGACGCTGTTCGAATGTCGAACCAATCTGCCACCCAGGCTCAACGCGTAATGTGGCTGTTCGTACTGATATTGGCAGGTCCCGGTCTGAGGATCGCCGGTGCAGCGGCCTCGGCCGAACGCGAAACGCTACTGTTCCACAACAGCGACTTTGAGACCGGGACCCTGGTGAACTGGCAGCCGGACGGCGACGCGTTCAATCATGCTCAACCGACACTGGGCGACAATACGACCACTCGAGGCGCTCGACCGAGCAGGCATCAAGGCAACTACTGGGTAGGAACGTTCGAGAAGTACGATGGCCGAGGCGGACGTCCGGGGGATAGTCGCGGCGACGCATCCACCGGCACGCTCACCTCGGAACCTTTCCAGATTCGATCGCCCTACCTGACGTTTCTGATCAGTGGCGGTAACAAGCCGCAAACTTGCTCTGTGGCGTTGCGGGTCGGGGGGAAGGAAGTATTGGCTGCAACCGGTCACCAGACCGAAACGATGCGGCGCGTCGTGTGGGACGTTTCCGCCTGGCAGGGGAAGCAGGCCCAGATCGTCGTCAAGGATCAGGACCGGGAACCATGGGGGGTCATTAACGTCGATGACTTTCGCGCAAGCAGCGAGATACCGGAACTGGAACGTCGTGCGCTGTACGCTCAACGTCTGGAGCAGGCTACCTGGCATGTGCGACTCAGGCCCCTGTGTGACCGGTGCAACGATCGCTCGGAACAGGTGATTGGAGCATCTCCCGGCTGCCGACTGCTGGCGATCGACGGACAGTTGTTATTCGAGATGACGACGACGCGTAATGATATTCCGTTGACCGTCAACGTGCCCTTGGCGCAGGTGGGGCGCGGGTTGCCTCACGATCTTGTGGTGCGCTTCAGCGAAGGACGGCTGGACCTGTTCGTGGATGGTGTGTGGGTGGACAACGACTATCCGTTGGGAGAGTTCCGCAGCGATACCACACCCCTCACCGTCTCCGACGACTCCCAGTCGGCCGTCGAGCTTAACGAGTGCTGGAATCGCTGCCTGTCCGATGCGGAGATCGTTGAAAAGAGTGGCGGTACTACAGCCGTCGCCCAGCGACAACAGGAATTCCATTTCCAGATGTTCAGTCCTGCTGACGAACCACTGCAGTACTGGAAGCCGAACTCGCACTTTCGTGTAGGAGACTGCTTGCCCTTCTATTACGACAGCACGTATCACTTCGTCTATCTGCTGGATCGGCGCGGACATCGCAGCAAGAACGGGGGTGGTGCTCACCAGTGGATCCAGGCCACCTCGCACGATCTGGTGCATTGGCAGCATCAGCCCATCATGATTCCCATCACCCAGCAGTGGGAGAACTCCATCTGCACCGGTTCAACCTATTGCCATGATGGTCAGTACTTCGCCTTCTATGCCACGCGGACCGATCAAGGAGAACTGCTCAGCTATGCGACCAGCGGGGACGGCATTCACTTCGAGAAACAACTTCCCAATCCGTTCGCATCTCCCGGCCAGTTCTATCGCCAGGGCTCCTTCCGCGATCCGAACGTGTTCCAGGACCCGGCCACCGGCCAGTTCCAGATGCTTGTATCCGCCAATGCGGCGGACACGGGTGAGGGCTGCATTGCCCATCTGACATCCAGTGACCTGCGGAACTGGACACACCAGCCACCCTTCTATCGCCCCGGATCTCCGCATGTACCGGAGTGTATCGACACGTTCCGGATGGGTGACTTCTACTATCTGGTGTTCAGCCTGGAGGGGCGAGCGCACTATCGTTTTTCCAAGAGCCCGATGGGTCCGTGGAGTCGTGTAGAAAACGACCTGCTCGGCGGACCGGGCGCAGTGGTGTTGAAGACCGCTCAGTTCCAGGACGATCGACGGATCGGCGCTGCCTTCGTGGGAGACCATGGCTACGCAGGCTACGCCGTGTTTCGTGAGATCACCCAGAATCCCGATGGCTCGCTCAACAACAAGTTGCCGTCCGAGATGACGCCCGGTGGTGGTGAACCTCTGCCTTGGAGCCTGGCGGCCGTTGGCGGGGAAACTGCCAGGCAGGGTGACAATGTGATCGTGCAGACCGCCGGCAGCGGCGAGTGTCGCGGAGTGTTGGGTGCAATGCCGACAAACTTCCGCTTGCAGATGACCATTGCTCCAACGGAAGAAGCACAGCATTTCGGACTTCGCATCGGTGCACGTTCTGACGGTACCGGAGGAGTCGATCTGCCCTTTGTGCCGGCCGCACAGAAGGCGGCCTTCGGGATGGAGCATGTAACCGGTCTCGATCGTCCCTTCACGCTCGAGGTTCTAGTCCATAACCGACTACTGGATCTGTGTATCGACAACCGAAGAACCGGCGTCATACTGCTGGACGGCCAACAGCATGGGAACACACTGACCCTGTATACGCTCAGCGGAGCCGTCGAGTTTCAGAACATCGTCATTCGGGCCACGACACCGACCCTCACCGTCACGCCCGGTCCACTTGACAACACGCAGCAGGTTGAGCTCGAGTCGCCAGGCTGGGAGGGCGAGATCTACTACACGCTTGACACAACCGATCCGAAGGGGCCGACTGCCAGGCTGTACTGCGGTCCGCTCCTCGTCACAACCGGCACACCGATGCGTGCCCGCGTGCGGTGCGAGGGTGGTACATGGACTCGTACCCTGGAGAAGCAACTGTAGCGTCTTCGCGGGTAGAAACGGGATTCAGTCGAGACTGCTCCCCCAGGCACGCAACTGGCCGAAGGCCGAGCGATCGCCCCACAGCCCGATTCGTCCCGAAGCAGTGCCCGGGAGGCTGTAACAGTCGATCAGGAGATCATCCAGATAGACCTCGATCAGCGACTGATGTACCAGCAGACGAAACGTTGCTGTGGGGCCGAACGTCCTCTGGCGGTCAATCCGCTTGTCGGGCTGGAAGTTCCCGGTGGAGCGATCGAAGGGTCCGACTTCTGCCTGGCCTGATGCATGCATGGCGATCGCGATGCCGCTGCCGTCAGCGCATTCCACAAACAGGCCACTGCTGTCGCTCCTGGCGTTTTGAAAGTCCAGCGTTCCCTCAAGAATCAGGTTCTGTGACACGTTGAAGTAATTGTCGAGTAATGTCACCGCCGCGTTTCCGTCGCTTTTCACATTGACTCCGATCTCCCGCTGCTTCGCTCGATCGTTCCCACTCCACCAGGCAAGACGCAGCGTGCCTTCCGCGTCGATTAGTGCCGACTTCAAGGGAGCGAAATAGATACCGTCACTCCGCGACATGGAATGGTGGTTCACAAGCAGTTCATCGTCGACTGCCAGAAATCGACAGAAGTACGTGTGTCTGTCGAGCAATGTCAGGTTCTTCGAGGCAACAGCGAAGGGGCCCTCCGGACGATCGGCGACCAGGGTCTGCATGGTCGGGAAGTGACCGAAGAGCATGTAGTATCGTCCCGCACGCTGAGCGATGGCTCCTACTTCACCGCTCTCGATGCCGACCACTTTCGGAGGGGGCAAAGCCTGCCACTGAAACCCGTCGGTGGACTGACCGAAACCGAAACACCCGCCCGTTTCCCTCTTGGGCGTGGCGGTCCAGTAACCGTACAGTCCATGTCCGTCGGGACGCGGGATCGTCCAGATGCAGTCCCAACGTCCGTCTCGTTCATACCAACGCTCGTCCTGCACAAATTCGAACTCGTCCCCCAGTTTCGTCCAGTTGAGTAAGTCGGTTGACTCGGCGAAGAAGATGGTCTGCCTGGGTCCTCGCCATTGCGAGAAGTTGAGAAAGAACTTCCGATCGGCCGCGAAGTGAGGTGACTGCCAGGTCGAGCCGGTACCCATCCACGTGACGCCACGCGCTTTGTACAACAGGCGGCCATGCTCTCGCCAATGCACTCCGTCAGTGGAGGTTGCCAGGGAAATGTTGTCCCAGTTCGCTCCGGCCTTCGCCAGGTAGAACAGGTACCAGGTTCCCTGATCGATGTACAGCCACGTGTCCCACATCTCTCCCGTGCGACGAGATCGTGCTTGGTAGAACAGCGTCTGCGGCGCGCGATCGAATTGATCGTCCAGGTCGTCCAAGTCCTGAGCGAACGCCTGCTCACTGCGAGCGGCCCACAGATAGCCTCGTCCGTCCAGATGGAGCTTGCCATCAGCGATGCGTGCCGATCCCATCAATCGGCTGATCGGGAAGCGATTGAGGCGATCGCTGAACCGATCCTGCTCGAAATCCCACCAGGCAACGGGAACCGGCTCCGAGGGTTCATTGGGCTTGAGCGCGGCGATCTGGGCGACGGTCAAAGCTCGGTCGTAAATGCGAGCATCATCGACGCTTCCGGTCAAGAAGCCGATTTCCCCCATCTCACCGACATATCGCAAGCCAAGCAATACCATGGCATCGTCTCCAAACGGCTGCGGCTGTGAGATCTCATAGTCGGTGATCTTCTGGCCGTTTCGCAGAATCGTCACGTGATTGCCCTGGTAGATGATGGCCAACTGGATAACCTCGCCCGGTGCGGCAACTTCCCGCGGCCAGTTGGCTTGTTGCTGGCTGGTGCGGCGAAAGAAGTCGCTGCCGGCCATCCACGTCCCCGGCTGGCATTCAGCGAAGACCACCGCATCAAAGCGTTCTGCGCGGTCGATCAGGGATAGCGGGCTCGCCCCGCCCTGATCGAGATGGGCCAATTCTGCCCAGACGACGAACGTTTTGTCGGTGATCGCGGGGGGCGCAGGATCCTGATGTGCGTGCGCCGGCCGCTGGGCGACGTTAAGAACGACAGGTGCCAGACAGAGGAAGAAACGAATGGCGGTGACCATGGATGGGATGAACTTCCTTGGAGCAGCGCGGAAACAGCCGGCAATCGTACAACGGCTCGAGTGTACGGACTTCCAGTCCGCGTTGATCGACGTCGAGCAAGTCTCCAACTGGCAGAACGAGCCGCACACCGGTACCATGTTGTTCCTCTCACGATAGCAGTAGACCCCTGGAGGGGCGGAGGGCAGGACGCGCTCTGAGGAGCGCGGGAAGAATTCCATCGGTGGTTTGCCGGATTCCCACGCTCTGCGCGAGCGTGGCTACACGTGAAACGCCGAAGTTGTTTCTCCCTCGTGCCTTAGTCTACCGCGCCCAGATGCACGAGCCACTACGGATCAGCCCGCAACACAACAAACAATATGGATCATCCGGCAACTGCTTCAAGCCGAATATCTGGCGACGTTAGTCGCTGAGACGCGTGAACCGCAGAATATCGAACAAGAGGCCGCAGAATGACGAAGGAAGAGAAGGCCCAGCGTAAGCGAAAGCCGGGCGATCGCAGGGCACTGGAAAACGTGATGCTTCCCGTTCGTCGTTGGACATTTCTTGTTCGATATTCTGCGGTTCAAGAACCTCCGTGACCAACGCCGCAAGTTGAGCATCCGCAGCCAGACACTGGGAGATTGATGGTTGTTTGTCGTGCCGGAAGGCCCTCTGGGCCAGTTGGATAGTCGGCGGCCGGGGCGTGGCGAACGTCCGTTGTGGGCTGGCAATCCGCTCCGTAGAATGGAGGCGGATTCTTGCTTCGAGAAATTGCCCACGGGATCGCGTGCATGTCCTTGTCATCCGGCCGCCGAGTGTCTCATTGTCTTTTCTTCTGGGTTCCATCGCTTGCTGTTCTGGCCAGCGTTATCGCGCCGCAGGCGACCTGGCTCTCTCTCCCCGTACGCGGTCAAGATCACGCTGTGGCATCGAGCGTGGATCTGCGTCCCGACTTCCAGCGCTGGGAACTTCCGGTGCGAGCACAGGGGAGTCGTGGGACCTGTTCGGTCTTTGCGGTGGCTGGGGCATTGGAATACGCACTCGCCAGACAGAACCAGCAGCATCAAGCAACGGCACAGCGTGTGAGTGTCGAGTTCCTGAATTGGGCATCGAATCAGGTCACCGGTACACCCGACGACGGCAGTTTCTTTTCGGATCTGTGGAGCGGCTTTGAGAAATACGGAGTCTGTCTGGAAGAAGAGATGCCTTACCATGCCACGTTTGATCCGGCCGCAAAACCATCGGATTCGGCTTTGCGCCGGGCGGAACAGATGCGTCGGGCAGGACTCGAGTTGCACTGGATCAAGCCCTGGGATCCGAACAAGGGGCTTACGGAGGAGCAGTTCGAGGCAGTGCGGGATACGTTGCGACACGGTTGGCCTGTCTGCGGAGGATTCCTGTGGCCCAAGCGGGCGGAGTGGGTCGAGGGTGTACTGCAGATGGCGCCACGCGGTCAGGTGCGTGACGGACACAGCGTTCTCCTGGTAGGCTATCGCGATGACCCCGCGCAGCCTGGGGGAGGCGTCTTTTTCGTGCACGACACTGGTCAGGGACGAGGTGGTAGTCTAATGAGTTACGAATACGTCAAGACGTATATGAATGACGCAGTGTGGATCGGTTTCGGCAAAGACACTGCCACGCAGTGATCATGGGGGACTATTCTCCCGGAAAGGAACCATCAGACAACCGGCAGCCCCGTACGCCGATCGACTTCAAAGGCTCGTGTGGTGCTGCCCACGTTGTCTGTCCGCTTTTCCGGATGGCTTGATTCGGCATCTTATGCAGAGGAACCGTTCATGAACGCTCACCGCAGTTCGCATTTCTGGCACATCTCATTGCTCGTCATCTGCGGATGGTCCGGCTTACTGGTCTCAGAGGGTATGGGCCAGGGGTTGGAGGGTTTGACGCAGTGGGAAGAAGGACGCAGCATGCGAGTCGGCTCGAACGTCTGGATCGAGAACGACCTGTATGACGTCAAGAACAACCTTGACCGCCCCGATCGCATTGAGCCGGGCGAGACGTTCGTTTTGGCTGACCTGGAAGGGCCGGGCGTAATCACTCACATCTGGCTGACGTTCCTGCAGGAACCGCATTTCTGGGTGACGGACGGCGCGGCCAACCCGCAGGAGATGCTGCTGCGCATCTACTGGGACGGACGCGAGAAACCCGACGTAGAGGCCCCCGTCGGCGACTTCTTCGCCAACTGCTTTGGCAAGCAGATGGAAGTCATCAGTGCGCCGGTCGTCGTCGAAGATGGCGACTCGTACAACTGCTTCTGGCACATGCCATTTCGCAAGTCGGCTCGGATCGAGATTGTGAACCAGAGCAAGAAACCGATCCGCAAACTCTATAACAACATCGACTGGATCAAGAAGAAGTCTCTTCCCGACAACACAATGTACTTCTGTGCCCAGTACCGGCAGGAGTATCCGGCTGAAAAAGGAAGAGACTACGTGGTGCTCGATGCGGAAGGCAAGGGCTATTATGTGGGCACGGTCTATGCCGTCCGCACCCGCAGTCCGGCCTGGTTCGGCGAAGGAGACGAGAAGATCTACATTGACGGAGAGGAGAAACCGTCGATCCGCGGCACCGGGACCGAGGATTACTTCCTTTCGGCCTGGGGGCTGAAGAAGAACAGCACGCCGTACTTCGGCGTTCCTTACCTGAATCAGCTGGGGGGCATCGTCGGGCAGATGACCTGCAGTTACCGCTGGCACATTCACGATCCACTGGTCTTCAATACGGGTATTCGCGTCACCTTCGAGACGTTTGGATGGATGTCACCGGACGAGAACCAGGAGCATCGAGCGCACAGCTGGAACGAGCGTGAGGACGATTTCAGCAGTGTCGCATTCTGGTATCAGATGGGACCGACCAAGAAATTCACCGACATTCCTTCGGCTGAAGAGCGGAGACTGCCGAGTCTCGAACGTGTCCTGGTGTGGGGAAAACAGTCGCTCGACGCTGCATCGCACGGCTCCGGCGAGGCGCGCCTGGAGGAAGGGGCGCCCTACCTCGAGTCGGGCGGGCAACTGGCGTTCCAGCCGGCGTCCCAAGAGGAAGGCTGGTTGCAATGCACCTTTGACGTTCCGGAGAAGGAACCCTTGCGGCTGTTGCTGGAAATGACACGGGACAGCGATGCCGGGATCTGGCAGCCGATCCTGAACGGAGTCAAGCTGGGACCACCCATCGACCTCTACGGCCAGCAATCAGACTTGCAGGAGTTCCATCTGATGGACTTCTGGCCGGAGCCGGGAACCTACACGCTGCGTCTGGAATGCGTCGGCCAGAACAAGGACTCGTCAGGGCTTGGTATCGGACTCAATTCGGTGCGTCTGCGCGAGCGACGCCCGCGTGTGAAAGAGTTCGGTTACGACAAGGACAAAGACTGGCGACAGGAGCAGGTGCTCTACGACTGAGAACCCGGCAGAATACCGCAGAATATCGAACAAACAGCTGCCGTATGAAGAAGGAAGAGAAGGCAGAGCGGGAGCGACACAGCGAGCGATCACCGGGGATTGCGGACGTATCTCGTCCACTCGGTAATTGGACATCCCTTATTCGATATTCTGCGATTCGGACGCCTCGGTGACCAATGCCTTCGATGGCTCAACCCTGACTCATCGATCACGATGCAGCGGCGCGCAGCTGCCAATGGCAGATGGAGAAATGACGAATGACGAAGTACCCAATGAGGAATGGAATACCGAAGTCTGAATGCCGAACTTGCCGTGAATTGTCGACCTGCACATCGGTCCGCTCTTACTGGGAGCGGCCGATCCCGAGCACGTCACGACAGTAGCGGAGATTCTGCTCCAGGTCCCATTTCTGCTGAGCCTGCTCCAGTTGGTCCCCAGGTTCGCCACTCGGCCGGTCAGCGGGGACCGTGTATTTGGACCCACGCTGAGCCAGGGCGATGAACCGAGCGAATTCACTGGCTCGCGCGCGGGGGAAGCTCTGCCAGAACTCGGGCTGGAAATAAGGCATGTCATTGCCCCATTTGTACGAAATCACTTCCAGCACGAACGGAGTCTGAGGGCAGAGCTGCAGGAATCGCTGGACGTAGGCCGTCCAGTCGACGAGTCCCAGACCCATATTGACCCACATCGAGGTTGCGCCGCTGTCAGTCTCCCACACCATGCTGTCGCGGATACCAGTGGTCAGTGCATAGGGTCCGAGCGTTTCCAGATTGACCATCGGATCCTCCATCGTCCATGTGGCGTTGCCTGGATCCATCGTTGCACCGACGAAGTCCTTTCCGGCGGCTTCGATCAGGCTCACAAGCTCCCAAGCCTGCATGTCGCCGGCATGGTTCTCCACGGCGAGCTTCACGTTAGCATCGACTGCTTCGCTCTTGATCGACTGCAGAACTCGGACCATCTCGTCGATGTGCCGGTAGATGCCTCCGTCGCCGCTGCGATCCCGGCGGCTGCCAAGGTAGCAGCGGGCGACGCTGCTGCCCAATTGCTGAGCGGTGCGGATTAAGAGGCGAGCGTGCTGCTCGGCAGGTCCCCACTTCGCATTGTAGGCGCTGGAGGTGGGGCAAATACTGCCGGTCCCGACCTGCAGCTCAATCCCTGCATCGTCGGCCATCGCCCGCATCTTCTTCAAATAGGCTTCCTCCAGGCTCTCGTACACATCCAAATCGGAAAGCAGCAGCGTATCGACCTTGAGCGAACCGGCGTACTGGATGAGTTGCGGAGCCTTCCAGTTGCCGGTGCGCACCGAGAAATTGTCGAACCCGAGTTTGAGGTTCGCGGCACGGTCTCGCAACACCCCCTTGGCACGTCCGGTCAGACCAGCCACGCCGGCCGCCGCCAGCGTGGTCAGAAATCCTCGGCGAGTCCACTGGCCCGCGCTGTCACTCATAATCGGCTCCCGTTGTCGGTTTCTCGTGAAGGTGAGCGTCACAGTTCCAGTCTAATCACCGCGCCCCCAGGATGTCACCCGCCGCACCGGATCGCCAGAGAACGGATCGCCAAAGCGACTTCGAGTCAGGCCTCGCTCGGCTCCCAGTTCAGCCGTTCTGGCGGAGCAGGCCGGTAGCGGGCCGGTTGACCGACGCCACCTCCCGCTTTGGAATCACGCTGACGAAGGCCGCTGTGTACCATCACGAATTGTCAACCGACAGCCCGTTCACCGCGAACGTGCGCGGGAGGATCACCAACAAGCAACGAGGAGAATTGGGGACAAACGCGGGGTATCCCCACATGCTCACGTTCGGCATGCTGGCAGGAAAAGCCCGGATCCCATTATAATCAGAGGTGGAACCATGGACCCCGCGAGTGTCTGCCGCATGTCTGACGTCACACGTATCTTGTCTCGAATTGAATCTGGCGATCCGCGTGCGGCGGACGAGTTGTTGCCGCTGGTCTACGACGCGTTGCGTCGGCTGGCCGCTCAGAAGATGATTCACGAGGCCGCGGACCATACGCTGCAGCCCACAGCTCTGGTTCACGAGGCGTATGTGCGGCTGGTGGATGGGGAATCCGCTCAGAGGTGGGACAATCGTGGCCATTTCTATGCCGCAGCTGCCGAAGCCATGCGTCGCATCCTGATCGAAGAAGCACGTCGCAAACAGACGCTGCGACGTGGCGGCGGCCTGGTGAGACTCGACTTCGACGAAGAGCTTGCCGTCGCGGATGTGACTGACGCCGCTCGCCTCCTGGCCCTGGACGAGGCGCTTCAGAAGCTCGCCGTCACCGATCCCGAATCGGCGAAGCTCGTTGAGCTGCGCTACTTCGCCGGCATGACCGTGGACGAGGCGGCACGATTGCTCGACATCTCACCACGCACAGCCAAGCGGAACTGGGCCTATGCCAGGGCCTGGCTGCAACGCGAGATGCTGCACGAATGATTGACCGGCGCCGAGACGCCAGGCCGCGAGACGAAGCGTCTCACCCTACAACACCGAAGATGCCATCGTCTGTCCGCTGACGGCGCACTGCCGATCTGGCATCAACAACCTGGTGAACACGAAAGATGGATACGCCATCAGAAAAGTCAATCTTCCTCACAGCACTGGAGTTTGAGAATCCGCAGGAGCGGCATCGTTACGTGCAGCAGGTGTGCGGTGATCGGCCCGAATTGAAGGCGGCGGTGGAGCAGTTGTTGGCAGCTCATCAGCGGACTGACAATATCCTGGATCAAATCCCTGAGAAAGCCGTGGCCTGGCGGTCGGGCTCGGAAACAACGGCACAGCGTTCCCATCCTGGCGATCAAGATATCGTGTCCTCTCATCAGCCGGATCAGCTGGCAGAGAAACCTGGTACGGCAATCGGTTCGTACCGGCTGATGGAATGCATCGGAGAAGGGGGATTCGGCTACGTCTTTGTGGCTCAGCAACAGGAGCCGGTGCGGCGCAAGGTGGCGTTGAAAGTGATTAAGCCAGGAATGGACACGCGGGAAGTCATTGCGCGGTTTGAAGCGGAGCGGCAGGCCCTGGCACTGATGGACCATCCGAATATCGCACAGGTATTCGATGCCGGAACCACGGCGGCCGGCCGGCCATATTTCGTCATGGAGCTGGTTCGCGGCGTGGCCATTACACAGTTCTGCGACCAAGCCTGCATGACCACACGCGCGCGACTCGAGCTGTTCATTCATGTCTGTCACGCCGTTCAGCATGCGCACCAGAAGGGGGTGATCCACCGCGACTTGAAGCCAGGCAACGTGCTGGTCACGCTCCACGATGGGACGCCAGTGGTCAAAGTCATCGACTTCGGAGTGGCAAAGGCAGTCGGTGAACCACTGACCGCCAAGACGATCTATACGCGTTTCACGCAAATGATCGGCACGCCGCTTTATATGAGTCCGGAACAGGTGGAGATGAGCGGCCTGGATGTGGACACACGGAGCGACATTTACTCGCTGGGAGTGCTGCTGTATGAGCTTCTGACCGGTACGACTCCGCTGGATCGCCAGCGTCTGCAGTCCGCCTCGTTTGATGAATTGCGACGCATGATCCGCGAAGAAGAGCCGCAGCGTCCCAGTATGCGATTGACGACCTTGGGACAACAACTCTCAACCGTCTCGGCCAGCCGCCAGATCGATCCGCGCAGTCTCACGTCGACGCTCCGCGGCGACCTGGATTGGATCGTGATGAAGGCGATGGAGAAAGATCGACGTCGGCGTTACGAGACAGCTGCCGAGTTCGCTGCCGACCTGCGCCGTTATCTGAGCGAAGAGCCGATCGAGGCACGTCCTCCCTCGCCGCTCTATCGGTTCCGCAAGTTCGCGCGCCGTAATCGTGTCATGCTGACCACCGCATCTCTGGTGATTTCCGCTCTGGTCCTGGGAACGACCGTCAGTACCTGGCAGGCGATTCGCGCCACATCGGCACAGGCCGAGGCCAATGAACTGAGAGAAGAAGCGGTCGACTTTGCGGAACGATTGAAAGCGGCCAACGTGCTGCTGGACAGCGCCCGAGCCAATGCGGATGAGAAACGCTGGCCGGCCGCCTTCGATCAGTATACGCGAGCGGCTGAGCTGCAGCCGGAGCATTATCTGGTGTGGTCGGGACGAGGTTCCTTGTACTTGCGGCTGGGGTTGTGGAATCAGGCGGGCGCCGACTATGCCAAGGCGCTTTCCTTGGGAGCCCATCCGAACAATCCCAGCTGGTGGGGAATTCCACAGCTCTGCCTCTACACCGGCTATCCGGACGCGTATCGCACCTGCGCGGCCGCCATGCTCCGCCATGCTCGCCAGTCGTCTGATAGCTTCCTCATCATGCCGGCGCTGCGCAGCTGCCTGGTCGCCGAACAGCCAGCTGCCGATCCGCGGGACCTGGTGAAACTGGCGGAACATGCTTTGGCGATCGAGCCGTTTCTCGTGATAGGACCAGGCTTTCCCGGTGGACCGCTTCCCGGCTTCCAGCCGAAACCGCCGCCCGATCGCCAGAACGAACCACCCCGCAATGGCCCCCCTCAGTGGCATGCCACATCACCCCAGCATCTGCTGCAGTGTTATGTTGCAGGATTGGCTCAGTATCGCGCAGGCGAGTACGAGAAAGCGGTGACCCGTCTGCTCGAGTCAGCACGCTCCGATCAGTTCGGTCACAACTATACGGTCGGCAGCCCGGTGTTGGCCATGGCTTACTTCCGTCTTAACCGGATCCAGGAAGCTCAGCGCGCTCTGGAACAGGCCACGGAGACCGATTACCAGTGGAACTCACTGATCGCAGCAGCTCCGGTCGGCACAATGCCCCTGTTATGGTTCGACATTGTGGAGTTTCGCTTGCTGCACAGCGAAGCCAACTGGCTGATCAACGGCACGTCGCTCCCCGAAGACCAGCGGCTCAGAAACATCGAAGATCGAGCGCTGGCGGCCTTGCGCGAGCAATAGGCTGCCGGAGGTGTTCGAGCAGCCCAGGTCGAGGCCAGGGGCTGATTGGGACACCATTTGTCGTCCTTTTTCCAGTTTCTTGGCCCCTCGGGCCCACCGATTTCGCATATTCGATTGGCGGCGGCAAACAACTCGGTCCCTGGCAACGACGCGTTGCCGGACCGGTACCGTTGCCCCCCCGGTGGCGCGCAGTGCGACCTGGGATTCAGCAGACGAGGCTCGTGAAACGTCTGTCCTGTACAACCTATTCTGGGAATCGAGGCATGACGAACCTCTTCAGGAAACGATTACAGCTCGCAGTCTCTTTTCCGACCGGCAGATGGTGCTTTCTATTGTGCGGGTGCTTGGCGCTGACCGGGTGCGGCAAGCCCGCCGCGGACCCCGCGGCAGAAGCCGCTGGGGGCAGCAGTACGTTCGCGCGTGACATCATGTCGGTCGGAGCTGACAACGCAGCAGTTCCCCCTGCTGCCAACTCCCCTGCCGCGACTGGGGAGACGATGAGCAAGAGCTCGACTGCCGGCGCAGGGGATGCGCCAAGCGTGTCCGAATCGAGTGCCAAGGGAAACGCGCCCCACGATGCCGATGACCACTCAGCCGATGTCGCGGCACCAGTGGCGGCGTTGCCGCCCGGAGGTGGACCGGCTGACGCGAGGCCATTCCCTCAGGAAAAAAACGGATTGCAGCTGAATGCGCCGCCTGCCTTTCAAGGCTATTCGCTGATCTTCCCCATGCGCTCTCACAATACGTATCTCATCGACATGCAGGGACGCGTGGTCAATACCTGGAAGAGCGATTGTCCACCGGCTCTGAGTGCGTACCTGCTCGAAGACGGTCATTTGCTGCGGTCCGGGAGCGCTCACCGTGGTGGACCGGCGGGCCCCGGCGCCGGCGGGCGTGTGCAGGAGTTCACGTGGGAAGGGGATCTGGTGTGGGACTACACTTTCTCAGACGAACGGTTCAGCCCCCACCACGACATCTGTCGTTTGCCCAACGGCAACGTGCTGCTCATTGCTTCAGAACGCAAATCGGCTGAGGAAGCCCTCGCGGTCGGACGACGACCGGAGCTGGCACGAAATGTAATGATGGTCGATTCCCTGCTGGAGATTAAGCCCACAGGAAAGTCGTCGGGCGAGGTCGTATGGCAGTGGAGCGCGTGGGATCATCTCATTCAAGACGTTGATTCCACCAAGCCCAATTTCGGCGACGTGTCAGCGCATCCCGAACTGATCGACGTCAACTACGGGGAAGATGTGATCGCCCCGATGATGGCTCGCCCCCAAGATCTCGCACGGCTTCAATCGCTCGGTTACGTCGGCAACTCGCCGCAACCAGCAGACGGCTCAGCGCCCGATACTCAACCTGCAACGAATGCGCCATCCCCCAAGAGCCCTCCGCGGGGCGCGCCTGGCCTCGGCAATCCGCCCGGGCCGGGGGGCCCCGATTGGACACATTTCAATTCGGTCGCTTACAACCCTCAACTCGATCAGATCATGATCAGCGTCCATTCGTTCAGCGAAGTGTGGATCATCGATCACAGCACGACGACCCAGCAGGCCGCTTCTCATGAGGGAGGCCGCTGCGGCAAGGGAGGTGATTTGCTGTACCGCTGGGGTAATCCTCGAGCGTATCGCAACGGAACTCGCGCGGATCAGCGACTCTTTGCACAACACAACGCACACTGGATTGCCCCGGACTTGCCAGGTGCCGGGCATCTGCTGGTTTTCAACAACGGTAATCAGCGTCCCGATGGAGCGTATTCGTCAGTGGATGAGATCGTGTTGCCCGTCTTGGAGGATGGGACCTATACTCGAGAAGAAGGTCTACCCTTCGGTCCCGATCGGGCACTCTGGAGCTATGTCGCGGAGAACAAGAGTGAGTTCTTCTCCATGCTCATCTCCGGCGCTCAACGACTGCCCAACGGCAACACGTATATCTGCTCGGGCAACAACGGAGTCGTATTTGAAGTCACACCGCAGAACGAAATCGTCTGGAAGTTCGTGCTGGCCGATTCTCCGGGCGGGTTCGCCGTTGGTTTTCCTGGCGCTCTGGCTCCACCACGAATCGGGCAGATCTTGCCCGACTTTCTCCGGCCTATGCTGCAACTGTCCGACGACCAGGCCAGCCAACTCGACGCGCTGCAGAATGAAATCGATACCCGATTGGGCGAGATTCTTTCCGAGGCTCAAAAGAAACAGTTGGATGACATGCAGCGCGGGATGTTCGCCGCGCTCGCTCCCGGCCCTGGTGGACCCGGCCCTGGTGGACCCGGATTCGGTGGGCCCGGATTCGGTGGGCCCGGATTCGGTGGGCCCGGATTCGGTGGGCCCGGATTCGGTGGGCCCGGATTCGGTGGACCCGGATTCGGTGGGCCCGGATTCGGACCGCCGGGTGGCG
>JBGSHS010000306.1:0-9241 GCA_041752115.1 Pirellulaceae bacterium | reverse complement strand
ACCGTCACCTGCAGCGCATCGGGGCCGGTGTAATTGGTGACGCCCTGATACGTCAGCGTGGCTAGCGCCGCGTTCAAGTCACTCGCACTGCCGCTGAACGTAAAGGTCGACTCGCCACTGCCGCTGCCCGTCGAGAAGCTCAGACCGGTCGTCTGGCCCAGCGTCAGCGTCCCGTGCGACACGCTGAGCGTCACTTCCAGCGTTCCGCTCTGCACATCCACGTCCGACACCGAGATACCGCTCAACGCCAGACTGTTATCTTCCAGCACATTCTGCACGCCTGGCAGCGTCAGCACCGGCGCATCGTTATCGGCTGTGACTTGAATGCTTGCGTAAGTGGTATTCGCGCTAAACGCTGTTGATCCTCCACCAGTGGACGCGTCGACGCCGGTATCACCGATGTTGCCACTTGTCTGATCCCAGGCGCGAAAGACAAGTTGGCCACCTGAACCATGGTAATCGGCATTCGGAACGAACCGGACGCGTGACGTGTCGCTCAACAGCACAGCTGAGCTCTGATCAATGTTTCCGAACGACTGCCAATTGTCGTTTCCCAGCGCGTCGAACTGCCACGTCCCGTAGGTGTTGTCAACATGTACAACCGCGATTCCCTCATGGGCATCCACATCGGGATCAGCGATGGGGTCGTCACCGGCACTCACCAATATCTCAGCGACCGTGTTGCCCGTGTTGTTGAAAGCGTCTTCCAGGATAGTGGTTAGCGACAGGTTCCCTTCGTCGACCAAGGAAGGCGCGGTGTTGATGACCGGAGGTGTTCCCGCGACATACTCGATATTGACGTGATCGATGTAGATCGATCCTACGCCATCGGATGTTGCCAGAAACTGAATCTGCGTGTGCTCGGCCAGATAGGGTGTAATGTCTACTGTTACCGTATGAACGGCACTTTCCGTACCGGGGTCGATCACGTGAATGGTGTTCCAACTGGAACCGCCATTGTTAGAGATTTGGATTTCGAGCGTTGCCAAGAAGTCTGTATCGTGGTTTCGTTGATAATCGAACGTCAGTTCTGCCGACGCGGCACCACTCAAGTCGACCTCTCGATAGATCCCGTGGTTTGCGTCGGCATAGATTTGCAGACAGTGATCGCCAAAAGCATCGAGATCATGCTCTGCGATCTGGACGCTACCGGCGTTTGCACCATCCGCTTCGCCCACTTCATGCCAATCGCCAACCCAAACACCGCTTCCCCCACCGAAGTCCTCGCTCTCAAAGCCGTCAAATACCTGGCCGATTGGGAGCGTATATTCCCAGGCAGCCTGGCTCTCTTGCGAGAGGAGGATAGCCGCTTCTATCGATCCGGTCGAATACTCCAGCTCCCAGTCACCACCGAGGGCAACATGGCCCGTCAGATCGATACTGGCCGCCACATCGGCGCCTGTCAGCGCACTGAGACTCTCCAGAAAGGTCTGACCGTCGGCCGACGAGGCCAGATTGCAGGCGTATAGCAACAGATCCGCGTCCGCAGTGAGCGCATCACTCCATTGTGCCAGGTTGCCGGAATAGGCGCCGAGATGGTCCGCGTCCAGCCACACGTTGCCAAGCTTAATGGCGGAGTCCGTTCCATGCGCGAGCAGGTGGACCGCTTCGACCTCATCATATTGGCCGAGCACCTGAGTGATCTGCTCGACTCCATCCTGGTCGCTGTCGAGCTGGATGATCTCCAGGATGGTCGAGCCGTCATGGTCGGCCACGATCTGATCGATCAACTGCTGATAGCCGTCGATTGATGTGTCGACGAATACCAGTTCGTGATGGTCGACCGGGTCACCCGGCAGAGCGGCGGGGTCGGCAAGTCCTTCGGCATCCGACAGCGGCTGATCCACAAGACTGCCTGAATCGACAACGTCTGCCAGTTCAGCGGTATGAGTAGCGTCGGCGGCGTCGACGTCATGTAATGCATCCTGCTCAGCATCGGGCAGTGCATCCGGCGCCAGCGGGGTAGCGCTCATGAGAATCCGGTCTTCCAGTTCCGCCATGTCCAGCGGGATCGCGGAGCGTCGCGGCCGATTCAGTTCCGGGGTGATGCTTGGGCGGCCAGCGGGCGCAGACGGAGTTCGTCGGAAGAGGCGTTGCCACATGGTCGTTGCTGTCCTGGACGGCAGTCATTGGAGAAGGATGAGTGCCGCACCGAAGGGAAAATGAGAGTCGAGCGAGATGATCAGTCACTAGCGACAAGAAAAGGATAGTACAGGTATTGACTATCGTGGCTCGCCGAGAGGGGTATTTGCGGAAAGATCGCCCCAGAACTCGCACTTTTCCCGCCCCACCCTGGCCGTACGCATCCGCTCTTCCCTACAACAGGAGCGTCAAGATTGGGTGAGTTTATCGACTATCCGGCCTGAAAGGCCGAAGGAATCGAATAATGCGAAGGTGAGTAATCGCGCGGCTGTTGGCGTTGCAGGCGTTGGGACGAATGAAACAAATGTCCAGGATTCGCCGATCGAAACCGGGCGTGCGGAGGGTGACCGGCAGACAAGCCGAGGAAGTGGTTTGCGCTCACCGGGAAGACCGAGGCCGGCGAGAAATCCGGCGATGAGCGAGCCGCGAGGCAGATCACACGGACACCAGGCTGCTTCTGTAGCGTAGGCGTCATGTGAAACGCGGCATCGGCTGACTCACTGACCGAGGGGCAACAGCAGATGAACGAAGAACTGGGTGCGATTGAGTGACGGCCGGCACAGACCGGGCCCCACCCCTGGCAACAGGCCTGATTCTTGTCGGTTGAAGTACGCGAGAGAGATGGCTCAGCAGAACATGTTTAACTTCACCCCGTCCCTACGACTGCTGGCGGGACTGACGCTGGCACTATGTGCGTGGTGCGCCGACACTGTCGCCTGGGGGCAGCAGGCAGCCGTGACGCGTCGGGGGAGTAGCCAACCTGCTCCCGTAATCGACGGGGATGCCTACCGGCAATCGCAGACGAATGATCGTTCCTCGCCCTCGCGGTTGCCGCGCATCGATTTGGACCGGAGTGATCGAGACCGGCTTGTACAGCCCGTGGCCAGCCATTCACCCAACTCGGTTCGAGTCCACGTATCGACGGCGAATCTGCAGACCTCATTGCCCACTCCGCAGATCCTGCAGGATGACTCCCCCGCCGAACCGATAGCAGCATGTGAACAACTGCCACTGGGATTCGCACCGTGGTGGCAAAATGCCGTGGGCCGTCAGATGCGGCATGCGGCGGAGAGTTATCCCATCGACCTCGACGCGCTGATCGTCAGTGCACTGGCGTATTCCTCCCGCGTGCATGCGATCAGCGAGGATGTGCTGATCCAGGAGACGGCGATCCTGGAAGCACAGGCGGCGTTCGATGTACAGGCATTCATGGATTCCAAGTTCTTTCGCCGGAGCGATCCGGTAGGGAACGTATTGGAGACGGGCGGTCCCTCTCGCCTGCGAGAAGGTGATTGGGGCTATTCCGCAGGGCTTCGGAAACGGACTCCGCTGGGTGGTTCCTGGGAAGTGTCGCAGCGGATCGGCATGCGGGACAGCAACTCGCGGTTCTTCACCCCGGAACAGCAGGGAAATGCGAAACTGGCGATCAGCTTCAGTCAGCCCCTGCTGAACGGATTCGGCAGAGCATATAACACGTCGCTGATTCTGCTGGCGGACATCGACACATCGGTGGCCATGGATCAGACGTTGGCGGGGCTGCAGAATCAACTGCTGGAGATTGCGGAGACGTATTGGCAGCTCTACTTGCATCGCGCCGTGCTGTTACAGAAGCAGCGTCATTTGCAACGCGCCCAGGTGATTCTGGATGAGCTGACTCATCGCCGGGAAGTCGACGTACTGGAAAGCCAGATAGTGCGAGCACGTGCGGCAGTGGCGGCCCGTCAATCGGAGCTGATTCGTACGGCGACGAATATTCGCAATACGGAAGCCAGAATCCGTGTGCTGACCAACGCCCCGGATCTGCTGACCAACGTGGAAGCTGAGCTCATCCCACTCGACCTGCCGGCGGTCGCTCTGCTGGATGTCAGCCTTCCCGATGCCAAGGTAACGGCCCTGCGATACCGGCCAGAGATGGACGTGGCGTCACAGGAGATCCGTGCCGCGAGCGTGCGGCTGGACATGTCGCGCAACGAGCTGAGGCCGGCACTCGATCTGGTGCTGGAAACGTACGTTGCCGGATTGGATGCCGATTACGACATCACGCAGGCAATGGCCGATCAATTCAGCGTGGGAGAACCGAGCTATACAGCGGGACTGGTCTTTGAGGTACCCCTGCAGCGCCGTGCAGCCAAAGCGCGTCTGCAGCGCCGACAGCTTCAGCTGCGTCAACTGGTCCAGAGACTGCAGGATACGACTCAGACGCTGCTGTCGGACGTGGAAATTGCAGTCCGCGAAGTGTCCGCCACGCATCGCGAAATGGTGGCGAAGTACCGCGCGATGAACGCGGCTGAAACGGACGTCGACTACCTCAACCAACGCTGGCAGCTGCTCTCAGGTGACGATCAATCTGTCGGATTTCTGCTGGAAGATCTGCTCGACGCACAGGACCGCCTGGCCGATGAAGAGTACGGATTCGTCATGGCCCAATGTGAATACACGCTGAGCCAGACGACACTCAAACGGGCCACCGGCACGCTGCTGCAGCAGGAGCAGATCGAACCGGTTCGAACCTGCTGCGGAGGTCTGCCGGAATTGCGATTCGAACGCACAGCGCGGGTCGTGGATCCCTCGGAAGTCCTCCTCCCCGGCACACCTGCTCTGGGCCAGCCGGACACTCAACCCGACCTCTATCGGCGCTGAGCAGTGGGCCGCCCGCGAACAACACGACCGACATCATGGATTGTCCGGCGACTCACTCGGGTTGAACAGGTGCAGCGCTGGTCGCTCAGACGCCTGGTCGCTCAGACGCGCGAACCGCAGAAACTCGAACAAGGAATGTCCGATTACCAAGTGGGAAAACTACGCTTGCCGTCGTCGGCGTCGCTCCCTGTGTCGCTCAGGCTGTGCCCTCTCTTCCTTGGTCATTTTGCGGCTGGCTGTTGGGTATTCTGCCGTTTTCTGTCGGATTCCAGGCGTCAGCCACGGGTGGCACCACACCAAAGCGACTCCGCTCGATTCGACGCCCAGGGGCTTGCCATAAGCTAGGTTTGCGCAGTCGTCCTCTCAATAGGTAACGATTGTGCCTAATCTAACGATGGAAGCGAAGAAGCAGCCATGAAAACATGCTTCACTGAACGAACCCGCAGGGGCTGTGCCGTACATGCCTGTGTTGCGCGGCGATGGTGGATCTTCTGGACCAGTGTGATCGTGTGGGTTGCCGCCTCGTTTGGCCTGGCTCTGACGGCCCAGGCCGTCGAGATTGATGGCTTCACGGAGCCGTACCGAACCGTCGATGTGGCCGCTGCCGAAACAGGCACCATCAAGTCGATCGACGTGCGCGAAGGCGAACAGGTTCAGGAAGGTCAGGTGCTGGCCCGCCTGGACGATGACATGTACCAGGCACTGCTGGCAATCGCTCAAGAATCGCTCAACGGCCAATCGGCTTTGAAGTCTGCCGAGGCCGAGTTGAACATGCGCCGCAGTCGACTTGAGAAGCTGGAAACGCTGCGGACCCAAGGTCACGCGCGACAGGAAGAGGTTGACCGAGCACAGGCGGACGTCGAGATGGCCGAAGCACGCGTCCTCTCGGCGAAAGAGCAGACCGAACTAAAGCGTCTCGAATACAACAAGGTGAAAATCCAGCTGGAGCGACGCAGTGTCCGGTCTCCGCTTCAGGGTGTGGTCAGTCTGGTGCACAAGGATGCTGGCGAGTTTGTGGCTCCCAATGACCCCCACGTCCTGGAACTGGTCCAACTCGATCCGCTGCTGGCCACCTTCTCGGTCCCCAGCCACCTCGTGCCTCGGATTGAAAAGGCCGGCAAGCTGCCTGTCTTTCTGGAAGATGCCGGCACGTGGGTGACCGGTGAGATCGAACGGATCGCACCGGTGACGGATGCCGAAAGCGGAACCGTCCGCATCAAAGTCCGTCTGGCCAATGCGGAGGGAAAGTACCGCTCGGGTGAACGCTGCACCATTGAGCTGAAAGAACCGTCCGTGCCGGCACGTCCCAGACCACGACCCTGACGACCAGCAGTTGCGTGTGAAACGAACAACGATCTCCACGAGCGCACGTCGAGTAGCCATGCCATGTCCGAACTGATGCCCTCACACGCCAACAGTTGGATTGTCGAATCGTGGTCCCAGGGGCTCGCGGCCCGCGAAACGCCTCCCCCCTCGGAAATGCTGCAGGAGGGTCGGGAGCTTCAGGCGGAGATGATTGTGCGGGCCATGACGCAGATGCTGCGTTGCGCGGATCAGGACGAGGCCAGCCGACTGCTGGCCAATCGGCTGCAGCAGTTCCTCGGCTGCCGTCAAGTTGCCGTGGGACTCTGCACCACATCGCGCCATCGCTGTCGGATTCGAGGGCTCTCCGGCGTTGTCCGCTTCGATTCCCACGGCCGCTTCATTAACGCGATCCAGGACGCGCTGGACGAGACGCTGGGACAACAGACGAGAACGGCCTGGCCGGAGCGCGAGACAGGGCGCGGACATATCGCCATCGCGCACGAGCGACTGGTGGCGATGCTGGGTGCTCAGTGCGTCGCCAGCCTGCCACTGCGCAACGCGGATGGAGAGACGGAAGGAGTCGTGCTCTTCGTGGACGAGCCCGCGGAGGGAGCGTTCGAGTTGATCGAGCACTACTCTTCGGCGCTGGCAGTCTGCCTGGAGTCCGCCCACCGGAAACGACGAGGCTACGTGGCACGAAAGCTGCAACAACTGCGCGGCCGCCTGGCGACGTGGCGAGGCATAGCTCTTTGCCTGGCCGCCTTTGCCGGGCTGTTGCTGTTGGCCGTCCCCTGGCCTTATCACGTGACGAGCCAGTGTCAGGTGCAACCGGTAACGCGGCGATTCATCGTCGCCCCCTATGACGGCACTCTGGAAAAATCGCTGGTCGCCCCCGGTGACGTGGTCCATGCCGGAGACGTACTGGCCCGGATGGACGAACAGGAAGTCCGCTGGGAACTCTCCAGTTTGCAGGCCGACCGAGCGCGGGCTGAAAAGGAGCGGGATGCCGCCATGGCTGGCCACCGCACCAGCGGCGCGCAGCTGGCCGAACTCGAAACGCAGCGTCTGGACGTGGAAATCCAACTGCTGCAACACCGCATCGAAAACCTGGCGATTCGCAGTCCCATCGATGGCATCGTCGTCGCCGGCGACCTGGAGAAGGCCGAAGGTGCGCCGCTGACGATCGGTCAGACGTTGTTCGAAGTCGCCCCACTGGAAAAGATGACCGTCGAGATCCAGATCCCGGAAGAAGATATCTCGTATGTCTCGCCAGGGATGCCTGTCGCCATCAGTCTCGATGCCTTTGCGGACGATCACATCTCCGGGACACTGCAGCAGATCCACCCGCAAGCAGAGCTGAAAGAGAATCAAAGCGTGTTTGTGGCCGAAATGGAGCTCGCCAATCCCCACTCACGTCTGCGCCCGGGTATGAATGGTTGGGCAGAGATCACGAGCGAGCGGAAGAGCCTGGGCTGGATTCTCTTCCACAAACCGTGGACGAGCGTGCGTCGAGCGCTGGCGTGGTAATGGCCCTGTTCACGCGGCGTGCACAGGCGGTCGCTTGGCAGCAACCCCGATCGATCTGCCGCGTCGGCCCGAGAACAGCGAAGTGCGTGGGAAGCGAAGGACGATGAACGTATGGGTCATGAATCGCACGAACTGCCACTGGTCACGAGTCTCGATTGTCCGACACCGACGCTGCGGCGCGAACTGCTGTTTCGACTGCAGACCTTCGGTGGCAAACCGTGCTACGTCGTGGAAGACCCGGTCAGCGCCAGGTTCTTCCGGATAGGACTGGCCGAATACGCACTCGTGTCACGCCTGGACGGTCGTCGCACCATCGGTGAAGCCCTGGAAGACATACGTCACTTACGAACCGAGTGTGAGTTTACTCCGACCGACGCGCTGGCCATCTGCCAGTGGGTCCTGCGGTCCGGGCTGGCACAGAGCGACGCCGCAGGAAACACCGCCTCGATCGCGAGCATGCAGGGGCCGCGCCGCCGTGGGGGCCGGATCGGTCCCCTGTCGCTGCAGATTCCCCTCTGTCATCCCGACCGGTTCTTTCAGCGACTGGAACCCTGGCTGGCCTGGTGCTTCTCATTCCCCGCCTTTCTCGTGTGGCTCGGCGTCATCGGCTGGGCGTTCTGCGATCTGATCGCGCACTACGATCGCCTCATCGACTCCTCCTCACACGTGCTGGCCGCAGGTAACTGGATCTGGCTCGGCCTCGCCTGGGTCCTGCTGAAGATCATTCATGAGTGCGGCCATGCCATTGCCTGCCGACGGTTCGGCGGAGATGTGCGTGAAGCGGGAGTCATCTTCATCCTGCTCGCACCCCTGGCCTATGTCGACGTGACCTCGAGCTGGCGGCTGCACAGCAAATGGGCCCGGATCGCTGTGGCCTCCGCCGGCATGTATGTCGAGCTCTTCCTGGCGGCAGTGGCTACCATCGCCTGGGCTCACCTGACGCCCGGCCCAACCAGCCAGATCTGCCTGAACGTCATGACGACGGCCGGCGTCATGACCGTACTGTTCAACGCCAATCCGCTCATGCGGTTCGACGGATACTACATTCTGTCGGACCTCGTGGAACTGCCGAACCTCTATACAATCGGCCAGCAGTACATTCAGCAACTGGTGCGTCGCTGGTACTTCGGCCTGCCAGGCCTGCCCCTGCCGTACGGCGGCGTGCGCGGGATTTTCATTCGTTGCTTCGCCATCGCGTCACTGATCTGGCGCAACCTGGTCTTCTTTGGACTCGTCCTGTCAGCCGCCACATTGCTCCAGGGTGCCGGCATTGTCCTCTCGGCGATGGCATTGGTCCTCTGGATCACCAGCATGCTCCGGCGATTCATTGCCTTCGTCAGAAACCACCATGGCCCTCGCCCGCACTGGGGCCGCTTCGCCGTGTCGGCCAGCGCCACGGCCGCCGTCGTGCTCTTCTGCCTGCTGGCTATTCCGTGGCCTGGGGCCATCACCGCCCCGGCCCTTGTACGCTACGCCCCGGAGGTGGTCGTGCGAACCGAATGCGACGGATTCGTCTGCGACGTGTGCGTGCGCGGCGGTGATCCCGTGCAAGCTGGCCAAGTCCTGGTCAAGATGAGCAATGACCAGCTGGAACAGGACCTGACCCAGGTGGAGATTTCGATCCGGC
>JBGSHS010000305.1:0-16748 GCA_041752115.1 Pirellulaceae bacterium | reverse complement strand
GAGTAGGAGTAGGAGTAGGAGTAGGAGTAGGAGTAGGAGTAGGAGTAGGAGTAGGAGTAGGAGTAGGAGTAGGAGTAGGAGTAGGAGTAGGACGGAGCGGAATCAATAGACGAAATGCTCGACTTCGTAGTGCGCGACATAGGGGCTCGAGCGGGCCAATCCTGCCATGACCCCGTCGCGGATCAGACGCTGCTGCTGAGCCAGTCGCTCAGGCGACAGAGGTTCGATTTCGGCGGCCCGAGCCCGTTCGGCGTATTCGGTGGCCGGGGCATCGACGAGTGGGGAAAGATAGACCATGTCACCGGCCTGCAGCTGCATGGCGCGGATCAGCGAAACGGTCTCCGCGACGTGCACGTCGAAGTACTGCTCCCCGCCGGCACCGAGCAGGACGATGAGACCGCAGCACACGCCACCTTCCTGCGCGGCGCGGACGGTATCGAGCATCAGGTCAGGCCGCGCAGGCTTGCGCAGCCATTCCAGTAACTCGGGCGATCCGCTCTCCAGACCAATGAAGACCTGAGTCAGATTCAGCCCACGCAGCGTGCTGAACTCGTCCGCCGTCATCCCGGCTCCGACAAACGCATCCAGAAACGACGCAATGCCGCTGAATCGCCGCTCGGATCCCTGCCACCACGGTGGCTGATGACGCGGCTCGTGCGGAGCCGGGAATTCGAACCGCTCGTTGACGCATCGTACCATCGCCTCACGCCACGAGCGTGGCCCCAACAGCGCGTTCGCCTGTCCCAGGAAGATGCCGCGCCGCAGCGTCAACCCCCGCCCATGATAGCTCACCGCCGAGTCGACGTGCGCACGGAATTCGTCGAGTGGACGGAGGCGATAGCGCGTGTCCCGATAGAAGCCACAGAACGTGCACTTGTTGTATCGACAGCCATCACTGGCCAGTAAGACCAGAGAACTGTACTGATCCGGAGGAAGAATCGGGATGTCGTGATAGACAGCTCGAAATCGTTCCAGATCCCGCCTGGCTGCGGCGACATCGAACTGAGCGGCCCGCGTGACCGATTCCCACAAGGCAGGCGAACTGTCGCCAGTCGCATTGGCCCGCACCTCCTGCATGCGTCGATGCGCAGCCTCGATCATCTGCTCAATCTCGACTTGTTGCACATGGTGACGTGCCAATCCACCGCCCTCGTGGCGCGGACGGCGGCGGAGACAGATCGTTCGTCCCGAGAGCCCTCGTCGCCACTGCACATTGGGTTGGGCCACTCGCAGCAATCGTCCCTCCAGGTCGTAATGCAGCACCTGCCGGTCCGGACAGTGCACATCCAGACCGGTTGTCTTGAGCCCCAGCACAACGGGATCAGCCTCACCACGCAGGGCGATCGTCGCTTGTTCATAATAGACCGGGTAGGTCTCAGGCCGATCGTGCTCCACTTCCATGGCATGTTCCAGGAAAAGATCCCGATCATCGCAGCGTTCAGCTCATTGCGTGTGCTGGGCGCGCGAGCAGGATTACAGTTCAGATGATGTCCAACTCAAGACGAGACGTTTTCGAGACGCACCGCCAGGAGTTCATCGCGGGTCTTGGACTGTCACGGATTTCACAGGGCCACAGGATTCCAGGGTGCGGTGCCTGCCCGACCGAATCTCAGGCTGCGGATTTTTCACTGGGTCTGATGATTCGCTGCCGGCACCTCTGGTATACTAGCGTGCCGGTCGCCCCTGTTCGACCACCCGAGAGCGGTCATCCTGCCCCACCACCACCTGCCTCAACGTGGCCACCGAGGCCATCAATCAGAAGGAGTAGATCATGATGAGCTGGCATCTCACGCGGTGCATTGCCCTGAGCTTCTGGGGAGCCCTGCTGATGTGGGGGAGTCCACTGGCAGTTCACCCGCTTCTGGCAGCTGATCTCTATGTTTCGCCACAAGGCAATGATCAATGGACGGGGCGACTCGAACAGCCCAGCGCGGATGGCAACGACGGGCCACTGGCCAGTGTGAGTCGAGCCCAGCAACTGGTGCGCGAAATCAAGGCAGCGCAGCCTCAGCGTAACGAGCCGATCGTCGTCGCGCTGCGCGGAGGCAACTATGAAATGGAACAGCCACTGGTCTTCTCACCGGCCGACTCCGGTACCGAACAAGCCCCGATCATCTACCAGGCATATGACGATGAGGTGCCGATCTTGAGCGGCGGTACGTTGATCACCGGTTGGCAAATCGACGACCAGGGTCGATGGAACGTCGATCTGCCGGCGGTCAAGGAGGGGAAATGGAGTTTCTCGCAACTGTTCGTCAACGACCAGCGTCGTTTTCGTCCTCGACTGCCCAAGAGCGGTTACTACACCATTGCGGATGAGGTGGATCCGTCGGAGGAGGCGCAAGGGAAGGGCTTCAATCGCTTTGCCTTTTCAGGCGAAGACATTCGGGCAGATTGGGCCAACTTGCACGATGTCGAGGTCATGCCGTTTCACCAATGGACGGCGTCTCGGTTGCGGATCGGTACGGTCGACGCTGCCAACCGCATCGTCACGCTGCAGGGACATACGCCAGGCACCAGTTACTGGACGAAGTTCGCCAAAGGGCATCGGTTTCTGGTGGTCAACGTCCGCGAGGCGCTCAGTGAGCCGGGAGAATGGTACCTGGACCGCCCCACGGGGCGTCTCACCTACGTGCCCATGCCGGGCGAATCGCCTGACACGGCACGCGTGGTCGCTCCGCGCATCCAGAATCTGTTGCTGATCGCCGGCGACCCTGAGCAGCGGCAGTGGGTTCAATACCTGCAATTCCAAGGGCTCACCTTCGCCCACACGAACTGGAATGCACCGGCCACCGGGCAGTCGTTTCCACAAGCCGAAATCAACCTGGGTGCGACCGTGGCTGCGGTTGCCGCCCGCCACCTCACCCTGCAGCATTGCACAATTCGGCACACAGGAGAATATGCTGCCGCATTCGGGCCCGGCTGCCGCTACAATACGCTGGAAAACTGCGAACTGTTCGATCTGGCGGCAGGAGGAGTCAAGATCGGCCATGCCCTGTCGCAGGCGCCCGAAGGAGACCATCTGTCGAAGGCCTGGACCAACAGCCTGAGCCAGCCGGACGACGAAGAATTGGTGGTGTCTCATCACACGATCCGCAACTGCCTGATCGCCCATGGCGGACGACTCCACCCGGCAGCGATCGGCATCTGGATCGGTCCCTCTCCTTACAACGTCATCGAACACAACGATGTGCACGATTTCTACTACAGCGGTTTCTCGGTCGGCTGGACGTGGGGCTATGGCAAGAGCCTGGCACACCACAACGATATCGGATTCAACCACGTCTACGACATCGGGCAGGGCGTGCTGAGCGACATGGGAGGCATCTACACGCTCGGCATTTCTCCCGGTACGGTGATTCACGACAATCGGTTTCACGATGTCATTTCGTTCGACTACGGCGGATGGGGACTCTACACCGATGAAGGCTCGACCGGCATCGTCATGAAGAACAACCTCGTCTACCGCTGCTCACGAGCTTCGTTTCACCAGCATTACGGCAAGGAAAACCGCGTGGAGAACAATATCCTCGTCTGCGCTGGCGAACAGCAACTGCAGCGGACGCGAACGGAGGAACACAAATCGTTCTACTTCGAACGTAATATCGTCTATTGGGACAACGGCAGCCCGCTGCTGGGCAGCAACTGGAACGACAATAACTTCGTGCTGGATTACAATCTCTACTTCCATGCCGGAGACAAACCGATTACCTTTCCCGGCGATCTGACCTTTGAGCAGTGGCAGCAGGAGCGCGGACAGGACCAGCATTCACTGATCGCAGATCCGCTGTTTGAGAACGTGAAGGAAGATGATTTTCGCCTGCGTCCCGATTCGCCGGCTTTCAAACTGGGCTTCCAGCCGTTCGATTACACGCGGGCCGGCCGACAGAACGCCCCGAGCGCGACTGCCGGCCTTCCTCCTGTGCCGCGCGCTTTCCAGTAAGATCTGTGAGATACCGGAGAGAGCATTCTGCCGATGACCTCGCAGAAACTGGACAACAGAGGAAGAGCCCAGAAGGATCGAACTGGGGAGATCGAACTGGGGATTCGACCCACTGGCATTGTGAGATGGCAGCCTCCGCTGCGCCAACCGATACGTTCACCTTGGGAGTCGTCAGCATGCTCAAAGGACAACTCATTCATCCCGATATTCTGGAGGTCTTGGGACGTTCAGGACATGGCTCCAAAGTACTGATCGCCGACGGCAACTATCCGTTTCTGACGAAGCTCGGCCCGCATGCCCAACTGGTCAATCTGAACCTTTCGCCAGGGCTGGTCGACTGCGTCCAGGTCCTGCAGGCTCTGTTGTCCGCGATTCCTGTCGAGGATGCGGCGGTGATGCAGTATGCCACGTCCGGCCCCTATGCTCTCCCCGCGGATCCGGACATCTGGGCCGATTTCGCCGCCACACTCAGGACAGCCGGCTACACCGAGCCGCTGACCCGAATTGAACGCTTTGCGTTCTATGATGCCGCCAGCACTCCCGACGTCGCGCTCACGATCGCGACCGGGGAGCAGCGCATCTATGCCAATCTGTTGTTGACCATCGGTGTGGTTAAGCCGTAGTTGTGCGGCGTTTGAAGATGCCAGTCAGAGGGGATTACCGGTGCGTGTCGGCGCGGTGTGCCCGGGCTGCCGTCTGATGTGCCAGGTCAACCGTCACCGAGGTACGTGCGTCGCTGCCTGAGTGGCCTTGCGGTTTTCGCTGGCCTGAAGGGAAGTGAGGCGGGCACGGCGGGGGGCTCCACGCACCTCGCGTGTCGCGTGCGTGAGGGGAGCGGTCTCATATACCAAGTGTCACCTGGGCTGACCTTCACGGCAGCCAGTGCGCCGACCCAGGAGAGAATGCCCTTCGGGATGACTTCGTCGGGCAGCTTGTCTTGCTGTCGACCGGGGGGAAGAATGGGCCGTCACGGAATCACAGACACCCATTCACACAGCAGAATTCTCGTTCGTTTCGGGGCAGTTCGTCCTTTGGTTTGAGCAGATTTTCGCCATCCCTGATTGTGAAAACGACACGGCTAAGACCGCTTCCCCGCCGGGAGATTCGATTTCCTGCCTCCCGCTGGCTGGATGCTCAGTCGCACAATCTCGGCTCGCGACCCATGAGCGCAGGCAGGTTGCCTGCACCCGAGTAGGAGCGTTGGCAACCTGCCGGCGCAACGGTGATGAACGGACGTCACGACGACCAGCTCCTCTATCTTCCCAGCCCGCATCCCGAGCCGGACCTGCGGCTGCACTTGGATGAGAACATCAGCGGGTCTGTCGCGAAGTTATTGCGCACGTGCGGGTTCGATGTCACCACCACCAACGATGTGGGACTACGTGCCAAGTCCGACACCACGCACATGACTTACGCGCTGCAGCAACAGCGGGTAATCGTCACACGCGACCGGGACTTCCTGGAGCTTCATGACCAGGACCACGCTCATTCGGGGATCATCTACTGGCCCCATACAGAAGTATTGTCGGGCAACGCCATGCAGGAACTGCTGGTCGGTTTTCTGCAGCGCGTCGCCGCCGCTCCGAGCGATCCAGCTCGTCTCTCAACCGTACTGCAGCCCCCACCACGCAAGAAAAAGCGGAAGAAACGCAGAAGTACAGGCTCAAACCCCGTGGCGCCGCTGAGCAACAAACTGCCGGCAGGACTGCGGGTGCATGGTCGAGTCAGAGCGATCGATGGTCCAGCCTATGAGGTACGACTCGACGCCGGCCAGACCGCCTGGCTGCTGTCCTCGCGTCTCGCTCAGCCCGCCTTGGAAGTGGGTGAGGAAGTAGACGCGGTGACGCTTCCTTATCTCAGAGCCTGCAAACGACTGCATTTGAGTCAGCGGCGAGTTTTTGCCACGGCCCGCACGTTTCCTATCAGCGGTCTGCGCCAGCTGAGGCGGGGCGATTACCAACTCGTGCGTGAGCTGGAACAGCAGTGGCCGGTAGAAATCGTGTTCGAGGACGATCATGTTGTGCGTATCTACGGAGTGACCTCCGAGAGTGTACGGGAGGTAACCAGCTATCTGCATCGCTTGATGCCCTGGACCGGATCCGCCGTGGTGGAGGTCGATCGCGTGGCTTTCAAGACCTGGGTCGCCACTGCGTACGGTGACTTGACGAAGATGGGCCAGGCCATTGGCGGCTCCCTCAGCTTCCAGCACCAGGATCTGCTCGTCGTATGTGCCGAGTCCAATCGGGAGCTCAATGCCATCCTGACGCTCATACACGCACACCATCCCCAGATGCAGATCTGCCAGGTGCAGTCGGCGCGGTTTGAACCGCTGTTGAAGTGTCAGTGGGCGTGTTTGCACCCCTGCAATAACGCGGTGGCTCTGTAAGCTGGCAATCGGTGCGAGTTCGCCACCTCAGCGCGAGTTCTCGACTCGCTTCACTCGCGTCTGGCACCGATCGGGAGTCGCTCGACGACTGCGGCGATGGTATGCTGGGCTTCGGTAGCGAACCCGTTCCGTTCCCGCCGACACGAGACTGGTGAGCCGTGACGACAACTTATGAGGATCATCCCGATGAATACCCAGTGGAACGTACTTCCCATCGCGACGCTGCTGGCCGCGACGCTGCTGGCCGCGACGCTGACCACCGCGGTCACGGCCGACGAACCCGCCCACCGTCAGCTGAGTGAGGTCCCCTTCACGCAGGTCAAATTCCAGGACACGTTCTGGGCACCTCGGCTGCAGATCAACCGGGAGAAATCGATTCCGCATAATTTCAAATGGTGCGAAGAGACGGGGCGATTCTCCAATTTTGCCAAAGCCGCTGGACTGCAGGAGGGGAAATTTGAAGGCATCTACTTCAACGACTCCGATGTCTACAAGGTACTCGAAGGAGCTTCCTATTCGCTGGCCGACCATCCTGATCCGCAACTCGAACGGATGACCGATGAGGTGATTGCGAAGATCGCCGCGGCGCAGCGCGACAACGGATATCTCAACACCTACTACACGCTGGTCGAACCAGGAAAGGAATGGACCGACTGCAAAATCCATCATGAACTCTATTGTGCCGGACACCTGATCGAAGCAGCTGTAGCGCACTATCGAGCGACTGGTAAAAGGACGCTGCTGGACGTCGCCTTACGTTTTGCCGACTGCATTGACGGCGTCTTTGGACCTGGAAAACGGGCTGACGTACCTGGCCATGAAGAACTGGAACTGGCGTTGGTCAAGCTGTACGAAGTGACGGGCCAGCAGAAGTACCTGGGTCTCTCCAACTTCTTCCTGCAGGCACGCGGCAACAAACAGCTGCGGCCGGAGCTCTACGGTCACTATTTCCAGGATCACTGCCCAGTGGTCGAACAGAGTGAAATTGTCGGGCATGCCGTGCGAGCCATGTACTTGTACTCCGGCGTGGCTGACATGGCAGCCTACAATGGCGAGGCCGGCTATATTGCCGCCATGGACCGGCTGTGGCAGGACGTGGTCCAGCGGAAGATGTATATCACCGGCGGCATTGGCGCGCGCCATGAGGGAGAAGCGTTCGGCGATCCTTACGAATTGCCCAACGACTCGGCGTACTGCGAGACTTGTGCGGCCATCGGCTTGGCCCTCTGGAGCCACCGGTTGAATCTGCTCCACGCTGACGCCCACTACGCAGATGTCATGGAGCGGGTCATCTACAATGGGATCCTGGCCGGCATCGGCATGGACGGGGAGCACTTTTTCTACGTCAACCCGCTCGCCTCGGCCGGCAACCACCACCGACAGCCCTTCTACCCCTGTGCCTGCTGCCCCACGAACGTCGTACGGTTCCTGCCTTCGCTCCCCGGCTACGTCTATGCACTCACGTCCGATGACATCTATGTGAATCTGTATGTCGCCGGTCAGGCACAAGTGACGCTTCAAGGAAAGGACGTGACACTCCACCAGGAAACCAACTACCCGTGGGACGGCGACGTGGTGTTGAAGATCGATGCCTCAGAGCCCTTCACCTGTGCGCTGCGACTGCGCATTCCCCAGTGGTGTCGCACCGCGACGGTCAGCATTCAGGGACAGCAGCAGCCCTTGAACATCGAACGTGGGTACGCCGTGCTTCATCGCCAATGGACGCCTGGCGAGACCGTTCGTCTGCAACTGCCGATGGACGTGGTACGCATGGAAGCTCATCCACTCGTGTCCGCCGACTGGGGACGCGTGGCACTGCAGCGAGGGCCGCTCGTCTACTGCGTCGAAGCGGTCGACAATGGCGGGCGAGTCAACAACCTGATCCTGCCGCGAGAACCGGAGTTTTCTACCGATTTTCGCCAGAATCTGCTCGGCGGTATCGAAGTCGTACGCGCCCCGGCACTCGGTGGCCTGACGCTCACCGCCATCCCCTATTATGCCTGGGACCATCGCGATGCAGGCGCCATGAACGTCTGGATTCGCCAGGACGGCAAGTCGCGTCATCCTCGGCCCGAGGAAAGCGGCTGGCAGGGAATCCTCTACCGGCCGTTGGATCCGGCCACGCTCGGAGCATCGGTACCGCTCAGCCTGATGGACCAGGTCCAACCGAGCGCCTCACACTGCTACAGCATCGACACCGTCGCGGCCCTGGCGGACACCTTCGATCCCAGGAACTCCAACGACCAGGCGATTCCACGGTTCACCTGGTGGGACCATCGCGGAACCAGCGAATGGGTTCAATATGATCTCGATGCCCCCGCCACAATCCGGTCAGCAGCCGTGTATTGGTTCGACGACGAACCTCAGGGAGGTTGCCGCACGCCGGAGTCATGGAAGCTGCTCTATCGCCAGGGAAACGAGTGGAAACCGGTCTCCGGAATCTCCGTCTACCCGGTGGAAAAGGACCGCTTCAATCGCGTGAACTTCGATCCGGTCACGACCTCCGCGCTGCGATTGGAAGTGCAACTCAAATCAGGCTTCTCGGGCGGAATCCTCCAGTGGAATGTGGAGTAACCAGCGCGAATAGACGCTACGCCGTGAGCCGACCGCTCACAAGTTGACGTAACGGCAACTGACAGCAATTCGACGATGCTGACTGCAGATGCAGCCGGCATCGAGAGGGTGACAGACCGAAAGCAATTCCCCTGCTATGGTCTTGAAGTCTGCGCAGAGATTGAGCCTCTTGGCTGGGGGACGGCCCGCGTCGTTACCGCGGCCGCACAGCATCGACGCTAGCGGGTCGACCAAACTCTCAGACCACTCGTCGGTGACGAATCCAGCGGTGACCGAAAAATAGTCCCAAAGCGGCACACCACAGCAGTACGGAAGCCGGCTCGGGGACTTCCCCACCGCCGCCCGATGCGGAGGAACCTGATGAAGAGCCGCCTCCGCCACCGCCACCACCCCAGAATCCACCACCACCACCACCGGCATATCCGCGGTTACCACCCACCGGCCCCATGGACGACGCTCCGTAATTCGACATACCACCCATCGCCGGTACGCCGACAGCACCAACCATGTAGCCGACATCCGTGTTGAGCGGCTCGCTCGCCGGAGAATTGGTGACACAACTGCAGTTGAGGCAGTTCAGACCTGACCCTGCCCCGTCCGATGAAGGTTGCCACATCACCGCGTGAATGATGTTCTCGGCAGTCTGTCCGGCCCCCACCACTTCGCCTTGAGAATTCATGTCCCACGCCACCTGGAAGCCGGTACCGATCCGGCTGTGGTCCTGCAGTAGCCCGGTGGTCGGATTCCAGCGAATCGCGAAGTTAGGGCCATGTGCTGGAGCGGCGTAACCCTCGACAACACCCTCCGAATTTAAGGCGTAGGCACGCTGAAACGCATCGTCGAACGAACCGAGGTCCTGCAACTCGTTCCGACCGGAATCCCACACGTAACCGCGGTACTCGCCCGCATCCGACAGCGTGTAACCCGCCACCTGCCCTTGTGCGCTGACCGCAAACGCAAAACTGATCAAGCTATCCAGCTGCTCGACACCATGTACCGTGGGCGAGTCGGAAGTGCACGTAAATGCCTGGATACGCCCATCCGCCGTCTGCGAGTGACCAACAATCAACCCCTGATCGTTTACGGCATACGCGTAGCTGAAGTGCCCGCCAAGCGTTCCCAGATCCCTCATGCTCCGCGACTGAGGATCCCAGACGAAGGCGTGATCCTGCTGATCCGCCGTCTGGGCGAATCCCACGACCACACCACTCCCGTTGATGCTCGCCGCACGGCTACCGGCTCCACCCAAAGTCCCTAGATCGTGCATGACCGCATCCGCAGCTGAGTACAGAAATGCGTGAATCTCGCCGCCTGCAGTCTCGGAGTAGCCGACAATGTCACCCTGATCATTGATGCTCTGGGCGTAGCTCGATTTCCCCCCCAGCGTCCCCAGATCCTGCATCGTTCGACTGTCCGCATCCCACCGGAAAGCATGCGTCTCTTGTGCGGACGTCTGCGAATAGCCGACCACTTGACCGCGAGCATTGATACTGGTCGCCACACTGTAATCACCACCCAACGTTCCCAAGTCATGCAGTTGGCCGGTGACAGACGATGGGATTGATTCTAATGCCGAGTCGATGTGATGAGCAAAACCATCAGGCACAATAGTGGCGCGCATAACGTCCGCATCGCCAGCGTCGCGCCAGGCGTCCGAAAGCTGCGGCGACGAAACAGCACTCTTGAGACTCTGCTCAGGACTCTGCGCGTTGACCAGTACAGAGACTACAGCCGCATGCAAATCGTCACGAACCACTTCAGCCTGCACGGGCGACCAACAGCAAAGCAGCGCGATCCACCCGAGATTGCCCACCAGACGTGTTCGCATAAACCTCTCCTTGCGTGACGACATTCGTCACGGACCAAGCCTCGGACGCCAGACCTCTTCTCAGACCGCCGTCCACCTAACCGTTAATCTCGCCCCAGTCCACGCTAAACGCAGAGTCTTAGCGCAATCGCCTAACTTCCGCTCTAGTCTCCCAGAATAATTACCGCGTCAAGATGACTCAACTGATTCGCACCAAATTCCGCCCCTAGATCACCCCTCCACAGCACTACAAACGGCAATAACCCCACCCACAAGGGTAAATGGCATCTACCACGATCACTGGCGAGCGCGAGCACCGTAAATGGGCCCGAGGCGCAAGGGGGCCTGAGGCGCAGGGTGCCTGCTCTGGCTCCTGCTCTGGCTTTCCCCTCTCTCCCCAGCAGCCTCTGCCGGGGGGATGTGGCAATTCGCGTAGCGTTGGCGATCCGGCCCGAACCTGCGTGCATTGCCCCGCGCAGCGACGATGCCAACGAGCGGCTGAGAACAGGTCTTCGGCGGGGCAGCCCCCTCATGCCCGGCCCTTCTCCCCGGGAAGCCCTGGGAGAGAAGGGAGGAAGAAGGACTCCACCCGGGTTCCGAGACGCAAAGTGTCTGCTTGGAACTGCTATACGCTCGAGCTGATCTGGACTAAGGCGGCGCTTGTAACCGGGTAGCCACAAGCTATGGTTGATCCATGGGAATTGCAGCCCGTCGGTCGACCGACGGGCGTGGCTCAACTCCGCACCGTGGAGCAACATAACCACGTGGCGCGGTGCCGCCAGCAGCAGGAGCAACGGGATGACCAGTTCGCTCCAGGGGATGGTCACGCAGGGCGTGTGGGGGCCGCCGAATTGGCCCCTGGCGGGTCGCTTTATTCGCGTGTGCCGCTTAATATGGCAGAGAAGCGTGGGCGGGGCAGGAAGGGCAAGATATTTGACTTCTCGTCGATCCACCGACCCCACGACACTGTTGTCGCATTCCCGGGGGCAGTTTGCGCGGAGTTTGCGGAACAGTCTCCGATGTAGGTGGCACGACCACCACAATTCCATTGGGAGTGAAACACCTTGGTGAGCCAGGATTTGTTGAAATCGGTCCGCGACGCGGGGGTGGTCGGCGCCGGAGGCGCGGGATTTCCGACCTTCAAGAAGCTGGAGGCTCGCGTTGCTCACGTGATCGCCAACGGGGCCGAATGTGAGCCGCTGTTGCAGAAGGACCGGGAGTCGATGTTGCGGGAGCCGGAGGCGTTTTTCCGCGGTCTGAAGGCGATGAAGCAGCAGACCGGTGCCTCGCGCGTCACCATCGCCGTGAAGCACAAGAACCAGGACGTGGCCGAGTCGATGCGGCAGGAAGCCGAGCGCGAGGGCTTTGAGCTTTTCGTCTACGATGACGTCTATCCGGCCGGCGACGAGTACGTGCTGGTGTACGAGATTACCGGTCGGCAGATCCCGCCGGGCGGACTCCCTCTGCACGTCGACTGCGTGGTGGACAACGTCGAGACGATCATCAACATTGGCAACGCGTTGGAAGGTCGTCCGGTGGTCGACAAGTACGTGACGATCACCGGCGCCGTGGCTTCACCGCATACGACGGTGGTGCCGATTGGCACATCGTTTGGCGACTGCATCCGAGCTGCCGGGGGCTGCACGGTTGACGACCCGACGTTTCTGGTCAGCGGCGTCATGATGGGCGGCGTCAGCCGCGACCTGTCGCAGCCGGTCTCCAAGACGACGGCCGGATTGATCGTGTTACCTTCAGACCATTACCTGGTCCGACGCAAGACGGCATCGCGGGACACCTACACACGCATTGGCCACGGCCAGTGCGATCAATGTTCGCTTTGCACCGAGCTTTGTCCACGGTACATCCTGGGATACCCGATTGAGCCGCATCGTGTGATGCGCACGTTGTTGATGACCGGTGAGGCGAAGGAGCGGGGAAGCCTCTGGGCTCAGTACTGCTGCGAATGCAACATCTGTTCGCTGATCGCTTGTCCTGAGATGCTGGACCCCAAGAACATCTGTGTGGACGCCAAAGCACTGCTGCGTCAGAACAAGATGGGCCGGACCGAGGCCGAGTTGCAGCAACTGTTCCGTCCGGCGCATCCCGCGCGGCACGGGCGGGAGGTCCCCATTACGACACTCTATCGTCGTCTGGGGCTGAATCCCTATGATCGCAAGGCTCCCTTCCGGCAGCGGGACTGGGAACCGACATCGGTTTCCATTCCGTTGAATTCGCACATTGGCCAGCCTGCGCGGCCCGTGGTGCAACCGGGCGATTCAGTTGCACGTGGCGCGGTCATTGCCGAGGTCGATCCGGACAAACTGGGGTGCCCGGTCCACGCGAGCGTGTCGGGCCGAGTTGCGGCGGTGAGTGCGACGCACATCGAGATCCGAAACAAGTGAGTCAGATTAATCAGAGTAAGGCGAAGAACACCATGAAGAAGGGTGCGGCAATAGGTATCGTGGAGACGTCGAGCATTGCCTTGGGGTTTGAGGTTGCCGACACGATACTCAAGGCGGGGAACGTCGAGATCGTCCTGAACCGAACGATCTGCCCGGGCAAGTATATCGTGTTGGTTGGTGGTGACGTGGACGCGGTTCAGGCGAGCATTGAAGCGGGAGTTGAAGCCGGCGCTCACACGGTCGTCGACTCCTTCGTCATTTCGAACGTGCATCCCAGCGTGTTTCCGGCCATCAGCGGCGTGGAACACGTGCCGGAGCTTCAAGCGTTGGGGGTGATCGAGGGGTTCAGTGTGGCGTCGGTGATCGAGGCTGCCGATGCCGCCATCAAGGCCGCTCCGATTCAGTTCGTCAACATCCATCTGGCCATGGCCATTGGCGGCAAGGGATTCGTCTCGTTCACGGGCGATGTGGCCGCCGTCACCGAGGCGACCGAAGTTGGTGCCGCGGTGATTCAGAAGAAGGGCCTGCTGGTCGAGAAAGTCGTCATCCCCCGTCCGCGTCCCGAGATTGTCCGCGAGTTCGTTTGATGCGGACGTCTATTTGACCCCCAGCACATCCAGGCCCTGTTCAAACACGATATCCACCGGAATGGCCTGCTCACCAATCCGCTGCAGGTCGGCCTGCAGACCGGCGTCCGTCGCCCCATATTGCTGCAGCAGCGCGGCGGCGGCGGCATAGTCCCCTTCGCCCTGCACCTGCAAGATCTGTGCTGAGAGTGCGGCGATCGCCTGCTGCATCTTTGTCGGATCGATACGATAGCGACCTTCGGCGTCGCGGGTTACTGCTCCCTGCTGGACGAAGAAGTTCAGTCGCACCAGATTTGCCTGGCCGTGGGCGTTGCTGGCGCCAAACCGGATGGAGCGGAAGATGTCGGCTACGCAGGTCACGTAGTTGTCCATTACTTCCCCCTCGGTCAGTTCGCCTTGTGCGTACAGCTGAGTCACCAGGTGCAAGCCGAGCACATCGGCTTTGGCCTCTTCCAGTGCCGACGACAGTTCCTGCAGGGCGGCACGCACGGTCCCTTTGCCGCTCACCGTGTGCTTGATCCCCAGTCCGTGCGCCACTTCGTGGAACATGGTATTGCCAAAGAACGCATCGAACGTCACATGCTGGCGCTGATCCGCGACCAGCAGCGCGTCGGCAATCGGGACGGTGATGCGTTCGAACTTCGCCTGCATCACGTTCTTCAGCTGCAGGCGCCGCGTTCCCTTAGTCAGCTGCACCTGCTCATCGTTCGGCAGGTTGATGGCGATGGTCTTGGAACCGGCATTGCAGTCCCCCGCATAAAACACGACGTCGTAGGCGTTCAGGTCGGAATCCGAGCCCGGCGTCTCTTGTTTATACTTTTCATCTACCGGTAAACCGCGCTGCAGATCAGGAAGCAGCCTGGCGTACTTGCTCAACCGCTCGCTCCACTGCCGATCCTTAATCAGCACGTAGGCCTCGTGGGCCGCCTTGTACCCGAACAGCTGATCCTCGTACGTTTCGATCGGACCAATCACGATGTCCAACGTGTTGGTCTTCATGTCGAGCCAGGCAATATCGCTGTCACGATACTGGTCGGTCAACAGCGCCTGCTGCCGGGCCAGCAGGTACTTTTTGAATCCTTCGTCCTCGGCCAGTTCGGCGGCCGCCGCCAGACGCTGCGCGGCGATGGCCGTGGGTGCTGGAAAGAACTCGTGATAGGGCGCTGCAATCAGCACTCCGCCAGCATCACGCCGAACCATCGTGTATTGACTCTTGAGCAACTCGGCCGACTCGGGATGCTGTCCGATCCAGGTTTCAAACTCCTGCTTGCTCAGGTCCGGTGGATAGAAATTCGCGCCGGCAGGTTTCGTCCCCACCCCTTCAATAAACGGTCGATTATTGTCTAACCGATCCCAGGGACCGTAGTTGATCTCCAGGTACTTCTTCGCCATCGGGTCCTGGACCGCGTCGCATAACGCCTGACGATCCCCATATGCCTGCTGCCAGAAGATCGCGTCCATCTGCTGCGCAGCTTCAATCAACAGGGGAATCATCGCCCGCTCACGCTCGGTCACGGTACTCAGATCGACCGTCAGGCGGACGGTCGAATACTGATGCACACGCTGCTGCAACGAGAGCGGCTCCTGCGCGCCGGTCATCAGGCATTCCCATGATGCCATCCACCCGACAACGGCCCACAACACTCGACCCAGACGTAACACTCTCGCTTCAGGGCACACGGCACTCACTCCCCGCTCTAGACCCCGCACGGCACGACATCACGCCCATCCCTTAACTCCGGGCGACCAGTGGCTCCGGGGGCGACCAGTGGCTCCGGGCGACCAGTGGCTCCGGGCGACCAACTTCCGTAGGTGACCTTCGCGCCGACCGCCCCAGCAACCTCACAGCCCCAGTCGGTTGATAGCGAGCCAGTTGACAGCGTCGAAGACCGCCGTTCACTCTATCCGAGGAACGCTCCCATGCCAACTCGGAACGCTAGCAGACGCGGGTAATTCATGTTGCTCTGGGAGGGCGTTCGAAGCTACAATTCCCTCCCCACACGTGGCTGAGGCGGCAGAAGGGGGTTTCGCAAGGGGCCGTGGGAGTTGATCCCCGCAAGATCACTCCGCCGAGGCAACCGCGATGAACCCCACAGGACAGGCATCCCACAGGACAGGCGTTGCCCGTCGGATACCGGCTACGCCGCAGTCCCCCTCGGCGTTACGTGTTGGTCGGCCGCGTCCGGTCTTGGTCGGAGTCTGAAGACCGGAAACAGCGCCAGGGCAGAAAGCCCATGCCGGGAAGCGCCGGCACAGCCCCATGCGGCAAACAGCCGGCGTCCCCGATGGCAGACAGTTCGACCCAATTTGAAAAGGAGTTCATTGGTCGTGAGACAAGCCATTCTCTTCTCGTTCGCCTCCGTTCTGGTGTGCTTTGGTGTCGGCGGCTCAGAAGCCTGGGGGCAATTTCAACTGCCGCCGGAAACGGTCTCGCCACAGGCCGCGACTGTCGACTCGGCCACGAATGTGCTCAACGAATTCCTCACGCTCCCCAACCAGGGCATTCCCCGCAGCATGCTGGAACGGGCTCAGGGCCTGGTGATCGTTCCCGGCATGATCAAGTTCGGATTCGTGGCGGGAGTGCGGCGTGGCAAGGGCGTGCTGGTGATACGCGACGAAAAAGGAAGTTGGCGTGCTCCGGCCTTCATCACCTTGACTGGTGGCAGTGTCGGCTGGCAAGTCGGCGTCCAATCGGCCGATATCGTTCTGGTCTTCAATACACGCAGAAGCGTCGACAATCTCCTGCGCGGTCGTTTCCAGATTGGCGTCGATGCAACGGCGGCCGCAGGCCCTGTGGGCCGCCAAGTGTCGGCCGGAACGGACAGCCGCTTACAGGCTGAAGTCTTTTCGTATTCCCGTAGTCGCGGGCTGTTTGTGGGGGCTTCGGTGGAAGGGGCGGTCATCGAATTGGACAATGCCGAGACGCAGGCCTATTATCAGGCGGCCGGGTTCTTGCCCGACGGACGTCCTGCCACCGCCACCGCCCAGATCCCTCCGGCCGTCACCCGTCTGCTCACCGTGCTCGCGCCGTTTGGTGCCGCCACGGCCG
>JBGSHS010000304.1:0-45923 GCA_041752115.1 Pirellulaceae bacterium | reverse complement strand
AACGCCGCCGCTCACCACGCCCCCGGCCACTGCATTGGGTGCGCCCACCTTCGACCCTTACTCAATGACGCCCGGTGCAGCCTCGGTCCCACCGTCGCTCAACACAATGCCTCCGGCCTACGGCGCGGCGCCCGGTACGTTGCCTCCTTACAGTGGCGTACCTGGGGCGGCTCCCCCGACCACACCGTACGGGGCACCCTATGGGTACCCGCCAGGCGGTTATCCAGGGGCCGCTCCGGGAACGACTCCCCCTGCCCTGTATCCCAACGGCTGGAACACGAATAACTGGGCGTTGCCCACCACTCAGTTTCTCACACCGCGCGTCCGTTACACGTATGTCGATGGCGGCAACTCGGCCGACCAGCTGGGAATCAACGATTTCGACTTCTCCGTGGCGGCTGCCTTTCCGAATTTTTTGTTCAGCACACAGCCGCTGTATGTGGTGCCGTCGTTTTCCTTGCATCTTTGGGACGGTCCGCGTCCGCCCGTCGGTGATTTGCCTGCCAACGCCTACAGTGCTTTCCTGGATTTCGGCTGGTCGACCGATCCGGCCAAGCCGCTGGGTGGTGAAGTTGGCGTTCGAATGGGCGTGTTTACGGACTTCAAAACTTTCAATACACATAGTGGCCGCATCATGGGACAGGGCCTTTTCCGACTACAATCCACTCCCAACACGACGTTGCGGGGCGGCGTGATCTACATCGATCGGAACGACCTGAAACTGCTGCCGGCCTTCGGCGTCTTGTGGACCCCCAACGCTCAGACCCGCTTCGACATCTTCTTTCCACATCCCAAACTGGCCCAGCACCTCACGACGCTCGGCAATAGCGACGTCTGGTGGTATGTGGGGGGCGAATATGGCGGCGGCGCTTGGACGGTGGAACGGGAAGCAGGGTTCAGCGACCGCATCGACATCAATGACATTCGTCTGACCCTGGGCGTCGAATGGGGTCAGGCGGCACTTCTGCAGCAGGGTCGCCGCACTGGGTTCTTTGAAGCGGGTTGGGTAACGGATCGCGAAGTCGTCTACGTAGTGACTCCCGAAGAGACCAGTTCGCTGCGTGACTCGTTCATGTTACGTATGGGATGGAACTACTAGCTGACCACCTACGATTCGGCAGCGCTTGCTTGAATGACGAATGACGAAATACCTAATGACTAATGGAATGACGAATTTCGAATACTGAGCCAGCTTGACACAATGTTGCTGGCACTCGCTTACGAATATGACTCAGCCCGTTTCGTCAGCGGGCATAGGGTCATTGGTTGGTGGCAGTGGCGCGGCGCCGAATCGCGATCGATGATTCAAGTCTGTTTTCAGCCAACAAGCTGCGGGACTCGAGCACGACGGTAAAACTCATGCATACAGGTGGTTGCAGAATCGAGTCGGCAGGCCGTGCACGAGATCCTCACATCGTCGTGCTGGAAACCAGAAGCGGGACGGATCGTCTGCCGCCACGTCTCATCGGCATGCGTCTCCAGCTGCGTCTTCCACTGCGGCGCAGGGGCGTGGCCCTTCTGTTGATCGCCGCTGCGCTGGCTCTCCTGCAGCCCTGTGTTTTGGCCGACGACACCTGGGTGCCAGTCGACTCCGGCGCTGGGACGTTCATTCCGGCGGCGCCACTGCGTGTTCAGCTGCCACAAGAGAATTGGAGAGCCGATTCTGCCGCTCCACTGCCACCCCCACCCGGCTGGACGGCGGCCGAATTTGCGAGCCTGGGCCGGACTATGGGGAGTTCACCCGAATCGGAGCCACTGCTGCCTGGTGACGAATTGACGATGGAGACCGGCCGCATCGCATCGCACAAGGACGGGTTCTTTCAGAAGTATTCCATCAGCAGTGCCTGGATACCGCGGGACGGAAGCGATGACCTGGGGCTGATCGAAACCAAGACCTATCTCACCGTGGCGGTGCCGCTTCCCTCGCGGGACTACCCGATGTTGATCACCACAGGCTTTGATGTCTGTTCGCTCAGCGGCCCCGATACTCCCAGTCTGCCGGCTGAGTTGTTCGACGCTTATCTCGATTTCATGTGGCTTCCCAAACTCACCGAGCGTTGGCTGGGCATTTTGGCGATCTCTCCGGGGGTCTACAGCGACTTCGATTCGATGCAGGCTGACGCGTTCCGGATCAAGGGCAAGGCATTGGCCCGTTTCGACTGGGCTGCCGACCGCCTGCAAATCCTCTTTGGGATCCTCTATCTCAATCGTCACGACGTGAACTGGCTGCCGGCCGGGGGCATCATCTGGAATCCCACCGACGACGTGAGTCTGGAATGCGTGTTCCCACGTCCCAAATTCGGCTATCGATTCACGGCCAGTGAGTTGTTCGAGGACTGGATCTACCTGGCTGGTGAATTCGGCGGCGACACCTGGTCGATCCGCCGCGGCCCGGATTTCTTTGACATGATGACCTATGTCGATTGGCGGATCTACCTGGGAGTGGAAAGACGGCAACCGGGTGGCGGATCGTATCGCCTGGAGGCGGGATACATCTTCAGTCGCGAGGTGCAGTTCGACTCCCCCACTCCCGACTTCACCGCCGCCAATACGTTCATGATCCGCGGCGGACTCGACTTCTAGATGCCCCCACGCAACTGGGCGACATCGGAGCGAAGGACGAAGCACCCAATGACGAACATTGAATGTCGAACTGACCGGCAGCCAAGACCGGACTGAATGGCCCGCGACTACGCAGCGCATCGTGCCCGAGCTCGCATGACGGCCTGTCCCATCTCGGCCGGGCTGTCCGCCACCTCGATCCCCGCGTCACGCAGCGCCGCGATCTTCTCGTCAGCCGTTCCTTTGCCGCCGGAAATGATGGCGCCGGCATGTCCCATGCGTTTTCCGGGAGGCGCCGTGCGACCCGCAATGAATGCCGCGACCGGCTTGGAAACATGCGATTGGATGTAGGCTGCCGCTTCCTCCTCCGCCGTGCCGCCGATTTCGCCGATCATCAGAATCGCTTCGGTCTGACCGTCGTCCTGAAACAGTTGGAGCAGGTCGATGAACGAGGTCCCGACGATCGGATCTCCGCCCAGCCCGACGCAGGTCGATTGTCCCAGCCCGGCCTGGCTGGTCTGCCATACCGCTTCGTAGGTCAGAGTACCGCTGCGACTGATCACTCCCACGCACCCCGGTTGATGAATGTAGCCGGGCATGATCCCGATCTTGCACGCTCCGGGAGCGATGATTCCTGGACAGTTGGGGCCAATGAGCACCGACCGGCTGCGTTTCACGGCGTCGTAGACGCCCACCATATCCAGAGCGGGGACACCTTCGGTGATGGCACAGATCACGTCGATGCCTGCATCGAGTGCTTCGTAGATGGCGTCCGCGGTGAAGGGGGCTGGCACGAAGATCATCGTGGCATTGGCCCCGGTCTCGGCCACCGCCTGTTCGACCGTGTCGAACACCGGCAGGCCGGCGACCTGCTGTCCCGCTTTGCCCGGAGTAACGCCGCCCACCATCTGCGTGCCATACTCCAGACAGCCAATCGTGTGAAAGGTGCCGGCTGACCCGGTAATACCTTGGCAAATGACGCGTGTGTCTTTGTTAACCAGGATACTCATCGAATTACGGTCCCTTCCCAGTTGTGCAGCAGACAGTAGCCGGTGAATCCAGTTGGACGGCACCGTGGCCGAGACGCTGGCCAGATCAACCTGCCTGCGTGGCCGCGACGATTTTCTGCGCCGCGTCGGTCAGGCTGTCGGCCGTGATAATGTCCAGATCGCTCTCCGCCAGGATGCGCCGCCCCTGCTCGACCTCGGTTCCCTCCAGACGCACTACCAGGGGAACTCGGAAACCCACTTGCCGGGACGCTTCGAGCAGCGCGTTGGCAATCGTGGTGCAGCGGGCAATCCCGCCGAAGATATTGACCAGTACGCCGCGCACGTTGGGATCGTCCAGCAGAATGCGAAACGCCTCAGTCACTTGATCTTTGTCCGCTCCTCCTCCCACGTCGAGGAAGTTCGCCGGCTCACCTCCATGAAGCTTGATCAGGTCCATCGTGCTCATCGCCAGCCCGGCACCATTCACCAGGCAACCGATCGTCCCCTCCAGCTTGACGTAACTGAGCCCCGCGCGGGCCGCCCGCACCTCGGCCGGTTCTTCTTCATCCAGATCGCGCAGCTGAGCGATTTCCGAGTGACGAAACAGCGCGTTGTCGTCGAAGTTCATTTTGGCATCGAGGGCAATCAGTTCCCCAGCCGCGGTCACGACCAGCGGATTGATCTCGGCCAGACTGCAGTCGCACTCGACATACACGCGGCAGAGTGCTTTCATGAACTGGTCAGCGGCGCGAACCGTGGCTCCGGTCAGACCGAGCTTCGCACACAATTTCCGCACCTGGTAGCTCTGCAGGCCTCGAGCCGGGTCAAAATGCTCCTTGTAGATCCGTTCCGGAGTCTCCGCCGCAACCTTCTCGATCTCCACTCCCCCTTCGCTCGACACCATCAGCACGGGTCGAGCCGCTGCCCGATCCAATACGATGCCCAGGTACAGCTCCCGCGCGATCTGGCACCCCTGCTCGACCAGTACCTGCCGCACCGTATGCCCCTCGGGCCCAGTCTGGATGGTCACCAGCTTGTGCCCCAACAGACGCTCAGCCACGGCGGCTGCCTCGTCAGCACTGCGTACCAGCTGCACGCCATGTTGACCGGGATCATCGAGCACCGTCCCCTTGCCCCGTCCACCCGCATGAATCTGCGCTTTGACAACAGCCACCTCGCTCCCCAGTTTGCGGAACGCATCGGCGGCCTCTTGCGGGCTGCGGGCGACATGCCCGGACAACACGGATACGCCGGCCGATCTCAATACCTGCTTCGCCTGGAATTCATGGATCTTCATCAGTGCACCCCACGACTCACGACGGCTACCTGGCCAGTTAGTAAGGTGCGATTGTAGGACCCTGCGACACTCCTGACAAGCCACAGCCAGCCAACCACGAAGAAGGGTCTTGACCCTGGGAGAACTCGGGCCCGGGGCGCGATGTCTCGCGTCGCCGAGCGGTCCGCCGTAATGGGAGCGAAACAGGGTCTCACGCCAAGGCGCCAAGAGGAGCGTGAGTGATGCGGGACCAGCCGCACGCTCCGACAAGACCGGCATCCAGAGCCAGCACAGAATCGATGCCCAGTCCGGGCCGGCGCGGGAAGTACACCTCAGGCATGTTGCCTGCGGCGGCGGGCGATTTCCCAGCAGGATACGATGCCGGAGGCCGCGACTTAAGAGGACGGGCTGACAGCCGCGTCGGCGGGAGTTTCCAGTCCCAGCCGCTTCATTTTCTTGTAGAGGGTGGTGCGATTGATACCGAGCGTTTCGGCGGTCAGATTCCGGTTCCAGTTATTGGACCGCAACACTCCCAGGATGATCTGCCGCTCAGGGCCGGCCAACGCTTCTTTGAGCGTCTGAGCGGTTCCGTTCACGGGAGCCATGGCGGCCCCCGCCGTCACCTGGTCCGGCAGGTCGGTCATGGTGATGATTGGGCCTTTGCCCAGCAGAACCGCACGTTCGACCACATTCTGAAGTTCCCGCACGTTGCCGGGCCAACTGTAGTGCTGCAGCGCCGACATCGCCTCGTCACTGAAACCGCCGACCGACTTGTGCGCGTCCTCCCGGACCTCTTCCAGGAAGTGCTGGGCCAGCAGCGGAATATCGGAGATCCTCTCGCGCAGCGCCGGCAGTTCGATGTTGATCACATTGATGCGGTAGTAGAGATCCTGGCGGAACCGCCCTTGAGCGACTGCGTGGGCCAGGTTGTCGTTGGTCGCCAACACAACTCGCGTGTCGATGTGAAAGGTCTTGGTACCTCCCACCTGCTCAAACTCGAACTCCTGCAGCACCCGCAACAGCTTCACTTGCATCCCGGGGGTAGCGGTGCCGATTTCGTCCAGGAAGATCGTGCCTCCGTCAGCCTGCTTGAACTTCCCGATCTTGTCACACGCGGCGCCGGTGAACGCGCCGGCGACGAGCCCAAACAGTTCGCTTTCGAGCAGCGATTCGGGCAAGGCCCCGCAGGCAACTTCCACAAACGGTTTGTCGCGCCGCGTGCTGCGGCGATGAATGGCACGCGCGATCAGCGATTTGCCCGTGCCGCTCTCGCCGGTGATCAAGATCGTGGCTTTCGTGTCAGCCACACTGTCAATCATGTCGAAGATGCGATGCATCCGACGATCGTGCCCGACAACGTTCTCCATCCCATAGCGGAGATCCAACTGCTCGCGCAGCTGCTTGTTCTCCTCCACGACGCGGCGCTGCGACAGCGCCCGATCGATCGACAGCTCCAATTCCTGGTCGATGAGCGGCTTGGTCAGCAGATCGAACGCGCCGGCTCGTATCGCCTCCACGCCAGTGTCAATCGTCCCATAACCGGTCAGCAGAATGACGGGCAGATCCGGGTACTTCCTGCGGGAATACGCCAGGAGATCGAATCCGTCTCCGTCCTGCAGCCGCACGTCCGCCAGCAGCAGTTGCGGGCGGTGCGTGTCCAGCCGCGTCAGCGCGTCCCGGTAGGTCGCCGCTTCAAACACTTCGTAGCCCTGCGTGCGGAGCCAGCCGGCCATCGAGTCAAGCAAGTACCGGTCGTCGTCGACGAGCAGGAGAGTGCCTCTGGTCATAGTTCCTGAGCCTTCGTGTGGGCGAAACGGTCGGCAAGACAGGCCTCCATGACTGCCACTGCGTGGTTGGCCTGGGGACTTTCTGGGGGAAGGTCCGGGAGTGACGGTTCTCCGTCACCGGGAAGGTGTATCACCCGCCCGTCGTCCTTTGCCCTACCTCCACCAGGCGTCTGGCATGAGCATCAACGATCGCAGCCGCGTTACTTCGGTGGAACGTGAACGCCGGACAGCGTTCACCATTCCTCCCGAGCGGCCGGTGTTGATTTTTTGTCACTCAAACGTAGCTCGAAATTCGCGGCGTTCGTTTTCCTCCACACAAATATCCGGATGCGCCCAGCCACACCGCTCGTTTGGGGCGGCTGATGGGGTATTCCCCCAAATGTCGCCACCACGAGATAGTTCGCAGGTTTGGTGGTCAACAGCTGGGGCAGTGTGGGCCTGTTCCACGTCCAGCGTCCTGGAGGGAGGATCTCGGCCGTGACTCCCCTTCGACACGAACGCACGAGCCGTTACATTGATCACAAGCTGCAGATTCGCACCGCGCCGAGGGGCAGAGATCTCCGCAAAATTGCATTTACTGCTGGCATGGGCCTAGCCAGCAATTCTGCTCCAGGTAGACTTACATGTTGAGAGTGGACTTGCTCACCACGACTGAACCTTGCCGCACGGATAGTCTGTTTCTTGGTTGCTGCGCGCCAACCGCCGACGTGATTCCTGCGTCCCGAGCTGCCGATGGGCAGCTGAGCCGTTGGCGGGAGATGTTGCCGTAAGGTACGCTGAGATCTATCCGCGCCGTTTCTTTGTGTTGGAAGGAGTGTCAAATGGCCATTACTGTGCTCGTGGCCGACGATCATGAAGTTGTGCGGACTGGCCTGGCGCGACTTCTGGAAGATTCCGATATTACGATCGTCGGAGAGGCCGAAAATGGTGAGCAGGCAGTCGAGCAGACGTTAAAGCACAACCCTGACGTGGTGCTGATGGACATCCGGATGCCGGAAGCGGACGGCCTGATGGCATTAGAGAAGATTCGCAAGGCCAAGCCGGACGTGCGCATCATCATGTTGTCGACCTACGACAACCCCACCTATGTGGCACGCAGTGTGGCGCTTGGTGCGGCGGATTATGTCCTGAAGGATTCTGGACGCGATGAGCTGATCGCCGCCATCACGCGAGTGGCAGCTGGCGAATCGCCGTCTGAGGACAGCATCTTGCACCGCGTGAAAGACACGATGAGTCGCCGGCGTGAGCGGCTCGACCGCAATGAGATCCCGTTAACCAATCGCGAGCTGCAGGTGCTCAGGCACGTGGCGCTCGGTTTGAGCAACCGGGAGATTGGCCGCTCGCTGGGGATCAGCATCGAGACGGTCAAAGAGCACGTGCAGAACATTTTGCGGAAGATCGATGCCGCGGATCGCACTCAGGCTGCGGTGTGGGCCATCAAGAAAGGTCTGGTGTAGGAGCGTCCACTCTCCTGGTCCCAGCACCTTCGTCGCGATCTGTCCTGGTTACATTCCGTCGAGCTCGTCGCGAGTGGTGATACTCCGCTACTTTGCGCGCGGATGTGCCTTTTCATACACCTGCCGCAGGCTGGCGGTGCTCACATGGGTGTAGATCTGAGTCGTCACCAGACTCTGGTGCCCCAATAGCTCTTGCACGCTGCGGATGTCGGCCCCGCGATCGAGCAAGTGAGTGGCGAAGCTGTGTCGAAGCGTATGGGGCGAGGTGCGGGAATCGAGCCCCGTCTGCTGCAGGTATTTTTCCAGCATGCGGGCGACACTGCGAGTGGTCAGGCGATTGCCGAAGCGATTCAAGAAGAGCGGGCGAACCTCGGCCGCCGCGTGCTTGCGGGTCCCACTCTTCGACGAAGACGCCTTTGCTCGCGGCCGCACTGCCTGCCACCGCTCGATGGCCTGCACTGCGAAGCTGCCCAACGGAGCGAGACGCTCGCGGCGCCCCTTGCCACGGACCCGCACCAAGCCGGACGGCAGATCGAGATCCTCATCATTGATGGCCACCAGCTCGCTGACGCGCAGACCGGCTGAATACGTGGTCTCCAGCATCGCGTGGTCGCGCAAACCCATCGGCTCGTCGCGTGGCGGAGCATTCAGCAGACGGGCGATTTCGTCGGTGGTCAGGAAGTGGGGGAGCTTTCGGTCCGGTCGCGGATTGCGCAGCGGCTTGGCAGGATTATGATCGGCCAATCCTTCTCGCTGGGCAAATCGAAAGAAACTCCTCAGCGATGCCAGATGACGTGCCACGGAGGTCTTGGCGTAACCGGCCTCGTGCAATGCCGAGATGTAACGGCGGAGAACCAGCGTCGTGATCTCGCTGGGACGCGGGATGATCCCGGTGTCGCCCGACAGGAACTCCATCAGGGCCGTCAGGTCTTCCCGATACGACTTGATCGTCAGGTCCGAAGCATTCCGCTCGACCGTGAGGTACCGGAGAAACCTCGCCGTGGCAGTTTGCATCGCGGAAATCCCCGTCAGCGACAGCTCTCACTCTGACCGGAGCGTGTCGCGCCCCGGTCAGTTCATTCTGCAGCGAGTCGGGCCCTGGCGATAGCCTGGCTGGTCTCTGGCTGCGCGACGCGCTACTCCTCTTGCCGCGCGCTGCCAAGGGGCAGATGGCTGCGTGCTCCGCTAACCGAGTTCTTCACCGTGGAGGTTATCGGTGGTATGCGGAAGTTCGAAGCGGCGAGCGGTATCAGGTCGCTTGGGAGGTGGTATCGTCTGACGAATTTTCTGACTCAATACGGCAGCGTCGTACCAGGTGAAACTGAGCTCCTGGTTCGATGCGTATCGACCAAGCGTGCGGAGAGCTTCCGACCGGTTGTCGTCGTCAAACAGGAAAATGTAGCGCTCCTTGCCCTTCACCAACGCGAGTACGTTTATGTCCTTTGTCACCGCAGTAGGTCTCCTCTGGACGGTGGCTGAAAGTTTGTTCTATCTGGTGAAACCGGTAAAACTATCGTTTGCCGGTCCCTACGTCATATCGGCCAATCGGCCACCGCCACACCACTCGCGTTTCACTGGTCCCACCGCGGGCCGCCAGCATTTCCGTGATGTGTAGATAGCAGCAGAAACGAGTAAAGTCCTGGCTCCGTGAGAGATACCCCTGCCAGCCGTTACTGCGGGCGTCATCTCGGAAGAAGAAATAATCTTCCAGGCGAGTCGTCAGCTGATCATCGTCGCCATGGTAAATCCGCGTGTGGGTAATGACCGGTTCTACCTGCGGCCGGTAGGGAGGTCGCACGGGCGAAGGTGGCGGCGGGATCAGCCCGCGCGGGTCGGGCCAGTCGGGCGGCAGGCCTGGTGCCGCCCCCGGCAGTTCTTCGACCTGATCCGTCGGAAAATCCCCACCCGCCCCCTGGCCATCAAACGGGTCGTCTCCGGTAGACGGAGACGCCTGCTGGGCCCCCACACGCTCGACGGCATGGCGAGACGACGTGCGTGGCGGAAGTTCTGTCGGCACGTCCGGAGGTAGTTCGGGCATCTGCGTTTTCAGCTGTTCACGCGCCAAAGCAAATTCCGTCTCAAACACGAGCGAACGCGGGATATACTCTTCCTCCGGCGTGCCCCAGGGAAGCCCATAGCCGGCCGGGATAGGATGGAAGGAGGGATTGGCGGCGAACCAATCGACCGATAAACCGATTCGCGGCGGATAATAAGGTGAATATTCAGTGACTGCTCCGCGCACCAGGACGTCGACCCCCAGGTTCCGCGCCAGCAACTGGAAATCGGTCGCCCCGTCAATTCGGATGCGGTTTAGTTCGAGCCACCGCTTGACTACCCCCGGCGGCATCACCTCGAACCCGGGAATCCGCTGCAGTTCGTTGAAGTAGGCTTCCGCCACCGCGTCCTGGTCCACCGTTGGTTCCGACGACAGGTTAAAGAACGGCAGTATCGCCACGCGGTGCAACTGAGGAAACGGGTTGTGGAACTGTGGCTGGTGCTTCACTGCCGGAATCGCCGCGCAGCCGCTGGCGAGTAGACAGATCAGCAGTAAGACACAGCGGACACATATCATGGAGCTTGCCGCCAACAAGAACGGTAAGAGTCCCTTGGCCACGAGACACGTCGACACCCTCGGCGCGTGCCAATATTGCCTCCCGGTCAGCCAGTGCTCGCATTATCGGCAAAGTCACCCCCGCCTCTTCATCTTCTCTGACCGGAATAATCGACATATTCAGCACGTCGCGCGAGCTTCCGGTGCGCGAGAGTGCCTCGGAACCGTCTCGCGAAGGAGAGACGGGAAACCGGGGGAAGTCACGCACTCAAGTGCGTGCTTACAACTCGTCACGCACTCAAGTGCGTGCTACGGCGTGCTAGGGGGCACTAGAAGAGATCTTGCAGGCCGCGCAGTCCGATCGGTTCCCGGCTGGCAAAGGGCTCTCCGTACTGAGCTCCGATCTGCTTTCCCCAATACGCGGCATCGATCTCAAACTGATCCAGTAGCGAGGGGTCCTGGTGTTCGCGCCCGGCCACGAATTGGCTGTGGTAGGCGGCCATGGCGGCCTTCTTCTGGGGCCAGTGCCGACTGATATCGAGCACGAAGGAGGGGTGAATGACCGCGCGGAGATGAATGCAGTAGTAGTAGTAGATGCGTGAGGGATGATGGGGCTCCCCCGGCATATCGGTCTTGGAGAGTTTGGCCCAGAATCGAGCCGCTTCGATCAACTCAGTTGCAGCGACATGATCGGGATGCGCATCGACCCAGTAGGGAGCCAGCAGCCAGGTGGGACGCTGCTGGCGAATCACGATGGCCAGCTCGCGCCGCGCCTCCAGAGTCGGCTCGAGGCTCCGGTTAGGGAGCCCGAGGTTCGCTCGCCAGTCGAGTTGCAGCAGCCCGGTGGCACGGGCCGTCTCCTCAGCCCGCAGTTGCGCATTGCCGTGCGGGGTGGGCTCACCATTGGTCAGATCGAGCAGACCGACACGGCGTCCTTCGGCTTTCAGCTGCAGGATGAAGCCTGCGGCCCCCAGTTCAGCGTCATCCGGATGGGGAGCAATAATCAGGCAGTCGAGCATGCAAGGTCCTCGCTGGCGAATCTGATCTGGACGGGGTACGGGATTTCTGGGAGCATCGGCCCGCAGCTCTCTTTCGGGGCCCCATTTCGGCTTGTGCAATTCCCGGAACACCTGGCATGATCACTGGCATCACATTCAAGTGTCGGTCCTTGGTCCAACTGGCGATTATATTGACCTGCTGCGGCTTGACTATTGGCTGTAACCTGCTGACGCGGCCCGAGGGTCCGACATCGTCGACCGCGACGACACCGAAAAAAGGCCCCTTCGGACGCGAGCCGTCCAAAGGGGGCGATCCGCTCTATTCTCCACTCACTAACTCCACCTCGCGCGATATCGAGCGCAGTCTGGGCTATTGAGGGAGAACCGGCACTCCGCTGGCTCCGCCGCGACTGCCGCTGGTTGAGCTCCTTGCCGGCGGCAGGCTGCCAAGCCTCACAACTCCCCCGGTTCTTGCGTCCGTGTGCCTGCCATACCATCTGGTGATCGAGACGCTACCCACTCCCCTGGAACCGACGAGGAGCCCGGGACATGCCGGCATCTGCAGAATCGATTTACGAACAGCTATGTGCGTACGTGCGTGAGACGACTCTCCTGAGTTCACTGGCCGAATTGGCCGGCTGGGACGAGCGGACATACCTTCCCTCCGCCGCCGGTCCGTATCGTGCCGAACAACTCGCACTGCTGGCAGGCATGATCCACCAGCGACGTACCGCTCCGCAGCTGGGCGATTGGCTAGCTCAACTCACTGACAGCCCCTTGTCCGAGGATCTTCACAGTGACACCGGGACCACGATCCGGCGTCTGCGTCGTGAATTCAACAAGGAAATCAGACTCCCTTCGGAGTTGGTTCGGCAGCTGGCGCGTGCCACGGTGCTGGGACAGCAGGCATGGGTCAGAGCTCGTGACGCGAACGACTTTCTCCAGTTCGCTCCCAGGCTGCAGGAAATCGTCCAGTTGAAACGGGAACAGGCCGACGCGCTTGGCTACACGACCTGCCGCTACGACGCGTTGTTGGACGAGTATGAACCGGAGGCGACAACGGCCGACATAGCACACGTGCTGTCCGACCTGCGTGCCGAGCTCGTTCCGCTGGTAACGGCCATCGGCCAGAGTGGATGTCAGCCTCGCCAGGACATTCTGCGTCGCAATTACCCGCCTGCTGACCAGGCCGAATTTGGGAAAAGGGCGGCCGCTCGTATCGGCTTTGACTTCCAGCGCGGCCGACTCGACGTCACCCACCATCCGTTTTGTGCCAGCCTGGGACCGCACGACTGCCGCATTACCACGCGCTACGACGCTCATTATTTGCCCGGGGCGCTATTCGGCATTCTGCACGAGGCGGGACATGGTCTGTATGATCAGGGTCAGCGCAGCGAGCTGTTTGGCCTGCCGCCAGGAAGCTACGTGTCCTTGGGAATCCACGAGTCGCAGTCGCGCCTGTGGGAGAACCTGGTCGGACGCAGCCGTCCCTTGTGGCAGTTCCTCTTTCCACTCGCCCAGCAGGTCTTCCCGACTGCCTTGGCGGACGTTGAACTGGATGACTTCTATTTCGCGATCAACCAGGTACAACCTTCGTTCATTCGAGTGGAAGCGGATGAAGCGACCTACAATCTGCACATTATCGTGCGGTTTGAACTCGAGCAGGCTCTGCTCGATGGACAGCTCGACGTGGAGCAACTTCCGGACGCCTGGAACGCCAAGTATCGCAAGTACCTCGGGATCGAACCACCCGATTCCGCGCTCGGCGTCCTGCAGGATATTCATTGGAGTGCCGGGCTGATCGGTTACTTTCCCACCTACGCGTTGGGAAATCTCTATGCAGCTCAATTCTATCAGCAGGCGTGCCAGGACCTGCCTTCTCTGCAACAGGACCTGGCGGCGGGGGAGTTTGCCGGGCTGCTCGCCTGGCTGCGTGAGCGGATCCACACGTTGGGGCAGTGCTATTCGGCCCCCGAACTCCTGGCGCGAATAACCGGTCGACCCCTTAGCCACGCTCCGCTGATCGAGCATCTGAAGGCCAAACTGGGGCCGTTGTATCAGCTCCACTGAGTCTTCCCGCCCTCCGGCGGGAGCGAAACCGGTCGGGCCAGTGGGCCAGTGGGGCGGCAGGGCAAGTCTCTCTAGGCACGCGCATCACAAGACTGGTACACTTGACCGCGACGCGCTCCGACCCCCTCTGAATCGCGGTGACCGAGATCGTCGGAATTGCCACTTGGGCGACGCGCTCGGATAGGGGTACATTAAAGTGTACGAGTGTCGGATGCGCAATGGGTTCGTGGAGCGACCAGCGCTCCGCGCACCGAGTGCGAGCTGTCCTGTGGAATGATCTGTCCTGGTATTGGGCTGGCGACCCTGCCGCCCTAGAGAAGAGCGCAGCAAGCGGGCTACCCCTCGGCTCTCCAGGGGGCCGGATCGCGCGCAGGCCACGCGGCCCGGTGCGGCCGGTCGAACCGAACGGCCCGAAGTGTGTAATCGGAGAACAACATGACGGTCGCCTCGTGCCCTTCCTGCCACGAAAGCGTGACGGTGCCAGTGGATGCTACGCCGCAGTGCATCGTGCGTTGCCCGCTCTGCCACGAAGAATTCAAGCTGGAAGCGTTTCTCGCCCAGCTGCCTCCCGCGCTGATTGTGTTGAGCGCCGAGCCCACGTCGACATCGGCCGCCCCGGCTGGGCAGAGCGACGCAGTGACCTGGCACGACGTCGAGAGCTCCACGGGTGCCATACCGACCGAGAACCACCTCGACCAAGACGTCCGCACCGACAACCTCGGCATTGAAGATCCTGAAGCGATACCAGCGTTTGAATTCACCCCCGGCAGCGTAATCGCGCAGGAGAACGCCGACACAGCGGACAGCCCCACACGCCGCGGCTTGAGACGTCCAAAGAACTCGACGTGGGAAGCGGCCAAGATCGTGGGGGGCGCTCTGCTGGCCATTCCGGCAGCACAGATCATCCTGTGGTGGTTTGTGCCCGGCGACTGGAAACGCGATCTCTTGGGCATGGGCCCGGCGATCAGCCGCGTGGCACCCTGGATCGTACCGCAGAAGTTCCACGCTCGTGCGGAGCCCAGTGCGACCGACATGTCGATCGGACTGGAGCGCCCGACCGATCCCCAACGGATCCAACCGCGCCGCGCACGACCTCGGGCCAGCAACGGTTCGGCATTGGGCCAGTCTGCGTTCGATCGCCCGCCCGTTGCACGCGATGTTCACCCCCCAGAATCCTCCGGCGGGAGCGATCGGCCGAGCGATGAGTCAGACCGCCCCGAATCGGCACCGAAGCCGGAGGATCTTCCCTCCACGGCCGTGACTCCTCCCAGCCTGGAACCGAACGCATCGTCCAGAACAACGGAACCGGCCGATCCCGCCGTGACCGAAAAAACGCAGGTGGTTTCCCGTGTCCGTGGCGCTCCTCAGTTCAGCACGACCGACCTGAGGCAAGCATTCGATACGGCTCTGCAGGCTTCGATCAGCTGGGATTCGGCCGAGAACGCCGATCAGCAACAGACCGATGCGTTCTACACCGCCTGTGCGCAACTGGGCGAAACGATCACCTACATGGTCCCCACGCACGATCCAGCGGAGCGCGATCTGGTCAGTTCGGTGCGTGAGTTCTTTCTCGGGTTCCAACAGACGCCCAAGAAGTTGGCCGCCATCGGCAATCGATCGGTCCAGTGGCTCGACCAGTCCGATCGATCGACACAGGGCGTGGTTCTGTTCGGCACCGTGCGGCAGAAGCGGATGGCCGGCAAGCTTCATGTCACCGAATTGGCCCTGGCCGCCATCGATCAACGGACGGTTCTGGTCGCCAGCCACATAGATCCCGGTCCGTTTTACCAGGACGGCGATCGCGTGCTGATGCTGGGAACCATTGTCCCCGACCCGGCCACGCAGCTGCTGGGCTACGAAGGAAATGAGTCGATGGTGGTCCTGGGCGGTTTGCCCATCGTGCTGAGAAAGAAATAGTCTCCCCGCCGGCCTGGTGTGCGTAAGAACCAGCAGCCAGCGGCGTCCCTGTCGCTACATCTCTTTCGTTTGTCGCAAGGCACTTCCCATGACAGACGCCCCGCTGACCAACGCGGCACAGGTTGAGCCGACACCGGTACCAACCGCTGATCGCAGCGGCAGGTCGCCCCGACGACGTTTCTTTCGTCTTCCTTCTCGGCGTCGCTTGCTGGTGTGGTGCTTGGTGCTGGCGACGGCGTTGGGTGCTGCCGCTGCCATCCGGGAATTCCGCTTTCGTCGGCCCGAGGGGAGCGGACCAGCCGGGCCGAAGGTGCCGCTCGAAGCTTTTCGTCAGACCTGGACCAGCGCCACAATCCATCTGTACGGGGCTGGCGACAGCATCACAGCAGGGTTGGGAGCAAACGCACCTTCCCGCTCGTTCTTCCATCGCCTGGTCTCCTGTCCTGACAACGAATACGCGGAAATGCGAGGAATCTGCCTGTCTGCCGTACTTCCAGGCCTGACTTGGGAGAACGCGGCACGTTCGGGCACTAATTCGCTCGATCACCTCGAGTCGGTGCGCCAGAACCTGCGGCAATTCCCGGCAGACACGTTCGGGCTGGTGGTGCTGACCAGCGGTGGGAACGATCTAATTCACTGGTACGGCACTCAGCCACCACGAGCTGGCGCCATGTACGGCGCAACGCTGGAACAAGCCGGGCCGTGGATCAGAGAATATTCGCAGCGGCTGGACGCACTGCTTGACCTGATCAGATCCCGATTCCCCGGCGGCTGCTTCATTTTCATCGGTGACATCTATGACCCGACCGACGGCGTCGGAGATGCGCTCAGTGCCGGATTGCCACCGTGGCCCGACGGACTGGCAATCCATCGGGAGTACAACCGAGTCATTCGAGAAGCAGCGGCCTCCCGGCCGCACGTGAAGGTGGTACCCCTTTATGACACCTTCCTGGGGCACGGAACTCACTGCCGCCAGTTCTATCGCCCAACCTACTGCCGGGAAGACCCGACCTTCTGGTACTACCGCAACATCGAAGATCCCAACGACCGAGGCCACGACGCAGTGCGACGCGCGTTTCTCAACGAGATCCTGAAGATCCGCGATCAGTTGCCTGCCGCTCCCTCTGACGATGATTCGCCACCCTCACCCTGAGTAGCCGCTTCATTCTGCGATGCCGGCTCTTCCTGCGGAGTCGGCTCGCTGATCATCGCCGTCACCACGCAGGTCGTGGTCGCTCCGAGATCGGTCTTGATCTCGATCCGCTGGGAGTATTTTCCCGGCTTATCACTGGCAGTGAACGTCATCGGAACAATGTGGACCTTATTGGATTCATCCTTGGTTTGGAACTGGAAACAATCGCCCGGGCAGTCGATCTGCGTGATCAGGAAAGGCTTCGTCCCTTTGACGAACAGTTTCTTCTCCACCGTCTCGCCAGGCTTGAGCACTCCCAGGTACAACGAGGCGGGAGCGACGCTCAGAGGTGACACGACGAGCCCATCGACGGGCAGCTCCAGCGTGCCATTGTAGGAGTCGTTCGTCACGACGGTCAGCTGATCCTGGATGTGTCCGGCAGGAGCATCTTCCTTGAGTCGGACTAACATCTTATAGGATACCCGCCCTTGTTCCGCTCGCTTGTCACTCAGTTCCACCTCGAAATGCGGATTCGCGCTCCGCACATCCTGGATGTCCCAGCTGGTGCGTCCTTGATAGCTGACCGTCACGGACTGCACCGCGCCCTGCCCCATCTCGACCGACCCAAACGAAACGCTGCCAGGCTGGAACCAGACATCGTTGCGGATATAACCGCGGACCGACAACGTCACCTCCGCCGAATAGGGCCGATCAATGACCACCGTGATCGTCGCGGTCCGGGACCCCTGAAATGCCCGCGTGTTGAGGACCGCCCGAATCGCACCCTTCTCCCAGGTCTTGAGATCCTGTTTGATGACGTGCGGCTCAGTACAACCGCAGCTGCTGCGTACACCGGCAATGTGAACGTCTTCTTCAAAGATGTTCTGCAACTCAAAGTCGTATTCGGCCTTCGAATTCTTGGCAACGACGCCGAAATTGTGGTTCGTCGTCTTGAACATCTTGCGAGCCCATTGCTGCGCATGGGCGGCAGGAGCAAGAGCGGCCACGACCATCAACGAAGCGACATACATGCGGAACACCGGAAGTCTCCCATTGATCAACCCCAAGACCACCCCATCCGTCGGATCGGAACGTCCTCCAGGACCACGGAGTCTACCTGGACAACGCCTTGCGCGGCGTAACAACCGGACAACGAAAGAGGACCACGTTAGCAGTCGCGGAAGAACCTGACCGCACTTCAGTAGCGTGCCAGCCTACCCATCAGCCAACCGCGCAGATCCAAGTTCCGGTGCTCTGCTGGCAAACCCGGCACCGGGAACAAGTAAGGGGGGCAACTTTCTCGATTATTCGGCCCAATTCGCGGATGTCCACTAATGATTTTTACCACATCGGAGCGTTTGCATGCAATTCGAGCCGCCGATTCATTGCAGGCGTTTTTTTCTCTTCGCGTTATAACCGCGCTCATCGATACCCGTCGTACTGCACCACCCGTCGTACTGCACCGGCAAACCGTAACCGCATCCACCCGCATCACATCCCGCCTCGCCGATCGTTGCCCTCCGCGGCCGATCTGGTTTTCCTTGCGCCACACAGTCCCCACACCGCGCCAGACAATTGCGCCGTAAACAACCTGAACGAGAACTGACGCCTGCGTTGCTGACTAACGCCGCTAACGGTCTGGCGAGTTTGATGCACATTCGCCTCTGCATGTCATGCCATGCGCTGTCATCACCGGCTCATACTGATCGCTCCAAGACGCACGCCAGGCATCCCGCTCCTAAACTGCGCAGAACCCGCAAACAGAACACTCCCACCTTGGTGATCCGCGAGGGTGGCCGCAGCACTCCTGGCGCATCTGATTGCACCAACCAAGTGGGGCCGTACCAACCAAGCGAGGACGTTCATCACTGGACCTCTACGCGTCTTTGGTTATCTGCTCGGTTTCGTCCGCGGGAACGCCATCGCTGCCGGCAGGCGGACGATGGGAGTAGGTCCAAGCAAGGGCGTGACCACCCCAATGAACGCTCTCCCACGTGACCGAGGCGGCGAGCTGCTGCGGATGGGTTGACCGCATGGCTGGGAGGGCGTCGCCCAGTGTCGTGGAAGCGGGAGCGAGCAGCGGGGTGGAAAACGTTCGCAAATTGCCTCTGACTGCACATTTACAAAACCGGGGTTAGTCCGCTAAAATGCGAGTTTCTCCGCGCAGGCCCCCTATCTGGGGGCAGCTCCGTTGGCGATTGCGCGGCGAGTGCGGACACTTTGCCAGTTCACCGATTTGCTAGTGTTGATACGGCGTCATGTTTGAATCGCTTCAAGAAGGCCTGCAGGCTGCCCTGAAATCGCTCCGAGGTAAGGGGAAGCTTACCGAAGCGAACATGCGCGATGGCTTGAAGCTGGTGGAGCGGTCGCTGCTGGAGGCGGATGTCAGTTACTCGGTGATCCAGGATTTCATGGAGCGCGTCACCGAGCGTTCGCTGGGGGAGCGTGTCCTGCTGTCGCTCGACCCGACCCAGCAGCTGGTGGGGATCGTCTACGAGGAACTGACGCAGTTGCTCGGCCCGGTCGATCCCTCGTTGCATCTGCGTAGTGACGTGACCGTCCTCATGCTGTGCGGGCTCCAGGGGTCGGGCAAGACCACCACCTGTGGCAAGCTGGCTCGGCTGCTGTTGGACAGCAAAGTCACGCCGCTGCTGGTGGCAGCGGATCTGCAGCGTCCGGCGGCCATCGATCAGCTGCATGTGATTGGCGATCAGCTGGGGGTGCCTGTCTATTCGGACAAGTCGGCGAAGGACCCGGTCAAGCTCTGCCAGGCAGCGGTGGAGCATGCCCGGCAGCAGCAGCTGCGGGTTGTCGTCTTGGACACAGCAGGTCGTCTGGCGATTGACCAGGAGTTGATGGACCAGCTGACGCGGATCGACAATCGTGTTCGGCCTCATCAGGTCTACCTGGTGGTGGACGGGATGACCGGTCAGGATGCGGTCAACAGTGCCAAGGCGTTCAACGAGGCCTTGGAGCTGGACGGCGTCATCATGACGAAGCTGGACGGCGATGCTCGAGGCGGCGCATTGCTGTCGGTCAAACACGTGACGGGGGTCCCCATCAAGTTCATTGGGACGGGGGAGCACCTGGACGCGTTGGAGCCGTTCCATGCCGACGGCATGGCCAGTCGCATCCTGGGTTTGGGAGACATTCGGCAGCTGTTCACTGAAGCGCGTCGCGTGGTCGACGAGAAGGAGCAGAAGGAACTCGAGCGGAAGATGCTCGAGGGCGAGTTCACGCTGGACGATTTCCGGGTTCAGTTGGAGAAGATGGCCAAGCCCGGCCTGCTGCAGAAAATGCTCGGCTTGATGCCGGGGATGGGCGAGGCGAAGAAGATGCTGGAGAACGAAGATGCTGCCGGAGGCATCCGGCACGCGACTGGCATCATCAATTCGATGACTGCGGAGGAACGTCGCAATCCGAAGGTCATCGACCCCAGTCGTCGGCGGCGGATCGCGGCGGGTGCTGGCGTCCAGATGCAGGAAGTCAGCCAGTTGGTGAAGCAGTTCGAGACGATGGCGCCGATCATGCAGACGCTGGCTGGCAAGGCGCCGGGGGGACGGCTCAAAGCGATTCGCGAGTTGCAGGACAGCGGGTTATTGGATCCCGGCGGCAAGGCTCCGCGGATCAAGAAGGGGACAGGACGCCGCCTGTCGAACAAGGAGAAAGCCAACTTGAAGAAGTTGCGTGAGAAGGAGAAGCGTCGGCGCAGACGCGAGGGACGAGGTGACGAACCGGAGGAGGATTGATCGGTGGTCCCCGGCGGTGTCGGGAACCGTGGGTCAGCAGGGCGTGGGCAACTCGACTGGTCCCGGCAGTTGACCAGACACAGTCAGGCGAACACGATCGATCAACGGCGATCGAAGAAAAGGTACAACGGTACAGTGAGACGTTCAGCCCAGGCGGGCTGGAGCAGATTCAGTTGACAAGGAGACTTGCGTGGCAGTTCGTATTCGAATGAAGAAGATGGGTCGGCGACACCGCCCGTTCTTTCGGATTTGCGCGATGGATTCGCGCAGTCCGCGTGACGGCAAGGCGATTGAAGAGTTGGGCACGTATGATCCGATGGTCAAGGACGCGAATGCCCGAGCGCTGCTCAACGGTGAGCGGATCGATTACTGGCTCAGTGTCGGGGCGGCGCCGAGTGAGAAAGTCGCGGTACTGATCAAGAAATACGGCACCAATGGCACGCATCGGGAGCAGCAGAAAGCGGCTCTGGATCGACTCAAATTAGCCAAGCCGATGGCGCCGCCGCCGATGGTAGTGCCGCGTCCCAAGAAAGCAGTCCCAGCTCCCGCGGACGAAGCGGCTGAGTCGACGGCAGGTACCGACGAGAGCGGCGAGTAATCTCCGATGCAATTGGATGTTTTGACCTTGTTTCCGGAGATCTTCTCCGGCTACCTCGGTCAAAGCTTGTTGAAGAAAGCGCTCGACGCCGGCCTGGTAGATGTGCGGCTGCACCATCTGCGAGACTGGGCGCTGGGCAAACACCATCAGGTGGACGACCGCCCTTTTGGGGGCGGACCGGGCATGATACTGCGAGTCGAGCCGGTGGTGGAAGCGGTGGAAGCAATCCAATCCCGTTTCCCCACTCCCGCTCGCGTGATCCTGCTCACGCCCCAAGGCCGACTGCTCACTCAGGTGGTGGTGGAGGAGTTGAGTCGACAGCAGCGGCTGATCGTGCTGTGCGGACGCTATGAGGGATTTGACCAGCGGATCCTGGATATACTTCAGCCGGACGAGTTGTCGATCGGCGACTTCGTGCTCAATGGAGGCGAGGTGGCCGCGATGGTTCTGATTGATACGCTCATCCGACTGGTGCCGGGCGTCCTGGGAGACGATCAGAGCTGCGTCGACGATTCCTTCTCGTCGGGAAATCGGCTTCTGGAGTGTGCGCAGTACACACGGCCGCGTGAGTATCGCGGTCACTGCGTTCCGGAAGTGTTACTCAGCGGCGATCATGGAGCGATCGCGCGGTGGAGGAAAGAACAGAGTTATCTGCGGACACAGCAGCGTCGAGCTGACCTGCTGCGGCCCTGCTGTCAGGCGGGAACTGCCGAGGATCCTCCAACCGACCTCGCACAACCGGCCGCCGAGTGTCGGGAGGGTCGGCCTGGGGGTGCCAGGTCCGAACACGAAACACGTTAGCCATGTCAGTCGAGGAGTCGGCGCAGCCATGCCGCGTCGGCTCCGGTCAACAAGGAACAATCCGATGAGCCAAGAGATTCTGGGCCTGGTCGAACAGTCCAGCATGAAAGCAGAGGTGCCTCACTTCGAGATCGGCGACACGGTCGACGTGCACACGCGGATTCTCGAAGGGGAAAAGGAACGGACGCAGGTTTTCACTGGGACGGTCATCGCACGCAGCGGGAGTGGAACGCGAGAGATGTTCACCGTGCGGCGCATTGTGGCGGGTGAAGGCGTGGAACGTAAGTTTCCGCTCCACTCGCCGCGCATCAGCGAGATCGTCGTGAAGCGGTCGAGCGTGGTGCGCCGCGCCAAGCTGTACTTCCTGCGTGATCGCGTCGGCAAAGCCGTGCGACTCAAGGAACGCCGCCAATAGCTGCACGGCTGGTTGCCGTACTGATTGCCGAGCCAGGATCATTCACCGAAACGCGGGCCGGGAGCGAACTGATGTTGGCCCGCTTGTTGTTCTGGCTGCGCCACCGGTGCCCGAAGTGGTGGAATGTCTCGTCCTGGCTGCCTCCTCGGGCCGCCATCTCGCTCGGCGAGCGGGGCGAACGTGCTGCAGCTCGTTACCTGCGTCGACTCGGCTACCGCATCGTCGCTCGACGGCTGCGCGATCGACACGGAGAGCTGGACCTGATCGCCCTCGACCGTCACGTGATCGTGTTCGTCGAGGTCAAAACTCGCAGCACGGCCCTCTACGGTTCACCGGCCGCCGCGGTCGACGCGACGAAACGGCAGCGCATCATCCGGTCAGCCCGGTATTTCCTCAAGCGTCATCGTCTCACTTCGCATCCCGCCCGCTTCGACATCATCGCCGTAACGTGGCCTCCGTCAGCTCGGAAGCCGCAGATCGAGCACTTCATTTCGGCGTTCGAGGCGTCCTGCGATGACTTCTGACCACGCTCCTTCGACCAGCCAGCGGACCGGCATCCGCGCGAAACACAGGTGGCCACGTGGGGGCGATCCGCGCGAAGTTCTCCAGGCAACCGCACCAGACGACTTCCGTCTGTGATGCTTCTCAGCTGACGCCCCATCATCTACGATGCGCTCATGACAAATCCACAGAAACGAGCGGTTGTATTACTCAGCGGCGGTCTGGACTCGACCACGACGTTGGCCATCGCCCGTGAAACGGGGTACGCGTTGTATGCCATGACCTTTCGCTATGGCCAGCGGCATGCGGCGGAGGTCCAGGCAGCCCAGCGGATCGCCCAGCAGATGAAGGTCGAGCGACATGTGCTCTGCGACATCGATCTGCGGCAGTTTGGCGGGTCGGCTTTGACGGATGATCTGGAAGTGCCAACCTCGCACACGGTGGAGGAGATCGGCCAGGGCATTCCCATCACCTATGTGCCGGCCCGCAACACGATCTTCCTCTCCTTCGCCCTGGCCTGGGCCGAAACGCTCGGCACAGGCGACATTTTCATCGGCGTCAATGCCCTCGACTACAGTGGCTATCCCGATTGCCGTCCCGAATATGTCGCCGCTTTTGAGGCGATGGCCAACCTGGCCACCAAGGGAGCGGTTGAGCGAACTTGCCCGGTGACGATTCATGCTCCGCTGATCCGGCTGACGAAGGCCGAGATCATCGCGCGCGGGCTCTCGTTGGGAGTCGATTACTCCCTGACCACCAGCTGTTACGCTCCAGCCCCGGACGGCACCGCGTGCGGCCACTGCGACGCCTGCCTGTTGCGGCTGCGAGGATTTCGGGAGAACGCCACCAGCGATCCGATTCGCTATCAGGCGAGTGGTTGACGAGGAAACTCGGATGGCACGCAACGAGCAACTGATCCGGCAGCACAAGATCCTGCAGATTCTGGAAGACTATCGCTTTGGTCGTACGCTCGAGGAGATCCGCGACGAGTTGGTGCAGGACCTGGGCCTGACCTCGCTGCATACGCGTAGCGTGCGACGCGACCTGGAGGCTTTGCAGGCGGCGGGCATCGATGTCGACGTGCACACGCTCGAACGCGGCAAAGTCTGGAAACTCGGCCCGCGCGTCCGCAGTTCGCACAAGATCACCGCCACGGCCACCGAACTGATCGCGCTCTCATTGGGTCGGGATCTGCTCTACCCACTGGCCGGCACCCCGTTCTGGCTGGGGATCGAGTCGTTCTGGAACAAATTGCACGAACAACTCCCCTCGTCGGTGGCCAGTCACTACGAAAAATACCGCCGCGTACTCTACGTGCTCGGCACACCTGCCAAGGCATACGCGGCCAAACATGGCATCTTGAAGACGATCAACCGCGCGATTCTCGAACATCGCGTCGTGGACATCGAATATCAGCCGCCCGGCCGACCCTGCGCGACGCGTCAGATCGAGCCGTATGCCATCGTGTTTTATCAGTCGAGCTTGTATATCGTGGCCGCCGCTCACGAGATACCGACGGATCAGATGCGATTGCGGCACTGGAAACTCGACCGGTTCGAACGTGCCACGATCTGTGACGAGTGGTTCAAGCCGGCCGAAGATTTTCATCTGGAGCAGTATCTGGGGCACAGCCTCGGGATCTTCTCCCAGGGAAAACCCCGCGACTTCCGCATCCGCATCAGTGCTCGAGCCGCCCCGTGGGTGCTGGAAGACCCCTGGCATCCCGACCAGCAGGTGAAGCAGCGGCGCGACGGCGGGATCGAACTGATCGTACAGGCCACGCACGATCTGGAGATCATTCCGCGCGTGCTGGCTCTGGGAAGTGAAGCGGAGGTACTGGCACCAGCCTCCTGCCGCGATGCCATCGCCCGCCTGATCGAGCAGATGGCGGCGCTGTATACATCCTCCGGCGAGTAGCACTTGCCAAGGGGGAGTCGGTCAGTCGAGGCGGGCCAGACCGAGAACCCGGGTGGGCATCCGCAGCGGTAGGAGCATCCCACCATGGGCATTAACCGGTACCGACCTCCGGACTCCCATTCCCTCCAGACCGGAACCTCCTGCTCCACATCAACCGTTTCCCTTCTGGACAGTGGGTCCCTTGACGGGCGCATACGTAGGTTTGGTCATGGTGACCGGGGCTGCCCTGGCCTGGACGATTCACGGCTACCCTGATTTCCCGTTTCGGAGCGGGGAATGGGTCTTCATCTCCGCCCTGGCCAGGTCGATCGGCGGGGCGCTGTTTGGCGTCCCCAATGCTGCGACGGTGGGGGACTTCGCTCGTGGGCTCGACTATTCCATCCGTCCTTCGTGAAAGCAAACGCTAGGAGGCCGGGGCAATCTTCGTGATCTGGCCAGCCTGATCCAACTCGAATACCCCTTTGGCCCGCGGATCCGTCACGATCATCTTCTCGCCAGACCAAGTGATTCCCACGGGACTGACCAAAGGGGTTCCCTCAGCCAGCTTGGTGGGCGGTTGTCCCTCCGCAATCTTCCAAATCGTCTTGGAATAGTTATCCGCCAGGTACACGGTCTTGGCCGCGTCCACGACCAGTTCCTGCGGGAATTGGACCAAGGCGTCCGATACCACCTCCTCGACCGTACCGTCCGCTTTCACGCGCCGCACAATCGGTTGGAGTCCCGACGAAACCCAAAGCGTCCCTTCTTTGTCCCCACACATCGCGATGATCCCGGCAACGTCGGCGAATTTGACCGGGTCGCCACCAGCGGCCGGCACTTTCCAGATACAGTGCAGTTCCTGATCCGAAACCATGAGCTCTCCACTGGGGAGCACCACAATCGAACGCGGAATCCCGATCCCGCCTTTGGTCAGCGGTGTCGGCTGACCAGCTTCGTCGAACCGATAGACTTCCCGCATGGCACTGTCACCTGCCAGCAACTTGCCGTCGTTGTCGATGGCCAGACACCGAGGCCGATTCAGCGGTGTTCGAAACTTCTTCGACCCTTCGAAGTACTTCTCCACCTTTCCATCTTTGATCTTCCAGATCGCCGGAGCGTTCACATCCGCTACATAGATTGTCCCGTCCTGGGCCACGGCCGACGCTACCGGATATTGCATTTCTTGAGCACGCGATTCCAGTCCACCCGCCAGGCAAACCAGAAACAAGCACGCGGCAGAAAACGTCCCAAGACGAGTTCGATGATTCATGATTCATTCCCAGTGGAAACACCCGATGAAACAAACACGCCTTCGTGCCAGCCCCAGGCGGTCGCCGCCGCCAGCAGTGGGGTCCGCCAGCCAGCGACCAGCCCTCCTGATCACGATCGAAGACCCGTTTGGATAGCACCCCATTAAGCGTAACCAAAGGGAACGGATTTTCCGAGAGGCAAGAGAGGATCGACGGGATTTTGATGGATTCGCCACGGCCCACCGGCAGGTCATCGCGGGAACCATACTGCCGTCAGCTGGCGGCGGAGAAGCGGCGTTCCTCACCGCTACCAAGAGGGACCTGCCGCAGGCAAGTGGTGAAGGAATCAGGTATGCAACAATGCCACACTGCGCCCACGTGGTGCGGTGAACCCGCGGTCGACCAGCAAGCGCGCAAGAATTGCATGCCTTGCGGCACGCGATACTGCACGTTCTGCAGCATTCGTGCTTCCTGACAACGTGATCTTCGGTTTCACACACACTCGTCGTCAAACCTCTCTTCGGCCGGCACAGGACCGGCGGGAAGAACCGGGAAGTACGCAGTTGCTTACACGCCACCAGCCCCATTCCGGTGGTTAATGCGTTTGGCTGCGAGTGGCTCTTCCCCGGGAACGACGTGGGGTATCGAGTCGGTATGACGTTTGCTGGACAAGTGATTGGGCCCTCCGGCTGGCTTGGGTGGCGAGTGTGGGACGTGCGGGCGCGGCCCCTGGCAACCTGTCCCCGGCAACCTGTCCCCTGGCAACCGAGCTGTCAGCGATGGACACTGGTGGTGTTGGGCAAGCCGACTCGACCACGAATCAGTCCGTTGGCGCGGGAACTGGTCGAGGTCGGGGCATGTGTCTTAGTCGGGGCAGAGAGAGATGGATGGGACGAGGTGGCCGGGGCTAGTGCTTTGGTACAGCTCAACTTTCGGGTTGGGTGCCACTGGCTCCACCAGTGTAGCCTTGCCCGATAGCCGGCGGAGCGCTGGCAAAGCCAGTGGCACCCGAATTCTACGGTGTCACAGAGCACTCGGGGCGTGGGTCCCGTGGGGGCTGCGGCTTGGGAGCAGGTCCCTGGTGGAAGCAGGCTGGCTTTCCGGAGGAAGATGAGCAGCGTCCTGGCGTTGGCATGGAATCCGCATCAAGCGATGTCATGAACTCAGGGCGCAGCGTCCGTTGTGGTCCAGCGGCGCTCGGCCATGTCGGCGAGCGGGAATCAGTATGCGATCGATGCGAATAATCGTCTATGTTGGATTGGCCGTGGCCTGGCTCAGTTTTGCGCTCTGGCAGTATCGCGATTATGTCCACCAACATGGCTTGATTGAGGAGACGTTGCTGCAGCAATCCCGTTCGATCATGACGGCCTTGGTGGGGGGCATGAAATCGCATCGTCGCCTGGGCCGATACTTTGAGGACCAGTTGCAGGGCATGCTCGACGAACTGATCCAGTCCGAGGATGTCCTTTCGGTGGTCGTGCGGTCTGCCGACGGGTCTGTTGTTCTCAGTGCACAGGATCGAATTCCTGAATCGGAAGCAACCGAGCAATCAGCCTCGCTGGCCACGGAAGCAAGCCCGAGAGTGCCGTTTGAACTGACGGAGACGTTGGACTTGAGCCCGGATCAACCAGGTCCGGGATCGCTATCCGGTCCCGGACGTGGAGGCGGGTTGGGGCTGGGACGAGGCCGCGGATTCGGCGGCCGTCGCTGGGAGGACGAATCGGCTGGCGAGGGACCGTTCGCAACGGGAGGCCGATTTCAAGTGACGCTGCTGCTGGACCGTCATCGTGCCGACATTTTCCAGCGACGCATGACCTGGTCACACGTTTTCGTAACCTCGGCAGCCGGTCTGGTCGCATTGTCTATCGCACTGGCATGGCGAGCCAGCATGCACTTGGCTCAAGTCAACACCAGAGCGCAGTTGCAGGAGGCGGAAATGCGGCATCTGCGCGACTTAAGTCAGGCGGCAGCAGGGCTGGCGCACGAAACACGAAACCCGCTGGGATTGATCCGCGGCTGGACACAGCGACTTGGCGACACAACGCTATCGTCAGACGAGCGGGCGCAACACTCGCATACGATCATGGAGGAGTGCGACCGGGTGACGGCACGCATCAATCAGTTCCTGGCGTTCGCGCGCCCCAGGTCGCTCGACCTGCGGCCGGTCGATGCCGAGCGGTTATTGGCCGAGCTTTCAGCTATCATGCAACCGGATCTGGAGGCGCACGAACTGACGATGGTCGTGCATGTCGATCGGCGTGTACGCTGGCTGCGGGCGGACCTGGAACAGTTCCGGCAGGTGGTGTTCAACCTGCTGCAAAACGCTACCCACTTCGCTCCGCCGCGATCGGCCGTTGCCGTGACGGTTGCGGCCGCGGGAGTCGGCCGAGCAGTGTGTCAGGTCCGGGATTGCGGTCCCGGCGTTCCTGTCGATGCGATAGAATCGCTGTTTACTCCTTATTTCACTACTCGACCGGAGGGGACGGGGCTAGGGTTGGCTATTGTGCGGCACATCGCCACCATGCACCACTGGACGGCCAGTTACCGTCCGCATTCCGACGGCGGTTCGATTTTCGAGATCGGCAATATTCATGCGGCAGAACAGCCCGACCATTTTGATCGTGGACGATGAACCGCGGCAACGCGAGTTGCTGCAGGGTTTTGTCGGTTCGCTCGGCTGCTCGACGGCAGTGGCCGAGACAGGCGAGCAGGCCTTACATCTGCTGGAGACCTGTCCCATCGACATGGTGCTGCTGGATGTACGACTTCCTGGCATCAGCGGACTGGAGGTACTCGAAGCGATTCGACGTCGGGACGTGCAGCTGCCCGTTCTGCTGATCACCGCCTACGCCGACCTCCGCCAGGCGGTCGCCGCCATGAAAAGTGGCGCTGACGACTATCTGGCCAAACCGGTAGATCTGGAGGAACTGCGCACCGCGATAACCGATGCCGTGCGAGTGGAAGACTCCGAAGCAATGGCGTCCTCGCCCACCCATCCTCCGTTGCCGGAGGGAGTGATTTGCGCGAGCCCAGCCGCACGGCGCATGATCGAGCAGGTCGCGGTGGTTGCTCCGAGCACAGCGCCGGTGCTGTTGCGGGGAGAAACGGGCACCGGCAAGGAGGTCATTGCGCGGCTGATTCACGCCTGGAGCCAGCGCCACGCTGGGCCCTTGGTGGCGGCCAATTGCGCATCGTGGCCCGAATCGCTGGTGGAAAGCGAGTTGTTTGGGCACACCAAAGGGGCCTTCACGGGAGCCACCGAAGCACGTCAGGGAGTGTTTCGGGCAGCCGATGGTGGGACGCTGTTCCTGGATGAAATCGGTGAGCTTCCGTTGGCGCTGCAGCCGAAGCTTCTGCGCGCGCTCGAGACCGGTCAGGTATCGCCCATTGGAAGTGATACCACCATCTCCGTTAACACCCGGCTTGTTGTGGCAACGCATTGCGATCTGGAAGAAGAGATCCGCCAGCGGAGATTTCGCGAAGACCTGTTCTACCGCATCAATGTGGTAGAAATCCTCCTGCTACCGCTGCGCAAGCGGCGCGAAGACATTCTGCCGCTGGCCCGGCGCTACGCCCAGCAGTTCTCTGGCGGACCGGCTCGGCTCTCTCCACGTGCCGCGCAATGCCTGCTCATCTACCGCTGGCCCGGCAACGTGCGTGAGCTGTGCAATGCCATCCAGCGAGCCTGCCTGCTCAGTCGGGGCGACGTGATTCTGCCGGAACACCTGCCGCCAAACATTTCGCTGCCGGAAGTTCCCCGCAATGAGGCCAATGAGGAAGAGGACCGGCTCTCAGCGGTCGAGCGGGCCACCATCCTGTCCACGCTCGCGGAATGCCATCAGAACAAGACTCAGGCGGCCAGGAGACTGGGAATCAGTCGCCGGGCCCTCATCTACAAGCTGCACGAAATCGAGGCCGACTCCCCGTGAGATCTTGATCATCGACCGCGATGCGGCGAGCCGCGCCGCGGATGCAGAAGATAACCACTGACGAAATACCCCATGACGACAGAGGACCGACTAGCACTTCGTCGAGCGATGGCCCGGGATTGCAGACGACATTCTGCCACTTGGTAATCGGACATCCCTGGTTCGATATGCTGCGGTTCGGACGCCTCGATAACCAACGCTGCCAGTCGTTGGACCCTGGTGAGTCGCTGGACGATCCATGTTGTTTGCCTGGTTGTCCGTGCGGCACCGTGAAACCTCCTGCCGCCAAGGAACTGCTGCGATTCGGATGTCGTAACTTGCCGATTACTCGCAGTATTCTGAGCGTTGAGGTGTTGTGGAGTCGAGCTTCGGTGCCCGGCGACTCCGAGGTTCGGGCGATCGTGCGCATTGTACCGGTGTGCCGGTCCGTAGCGGTTATCCGGCATCCTCGCCCCGGCCCGCGGGGTGCAGGGCTCCGGTCGCATGATTGTGGCCTATTTTTGTCTTGGGAACACCGAGTCGTCGTTCGCCACCGGTATCCTGTTCCCTCCTTGCCGTCTCCGCGCCGGGCCAATCCGCCATGCTTGGAAGCAATCGCACGATTTACCCCAGCTACTCATTGGCCGACGCCGTCTTTCGCGCTGTGGATGCAGCCTGTATCTTTCTCGCGCTCCAAATGGCCAGTCACACGGTCACTACGGTGGGCGACGAATTCTTCTGGCTCCTCGGCGCGATGGGAGCCGTACTGTTCAACGTGATCGGCGCCTTTGGCGGTATGTACCGTAACTGGCGGGGAGCATTTGTCGACCGCGAGATCATGTGCGGCTTGCTCAACTGGTTCTTCGCGTTTGTCGCTTTGTTGGCTATCGGCTACACGACCCACCTGCCGGAGAGCATCTCGCGTCACACCATGACGCTGTGGTTTGTGACAACGCCGGTCCTGATCGCCGGCAACCGAGTGGTGATCCGCGCCGCGCAACGCAGCTTGCGCGCTCATGGAATCAACTCGCGTCCCTGCGCGATCGTAGGGGTCAACGATCTGGCCTTTCAACTGGCTCGAAACATCGAACAGGCACCGCAGCTTGGACTCCGGTTGCTCGGATTCTATGACGATCGCCCGCCCGACCGCACACCCGAAGTCCCGGAAGGGATGGGGCATCGGATCGGGAATCTTGACCAGTTGGTGGAGGGAGCGCGTCGGCGCGAGGTCGATTTGATCTACATCACGTTCCCCATGCGGGCGGAGGAGCGGATCCGCACTGTCCTCACGCGTCTGGCCGATTCGACCGCCACGGTCTATATCGTTCCGGACTTCTTCGTGTTCGAATTGCTGCATTCCCGCTGGACCAACATCGGTGGACTCCCGGCGGTGAGCATTTTTGAAAAGCCGTTCTACGGTGTGGACGGCATGCTCAAGCGAGTCATGGACTTAGTACTTTCGAGTGCGGCCCTGGTCCTGTTGGCGGTCCCCATGTTCGTTATTGGGGTGCTGGTCAAGCTCTCTTCGCCGGGTCCCGTCTTCTTCCGACAGCGTCGGTACGGACTCGACGGCCGCGAAATTCTCGTGTGGAAGTTCCGCAGCATGACTGTTTGCGAGAACGGCAGCCAGGTCACGCAGGCGACCAGGAACGACAGTCGCGTCACTCGGATCGGTGCATTCCTGCGGCGAACTTCACTCGATGAGCTCCCGCAGCTGCTGAACGTGCTGACCGGCAGCATGTCGCTGGTCGGCCCGCGTCCTCATGCCAAAGCCCACAACGAGCACTACCGGAAAATGATCCAGGGCTACATGCTGCGGCACAAGGTGCGACCGGGCATTACCGGCTTGGCGCAGGTCAACGGCTGTCGAGGAGAAACCGAAACGCTGGAGAAAATGCAGCGGCGTGTGGAGTACGATCACCGGTACATTCGCGAGTGGTCGTTGTGGCTCGACGTGAAAATCCTGCTGCAGACGGTGCTGGTGGTGCTGTCGCGTCAGGACGCCTACTGAAGGGGGCAACGCGTCGCCGGAGAGACTCCAGCCCGCTGCGCAGCCGGACGCGACGACACGACCGAAATCACTCGGCTGTCACCGGCGGCCGGGACGAATCGCCGCTCCCACGTGGCCGGGCGGTCCATCACGTCCTCAGACGCTTGGTTCGTACAGCACGACGACGAGAATATCGGACGATGAGAAGGCGTGGCCGCCCGGTCCATGCGTTTGCGGCGAGATGTTCCCCGTGACGCTGATCACTTGAGCCCCGCTCTCCTGAATCCAGGTGTTGATCTCCTTCTCCATCGTCGACATCTCGTTCTCAATGCTCTTGAAGATCTTCACCAATCGCATGGCGATACCCTTTACATGGGAACTAGGGAGACCAGGCCGAATGTCAAGGAGCTCGTCGCGAGGTGTGCCAGATACCATCCTTGACCAGTTTCATGCATGACCTCTCGGACTCCGGTTGATCATCCTGACAACGACAGTAGGTGAACGTACAGGTTCCTTCGGTCGTTTCACGGTGCTTACAGACAGGACACTCCCACACGCGCCCTAACGAATACTTCAGGCGTTCGTACGGACCCTTCATGACGGATTCCCCTACCACACCAAGTGTCTGCCACCTTGGATCCCGTCCCTTGCATTGCAACCCCACACGCTGCTGACCGCGGTACCATCAGCGTTCCTCCTACTCTGGCACTCAGTCACGAGGGAAAAACTAGTTCGGCGTGTCACTCGTAGCCACGCTCGCGCAGAGCGTGGGAATCCGGCCAACCACCGAAGTTATCATTCCCGCGTTCCTTATTATAGGATCCGCACCAAGTCACTGCACAGCCCCGACGAAAGCGATGGCCTGGAAGCGGGAAAGTAGGGACAGGATAAGTCAGGTAAGATCATCCTGGCCGCGGTTGGGAAATTGGTAAGTCAGGAACCCCCCAGCTCCTGTGGCCGCCCATTTCTTCTCGCGGTAAGTGCCTCGACTGTCCCAGCCGTGTTCAGCACGCGATGTGCTAGCCGGCACTTCTTCAGACTGAGCTAGTGCTAGGCAAATATGTCATTTTTTGTGCATGTCGAACCAGCGAGTTAAGCAACCGAAGATCGAATCGTCGGAGACCACCGGGCTCGCGTAGCAGATCGTCGCGCCCGTGTCTGAGCACTCTGGCCCCTCAGCCCACCCCCATACCCCCACGAGCTCCGCTCGTGCGGTGAAGCAGATGGTGAGCTACCGCGCGCCGCTCGCTCCCTTCCGCATCGACCCCCACGAGCTCCGCGCGGGGGGGGCATCAGATGGTGAGCAACCGATGCCGCCACTTCACGCCGCCCCATACCCCCACGAGCTCCGCTCGTGTGGTGAAGCAGATGGTGGGCTACCGCCGCCCTCAATCCTAATGATCTCTGCCGTTATTTCTGTAACGAACTCTGATGTCGCGCGATTTTATGGATACAAGCCAGCGCGCCCGGCTGGGCATATTCGTATTCGTACTCAGTGCAACGGTACTCGTTCTCGAAAGACCGCTGATGCCAGAACCGACTTTCGACCAGGAGCGACTGGACGTTGATCGCCTGTCGATCGATACGTGGCCTTCTCATTTCAGATCGCGAGAACGCTCCAGGGTTTCAACCGGCAGGCTCGCGATCAATGGCTTCGCGCTGCTCAGTCGATTCCGTTGAACATCGCGGAAGGCAACGGGAAACAGAGTCTCAAGGACAAGAGTCGATTCTTCGCAACTGCCCATGGATCGGCACTCGAATCGGCTGCGCTTCATGACGTGCGGCGGGTGTGCGCTGCGCTGGACGATCCGTCCGATCGTCACGGCAAATCGAGTTTAAGACGTATTGTGTCCATGCTGACTCGATTGATCCACAGAACACCAGCGGCTTCTCAGGCATCGATCGAGTACGAGCACGAGTAGCGCGATGCTGAGTACGAGTACGATCCCCACACCGAAACCTGACGAAGAACGCCGTGCACGCCAGTTGCGGATCGCGCTACCTGCCAGTGGTGAGTCACTTGGCCGCAACCGCGTGACTCCTTCAACCCGGAGGTGGACCTGGCGCAGCCGACCGAGCGGAATCGCGGTCGGTACTGCTATCATCTGCACCTGGTGCTGGTCGTCCAACAGCACGCTCGTCTGGAGTCGTGGCCGGTGCTGACCGGGGTGCGCGATACCGTCCTGCGGATCGCGGACCGCAAAGGACACGCGGTGGCTCGGCTGTCGGTCATGCTCAGTCATCTCCACGCGGCGCTGTGTGCCGAGCCGAACACGGCACCGCCAGAGATCGCGTTGTTCTATCGGAACAACCTCGCACATCGGCTGCGACTCGGACGCGTCTGGAGCACCGGGTTCTACGAGGCGGTGTGGAATCTCATGGCGGTGCCGTAGCTCACCATCCGCCTCACCGCACGAGCGGAGCTCGTGGGGGTCGGTGAGAGAGGAGGTGAGCGGCGAGGTTGCTCACCATCTGATGCACCGCAACTGAAGGCACAGGACGCATCGGGAGCATTGACGAGCATGCTCTCCAGAGCGTTCGCTGCTGCGCACGCGGCACCCACCATACGTAATCCTCCCGTCCACTTCCCTCCCCATCTCTCTGGGCTCGACCTCGCCACACGGTGAACTCTAGCGTCGTCGACGCAAGCCAGCCTTAACGCAACGGCTGTGCCGAACACTATTGCGGCCGTCCCTCGTAAGCCGACTCACGGCGGGAACCAACTCCGCAACGATTACCAGGACTCCTTCTCGCGGCGTGACACCTTTCCACGTCTCAGTGCAAGGCAGAGCTGACCAGCTGGTAGCCGATCAGGAAGATCGCCGCGTCGATCAGCATATGACTGAGCCAGGGCCCCAGCAGCGATCGGCTTTCGCAGTAGATCCAGGCCCAGACGGCACCTCCGATGGCCACTCCCACAGAACAGAGATAGCCCAGGGGCGAACGCCAGCCGAAAAACGTCCCCAACAGAATGACGTGATGAGCCATAAATCCGACGCTCGACAGGGCGATCGCCCCACCGCGTCCGATCCTGGTTTGGAGCTGCCCAAAGACAAACCACCTCCAGTAGTATTCTTCGAGCAGAGAATGGGCCAACGCATAGAAGACAGCGGTTGCGGCATACGTGCCGACGTGATCCAACCCCAGATCGCGCACCTTCTGGATCGCTTGCTGCTCCACTCCCGCCAGGTAGCCGGCTGGCTGGAGCCAGAGACGGCAGAGCAGCCACATGAGCAGAAACACGAGCGATCCGAAGGCCAGCCCCCATCCGACACCTCGCCAACCACTTCGGCGCCACCCGCTCCAGGGCCACGAGGGACTGGCCTGCAGCAGCAGGACCCACAGCAACGGGAAGCCGAACTGCAGCAGTTTTCCCGCTCCGTAAACGGCCTGCTGCCAGCCACTAGGAAAGCGGGCCAGCAGCACGAAGTAGGCCCAGGTCAGCAAGGTGGGAAACAACAGGGCGAACGCCATCGTACCCCAATAGAGGCCCGGACCCAACGTCGTCGCGCGCGTCGTTCGAGAATCGTATTTCGACATCCTGGTGCAAGCTCCTGATTCCACCGGCCTGGGCTGCTCCATCGCCCTCCGTTGTGGCTCTACCCGACTGTGTTATAGTGATCCTCTGTTATAGTTATACTCGAACTGAGTCGGCAGTCTGCCCGCCTCTCTTGTACCTTCTTCACCCTGGCGTCTCAACGGAGTCTGCCCCGGCGTTCGGTGCATCGAGCACGCCTGGCGAACGGGTGAACTTCCCACCAACGTAGAAGTGGGCAGCCAACCGTCAGGGAGTCGTTTCTCTGTGAATATGTCTCAGCAGCATAGGCAGTTTCGCGAAGAGGACTTGCAGCTGGTGCGGCAGGCGACTTTCGTGCAGGATCTCGAGCATCATGTGGAATTGCCCTCCACCAACACACGAGCCCTGTCGATCGCCACTGACCCGCGCCGGTCCGTTCCTCAACTTGTCCTGACCGATCGACAGACCGCGGGGCGTGGGCGAGGGATCAATCCCTGGTGGTCCGCCCCGGGAGCGCTCACGTTTTCGCTGATCCTGGACGGCCCCGATATGCAGGACATGGCGACTTGGCCGCGCATCAGCCTGACGACCGGGATTGCCGTGTGCGAAGCGCTGCATCAGCTCTGCCCGGGCCTGCACGCCGGGGTGAAGTGGCCCAACGACGTGTTCGTACGGATGCGTAAGGTGTGTGGCATCCTGGTGGAGGTCCCTCCACCTCCCTGCGGACGGATTGTGGTGGGTGTCGGGATCAACGTCAACAACTCCCTGCAGCAGGCTCCCCCGGCTATCCGCTCCGTCGCCCATTCGCTGCGGGACGTGGCCGGCTATCCATTCAATTTGACCACGGTCCTGGTCACCATACTACAGCAGCTGGCAGTGCATCTCGACCTGCTTACGCAGCATCCCGATCGGCTGCTGCAGCGCTGGCAGGATTTCTGCATCCTGGCCGGACGCAGCGTGCAGATTGACATGGGCTCGCGTCGCATCACAGGAACGTGTCAGGGCATCGATGCCCGGGGAGCGTTGCTGGTCGAGACACCTGCCAAGCTCGAGCGCTGCGCCAGCGGGGTCGTGACCATCCTCGATTGAACCGTGCCCCCTCAGACGCCCCCCATTCACGCCAGCGACTCAGTTGGAAGTTGGCCAGAGCTGTGGAATAATGCGTCACCGTATCCCCCTTCCTCTGCAGATCGTCCACTTCCTTAAAAAAGGGAGCTCGGCGCCGTGCCAGACCACCGACACCATCGCGGGCCCCATCCACAGGACGAATCGTTGTTTGCTTCGGCCTGCTGGCCTGATCTGGCTCAGGCCACCGCCCATGTCTCCTGGTTGTTGACACGTGGATATGCCATCGACTCGTCGCTCAAACTCGTCGGTGATCGGTTCGACCTGGACAGCCGTCAACGTCTGGCGGTGCGCCGAGCCGCTTGCTCGGATGATGCGCGCCAGCAGCGTCTGGCTCGGCAGCTTCCGCCCCAGCAACTGTCCGGTGAGGCGATCGATGTCGATGGCTTCAATCTGCTGACGACCGTGGAAGCCGCGTTGGGGGGCGGGGTGCTGCTGCGCTGCCGCGATGGATGCCTGCGGGACATGGCCAGCATGCACGGCAGCTACCGCAAAGTGGCCGAGACGCTGCCGGCTCTGGAAAGGATCGGTCAGACCTTGAGCCAGTTCCCCCCCTCGGTCTGTACCTGGTGGCTCGATGCTCCCGTCTCCAACAGCGGGCGTGTGAGCCGTTTGATTCTCGACCTGAGTGTGCAGCGCGGCTGGCCATGGCAGACCCGGCTGGTTGCCGATCCTGATCCGATTCTGAGCGTATCCGACGCGATCGTTGTCAGTGCCGACAGCCTGATTCTGGATAGCTGCCGACGGTGGGCCGATATCGCATCGGCCGTGATCGGGCAACTCCGTGGCACCACGTGGATCGTTCCTCTGGCCAACTGACCTCAGGCCAGTTTCGCCGGCGCGCGCCAGGCGACATAATGGGTACCGGCTCTGGACTGGAGAATTCACCGTGACACCTAGCCGGGAGAGACCCTTGATGGACGGTACGTGGAAAGATCAGGTGGCATGCCGACCCCAGCGAGCATGGCGAGCGATCGCATGGGCCGCCGTGGGAATTGCGTCTGCCGCGGTTGTATGTTGTCTGCCGGCGTCTTCCTGCGCTGCCGATCCCATTACGTTTCAATCCCTGTTACACGAAATGGTTGACACGGCACGACTGGGAAATTATCCCGATCCCGCATACAAGACGGTGCAGTTCTCGTCCTACGATCGCCGCAGTTCACTTCCAGGAGGTCCACACTGGTTCGCCAACTCCGACGGATTCGGCAACGAACCGATTCCCAACTTCGAAGCCGTCCTGGCGGTGCCGCAGGGAGACCAGCCTGGCCGGTATCTGATCTGCGATGTGCAAGGCCCGGGGGCCATCGTGCGGACCTGGTCGGCTGCCATCGAGGGAACGATCCGAGTCGTCCTCGACGATCGTGATCAGCCGCTGTTTGAAGGTCCAGCCAGCGAGTTCCTGCAGAGCGGGCTGCAATTGCTCGCCGAGCGAGCCGGTGTGCAGGCTGATTCCTATACGCGGACGTTCCGGCAGCGTGACGCCTGTTATTTCCCCATACCGTTTGCCCAGCGGTGCCGCATTGAATGGACAGGCGATCACCGACGTATCCATTTCTATGAAGTGCAGGTCCGACGTTACGCAGCCGACACTCCAGTCGTGACGTTGACCCGACCGCAAGTCGAGGAGGCATCCACGACGCTGCAAGACGTGGCTCGGGTCCTGGCCAATCCACAGGGGGAATGGACGTATCGCAGTCAGACGGAACCGATCGACCTGTCAGGCGAGGTGGCCGCCGGTACCGTGGTCGATCTGTACGGCGGATCGGGCCCGCAGGCAGTTGAGAGTCTGACGCTGAGGCTGGAAGCAGACGACTTGGATCGGGCACTGCGTCAGACCATCCTGCTGATCAACTTCGACGAGCACGCGAGCGATCAAGTACAGTGCCCGGTGGGCGATTTCTTCGGCTCCGCACCGGGAGTCAATCCTTATGACGAAGCACCGCTGACGGTCGAACCCGATGGAACCATGACGTGCCGGTTCGTCATGCCGTTTGCCCGCAGTTGTGCTCTTCGCCTGCAGAATCTGGGCGAACAACCGGTTCGCGTGCAGGGGAGCCTCCGGATGATGCCCTGGACCTGGGATGACGATCGCTCGATGCACTTCCGCGCTCGCTGGCGAGTCGACCACGATCTGGTGGCCGACGGCGGAGAGCGTGCTCAGGATCTCCCCTTCCTGGTCGCTGGAGGTCAAGGAGTGTATGTGGGGACGGCGATCATGTTGCTCAACCCCAATCCGGTTCCCACACCCAGCGGCAGCTGGTGGGGCGAAGGGGACGAGAAGATCTTTGTCGATGACGATCAACGCCCTTCGACATTCGGCACCGGCTCCGAAGACTACTTCAACTACTCCTGGTCGGTTCCTGACATCTTCGTCTATCCCTACTGTGGTCAGCCGCGTAATGATGGCCCCGCCAACCGCGGGTACGTCACCAATCAGCGCTGGCACATCCTCGACCCACTTCCGTTTCAGGAGCGCATCGCCTTCTACATGGAACTGATGAGTCACGAGCGGACTCCCGACTTCAGTTACGCCAGGTTGTCGTATCACTATGGACGTCCCGGAATCGTGGACGACTTCGTGCGTATCACGCGAGAGGACGTACGGGCATTGAAGTTCCCGGCCAACTGGCAGCCGGCAGCCCGGCGAGGTGCGCAGAACAGCACGTTTTTCCAGGCCGAGCAGCTCTGCCAGACGAAGGATCAGACGGCGACCGTGCCAGGTGAGCTGTGGGCTGCCGGAGGGCTGCTGACCTGGCGGCCGGGCGAAGCATCGCCGGAACTGGTGTTCGAGATTCCGGTGGCCAAGTCGGGCAAATACTCCGTGCACGTCACGGCCAGGTTGTCTCCCGACGGGGCTCCCGTCATGGCGACACTCAACGGGCACCCACTCCCGTTCGGGCCCGGCGACGGAGCCCTCCAGCTGCAGACGGACTTCCGGGTCCTGCTGCGTGATTTCGTCAGCCCGGCAGTTGAACTGACAGAAGGCAACCACACGCTTGTGCTTCGACTCGCCTCACCGGCCAAAGATGCCTCGGCGGAAGAAGCCCCCGTTACGATCGGGATCGATTTCCTGTGGATCCAGCAGCGGTAGCGTCTGGTCCATGCTCACCGGTCCGAATCGCGATCACATTGCGGCGGCGTGCCGCGAGCGGCAGACGCGGCCGAATCGCGTACGGGCAATCGGCCTGGCGGATGAGCGCCGACTCAACCTTGCCGTTCGCTGGCCGAGTCACCGAGTTTCTCGGACGGTTCGGCGACGCTCGGGTTGCTGCGTCGGGCTTCGGCAGTACCGGGAACGACCAGCGGACTGGGAGAGTTGTCGTCGATAATGCGCTGCAGTTCTTCCGCATTGACCGACTCGACTTCAATCAGCCGCTGGCTGAGCGCTTCGAGGGCGGGACGCCGCGTCTCGACGATGTGGCGCACTCTTTCGATCGCCTCATCCACGATGCGCCGAACCTCTTCATCGATTTCGCGTGCCGTCCGCTCGCTGTAACCACGAGTTCCTTCGTCCAAGCCGGGCAGCGTCAGGAACGTGGGGCGTGACGCGCCCCGGTAGTTGATCCGTCCCAATCGGCTCATGCCGTATTCCATCACCATGCTGCGCGCGATGGCGGTGGCGCGTTCCAAATCGTTCTGGGCGCCGGTCGAGATATCGGCATAGACGAGTTCCTCGGCAATGGTCCCCGCCATCAGCACCTGGATGTGACTTTCCAGTTCGCTTTGCGTCATCAGGAATCGATCTCCCTCCGGACGTTGCATGGTGTAACCCAACGCCGCGAATCCGCGAGGGATGATCGAGACTTTATGGACGGGGTCGGTGTTGGGCAAGCTGTAAGCCACCAGCGCATGGCCGCTCTCGTGATAGGCCACACGTTGTTTCTCGTCGTCATTCATGACCCGCTGCTTCTTCTCCAACCCGGCGGTCACCCGTTCTACACCTTCGTTGAACTCATCCATGCCGACCGTCGACTTGTCGCGACGCGCCGCCAGCAAAGCCGCCTCGTTGACCAGGTTGGCCAGGTCGGCCCCAGCAAATCCGGAGCTGATCGACGCGACGTTCTTCAGGTCCACGTTCTCGTCGAGCTTGACGTTCTTGACGTGCACTTTGAGAATCTCTTCACGACCGCGGATGTCGGGGCGATCGACCAGGATCTGTCGATCGAATCGGCCCGGTCGCAGCAGGGCCTGATCAAGCGTCTCCGGACGGTTTGTGGCAGCCATGACGATCACGCCGGAGTTGGAGTCGAAACCATCCATTTCGACCAGCAGGGCGTTCAGAGTCTGTTCCCGTTCATCGTGACCACCGACAATGCTCGTCCCGCGGGTCTTTCCCAACGCGTCAAGTTCGTCGATGAAGATAATGCAGGGAGCTTTGGCTTCGGCTTGCTGGAACATGTCGCGAACACGAGCCGCGCCGACCCCCACGAACATCTCGACGAAATCGCTCCCCGACAAGCTGAAAAAGGGGACTCCCGCCTCGCCCGCAATCGCCTTGGCCAGCAGCGTCTTTCCGGTTCCCGGAGGGCCGACCAGCAGCACGCCCTTGGGAATTCGGCCACCCAGACGCTGGTACTTCTCCGGCGAGCGGAGGAAGTCCACGACCTCACGCACTTCCTCGACCGCTTCATCAATCCCGGCCACATCGTCGAACGTCACGCCCAGGTCCTCCAACGCATAGAGTTTCCCCCGGCTGCGCCCGAATTGCATGGGTGATCCAGCACCTCCCAGTCGCCGCATCATGACGAAGAAGAACAGGATCAGCACGCCCGTGAACACGAGCATTGGCATGTAAGCCCGCCACGGACTTGGCTCCGGATCGTTGGCCCAATCCAAGGTGCTGTTCTGCAGCTTGCTGACCAGCTGCGCTTCCACCGTATCCGAACTGCTGCGATACGCCTGGAACGGAATCCCCGCTTGACGACTTTTCTTCTCATTCGCTTCGTCCGGGTACTCCACATCCACCGTTCCGCGGACGATTCGATCACCGATCTTGATGTCCCGCAGATGGCTCAGACGCACTCGGCGCACCGTGTTACCGCGCTGCTGCTGGAACTCAATCGTGCCCGGCGGAATCGCCTCGGGATCGGCGTGGGGCGCTGCGGCCTCGACCTGTCCGTGCGGTCGCTTCTGATTGGCTTCGATCAACTCGATCAGCTGCTGGTAGCTGATGACGAAGGCCGAGTTCTTGACGAACAGCATGACCAACACGGCGATGCCGACCGCAGCCGCCACGATGTAAAGGAGCACACTCTGGCTGCCGGATTTTCCGTCCTGGGACTTTCGGCTGTTCCCTTCTTCCTGATTCATGCTGGGAAATCCCCCGGATCACGCTCTCAAGTCGGGTCGGGTCGCCGCTATCGGCCAGACATGACTGGGTCCGGTCTGCAGTACAGCAGCCCGGTCAGCAGCCTCCACTCGACGCCCGGAAACGATGGCCAAATGGGTAACCAGCGAAATCGACTTCGCTGGTCAAAATTGTAGCTTCCTCGCCGCGGAGAAAACGTACGGTGTATTATACAATGCCTGTTAAGTCCCCCGGCGACCAGGGGGGTGTGGGATCCGGGTTGCCCTCGAGCCGCCACAACTCTAGAATGCCAAACAGGTTAAGCCTCAGCGTGACGATCCATTTCAGTTTGGGGTATTCCCCACCGGCTGTGGCTGCAGGCGTGCAAGTCGACCTCGCGTAGCAGGTAACCGAGCTGTTTGTGGCCCATTATTCCGGTTGTAGCGTTCAACGCCGATGGCTGAACACCCCTGTAATGTCGCAATTCTCGGCTCCACAGGCAGTATCGGCTGCAGCACGTTGGAGGTGATCGCCGCTGGAGCGGACCGGTTTCGGGTGGTCGCCCTCACTGCTCATCAGCGGCTGGAACAGCTCTGTGAGCAGGCTCGGCGGTACCACCCTCAGTGGGTCGTGGCGACTGACGGGGTTCTGGGTGCGGCGTTCGACTGGTGCGGACTGCCCGCTTCGACACAGCGGCGGCTGGGCTACGATCAATTGTGCGAAGTGGTACGTAGTCCCGAAGTGGACGTGGTCGTCGCGGCCATTGTGGGAAGCGCGGGGCTCACAGGAACCTGGTCGGCGGTGGACGCGGGAAAGCGGGTGGCACTGGCCAATAAAGAGACGTTGGTGGTTGCCGGTCCGTTAGTGATGGACTTGGCCCGGAGGCGCGGAGCGGAGATTCTGCCGGTCGACAGCGAGCACAGTGCGGTGTTTCAGTGCTTGCAGGCTGGTCGGCGTGACGAGTTGCGTCGGGTGATCCTGACGGCCAGTGGTGGTCCGTTTCGTGAATACTCGTTGGAGGCCATGAAGCACGTCACGGTCTCTCAGGCGTTGGCTCATCCCACCTGGGACATGGGTCCGAAGATCACGGTCGATTCGGCAACGATGATGAATAAGGCGTTTGAGATTGTCGAGGCGCGGTGGCTGTTTGATTTGCGGCCCGAGCAGATTGATGTGGTGGTTCACCCTCAATCGGTGCTGCATTCGATGGTCGAATTCACGGACGGATCGGTCGTAGCGCAGTTGGGACCACCAGACATGCGTTTGCCGATCCAGTACGCGTTAAGTTATCCCCAACGTTGCAGCGGATGCGCACAGCGATTGGACCTCACTCAGGCCCTGCAGTTGAGTTTTGAACCGGCTGACGAGGAGCGTTTCCCGGCGCTACGATTGGGGCACGAAGTGGCTCGCCGAGGCGGCACAACCGGCGCCGTTCTCAATGCGGCCAATGAAGCGGCGGTAGCTCGATTCCTGAACGGACAGCTGGCATTCACAGAAATCGTGTCGGTATGCCAGACGGTTCTGCAACATCACGACTATGACCCGACCCCTACACTGGAAGAATTGCTGCGACTCGACAGGTGGGCCCGGGAGGAGGTAACGCGTTGGATCTGTACCTGATTGCGGACAGCACTTCGGCATTGGCCAGCACACTCGGCTATGCCTGGGTGATCTTGAAAGTGCTCATCGGCTTGGGCCTGGTCATTTTTGTCCATGAGTTGGGCCACTTCATCGTGGCCAAAGCGTGTGGCGTGAAGTGCGAGAAGTTCTATCTGGGGTTCGATGTACCGCTGCGCATCGGTCCCATTCGCTTGCCACGTACGTTAGGCAAGTTTCAGTGGGGTGAAACTGAATACGGCATCGGAATTATCCCGCTGGGGGGATACGTGAAGATGCTCGGCCAAGATGACAATCCGGCCAATGCCCAAAAAGAAGCTGAGAGGATTCGGATCCAGAAGTCAAACGCGCAGGCGGCGGACGGAGGAACACGGGGAGAATCCGGAACCGCCAGCGCTGAGCCTGAGGGGGCCTACGAACTGGATCCACGCAGTTTTCCCGCCAAGTCGGTGCCGCAGCGGATGGCCATCATCTCCGCCGGCGTGATCATGAACCTGATTTTCGCGGTGATCTTTGCGGCCATTGCCTATCGGATGGGAGTGATCCTCGAGCCGTGTGAGATTGGCGGCACCACGCCAGGGGCCCCGGCCTGGGTGCAGAACGTACCGGTCGGGTCGCGGATTGTCCAGCTGGGCAAGACTGGGGTGGAAAGCGACTATCTGCGATTCGATTGGGATCTGATCCAATTCGTCGCCCACGCCGGAATGAGTGAACAACCCCAACCCATCGATCTGAAGATCGCGACACCCGACGGCAGTGAGCAGTGGACGACAATTGTCCCTGATACACGTCTGGTGAAGTTGGGCGTGACCTCCTTTGCCTCCATCGGGATCCGCGCCGCCGGCTCCAATACGCTCGACAATGCTGTGCCGGTCTATCCAGGTATGGCCGCCGGCAGTGCGACTCCGGCGCTGGAACCAGGAGATCGCATTGTGGCCGTCAATGGTCAGCCGATTACAACGGATCGAGCGAACGAAGGGGGAGAGTTGCCTGCCGACCTGTTGGAAGCCACCATGGCCAGGAACCTTGACCAGCCCATCACGCTTCGCGTCGAACGACAGAAGAAACTGCCGTCGAGTGAAGAGGTAGTGGAAGAACTGGATGTGACGGTACCGCCGAACCCTATGAAGCTTGTGGGACTCGAGATGCAGATCGGTCCGATCTTTGGTGTGCGCGAAGCCAGCCCGGCTGCTGATGCCGGCTTTCAGACTGGTGACATTATTGTTCGAGTGCAGGGCGAAGCCGTGGGTGATCCGCTCGTGCTTCCTCAACGCGTGCGTCAGTGGATTGGTACGCCGGTGAAGATCGTCGTGGAACGACTGGTCGATCGACAGCCAACGGAAGTGGAATTGACGGTCACGCCCGAGTCGCATTTCCAGTACACGCCACACATGACCCAGGGTTCGCTCGTGGCGATCGAATCGATCGGCGTAGCTTATTCGGTAACCAATATTGTGGCCGGCGTGCAGCCGGGAAGCCCGGCGGCGGGGGCCAACCTGCAACGGGGAGACGTGTTACTGAGCGCCTCGTTCAAAGCCACGACCGAGGAAGCCAAGCAGCAGATCGACAAGGTGTTCAAGGCCAGCCCGCGCGAACCGATCGAATTTCGCGACAAGACGTACGGGGAAATCCCCAACTGGCCCTTCGTCGTCAGCGTGCTCCAGTTGATGCCGGCTGGAGTGGCCCTGGAGTTGTCGTATACGCGAATGGGAAACGAGTTCACCGCGACGCTGTTCCCCAAGCGCTCCGAACGCTGGTATTTCGCCGATCGCGGAATTCGAACCGTGCCGCTCAAGCGGGTACATACAGCAACGACTTGGTCCCAAGCCTGGAGCCTGGGCTTTCGCGAGACCAAGGAACAGCTGGTCCGAGTGTTTAATGTGCTAGGGAAACTGGTGACGTTCCAGCTTTCTCCCAAGAATCTGGGTGGTCCGCTGATGATTGCCGCGGTGGCTGGTTCCGAAGCCTCGGAGGGGATCCCACGTTTGCTGCTGTTCTTGACATTTCTCAGCGCCAACCTGGCGATTCTGAACTTCCTGCCCATTCCCGCCCTGGATGGAGGCCATATGGTCTTTTTGACCGCTGAGGCGGTGACCGGCAAGCCAGTCGACGAACGTCTTCAGGGGACCTTGACGTTGATTGGCGTGGTCTGCCTGCTGGGGCTGATGATCTTCGTCTTCGCCAATGACATTGGCCGCCTGTTCCTGTGACTCCTGGGGCCCCTTTCTCCGCGGCGTCGGAGCCCGGCGGTTGCTGCCATCACGCCGGGTCACGCTGCAGGCCATGACAGGCCGATGGACCGTGGAGCGTGAATAGGGAACGCGACAATGCCACAGTGCGACAATGCGGAATTGCAGGAAAGCAGACACCCTGCGCCGGGGGGCCGTGGGAACCGCAGAATAGCGAACACCTATTAAGGTCCCCGAAGTCAATAGGCGCACCGGTAGCGTCTCCAAAATCTTTGTGTTTTTTGACTTTGGTCAAGTGTGGACGTCAGGTTTTCGCGTGACTCCTGGGCATTCTGGCTTTG
>JBGSHS010000303.1:0-32128 GCA_041752115.1 Pirellulaceae bacterium | reverse complement strand
GGTGCCTGTCCAGCCCGACAAGGCGGATCTCGGCCCGACGGCGCGGCGGGTGATGCCGGCGATCGAGCAGCTGTTCGTGGCGGCCGCCGACGGCGTGGAGGGCGAGGCCTTCGAGCGACAGCTGTACTTGATCCGCAAACGCGTCAGCCACCTGTTGCGCGGCGATCGCGCTTTGAAGCAGGCTCTGCTGTTCTACGTCTGCAGTCTGTCCACCAAGGTGATCATTTACAAGGGCATGTTGACCCCCGACCAGTTGCTCCCCTTCTTCCCCGATCTGACCGACGAGAGCTACCGGACGCATCTGGCGATGGTGCATTCGCGGTTCTCGACCAACACGTTCCCCAGTTGGGATCGCGCGCAGCCCAATCGGTTCATGAGCCACAACGGCGAGATCAACACGCTACGGGGCAATGTGAACTGGATGCGGGCCCGCGAGGGGGTGGTCCAGAGCAAGCTGTTCGGCGACGAGTTGCCGAAGCTGTTTCCGATCGTGGAGCCGGAGTGTTCCGATTCGGGTACGTTCGACAATGTGTTGGAATTCCTGCTGATGTCCGGCCGCACGCTGCAGGAGTCGGTCATGATGATGATCCCCGAGGCCTGGCAGAAGCACGAGACGATGACCGAAAGCAGACGGGCCTTTTACGAGTACCACTCGACGCTGATGGAGCCCTGGGACGGGCCTGCCTCGATCGCCTTCACCGACGGCAAGTACATCGGCGCGGTGCTCGACCGCAATGGCTTGCGTCCCAGCCGGTACTATCTGACGCATGACGATCGGGTGATCATGGCCAGCGAGGTGGGCGTGTTGCCGGTGGACCCGGAAAACGTCAAGTACAAAGGGCGGCTGCAGTCCGGCCGGATGTTCCTGGTCGACTTTGAGCAGGGCCGGTTGATCCCGGACGAGGAGCTGAAGCACACGTTCTCCAATTGTCGCCCGTACGCCGCCTGGCTGCGGAAGAATCGCATTCGGCTCGACTCCCTGGAACTGCTCGAGACCCCCACCGGCCTGGACGACAAGACGCTGCTCGAGCGGATGCAGGCTTTCGGCTACACGACCGAGACGCTGCAATTCATGCTGCTGCCGCTGGTCCAGCAGAAGCGGGACCCTGTGGGATCGATGGGCAACGATTCGGCGCTGGCGTGTCTGAGCGACGAGCCGCGACTGGTCTACGACTACTTCAAGCAACTGTTTGCCCAGGTGACCAACCCGCCGATCGATTCGATCCGCGAGGAGATCATCATGTCGCTGGAGTGCTACATTGGTCCGGAGCGGAACATCCTGGAAATCGGCGACGGGCATTGTGAGCGGCTGTTGATTCCGCACCCGATCCTCAGCAACGACGAGTTGTCCGCGTTGAAGACGATGCACCAGAACGGTTGGCGGAGCCGAACGATTGACATCACGTACCCGCTCGCCGAGGGCTCGCAGGGGCTGCGTCCGGCACTGGAGCGGATTTGTCGCGAGGCGGAGGAGGCGATCGACGAGGGATACAGCCTGATCATTCTGTCCGACCGTGCGATCGGCAGGCAGCGGGTTCCCGTCAGCGCGCTGCTGGCCTGCGGCGCGGTGCACCACCACTTGGTCGGCCGGGCCAAACGCACTCGGCTGGGCATTGTGCTGGAAACCGGTGAGGCTCGTGAGGTGCACCATCACTGCCTGCTAGTTGGCTACGGGGCCGACGCCATCAATCCGTACCTGGCGTTCGAAGCGCTCTGGCAGGCCCGTCGTGATGGCTGGCTGGACGCCGAGGAATTTGCGACGGACGAGCGCGTGGTGACTGCCTATCGCGTGGGCGCCGCGAAAGGGATGCTGAAAGTGATGGCCAAAATGGGCATCTCGACGCTCCAGTCCTACAAGGGCGCGCAGATTTTCGAGGCTTTGGGTCTGAACCAGGAAGTCGTCGACCTGTGCTTTGCCGGCACGGCCAGCCGGATTCAGGGCGTGGACCTGGACACGCTGGCTGTCGAGTCGATTCGCCGGCACCGTCGGGGCTACCCGGTCGGACCCGAGGACCGTTTGCCGGTCCTGCCGAACTCCGGCGAGTTCCACTGGCGGTCCACGGGCGAGCGGCACGTGTGGGATCCGCCGGCGATCTCCCAGTTGCAGGTGGCCGTGCGCGACAAAGACGAGGAAGCCTACTGGCGTTTCGCGGAACACGTGAACAACGAATCGACGCGCCGCTGCACGTTACGCGGCTTGCTGAGTTTGCAGCGTCCCCCGGATCAACCGAGCGTGCCGTTGGAGGAAGTCGAACCGGCCAGCGAGATCGTCAAACGTTTCTGCACCGGTGCGATGAGCTTCGGGTCGATCTCGCGTGAGGCGCACGAGACGCTGGCGGTGGCCATGAATCGGCTGGGCGGCCGCAGTAACACGGGCGAAGGGGGCGAAGATCCGGCGCGGTTCTTGCCACTGCCCAACGGCGATTCCAAACGCTCGGCAATCAAGCAGATCGCTTCCGGCCGCTTTGGCGTCACGGCCTGGTACCTGTGCAACGCCGACGAACTGCAGATCAAGATGGCCCAGGGGGCCAAGCCGGGCGAGGGGGGCGAGCTGCCGGGCCGCAAGGTGGACGACAACATCGCCCGGATCCGCTATTCGACCCCCGGCGTCGGCTTGATCAGCCCGCCCCCGCACCACGATATCTACTCGATCGAAGACCTGGCGCAGCTGATCCACGACTTGAAGAACGCCAATCCCGACGCGCGGATCAGCGTCAAGCTGGTGTCGGAGGTCGGCGTTGGCACGGTCGCCGCTGGCGTCGCCAAGGCACACGCGGATCACATCCTGATATCCGGCGATTCAGGTGGCACCGGCGCTTCGCCGCTGACGAGCATTAAGCACGCCGGGTTGCCTTGGGAATTGGGGATCGCGGAAACCCACCAGACGCTGGTGCTCAACGACCTTCGCAGCCGCGTGATCCTGCAGACCGACGGCGGCCTGCGGACCGGACGCGACGTGGTGATCGCCGCGCTGCTGGGCGCCGAAGAAATGGGATTCTCCACGGCACCGCTGATCAGTTTGGGCTGCATCATGATGCGCAAGTGTCACCTGAACACCTGCCCGGTGGGGATCGCCACGCAGGACCCGATGCTGCGCAAGAAGTTTGCGGGCAAACCAGAGCACGTGGTGAATTACCTGTTCATGGTCGCGGAGGAAACGCGGCAGATCATGGCCGAACTGGGGTTCCGCACGATGGACGACCTGATCGGCCGCAGCGACTGCCTGCTGACCGACCGCGCCATCCAGCACTGGAAGTCGGACGGATTGGATCTGTCGTCCCTGCTGGCTCCCGCCAACAAGCCGCACCCCAACGTCGGTGTCCGCCGCCTGATCCCTCAAGACCACGCTCTGGAACATTCGCTCGACCGAACGCGGCTGCTGCCGTTGGCCGAGCCGGCCCTGTCGCGGGGCGAGCGGGTGCTGGTCGATCTGCCCATCGAAAATGTGCATCGCACTGTGGGGGCGATCCTCAGTCATGAAACGGTCAAGCTGTTCGGCGAACAGGGGCTACCGGACGACACGATACACTTTCGCTTCCACGGTTCGGCGGGCCAGAGTTTCGGAGCGTTCCTGGCCGGCGGCTTGACGCTGGAACTGGAAGGGGACGCGAACGACTACGTCGGCAAGGGCCTGTCCGGCGGTCGCTTGATTGTCTATCCTCCGCAGAACAGCACGTTTGCCGCCGAGAAGAACATCGTGGTGGGCAACGTGGTCCTCTACGGAGCGACGTCCGGCCAGGCCTTCTTCCGCGGCCACGCGGCCGAACGCTTCTGTGTCCGCAACAGCGGCGCCTGGTGCGTGGTCGAAGGGATCGGCGACCACGGTTGCGAATACATGACCGGCGGCCGGGCCGTGATCCTCGGACCCACCGGCCGGAACTTCGCCGCCGGCATGTCGGGCGGCGTGGCCTACGTCTGGGACCGCCGCGGAGAATTCCATCTCCGCTGTAACCTGGCGATGGTCGAACTGGACCGCGTCGAGTCGCCGGAGGACATCGGCGAACTTCTGGAGTTGATCAAGTTGCACCTGGAATACACCGGGTCGCGCGTTGCGCAGCAGATCCTGGACGACTGGACCAGAACCGTACGCAAGGAATTCATCAAGGTCATGCCGACGGACTACAAACGCATCTGCGCCGACCGCGCCGCTCACGATGAAGAAATCGAGACGGTGGTGCACGTTGAGCGCCAGCGACAGCTATAGCATTTGAGTTGCGGGAATCATCCCTCGCCGAACATGTGAGCAGCGATCATGGGAAAACCAACCGGCTTCAAAGAATATCCGCGTCAGGCGGTCCCATACCGGCCGTCGGTGACGCGTCTGGACGACTTCCTGGAAATCTACGGCGAACCGCAAGAGGATCGCCTCCGCACACAAGGCGCCCGCTGCATGGATTGCGGCGTGCCGTTCTGCATGTCCCAGACCGGCTGCCCGATCGACAATCTGATTCCCGAATGGAACGACCTGGTCTACCAGGGACGCTGGCGGGAAGCGCTCGATCGCTTGCATCAGACCAACAATTTCCCGGAGTTCACCGGCCGAGCCTGCCCGGCACCCTGCGAAGGCGCTTGCGTGCTGGGGATCAGCGAGCCGCCCGTGACGATCAAGAACATCGAGAACGCCATCATCGACCGGGGCTTCGCCGAGGGCTGGGTGCGGCCCTGCCCGCCGGAGATTCGCACCGGCAAACGCGTGGCGGTGGTCGGATCGGGTCCTGCCGGATTGGCCGCGGCGGCCCAGCTGAATAAGGTGGGGCATCAGGTGACCGTATACGAGCGGGCCGACCGGATCGGCGGACTGCTGATGTACGGCATCCCCAACATGAAGCTGGAGAAGGAACTGATCGATCGTCGCGTCCAGCTGCTGCAGGCCGAGGGAATCCGCTTTGTGACCCACACCCACGTGGGCAAGCGGGAGGATTTCCCGGTGGGGCACATGACGCGGATCATGACCGAAAACGGGCTGGACATCCAGTACGTCGATCCCCAGCAGCTGCGCGAGCAGTACGACGCCCTGCTGCTGGCTACCGGGGCGACTAGGCCACGCGATCTGCCGATCCCCGGGCGATCGCTGCAAGGCATCCACTTCGCCATGGACTTTCTCACACGCAACACCAAGAGCCTGCTGGATTCCCAGCTCGCCAATGGGCACTACATCTCCGCTCAGGACCGGGACGTGGTCGTCATCGGCGGCGGCGATACGGGAGCCGACTGCATCGGCACCTCACTGCGCCACGGCTGCCGCAGCGTCGTGAACTTCGAACTGCTGGACCGCCCGCCTGCGGGGCGAGCTCCCGACAACCCCTGGCCGCAATGGCCGCGGGTCTTCCGACTGGACTACTCCCACGAGGAGTACCAGGCCCGTTTCCAGGGAGACCCCCGCATCTACTCAATCCTGTCCAAAGAGTTCGTCGATGACGGCACTGGCCGCGTGGCCGGAATCCGGACCGTGCGGATCGACTGGACCAAACCTGGGGACAAAGCGCCCTTCCGCGAAGTGCCCGGCACCGAGCGGGTCTGGAAAACGGACTTGATCCTGCTCTCGCTGGGCTTCCTGGGGCCAGAACAGACGGCGGCCCAGATGCTGGGAATCACCTGCGACGAACGAGGCAACTACCGCGCTGCGCCAGGCGAATTCGCGACAGAAATCCCGGGGGTCTTCGCTGCCGGCGACTGCCGCAGCGGCCAGTCCCTGATCGTCCGGGCCATCTACGAAGGCCGCGGCGCAGCCCGCGCGATCGATCAATACCTGATGGGGTACAGCTCCTTGCCAGCGCCCGGCCGCGGCTGATCCCTACCGCAGGTACGGCTGCAGATTTCGGGACAACTCCTCGTAGGGAAACAGACGTGGATAGTCCAGCCAGCCGGCCAGCGCGCATAGATCGACGCGGTGGTCGGTCTCGGTAATGATGGCGATGGGATTCAGTCCGCCGACGATTGTCGCCCCAATCCGACCGGCGCTGACCGACAAACCGAACAGTGTCTGGCCTGGCAGGCCAACCTCCAACACGCCGCCCAGCCCGATCGCCAACAACCGCTCACTGATGTTCAGCACCGCCTCCCGACTGTCCTCCGGCAACTCCCGAAAGCTCGCTCCGATCAGACCGTTACCGTCCCGGATCGCTCCGCGGTAGTTCGTCATCCGGCTGCGGATGAAGATTTCCAGCGGATCGATCGTCGTACCATCGTAGTGGATCAGTTCAACGAATTGTGTCGGTTGACCGTCGCGCAGCTCCAACAGGCCGCCGAACCGGGACACGGTCGGGATACCGTGTTTCAGCAAGACCCCGTTGAGCGTGATCGAGCAGACCGTACACAAACCGACTTTGCCGGGCGGAACGGTGGAGTTGCCGACCGTCTCTCCGGGAGCGAGCAAGGCCACCCGATTGCCCATCGCATAGCCTTTCTCAAACACCTGGCACACCTCGTCCAGGCAGTCGGCCAGCTGTCGCGGATCGACCAGCGAGATGTTGACGACCACACTGCCCGTCCGAGTCGCCAGATCGAACGTCATCTTGAACGTCATCTGGTCGATGCGGGCCGAGAGGTACCCCATGCGTTGGAGCACGTCGTTGCCCCGCAACTCCGCCAGCCCCTTTTCCGTGATCCGATGCCCGCGACGGCCTCGGGGAAGCGCGAAGCCCTCGGTGCTCAGTTGATTCAAGTACAGCCGCACCGTGCGCTCGCTCAGCAAGTGACCGGCTGCTTCCAGCTGCTTGGCGATCTGAGCCGAAATCAGCGGCACGGCCGACTGGCTCAGAACTCGCAAGATCTCCACGCGATGGCGTTCGGTCTTCTGCATGGCAGGCGTTCCCCTTCTCCAACCCCTACTGCTCAGGCCGCCAGCCCGGGCATCTGGCGGCGATCGTCTCACCAGCAATGGCATACAAAAAAACGAGTATCGGCAAAAATGCCGTTAAGGTACGGCCTTCCTTGCCTTGTGGCAAGGTGAACGAACCGCAGCAGGTCAGACGGTGGGTTCACGATAGCACAGAACGAACTGCTCGGGGGTATTGGCGTGGATGCGGACGCGGCACCCCTGGCTGCCGTCATCGGCGAAATCGATCACTCGCAGCACGGGCGACCACTTGGCAGCGTCGGGCACCAATTGGGTCAGTCGGTTGGGCGACTGCAGGAAGAAATCGCGGTTCCAAGAGTTGTGCTGCCGGCCAGGGAACAAAGCCATGTACAGGATATCGAATTCGACCAGGTCGTTGAAGAAATGGGTCCCCAGCGACACATCGGGGACCAAGTCGTCGCGCATCGCCACGATTTCACACAACGCCGAGACGTTGTCGATCTCCGAGAATGACACAGGCACTCCCAGAGAGGGGCTTTTGGTTCCCCAACGCCCCGGACCGATCAGCAGGATATTGGAGGGTGGCTGGCGTTCTTTCAAGTGCAGCACGCGTCCGATCAGGCGTGCCAGGGTGTAACGGTCGGCGATCGGCAGCTGGCCATAGAGCACCGGCTCGACATACACCACGCGGTCGATGTTTCTGATCCGACTGGGCCCGATCACTGCGCCCCGCGACTCCAGGATCACGTCCGCCTTGGCAACGGAGATCAGATTCTCCATGGTGGTCGGTCCGGTGGCGATCTGCAGTGGCCGGCACTGCACCGGATTGAGCTTGTACCCGTCCTTGGAGAAGAAGTTGGCGGTGAACTCCAGATCCACCGGCGAATCGTACGCTTGGTGCAACGTGGACAGCATATCCCGCATGTCGGAGACGAACGGCGTCTGCGTCAGCAGCTGGTCGAAGGTCAGGACCAGCGAGCTGCTGGCGTCCAGATTCTGCTCGTGGGCCCACCGGTTCAACTCGGGATCCTGCGAAGCGAACAAATCTAGCGGCAAGGACTGACAATGACCGCAGACGTCCAGGAAATCGTACGCTGTCTGCTGACTGGCCTCCAGATCGATGACATCGACACGACGTTGCGAATATTGACGCACCTCGTCGGCACCGCTCTCCGGGCGTCGCTGAGGATCGTTTAAGGCCACGACCCGAGTGTAATCGTCATCGGAGCGGTCCACGGCGCGCGTCCCCAGTCCGAAGACGAGCCGCACCATCCCGGCCGCGGGATCGATATAATCGCTCCACACGTAGGGATTGAAGGAGTAACCGACTCCGGCGACCTGCGGAAAGAACAGCGAGCCGTAACGGGCCCCCGAAACGCGCTGCACCAGCAGCGACATTTGCTCGTCGCGGTCGAGCAGCCCGCGCTGCGCCCGGTAGCGGAGTGCCTTTTCGCTCATCGTGCTGGCATAGATCGTCCGCACGGCCGACAGGAAATCGGCCAGTCGCTTCTGGTGCGGCCCCTGGTTGGCGCAGAAGATACTCTCGTACTTGCCAGCAAAGGCATTGCCGTAATTGTCCTCCAGCAGGCTGCTGGAGCGGACAATGATCGGCGACTGGCCGAAATAGGCCAGCATCTCCGAGAACTCTTTTTCGATGTGGCTGGGAAACGCCCCCGCCAGGATCCGTCGCCGAGCTTCCTCGACGCCGTTGAGGAACGACTCGGGATCGCGCTGCTTCTGCCGCAGCCACCAGCAGCCATTTTCCACCAGATAGGAATAGAAGACGTCGGAGCCGATATAAAAGGAATCATGGGCCTCCAGCAACGACTCCCAGCGAGGGTCGGTCCGATTGAGAATCGCCCGAGCCAGCAGCATCCCCACCGACTTGCCGCCGATCAGTCCCGTGCCAACTATCCGCTTGCTGATCTGCACCAGGTCGCCCAGGGTGAAAAAGCGTTCAGCCAACGCCATCACGCGCGGATCACGCGAGATGATCATCGGCATCAACTGCCCCAGGCACTGCTGCGCGTCCTCGGCCGGTCGCTTGCCCGCCTCAATCTCCTCCCACATCTGCTCCGCACCCAGCAGAATGCGTGACCAGGTGCCCTGCTGCGACTGAACAGAATCCAGCCCGCTCCACGGGATCCGCGTGAGGATCTCCGACGTCGTCGAACTCTCCGTCAACGGCACGAAGTTGTCACCTTCCCAGGTGTGCAGCATGTGCATGGTCGGCGAATAGCGGTGCTCCACCTTGATCGGGTGCACATAGACGTCATCCCGGTGACGGTAGACATCCAGGAATACCTGAGTCGTGTTGGTGATCGGCTGGATGGCGTGGAACGAGTGGCGGTTGCGCAACAGGGGGAAACACGCCAGGGCCTCCAGATCCAGGACGTAGGGGCAGGTCAAGCGGAAGAAATTGCCCAGCATGCGGTCGCTGAACCAGGCGTCTGCCAGACTCGAGAGGCAGTCAAACAGGAAAAAGGTCTCTCGCCCCGCCTCCCCCAGCACCGCGTGAACCCGCGTGATGAACTGCTCCAAGCCCGCCGCAGGGTCCAGCTGGATGATCGTTATCGGCAACTCCTCCGGCACCAGTGGCGCATGATCGGCAAAGCGGAAATAGACGACCTGCTTGCCGTGAGCCAGCGCGTGGCGACAGTAGGGGGGAACGAAGGGCGCATAGTCCTCGATCCGTTCCACCGCCCACACGAGGTTATCGCCCGGAAGCAGGCCCCGCAACAGCCGGTCCAATCCGGGGATTCCGGTACTTAACTGCACGTCGCTGAGCATTCGCTTCCCCTCTGGTACTGGCAGAACTGGAATTGCCCGATCACCGCTCGGTCGTCCGATCCACACGTGCCGCACCGGCAGCACGCCAAGCAGAACCTTAGACTACGTCTCAGGATAAGCAGGGTCAAGGCGGACGACCGGCCACTGTGCGGCAAAGAAGGCCCAGGTCACGGAATTTTTCTGCCACTCATCTGTGGCATGAAAATGCCGATATTATTTCTCGGAGTGTCAGCTAATCGTCTGGATAATTGCCATTACCCTTGGTATCATCTCTGTCCATCTGGTCGGCGATCGGGGGTTCGGTCGGACGGCAGCGTAGGGTGGGTGCCAGCGTGGCACCGGCGGTCGTCTGGGGTCATCGCAATCGAAGGTTCTGTCGGCAGCGGACGCAACGGGATGCAGTTCCCGGCGTGCCAGGGACCAGCTAGAAGGAGAATAACGCCATGGTTCATGCCAGCGTGGGTACAAAGAGCGCCGTTTCCTCGGAGATCGCGGACAGCAGCGTGGGCACCAAGAGCGCGGTGTCCGCGAAGGTCGAGGAGTTCATGGCCAAAGTCGTGGCCAAGAACCCGGGAGAGCCCGAGTTCCATCAGGCGGTGCGGGAAGTCGCCGAGTCGGTCCTGCCGTTGATTGATTCGCGGCCCAGCTATCGGGACCTGAGGATCCTGGAACGGATGGTTGAGCCGGAACGGGTCGTGATGTTCCGCGTGCCCTGGGTCGACGACCGCGGCGAGATCCAGGTGAATCGCGGCTTTCGCATCGAGATGAACAGCGCGCTGGGCCCGTACAAGGGAGGGCTTCGCTTTCATCCCACGGTCAACCTGGGCGTGCTGAAGTTCCTGGCGTTCGAGCAGGTCTTCAAGAACAGCCTGACCACGCTGTCGATGGGGGGCGGCAAGGGGGGATCGGACTTCGATCCCAAGGGCAAGAGTGACGCGGAAGTGATGCGGTTCTGCCAGTCGTTCATGACGGAGCTGTACCGCCACATCGGCCCGGATACCGACGTCCCGGCTGGCGATATCGGCGTCGGTGGGCGCGAGATCGGTTTCCTGTTCGGGCAGTACAAACGCATTGTCAACCGGTTCTGCGGCGTGCTGACCGGCAAGGGGCTGGAATACGGCGGTTCGCTGCTGCGTCCTGAGGCTACCGGTTACGGCGCCGTGTATTTCGCCCAGGAGATGCTGGCCACCCGTCACGACAGCGTAGCGGGCAAGACGGCGCTGGTCTCCGGTTCGGGGAACGTGGCCCAGTACACCATCGAGAAGCTGAACGAGCTGGGCGCCAAGGCGATCACGCTCTCCGATTCGGACGGCACGATCGTCGATCCCCAAGGGATCACACCGGACAAACTGGCCTGGGTGATGGAGCTGAAGAACATTCGCCGCGGACGGATTCGCGAATACGCCGCGCACTTCAAAGGAATCGACTTCCTGCCCAATGAGCGTCCCTGGAGTGTCAAAGCCGATTTGGCTTTCCCCAGCGCGACGCAAAACGAAATCGACGCGCAGGATGCTCGCATGTTGGTGAAGAACGGTTGCATGCTGGTCGCCGAAGGCGCCAATATGCCCACGGTTCCCGAGGGTGTGGATGTCTTCCTGGAGGCCAGGATCCTGTATGGGCCGGGCAAGGCAGCCAACGCCGGTGGCGTCGCCACTTCGGGCCTGGAGATGACGCAGAACGCCGGTGTCACGCGCTGGACGCGGGAAGAAGTCGACGGCAAACTGCAGCAGATCATGCGCGAGATCCATGCCAACTGCGTCCGGTACGGCACAAGCGGCTCGTTCACCAACTACGTCCAGGGGGCGAATGTGGCCGGCTTCGTCAAAGTGGCCGACGCGATGGTCGCCCAGGGAGTGGTTTGAGCAGGTCTCGCCGCGCCGCCTGCTGTCGGGTTCGGGCGCTGGAGAAACACTCCAGCCCCGATGATCTGGAAAGGCTGCGTCTGTCCGCCTGTGGCGTTGGATCGCGTGACAACAACTTGCCGCGACACTGGTCGGGTGTCGCGTTGGTGCCCAAAGTCGCCCGGGATGCTTGTGAGCGCGGGGGCGAGTTTGCGCACCGGCAACAATGGCTAGCGGTCCTTCAAGGCCTTTTTCTGGGTGGCCGTAAGAAACGTCGCGTGCCGGAAGATCGATTCTGCTCGCGCTGGCTGGACAACGAGCCGATTGATCGGAGACACAGGCTCCGGCCACGCGGCTCATACCGGCACTCCGGCGCCCGATCTCGAACCGGACCGGACCGTCACGACGCGGTCCAATCAGTGACAGAAGCTTGGCAAAGCGAACGCATTTGCCAGACGCGTCTCGCCCGGCGTCTTTCAGTGTTAAACGCGGATCGGGCACCGCTCAGGTCCCTCACACCATGCGGCACACTTAAGCGTGTCTGTTGTTTCGGCCAGGTACGACTCAGTTCGTTTTGATCAGCATAACTGAGGCCCCATGGCGTCTGAACTCCGGGCTACGTCTCAACCCCGTTTATGCGGCAAAGGAATCGCTTAACCCCGCCGCTCGTACACACTGCTTATCTGATCGGCCCGAGTAGTCCACGCCGCGAACAACGGATGGCCGGGGGACGCATACCCTGCTGGGCCCAAAGATCCTCCCGATTCTGAATGCCAAACTGTCGCGCGGCGTGTCGACGTACGAGACTTCGCATCACCGACTGGACAACGTCTTGCCAGTCTTCCTACGGTCGGATTCGCGTGGATAGGCGACCACGGGGCAGCACACAGAGCCTGCGCACGTACCTCTGGAACACCTCAGTGGCCGCTTCTTCAACGCCCGCCCTGAGGCGAGCCATAAGGTCGTCGAATGACTCATTGCTGGACATGAATCCTCCTCCCCGGCAATGTAACAAGAGGGCGGCGACGCCTCTGATCCGCCTTTTCTGCCTGTGGAAGAAGAAGGCTGCTGCCGGGGGGTGGGCAGGTCAATACCCGTGGTCATCCGCAGGTAGTCTGTATCATCTCGCCACGCCCTGAGTTAGTCTACTTATGAGTCAGCACGTCAACATTTTGAGTCAAGTTCCAGCGATCAACGGGAGCGAGTTGATTGAACCGAGCGGTAGCTCGCAGTTGGTTCGAGGCCCTGCCTCGTTGGAATCTGCGTTTAACGCAGCCGGCGCACAGGTTGGCAGGTAGAGCACGCATGAACGGCGAAACAGAAAGTAGATGGCGATCCGAAGTTGGCGTTCCGGAAGAGCTTATCGACCGGGTGTGCGAAGATTTTGAAACGGCATGGCAATCTGATCACGGTACTCGAATCGAGAGCTTCGTTCACCACCTGCCCGAACTCGCTCTCGAGGCTGGCCTTCGCGACTTGATCGCCCTGGAAGTGTACTTGCGGCGCAAGAGTGACGAACAAATTGAGGCAGCCGAATACCACAGACGTTTCCGTGAGCACGCAAGCGTTGTGGAGATGGCGTTTGCACTGCTTGATGCCGATACCTCGCAGGATCGTTCGTCCGACACCGATTCCGCAGCCAAAGCGAATGGACTTGGCGGCGGTTCATCGTTGGGAGCCGCGAAAGCAATCTGCTATGAAGTCTCACCGCCCAAACGTATTGGCCGCTTTGAAATTCGCAGGGTGTTGGGATCCGGAGGGTTTGGTGTTGTCTATCTGGCCCACGACCCGCAGCTGGATCGGCTCGTGGCGCTGAAAGTGCCACATGCAGAACGCCTGGCACGGCTATCGGACAAGGAGGCATTTCTACAGGAAGCGCGCACGGCAGCCAGGCTGAATCATTCGGCGCTCGTCACTGTGCACGACGTGTGCGAGGCAGACGACTTGATCTACATCGTCCAGGAATTTGTTCATGGGGAGAACCTCGCCGCATGGGCGGCGGCCGGTCCCCGATCGTGGGTTGAGATAATCAGAGTACTGATCGAGATCACAGAAGCGCTGGAGTACTTGCACAGTAAGGGGCTTTGGCACCGGGATTTGAAACCTGCGAATGTCCTGGTGGATGTCGAGGGGCATGCGCACCTGACGGATTTCGGACTGGCGATCCAGGAGGATGCGCAGGCGCTTCTGAAAGGGCAGGTAGCAGGGACACCGGCGTACATGTCGCCGGAACAAACTCGAGGCGAAACACATTGGATTGACGGCCGCACGGACATTTGGAGCCTAGGTGTTATCCTCTATGAACTTCTCTGCTGTGAGCGGCCGTTCCGAGCCACCCGCGTCCGCGAGTTGTTTGCCGAGATCCAGGAGCGTGATCCCAAATCGCCTCGCATGAGGAATCCGGCAGTACCCAAGGAACTGGAGCGGATCTGTTTCAAGTGCTTGACAAAACAGCGCCTCGGGCGATATTCCGCTGCCTCCGAACTGCTGGAGGACCTAAGAGCATTCTTAGCGACGTCCTCTGACTCGGAGCGTTCAGCGGCAAACACGTTCGCCAAGGGGACTGACATTGTTCGGGACGCGGTGCCACGCGAGTCAAAACCGTTGCCGACGGTCTGTGAAGGTGCGAGTCAGGAACTGGGACGGACGGTGCTGAAGTATTTGGCCAAACGCGAGGGCGACCGCAACGCGACTGTCAATCACCCTGCCATCAATCTGAGACGACTCCTCGATTGCGCACTGGTCAAGTGCGGACGCGTGTGGTTAGGACTGGCATCGCTGGGGCTGATTGCAGCCATTGCATGGGTTGGAATCAATGCACGTCGTGACGACGCGAGTGGGCAATCCGCGACCTCGCCTCGCGAGCCATCCATGCCTTGGCCGGAGAGAGTCCGTATCGAGTCAGTGGAGGTACAACAGCTAGTCCGCAACGCCCGCGGCATACACCAGCGCATGGGGGTAGTCTTGCGCGATCGCTACCAGCTGCGAGAAGGCGATGCTGTGCAGTTTCGTGCGGTGCTTTCCCGCCCTGCCTACTGTTATTGGATCGCATTCCGCCCCGATGGTGTTCAGGAACTCTGTTTTCCCGAGGACCCAAACCAGCCTCCCCCGCTTACCGAGGAACCGAAATACCCTTCCGAGGATCCCGACCACGTCGTCTACGGTTTGACGGATGGTGTGGGGATCCAAGTTTTTGCCATTGTCGCTTCAGGCGAACCGCTGCCACCATACCGTGTGTGGTGTGAACAGCGCGGTAGTTGTCCTTGGCGACCCACAGGTGACGCCACGTCGTCAGCTATTCGCGTCCATTCCACTGACCGTGTCCAAGAGTTCCCGCTCGATCCGATGCAACAGACCCGCGGAGCGGGTCAGCGGATCCACGGGGAATCCAGTGTGTTGCAGGAGCTTGTTACTTGGTTAGCGATCGGCTCACCGTCGGTTGCGTGGGAAATCTGGGCTCTGCCCGTGCGGCCAAGGGAGGAGAGTGATGGCGAGAACGCCGATCATTAGGAGTCCATCTTCGTGTCCATTTCATCTTTGAGTGGCAAACCGCGCATCGTCTTGGAGTCTTCCAGTGTGTAACGGCTATCGTTCTTTGTCCTCTTGTTTCCTTCCGCTCGTTGCCATCTTCTTAAGCTATTGCAATGGATCGCTTCAGGCGGAGGATCCGCCAATCGCAGCAATTGCCCCAACTCATCCGGGTGCCCTGGTTGGAGAAGACGCCCAGCAAGCCGCCGACCTTCAAAAGGCAATCGACCAGCTCGGAACGAAAGAGGGCGTGGCGCAAGCAGTTGCTAGAGCTCTGGAGTTGTTGTCACTGCGGCAGGCTCGACAAGGGGAAGAGCATTGGGAGACTGTCGATGCCGTCTGGCAAGTACGTGGCCTGGAGTTGCTCGCTGCGAAGGGTGAGGCAGGCATCGTTGCAGGCACGCAGATGCAAAATGCGGTGATCCTCGCAACGACGTTTCAGGAAACGGGGAAATATTCCGCGGCGCAGCCACTTTTCCAGAGGGCCCTCGATCTCTGCTTCGAGCTGTTTGGGGAAAAGCACCCGGTCACCGCCGCACATGCCAGTCTGTTGGCGCGAAACCTGGATGCGCAGGGAAAGCCCGAGGAGGCACATATTCTGCACCAAAAGGCCCTTTCTGTGCGAGTTGAACTGCTCGGAGAAAAGCACCCTGAGACTGCCACGAGTTACGCAGATCTGGCCGCTAACCTAGTGCAACGAGGTGGGGGTCCAGAGGCTCAGGCACTCGCCCAAAAAGCCCTCGATCTCCGAATCGAGGTGCTTGGAAAAGAAGCCCACGAAACCGCCAACAGCTATCATGTCCTGGCTACGTGCCTGTGGGCTCGGGGGTGGTATGATGAGGCACAGGCGTGTGTGCAGGAAGCCATCAATCTCGAAATCGAGGTGTTAGGAGATAAGCACCCGGATACAGTCGCGAGCTACAATAGCCTAGCCGGCTACCTGGACGCTCAAGGGAAGTACGTGGAGGCTGAGGCTCTCTACAAGAAGGCCCTCGATCTCAACCTCGAGCTTTTCGGAGAGGGGCACCCGAATATCGCGATAGTTCGCAATAACCTGGCTCTAAGTCTATACCACCAGGGAAAGTGCGTTGAGGCCCAGCCGCTGTTCGATACCTCTCTCGAACTCTGTCTCGAGGTTTTCGGAAAAGACCATCCTAACACCGTCACGAGCATCAGTAACATTGCCCTCAACCTGGCAGGCCAGAAGAGGTACGCTGAAGCCCAGACGGTTGCCCAGAAGGCTCTCGACCTGAATCTGGCACTGCTGGGTGAGAGACATTCCAGCACGGCCCTGATCTATCACAACCTGGCGTGTTACATGGCCCCTCAAGGGAAGCAAGCGGAGGCCCAGTCGGCATTCGAGAAGAGTTTGGATTTACGACGCGAGCTATTTGGGGAGAAACACCCTGACACGGCGTTGAGCTATAGCAGTGTGGCCGGCCCCTTGATCGTTCAGGCGAAATACGCTGAGGCCGTTGAACGGCTGGTTCAAGCTGTCGCCTCGTTTGATGCCGCAAGGCTTAAGGTGGCGGCAAGAGGACATGAACGAGCCATATTTGGAGCGCAACAGTCCCCTCACGAGCTACTCGCTGCGATGCAGGCGAGACTCGATTTGCCGACTGCGGCGTGGACTGCGGCTGAGACTGGCCTAGCCCGCGGACTGAGCGACGAACTCAGGTCTCGCGGTGGTGTGTTGAGCGCAAGCGAGCTAGAGCTTCAGCGCAAGTTGAACGCCCAGTTGACTCAACTCGACGCCCGAATCCTACAGCTTGTCGCCTGCCAGACACCGGACGATGCGGAAAGAGATGAGCTTGCCAGGCTTCAGTCCGACCGCAGTTCTGTTGATAGCCAATTAGCGGAACTCGCAGTCACGTTGAACGGACGCGAACTGGCACCACTCTCCGTGGTCCAGTCCGCAATTCCCCCAGACGCGGCGCTTGTGATGTGGGTCGACGTCAGCTCCGACGGCGGCGTCCAAGAGCACTGGGGCTGCGTGCTGCGCAGTACCGGTGACCCGGCTTGGGAACGTCTGTCGGGGGCCGGAGTGGATGGAACGTGGACCGAGGACGATATTGCCCTGCCCACCGCACTTCGCGCTGCGTTGGCATCCGGCAATAGTGCGATCCAGGAAGTGGATGCCCTGGCAAAAGCCTTATATGCCCAGCGTGTCGCCCCGCTCGCTCGTCATTTCCATGGCGTGAAATCACTGTATGTCGTCGCGACCAACGTAATGGCCGGTATCCCGGCGGAGGTACTGACGCGCCATTATACGATTAGCTACGTGCCCTCCGGCACGTTCCTAGCTCGCCTCCAAGAAAAGAAGCAGCCCGCCGGCTTGTCCCTACTCGCATTGGGCGATGCGATCTTCGACCGATCCCTCAGCAAGCGAGACAACGCCAAGCCGCTGCCGCCGGGTGGGCTACTCATCACGATGGTGGCTCCCGACAGCGTCGCTTCCGCGGCACGGCTGCAAGCTGGCGACGTACTTCTGAGGTATGCTGGTGTGGAACTCACTTCCGTCGAGAGACTAGCCGAAGTGATGGGGGAGCAAATGGAGGCACGGAGTGTTCCAATCACCATCTGGAGCGAAGGAGCAGAAATCACACGAGACGTGCCACCGGGCCGGCTCGGCATTGCGCTGCACAAGGACCCTGCGCCGCAGGCACTCGCCAACCGTCGGCAGACCGCAGCGATGTTGGTCGCCCTGCGCGGCGGTGACAGGCAGGAACTCCCGGGCACGCGAGTCGAAGTGACACAGTTGGCCAAGCTATGCGGAAATGACTCCAGAGTACTGTTGGATTCAGCTGCGAGCGAACAATCACTCGACGACCTGCGCAAGAGTGGTGACCTATTGAAGTTCCGCTATCTACACTTCGCTACGCACGGCGAGGCAAATGACGTGAACGCGATGGAGTCGGTACTTATTCTAGCTCAAGACAATCTGCCCGAAATGCTACTAACGCGTCCCGGCGAACCACTCATTAACGGACAGCTGTCGGCGCACGAGGTACTGGAGTTTTGGAACCTCGACGCGGAGTTGGTAACGCTATCCGCCTGTGAAACGGCGCTCGGACGTGAAGGGGGCGGAGATGGTTTGCTCGGGTTCTCTCAGGCGTTTCTTGCCGCTGGCAGCCGCGCTGTGTGCCTGACCCTGTGGAAGGTGGATGATACAGCAACAGCCCTGCTAATGCGTCGGTTCTACGAGAACTTACTGGGTACACGTGAAGGGCTGGACCAGCCGATGGGAAAGGCGGCAGCCCTGGAAGAAGCGAAACGCTGGCTGCAGCGACTTTCGGCTGATGAGGCCCTCACGCTGACTGCCTTGGCAACCGACGGCGTGGTCCGCGGCGCCCGAGGTAAGGGCGAGAGGATGGAGCTTGCGGTCCCTGAGCCCAAGGGGGAGCAATCGATGACGAAAGATGTTGAGCCGTTTGCCCACCCACGTTACTGGGCGCCGTTCATACTGATCGGCGATCCGAATTGACGTGAACTGGTCGTGCCGATTGTGCTTGGACTGAACGCAGCCAAAGTCACGTCTAACGAGGCAAGATTGGTTTCGGAAATGGAGAAGTCGCGCCGGCAAGAGCCGCGAAATTGACTACCGATGCCGCTCCGCTGGCTGGACCGGCCTATGTTTGTTTCGGGCTAGCATCGCACCGAACGGCAGGTGGCGATGCGATGGCTGCGGTCGAGAGGCGAGTTTGTGGCGAAAGGTGCTGATCGCGTTATCAGTTCTTTGATGTTCTCGCCGGATGCCACCCTCCTGTTCTCCAATGCGTGGGAATCGAACACCATCTGGAACACGGGCACTTTACGCAGACAATGCCAACTGGACACTAGTTCGCAATCGGGCATCGATATCAGTTGCTGCACGTACGAGTCTTATCTCAATACCTTTACTCCCATGGGTAAACAAGTGTGGTACAACGTGCGCAATTACGCGAACCTCTACAAATGGGATTCCCGGTCCGGAGATCTCGTAGCTACTCCCGATGGGAGCCGCGGCGGAACGGAGGGGGCGAACCTGTTGAGGGCGATGGGGCTGCAAGGACGCTCAGGGATCTTCTATCTCAGATTCTCTCCGAACGGGAAAGTCCTGGCTGTCTCGGCTCGTGACCGGGAATCGGACGTGACTCGGGTGTATCTTGCCGACGCGGCTTCTGGGAAGGTACGGGAAGTTCTGAAGGCTCGGGACGAGAATCACGAAGTCACCTGTTTTGAGTTCTCGTCGGATGGTGCAGTGCTGGCAGGTTGGGAACACGGTCCTCCATACGACTACCGAGAAGCCTATCGATTTCACGTCTGGAACCTGCGTACCAAGGAGTCTCGCGTAATCGAAACCAGTGGACATTGCGGCAATCTGATCAACAACGGCGAGCTCTTGGGCATCTACGATGGGTCGGGTAACGGAACTGCATCGTTCTATCGCGTAGCAACGGGGGCGCTGATGCGCAAGTACGAATTTCCGCAGAGAGAGAAGGGAGATCCCGGTGTGGCGATATCCCCTGTCGGCAGCTGTGTGGCGATTGCCTACCGCAGCAGAATCTACCTCGATGACTGGTCGAACGGTACGAACATCGCCGTACTTGATCTTCACGAGGCGAACGTCAGCGCAATGACCTTCTCGAACGATGGCAGCCTCCTGGCCACGGGTGATGGATCTGGCAAGGTCATCCTCTGGAAGGTTGCTTCAGTCACCAGCGGGGCAAGCTCGCCGCCGGTGAGTCCGACGACAGATTGAGGAGGGCAGGCGTCATCGGTAGTATGCGTGGCGTCCTTTCACTTTGGGGGCCGTCGTGATGGTAGTACACTGAGCGAAGCACTGTGTAGGGTGGATGTGGCGAGGGTTGAATCATGGCGGAACTCGACGACGAGAATGACGATTGCCGGCTGGATGAAGTGCTATCTGAGTATATGCTGCGGGTCGACCGTGGTGAGGTCGTTGACCGTGAGCAGTTCATCGCGGAATATCCGGATGTCGGGGACAGGTTGCGGGCCTTCTTCGCCGATGGTTGGCCGGCGCCAGCGAGAGCGGCACTGTACGCATCTGGTCTCTGGTCCTCGATGAAATCCTGGGTCTTGCCCGCCAGGCAGCGGGGCGGGACCTCAGCCCGGAAGAGGCCGAGCAGTATCTCCTGCCATGAGTCGCGGAGGTGCGTGAGTATCGGAACGAGGGAGACGGGCGGGTAAAGGAGAAATACAGATGGGCATGTTTGACTGGTTCGTTGGCGATTTGGAGTGTCCGGTTTGCGGGAACGTCTGCCGCGACACATTGTCCGGCATTCAGACGAAGCTGCGACGTGAGCCTCGGATGGCACCGCTCCGCCCAGGTGATCGTATCGTCATTAACCATGGTGCGTGCGAGGAGTTGCTGTGCTTCAAACGGCCGACGAACAAGGATACGTTGTCAGTAATGTACATGTGGACGTGTCCGAACTGCGATGCTCCCTGCCTTTGGGGCCGGGTTTCCATCGTTGATTCCGTTGTGCGCGAGATTACCAATGTCGCTCTGTGCGACGAGTCAATTCAAAACAGCAATTACATCAGCAACGAGTGTCAGTCTTTTGGTTGGTTCGTTGGCCCAGGGACAATCGAGTACGATGAGAGGTAAGTCCGGCTGTTCCCTGATTCGCCGCGGCGTAAGTGGTACCGGCGAGGCAGTCCAGGCAGCGGTCAGGAATGTCGCTCCGAAGATATCCGGTCCGCCTCCCGGCTGTTCTCCGGAAATTCGATAGCCTGCGCTCTCTGTTTGGTGCTGGAGATCGACGCTCGAACCAAAGAACGTTGTTGGCATTCTAGCGAGTTCTGGAGAACGGCCAACGCAGCAGATCGTTCCCGTCCCGAACTCAACACTTATGGCTTGACAGAGAAGGACTTTCAAGTCGGCGATATCAGGGGTACTGACTCGCAATGGTACAGAGCGGCAGTGACTCCCTCAATTTGGCAATTCCTGCGGCAGAGACCCTGGTATCAAAGAGGTCCAGATGACGCAGGCTCTTCATCTCCGCCAAGTGGACCAGGCCAGCATCTGTCACTTCGCTGCCACGGAGATCAAGCTCGATGAGATCGGCGTGGTTCGTCAGCGAAGCCACCCCCTTGTCGCCAACTTTCGTTCCGACCAAGTACAGCTTCGCAAGGTGTGGAACGCCCGCGAGATGGTCGAGGCCCGCGTCCGTGACACTCGTACCGGTGAGGTTCAGCAGTCGGAGTTCAGACAGGGTCGCTAAGGTCGCCAATGCGGCGTCCGTGACACCTTGATCACCAACCAGGCACAACTCCTCCAGAGGCAATCCTTGTAGACCACGAATCCCGGCATCGCCAACTTGGGAAAACGTCATATCGAGCGTCTTCAGATGGGGCAACTTCGCGACATGGCCGAGCCCCGAATCACTGACGGATGTCCAGCCAATATTCAGATACACCAGTCCCTTATGCTTGGCGATCGCCTCCATTCCTTCGTCGCTGAGCCGGGTGCGGTACACATTGAGACGCTCCAACCCGGCAAGTGACTCCAACTGGCGAATCCCTTCATCTGTGACCGATGTTCCTTCGAGGGAAAGGTCTTTGAGTTGACTCAAATTCGCCAGGACCGCCGCTCCGCGATCGGAGATGGCCGAGTTACTGCCCAGCTGAACTCGTGCCAGTCGAGGAAACTCGCTTAGATGTGACAGCTCGACATCTGAAATCGCCGCGTGCCGGTTGGCCGCCAAGCCAATGACCTGCCCCTCCTGGTCAGTCTCCACCTCGAACTCACGTCGTCTCAGAGTCGCCAGAGGATCACTCCACGAGTCCTTCACCGGTCGGCTGGCAGTACTCCCAAGGGCGCGAAAATCAACGGCGTGGAATCGAATGCCCTGATTCGCGCCGAGGCCAATGGATCGGTAAAGCACTGGCCAGTCCCAGCTTGCCGCGAGACCAGTTACCGGACCGTGCCACGAGATTACCCTTCGGTTGTTCAGCTCCACGTTAATCTGCGCCTCGTCACTCGCCACATGCACCGTCGCCAGGAGCGTATGCGTTGCCCCCCTCTGCAACTCCACGGTCGTCGTGGTCTCGTTCTCCCACCAAGCCGCTCCAGCCAGGCCCAGTCCCGCACGGCGGCCCTCTCCGATATCGACACACATCTCAGTGGTCGCCGCACCCACAGGCAAGATCAGTGCCAGACCCCCAGCTCTGTCGGTTATCTCGAGCGGAGTGAATCGCATGCGCAAGTCGTAACCTGCTTGAGGATCGACGGGCAGCATGATGCGTGCCGGTAAGTCCCCATTGTCCCCCGTCGCCAAATCCTCGCCTTCGAAACGCCAGTCGCCCAGCAGAGCATCGGACTGTGGGTCGCACAGAGGCAGCAGGTTATACCAGCGATCCGTCAAGAATGGGGCGTCCGCTTCGCTCTTGTCCGCGGCGACCGCCACGCGAAATCCGACGGACGGTCCGGGACTGCCAGCCCAGCCGCGAAAGGCACTCCGGCAATCTCGCGGCGGCGCGGGCCAGCCGCCTCCCCGGATAATGAACGATGATCCAACGGGCGGTCCAGTGGGATCCACGCGGGGCGAGTCCTTGTAGAAGTCGGGACGATCCCAGTCCTGACACCATTCGAAAACATTTCCCAACATGTCGTGCAGGCCCCAGGCATTGGCAGTTTTCCGCGCGACAGGCCACGTGTGACCGTGTGCGTTGTCGCCGTGCCAGGCGTGGTCTTCCAATGCGGTTGGCTCGTCCGTAACACTCCACCGCGCGGTTGATCCCGCTCGGCAGGCGTATTCCCATTGAGCCTCGGTCGGCAGATGGTAGGTTCGTCCCGCGTCGGTCTCGGCCTGCAGTTGGGAAAGACGCTGGCAGAACAGTGTCACATCATTCCACGACACCGTTTCCACGGGATAGATGCCATTGTCCGTATCCGGCAGTTCCTCAGCACGCCCGCAACTGCTGGGGTTCATGCCCATGACCTGCGCATAGTTCGCCTGGGTCACTTCGCACGTGGCCAAGTAAAACGGGCGACTGATCAGTACGGTGTGTTGCGGCGTTTCACGCGCCGCATAGTCCGCTGCTCCGCCAGCATCAGCCGCGGCCCAGTCCATCTCCGTTTGTGTCGCACCCATTTGGAACTCGCCCGGCGGGATGAGAACAAACTTCATGCCAATGGAATTGGTCATCTCCACCGGGACGCCGAGATACCTGGCCCAGGCCTCCTGATGTGCACGCGCCTGCTTCCCGTCAAACGGAGCGACGGCAGGAGGTGGAGCTTCGGGCGGGAGACTCCATTGGCCATCAGCGGTCGTCGGCTCGTCCGGTCGATCTGGCACCGAAGGCAATTCAGAAGGAGGAGGGGGGGCGACTATGGGAGGGCGCTCAGAGGAGTCTATCACCATGCGCTCGCCGGCTCGGACAACAACCTGTTGTGTGAACAGTTCCTGTCCGTCGCGCACCGCACGCACGACACGAACACCGGGCGGGATCGGGATTTCAATCGTCTCGTGAGTGGCCTTTCTCTCCACTATGACCGTCTGCTTTTCATCGAGCACCTGCACGGTGACATCCGGCTCGAAGACCTCGACGACGAGCGTTCCATCTTGCATCCGCAACAGGATGAGGACCGCGGCGGCCACAAGAATTCCGCCGCAGCCCAAGGCCACCACCGCGAGACGCGAGCGGGTTCGCCGGCCCCCGGCTGCGGGAACGGGGCGCCGAGCAGACTTGGTCCTCGCTCTACGTATGTGAGGAAAACTCTCGCCCTGCTCAATCGGCGGGCTCGCGGGTGGTCGCGCATCGGCGCTCCTCACCGGCGCCGCAGGAGACAGCTGGCATCGTTCGAGTTGCGCAATCACTTCGCTCATCGACGCGAACCTGTCTTCCGGAGCCTTGGCGATCATCCGCTGAAAAACCGTCCCCAATTCTTCTGGAATGTCCTGGCGCAAGGCGGGAAGTGAAGGGATCTCCGACTCGCGGTGAGCGAGGATTTTTCGGACCGCCTTTTCATCCCCATACACGGCCCTGCCCAGGAGCAGGTAGAACAACGTGCAACCGAGGCTGTAGATGTCACTGCGCTCATCCGCCTGATGCGTATCTTCCGCCTGCTCGGGCGCCATGTAGTCGATCGTGCCCAAGAAGGCACCCGTTTCCGTCAAGGTCGCAGCGGATCCCTGCGATTCAGCCGGGTGATTGAGCCTCGCCAAGCCCATGTCGAGTACCTTCACGCGGTCGTCCAGATCGACCAACAGGTTGGACGGCTTGATGTCGCGGTGGATCACGCCCCTGGCATGGGCGTATTCCAGCCCCCGAGCTGCTTGGATGGTGTAATCCAGGGCTTTTGCGACCGGCAACGGGCCGCGTTCCCGCACGAGCCGAGCCAAATCGCATCCCTCCACATATTCCATCACCAGGAAATGCACGCCGTCGGCCTCGTCGGCGTCGTGGGCCGTGACGATATTCGGATGCGACAGCCGTGCCACGGCCTCCACCTCCTTTTGGAAGCGCCGAACCGTTTCGGGAGAACCGGCCACATCCTTCGGCAGCACCTTGAGAGCCACGATTCGCTTCATGCGCTGATGGCACGCTTTGTAGACCCGGCCCATGCCGCCATGCCCGATTTCGTCCAGGAGCGTGTACTTGCCCATGTCGCGTGATTCCACGACGGAGGGGCTCGAGGAATTCGCTTTCGTCTCACTCGAAAACAAGTGGAGCGAATGGTCCATCGCTTCGCTGTCGGCAAAATAGGCCCGAAGTTCCGCCGCGCAGTCGGGGAATTGCTGGATGAAATCCTCTCGGTCGATGCGCTCGCCCCGGTCGATCCGCACAAAGTACTCCGCCAAGACCTTATACGCACGGGTATTGGCAGGCGATTCATCCGAAGCTTCAGTCATCTGGAATCTCTCTGTTAAACGGAATCCCAAGAATCTTCCGCCATCTTGGCACGCAACGTTCTCAGGCCGCGCTTGATCAGACCGGCAGTGGCTGTGAGCGAGCGGTCGAGTTGCCTGGCGATCTGTTCCACATGCCAGCCTTCCAGGTGCCGTAAACGGACCGCTTCGCGCTGTAACTCGGGCAGCGATTCGAGGATCGCTGCCAGCCGAAGCGCCCGTTCCCCTTTGATCAAGTGCTGACTCGGAGAGCTGAGATCTCCCGCTGGCTCCCACCAACAAAACGACGCGGAGTCCGCCAAGGCGTCTGCGCGTTGCTCGCGGTCGATCGACTGCTTCGCGGCACCAACGTGTTTGCGTATGGCATCCTGCACGTTCCGCTCGAGAATGCGGTTGATCCACACAGAGAAGGCCGGTTCGCCTGCGCCTTCAAATGCCGGAAACGCCCGATGGGCCTCGACCAGCGTCTGCTGGACTACGTCGGAAGCGTCAGCTCGGACCGAGAGCCGCATGCCGATCTGCCGGCGGGCGATGGCCACCAGGAACGGACGGTATCGGGACAAAAGCTGTCCCAAGGCCGAACCATCGGATCTTGCCTTCGCAATCAGAGCCTCCAAGGTTGAGTCGAGATCAGTCATTCCCCCACCTGTAACGGACATGAGCAGCACGAGCGATCCGTGGCCTGACCCATTCTATCGCCCTATTCGGGGTCATACGAGAGCCCCCGCCGCGCGCCCCCCGGCCGCACCCACGGACCACACCTGCCGGTCCAACGGAGACGCGCCGTGGCTGAGGGTCGCTTGCGTCGCAAGCATCCCTCCTGCGATCCTTATCGGTTCAGGTTACGTTGTGCAAAGCCTGGAGGCTGCTCTCTGGGCATTTGATTCCGCTGGGAGCATTCGTGAGCCATACTGCTCGCGGTGAATCTGGGCGACGACGCGGACACCACGGGTGCGGTCTGCTTCACCGGAATGTGAATTCAGTCCCATGAACACGACGACGCGCTGCGCGACCTGGTGCAGCTGTGCCAACAGCAGGGCTGGCAGCTGGCTACCTGGGATATCGCCGCCGGTCTGCAACTGCCCGGCCAGGCGCTTCAGGCCGAACACGCCTGGCTCGAGCAACGCAGGGGCGGTGGCGCCCCTACCGGCGAACTGGCCGCTCCAGAATCGCTCCAGCGCGCGCTAACGCGTTTTCTCTCGCCTTAGCGAATTGTGTTCCTGGCGATGGTCCGACGTCGACTTCGTCACCGGCCGATTGACACTGACCGATGAGACCGGTCGGCACACCGATGAGGACCTGCCACGTCGCGAAATCAAAGGACGCCGCAGCCGCTCGTTCCCACTCCATCCGGATCTGCTCAAGGTCTTGCAGAACCGCCCGCATCAAGGACCCTATGTGTTCTATGGGCCTCGGGGAGGGCGGCTCAAGCCGGACACGGTGCGGCGGGCCTTTGTCCGCGACGTGATTGAGCCATTGCACGACCAGTTTCCGGCACCGCAGGGCCAGAAGAGCTTCCAGGACGGGCGGTTGCACAGCTTTCGCCATGCCTTCTGTTCGCAGTGTGCCAATGACAATGTACCGGAGCGGGTCCTGATGGACTGGCTGGGACATCAGGATAGCGCCATGATTCGGCACTATTACCATCTGCACGACCAGGAATCGCAGCGCCGGATGAGCCGGATGAACTTCCTCGGGGGGCCGAGCGGGGAGGCGTGAGGGACGCCACGGTCGGGGGTGTCTTGGATCCTGGTGATCTTTTCGTCGGCTGAGAAGCTTACTCCTCTGACCTAGAATCGACGTGTCATCAGGAGGGATACGTCGCGGAGCATTGGCCCAGTTTTGGCACAATCGACTGGGTCAATCAGATGTGTCGCCGCAACCTATTGAAATGCAATGAGTTACGGCGACATTTCCCCGTAGGCGGAGGGCACGGGACTCGAACCCGCAACCGGCAAGCCGGCGCCTGATTTCGAAGCGGATCGTGATGAGCAAAGCGCTCGAGAAAAACAGTACTCCGAAAGTACCTGCCAGCAAATCGCCAGCAGTGACGACTCATTGCCATCGGACCTGCTGGCCGTGATTGAGGCATGGCACAACCTGCCAGACTCAATCAAGACGGCCATCATCTCGATCATCAGACACTCGTTGTCCTCACTTCATCCGCCTGCTCGTGACCAGACCTGCCCCAGTTCACATGATTCATCCAAGGACATAACACAACGCGGAGGTGCAGAATGCCCTTGATCCAATGTCCGCACTGTTCACATAAACTCTCGCTCACCAGTCGGCAGGTCGAGCAGGAAGTGATGTGCCCGGCCTGTGCGCAGTCGCTACAGCCGCCGCCGACAACTGTTGGCACAACAGCGCATCGCGCAGGTCCTGCGGCTCCTCGGCCAGATCGGCTTTCGCCACGGGTACCAGACCGAGATTGCCAGACAGCTCGGTGTCCACCGCTCCACCATCTGCCGCGACATCGCCCGGCTGTCGCGCCTGTACTGGGGTGGCCGACAGGCGGATGAGGAGCACCGCGCAATCCTTCGGCACCAGCGACGGATACGGGCGGAGGACAAGGCGGAGGTGGAACTTGCGGTCCAGGACCAGCCTGCCTCCGAGACATTGGAGGACTCTCCTACGCCATGCCTGCCAGTCCAGCCACCTGTGCCCGTCGCTCCGACTCGGTTACCGAGGTGGCTCGCCTCAATCCGCAGCGACTTGGGTCACCGACTCCGGCCCGAGAGGTTACGATGCCGGCATCGACGACGCGCGTGACGAGACATTGAGACTGTGGCCCGCGCGCGCAGGGGTTATCCCTTTTCCTCGCGCATTCAATACACAAGCGAGGAGATCCGAGGTCAGAACGCACGATCTTGCTGCCGGGCCACCCAGATGTCGACCGGACATGTTTCAGAGCGTCCGATGGGCCGAAAAGCGACGTGAACTAACGGGCAAAGGAGACCCGTTAGGCGAAATGGTGGCCGCGCCTGAGGGAGGAATGGGGGCCAATTACCCATGAGAAAGGCCCGGCGGGGCGTTCGAACCAGGGGGCCTACCAGACCCGCCGCACCCAGCCTCCAATCAACCGCCCGATCTCCTGCATCGCCAGCGTGACGAACTCGTAGCTGCTGACCTTCAAGCACTGCAGGTCCTTGGCCAGCCGCATCTGGAAGCGGAGGATTTCCAGCTTCAGATTGGCGGACTCCAGCAATCCGCCGCGCTCCCGCTGGTACTTCGACTGAATCAGTGTCTCCAGCAGGTCATACAGACTCCGCTCAATCCGTTCGCCCAACACGAAGCGGTGACTTCGCGGGAAGCGACTCGTGTGCTGGCACGACCACAAGATCAGGTCGTATGTCTTGGTAATCACGGTCAGCTCATCGTGCTTGGGCATGGTTCGCAGTTCGGTAATTCGCAGTACCAGGATTGTGTGTCAATCGCCAAAAATAACCGCGCGCCGCCTGCTGCGGCGAGAAGGCATAAGGGGTTAAGGGATAAGGAGATCAGGGGTAAGTCCTCGCCACGCGGATCCCGATAAGGTCGGAACGGTAGACCGGTTGATAGCTGTAGCGGTTGGCCGACCGCACGTCCGGTGCGGTAGCGTAGAACGACCCGCCACGCAACACGCGGTGTTGGACATCACGCACCACGAACCCCGCCGCCTGCTCGGTATCATCCACCAGCGAGCCATCCGTGTCGTACAATCGCGGCACATCCTGACACCACTCATTGGCATTGCCCAGCATATCAGACAGCCCGAACGCGTTGGGCGGCAGGCTGCCCACTGGGAGCATCCAGCGGTCGAGCGAGTTCTTCGTGTACCAGGCGTAACGCTCCAGCAGCGAATCACGCTGGCCAAAGTAGCGGGCCGTGATCGTCAGTGCGCGGCAGGCATATTCCCATTCCGCTTCGGTCGGCAGCCGATAACCTGTCCGCTGGAGATAGTCAGCATAGAGCCGCATACCGTCCGCAAACGGCTGGGACGGGTCGTAGCACCATTGCTCCGCCGGGATGCCTTCCTGTGCGCTCAGCCAGTTGCAGTATGCGGCGGCCTGATACCACGTCACCGAGTTGGCCGGCGCATCCGTCTCTCGTGAATTCTGTTGATTGTAATCATGGTCATCCCGGAAGGCCAGGAACCGTGTGACCGTCACTTCGTGAGCGCCGATTGCGAACGTGCGGCCGATCCTGCCCCAGTGACGGATCTCACTACGCCCCGTCGGACCTTGGAATCGTTCGGCTTCGGCGACTGGCGAGCCCATCAGAAACGGCTCTTGGGGGTGGAGGATCATCATGGTTTGCTGACCTTGTTTCGTCACGTACCAGCGGCGGTCACCTACGCGCTGGCCAGTGGCCAGGGCTGAGCGGATTTGGTCGAGCCCCGCCTGCTGCCCCAGTTGCCTGAGCGTCCACTCGGCCACGCCATGGATACCCGGATCGGGATCTTCCTGGTAGAGACGTAGCAAACCTGCGGAGATCGATGCCTGCTGGGCGGCGCTGAGCAGCTTAGCCGCACCGAATTCTCCCAATCCCTGAATCAGCGCCCCTCGAGCCGACTCGTCCTGCTCGACCGACAGCCGCTGCCAGAGCGAATCGGGATCGGCCCCCAACGAGGCCAAACGGTCCAGCAGGTAGCTCCGCAGGCGTGGATCCGGCTGATGTGCAAGCAGCGGCCAGACTTGCTCCTCCTGGTGCAGACGTAGCAGTGCCACCGCCGCATTGGCCTGTTGCAAGGCTACCTGTTCCTTCTGGTCGTCGGGCACCAGCGGGCGGTGGAAAACAAGGGAGGCCTGAGGGGAACTTGTTGCTGGCTCGCCTTGTTCCAGCATGCCGACGGCAATCGCAACGGGACGATAGCCCTCTTGGGTCAAGGCCCTGGCCTGCGAGATCAGCGACTCGGGCGGCAGGGGACCCAGCAGCTTCGACTCAAACTGGACATCCGCCCGCCAGAGCGCGGCGTAGCAACCAGGCGGCGCCAGTTGCGGCAGTAGCGCCAGGAACTTCGGCTGGTCATGCAGGCACACCAAATCCGCGTCGTTGCAGATCTGCTCGCCGTCGCGATAGCCGTGTGTGATGGCGCTCGAGAGCAACTGGATCGCTCGGTCAGCGAACTGTTGGGAACGAGTGGCATCGGACGGTGCACAAGCCTGCGCGGCCAGGGCCGCAGCGCATGCGGCATTGTATAGCGCATCGACATCGTCGGGAGAGCGTGTGGCCATGGCCTCCAGTTGCTGCGCGGCCTCATCCACGTTCCCCAACCAGGCCTGTAGGACAATTTCTACGTATGCGCGCGTCGAAGGGTCTTCGTCCTGCTCCAGGTACTTCGCCAGCGCACTGCGGGCCTCGTCCGCTTTGCCCAGTCGGGCCAGCGCCCAAGCGCGGCATTGCAGCACCGAGGGGGAAACCGTTTGCTTTTCGAGCAGATAGTCCAGATCCGCCAGTGCGGCGTCCAACTGTCCCAGCTGATAGTAGGCCTGGGCCCGGGCGAAACGTACCTGGGGCTGATCGAGCTGATCGGCCGGTAACGCCGCGATCTGCTGCAAACCTTGGCGATGCGGTTCCAGCGGATCGGCCAGCAGAAGTGTGGCGGCAGGTGCCACCGCCACATCCCACTGGGGCTGGTGGACCAATTCAAAGCCGGCATAAGCGGCGCGCAGTTCGGATGGTGCACCCTGATTCGACCAGATGCCGGCGTAATGCCGCTGGCCTGCCGCGTCAGTCCAGACACAAATCGACGACTGAGAAGTGAAGCCCGCTCCGGCCAGCGAGTCTTGTGCAGCAACAAGTTCCTGTTCGTCTACATCCACGATCACTCGCCGCTGCTCGCCTTCGCCGCCCTCTGGTCCCCAGAGCAGGATGAACTGTGGCGGAGCTGATGGCTCGGAGGGCGGCAGCATGGCGATGTCGGCGGGCACCAGGCCATCCCGTTCGGCAGGCGCATCGGGCGGAGGAAGTTGCTCCCTGGTCAGATCGAGCTGCAACTCCCGACGCTGGCCGTCCCGCGTCCAGACGGCGGCCACCAGACACTTGTCGGCACTCATCCACGGCCGGACCCGCGTCAGTCCGTAACCGCTGGCTGCCAGTGCCTCTCGCACATCAGGGACCTGCTCCCACGGCATCGCCTGACAGAAGGCGAAGTGGTCGGCCAACAGGCCGTGGGCCGCTTCAATCGCGATCTTCACGTCAGGAGCGACTTCTTTCCAGGCACTGTCCGGCGGAGCGTCGTTCCAGGTCGGCTGAACCGTGCGGGCCAGGACGCACTGGAGCTGCCCGACGGCGCGATCCGCGTGTTGTTCCAGCACGGGAAACAACTCGCCAAATGCGCTGGCATCGGCTTCGATCACAACACGTGTCAGCGCTTCCGCATCGTCTTGTGCGTAGTCTGCCAGCAGTGACGTCGCCAGTTTGCGAGGCAGCTCGCCCTGCTGCGGGTCGGCGAAGATGGTGGACAGCGGTGGCACGAGTCGCTTGGCGACGCCGCGCAGTGCCTCTTGCCAGGGGCCGAGAAACGCCGGATTAACGGCCACCAGCTGCGCTGCCACGGCCGGTGCGACGTCATTCCACTTCGGATTCTCTGGATCGTAACTGGCCAGCGCCGCGGCCGCGCGTAAACGTTGTTGCTGGGGATCGGGCTCGGTGGCTTCCAATACCTGCCACAGAGAATCGCGAAGTTGCTCCTGATGCCCGGTGAGGAATGCGCGCACGACCGGAAATGCCTTGGCGTCCGCTGCCAGCAAGGCCTTGTACAGGAAATCCCTCTGCGCCGGATCGGTCTCCAGGAGCGCCATCGCCAGATGAAGTTTCTCGGGGGAACCGTCGGCTGCTTCCGCCCAACGCTGCTCCAACAGAGGCGTGGCCAGCTGCCGGTAGTCCTTCAACTGGTCCACGATGCCCGGTACCTGCGTCACGTCGGCTCGCTGCAGGGAGTCAACAAAGCCTTCCGCGGCAATCCGTTCGCGTTCGCGCCCGATTCCACGTCGAACTGCCTCACCGGTGGTGACCAGCACAGCGAGAACCACGACCGCCAGCACGGTGCGCAGCCCGAAGTATCCTGCGGAGCGACGCATCATCTTCCGCTGCGGCTCGGTCCACTTCTTGCGATCCGTCAAAGAGCGGATGCTCAGGTCCTCCCACCAGGACGGCAGCTGCTGGTTCTCCGGCTTGGCATTCCACAGTGCCGTGCGTTCGGCCAGCCGCAACTCGGCTCGACCGCGCCGCGTTTCCTTCTGCTTGCGTGTGAGCCAATCGCGGAGCGAGGGAACGAGATAATCGTGTGTCAGCTGGTAGTACTTCTCCTCATCTTTCGTGTCCCCTGG
>JBGSHS010000302.1:0-25019 GCA_041752115.1 Pirellulaceae bacterium | reverse complement strand
CCGCCGCGCTCCCTCCGTGCCGCCGCCCGCTGGCTTCGCTCGACTTGTCCTCTGCCGCCTCCGGCGTGACTCCAGACGGACTCAGGGCCAGCCGGAACCCGTAGAGGAGCGTGCGGAGCGTCGGAGCGTCCGAGTTGCGGCTCGCCGCCCGGCAATTCGCCGCGACGGCGGACCAACTGCCGCCACGGATCACCCGGCCCGAGCCCGTTGACGCACCCGTGGGATCCACTGACGTGTCGCCACTGTAGTTGCCGTACCAGTCCTGAGTCCACTCATACAGGTTTCCATGAACATCAAACAGGCCCCGCACGTTCGGACGATGCTGGCCTACTGCGTGCGACCACTTCTCCGAGTTCTCCAGAAACCACCCGTAATCGGCCAGCAGACCAGGATCGTTGCCAAAGCTGTAGGCCGTCATCATGCCCGACCGACAGACATACTCCCACTCCGCTTCCGTCGGTAGCCGAAAGCCACGCCGTTGGGGATAGTACGCTGTGTGCCGGGGATTACCGTCCGCGTCCTTCGGTAGCGACTGCGGATCCTCATAACACTGGTCACCTTCGGTAAGTCCCGACTGCTCGGACAGCCATCGACAGTACTCCACCGCCGCGAACCAGTTCACGCCGAAGACTGGTTCGGCAGGGGAGAGCTTCCGGTTGAACTGCCGCTGCCAGGCCTGATGTGTCTGCCCTCCGTCGACCGGGTCGTACTGCGCCCAGGTCACTTCGTGCATGCTCACTGCCAGCGGTCGCGTGAGCCGGACGCGATGAAGCTGCTCGTCAGTTTGTCGCTCAGCTTCCCCCTCGGGTGATCCCATCATGAATTCTCCCGGTGGGAAGACCACGAACGTGAAGTAGATCTTCGAGTCGGCGCTACCGCGATTGCCCAGAAGACCTGACAGCACACCTGCCATACCTTCCGCCCGGGGATTGATCTCCGTGACAAACCACTCACGCCTGCCGGTCGCATCGTACGGCACCGGCGTGTGATCCACCTTCGTCACTACTTCGCTGAAGCCCCATTTCTTCAGGAGCCAACCTGTAGCCCCGTGGATCGCGGAACTGGGATCGCTGGCGTACCACTCTGTCAGCTGCGCGATGCAGGAGTCCTTGGTCGCCAAGGGTAGCTCCGCGACCGGAGTATCTCCCAGGGCCAGTAGCAGCCCAAACAGCACGCGATCCTCCATCACCCGCTGCGGCCCAGTCTTCGCCTGACGCAGTTGATCGGCCCGAACGACGCACTGCCACAGTTGCTCGACCGTGATTCCTCGAGCACGGCAGCTATGCACGAACTGTGACAGAGATTCCGGGTCGTCGGTTACCCGCAGAGCGGCGAACATGTCCTCGGGCACCTCGTTACGCTTGCTCTGCCGCAAGAGCGTGATGGCGGCACCAGCGCGACGACGCCCCAGCTGCACACGCTCGGCTTGCGTCTGGTCCGTGGGTGTCTGCGCCACGAGTTGCTTGAGTCGCGATACGGCCTGAGCGTCGGCCTTGGCCTCGAACAACGGATACAGTTTGGCGTACTGGTTGCCAGAGGCCTTGGTCAACCAGTCGGCCAGTGTTGCACCGCCAGCTCCCGAGAAGTCCAGATCAGCCAGCGCGGTCGCGGCACTCACCTGCCAGCTCTCACGCACCGCCTCATTGCCAAGATACGTTTCCAGCTGCGGGACGAGTTGCTCTCGCAGTGGACGCAGGTACTGCCGCACCACGCCCTGGAACTCAAAGCTCGTATCAAGCAGTTGCTCCGTCAGAAATCGGTAGCCCTCTGGCTGCCACTGAGTCGACGACGGTTCGCACCCTGCCAGCAGCAACCCGCAGCGGAAACGGCGCTGAGCGGGCTGCGAGGCGTCATGTAGCGCACTCCAGAGCGAGGCAGCGAACTGATCGCGATGCGGCTGCAGCACATCGCGGATGACGCCCACGTACGGAAGGCTGCAGTCGTACAGTGCGGTGAGAAGTTCTGGATCATACGTGCCGGAGAGCGAAGCGGAGGCGAGGCGGGCATGAAGTTGCTCCCGACGCTGATCGTCGTCCTGAGGCGGACGTTGAATGATGTCCGCTAAGTGCCGCTGGCCCCAGATCTGCCACGGTGACAACTGGGCGATGGCACTGGGCAACGTGCTGGGATCGGCGGTCAGGACTTTGCTGGCCTGATACCGTCCGTGCACTTCAAAGCCTCCCCACGCGAACAACAGCAACAGCATCGCCGTAATCAGCGAGCGACTGCCGTGCACCCAACCGGCCCGCCGCATCATTTTCCGTTGCGGCCCCGTCCACTTCCTGCGATCCGTCAAAGAGCGAATGCTCAGGTCCTCCCACCAGGACGGCAGCTGCTGGTTCTCTGGCTTCGCGTTCCAGAGTGCAGCGCGTTCCGCCAGCCGCAATTCCGCCCGACCGCGTCGTGTTTCCTTCTGTTTGCGTGTGAGCCAATCGCGCAGTGACGGCACCAGATAGTCGTGCGTGAGCTGATAGTATTTCTCGTCCGCAGGGTCATCGTGATCGGTTCCTGCATCTTCGCCTTCGGGGACCGTGGGGGTGATCAGCCGGATCTCGCTGTCGAGGATCCGGATCAGTTCACCGAATTCGTCGGGCCGTTGAGCGTAGCCGGAAGCATTCAGCAGTGTCGCGTACGATTGCCTGCTCCCCTTGATGTCACTACCCGCCTCAGGCAGCAGCGTCTTGAGGACTGCCTGAGCGGCCTTCTGGTGATGCCGATGCGCGGCAGGCGCGGTGGAGCTGCTGAACGTCTCCTCGAGGAACGTCACGCCCAGTCCTTCGGTGCCACCGACTTGCGACAACGTGCTGGTAGTCCATGGTTTGCCTTTCAGCATGTCGGCGAACAGTGCCAGCCGCACGCAGATGATCTTGCCGTCCTGCGCGAGCCCCTCGACGGCTTGGTCCAGAAACGTCTCCTGTTCCTGAGATAGCGCAACGGCGCGCTCGGGTAATCGCTCATAGGCACGACCGAAGGCGGCTAGCACCTTGCGGGCATGGAGCGGATCGAAGAGGTCAACAAGCGCACTGTTTTCATCTTCGACTAGGCGAATATCCAAATCCTTCATGAAGCGACTGGCTGCCAACCAGAAGTCATCGCGCACCATCACGACTGCCTGCAGCCGACTGCCGTCACAGTGTCGCAGCGCCTGGACGAGCTGCGTGTCCTGCTCGGTGCGTCGCGCATGCAGCCACTGCTCGAACTGATCGAGCACCACGTACACCTTGGTTGTTTCGGGCACCCACTGCCCCTCGCGAATCCCGGCCAGCACGTCGGGCAATGCCAACTCCTCAGGGATCGTCGAGAATCGTCGTCGGAGACCCTTGAGCAGTCGCAGTTCCGTGTCCTCAGGAGCCGCCTCCAAATAGACTGGGACGACATGAGGAGCGAGGCGGGGCAGCAGGCCCGCTTTCACCAGCGACGATTTTCCGCAGCCGCTGGGGCCGTAAATCAGGCCGACCCGAAACGTCTTCTCGGGGTCGGTTTCCTCGATGCGGATCTTCCAGAACCGGATGCTCTCGGGTAGTCCATCGCGATCCCGCGCGCCCGGCAGCAGTTCCAGGAAGAAGTCGGCATCGTGCTCATCGAAGGAGCGCAGGCCCTTGGGAACAATGCGCGGCGCTGGCTGCTTGTCCGACCTCGTGTCACTGGGGGCTGCCGTGGAACCGGCTTCCTGTGAACCCTGTGGCGGTGCCGTTGCTGCGTCAGCCGCCTGCACGCCGGGAATGCTGGGAGTGGTTGCCACAAGCGAGGATTGTCGGCACCATGCCTCCAGGTCGTCCAGCAGTTCCGCAGCCGAAGCGTAACGGTCCGTCTGACGCTTCTGGAGACACTTCAGGCAGATACGTTCCAGCTCGCTCGGAACGCTGGGCTTGATCTGACGCGGTGGTTTGGGATCGCGGTGCTTTACGGCCTCGAAGACCTCGGCGGTATTCGCGCCTCGGAACGGACGACGGTCGGTCAGCAGCTCGTAGAGGATCACGCCGATACTCCACAGGTCGCTACGACCGTCCAGGATGTGCGTCAGTCCGCGTACCTGCTCGGGCGACATATAGGCTGGCGTGCCGCTCACTTCGCCCTGCCGCAGTCGCTGCGAATTCTCGTCCACCGCCAAGCCAAAATCGGCTACGTGGGGATGACCGTCTCGATCCACCAGCAGGTTGGCCGGTTTGAGATCCCGATGCACCAGATCGTGCTGGTGCGCGAAACCTACCGCCTCGACGACTTCTTTGATGAGCGCGATGATCTGCTCGGTCGACGGATTTCTGGTCTGTTTCCAGCCGGAGAGATCCTGCCCGTCGATGTACTCCTGCACGATGTAGACTTGGCTCTCATCCTGCTGCACATCGTACACGACCACCAGTCCGGGATGCTTGAGCTGCGCTGCCGTGCGGGCTTCCTGGAGAAACGCCTCGAGGCTCTTGGCCGATGCCAACCGCTTCTGACCCGGCACCTTGATGGCCACATGGCGTTTGAGCTGAGTATCTTGCGCCAGCAACACGCGGCCAAAGCCACCCTCGCCCAGCTCGCGCACTACCTTGTAGCGACCGATCATGTCCGGGAGCGGCTGCGGATTGAGCTGGACCTCGACCTGATCACCGCCCGTGTCCTGCTCGTGGTCCCGTGAGAAATCTTGCGTGCTGGCCGGACCGGGATCCTCGGCCCGCCGGTTGGCGATCAAAGCCCAGCCTGCTTCCACTGCCGCCGCGTGGGCAGGGAATCGCTGGAGGTATTCGTCCACCTGTACGTCGTCGCCAGCCGCCCGACGCAGATCAACTTCCGCCGCGACCAGCTCCTTGAGCAGCCAGGGAACCAGTGGCGAGGCCACCTTGGACAAGTAGTCCTCCACCCGGGGCTGCTCACCCCGACGCCATTGGGCCTCAAACTCGCTACACAGTCGATCAATCTCCTGCTGCTCTGCGACCGGCAGCGGTACTTCAAACGAGGTGCGTTGGTCTTGCATCGTCACGTGACTCCGAATCGCGCAGGCCGACCGTCAGATCATGGCAACAGGGTCGACTCCCTGGTGGGACACTAGCGAAGCGTGATACCGGTCCGCCAGAGTCTTCCGTTTCCAGCGATCACGTCTCCAGCTACCCGCTCGCATTCGGTCCCGATTGTACTGTCCGCGCGATCCCGGCAGCAAACATTCCCCCCACCAGATTTCGGCAGTGGTTCCATCAGCTGGTTGGCTTTGTTGGCGGGTCGCGCGCGGCGGCTGCGAGGTACTCATCCCAGAGGCGAGCGCACCGCGAGACCGGATGCAGCTCGCGGGCGAGCACTCACCGTTATTTCATCAGAGAAGGGACCGGCCATGGACTACCACGTTTCCCAAACTGCCGCGTCGAGCCACCAAGTCTCTCATTCGGTGGTGCAGTGTCTGCATCGACTGCTGCAGAAGCGTCGTCTGGACGACGCCACAGAGCAGGACTTCGCGTCGGCCCGCGCGATGCTGGAGGCTCTGCCGCTGTCTACTCAGGAGTACGATCTGGCGTGCCGTCGATTGCAGAACGCCCAGCACTACCTGCGTTACACCGAGCCCGGAGCCGCATGGTACGAGCTGCGGCTTGTGGCCAGCAGTCTGAGCCGCCAGCCGGAGGTCCGCGAGCCTCATCGGCGGCTGCGGCGCAAAATATGACGAATTGCGCAGCTGGCAGTCCCTGAATCCTGGCGGGGGGATTGGTTTGCGGTGCCCCTCAGCGCGTCGGTAGAATCTGAGGCATGGCCGATCAACATGCATCATCTCTCGCGACCGATCAATCGGTGACCGTCTGGCTGGGACAGCTGCGGGACGGAGACTCTGGCGCTGCTCAACAGCTGTGGCAGCGCTACGTCGAGCGACTGATTCGTCTGGCGCATCGCAAGCTGGGCGATTTGCCGCGCCGAGTGGCCGACGAGGAGGACGTGGCGCTCGCAGCCTTCCACGACTTCTTGCGCGGTGTGGAGGATGGACGGTTCACACGGCTGAATGATCGCGATGACCTGTGGCAGGTGCTGGTCATGCTGACCGAGCGCAAAGCCATCGGGCTGCGGCGACAGGTCCAGGCCGAGAAACGAGGCGACGGACAGGTCATCGGGGAATCCAAGCTGGACATGAGATGTGCTCTAAGCACTGCCCCGCCGGGGATCGGGCAGCTGGCGGGCTGCGATCCGACACCCGCGTTTGCCCTGCAGGTCCAGGAGGAGTTCAGTCGGCTCTACGGACTACTTTCCGACGATACTCTGCGTCAGATCGCATGCGGCAAGCTGGAGGGCTACACCAACAAGGAACTGGCTGATCACCTGGGGCTGGCGCTGCGAGCCGTGGAACGGAAGCTGCAACTGATTCGTCGCCTGTGGTCGCAGGAGCTGGAGTCATGATGGAACATGATCCCCAGCCTGATCGCGAACGGCTGCCGCTGGAAGTGGAACAGCAGATCGACCAACTGAGCGACGAGTTTGAGCGCGCCTGGAAGGAAGGCCGAGCCCCACGCATCGAGGACTATCTCGGTCGCATCCCCGAAATCGGGCGCGCGCATTTGCTCAAAGAACTGCTCGTCGTGGAAATCGATCTGCGGCGACAGGCGGGTGAGAGGGTCGATCTGCAAGCGTATCGCCCACGGTTCTCAGGCGAAGGATCGGTTGTCGATGCCGCCCTCGCCGTGCTTGAACGTCGGCTCGCAGGCCGGGACGAGACCGAGGACCAACCCCGACATTCAGTGCCGCAGCAACTCGAACCGGACCCTACGCACATCGGTCGCTTCGAAATCCGCTGTCGTCTGGGAGGCGGTGGATAGCGAACCGGCAGGCGAATGCCGCCGCCGTGTTGCTTCGCTTGAATGCCGCCGCCGAGGTGTGGCGTCTCTTGGCGCACCGTCCCGACCCTCGACTTCGAACTTACGTCGTGGAGCGACTAAGTTCATATGGCGTCGATGTCCTGGCAGTGTGGCAACAGTCTCTGGTACAGGATGATCCATCCATTTTGCAGGCGATCTTGCTGGCGGTTGGTGACTACGTAGCCGCTGGATTGCTCAGCGAGGAACAGCGTCAGGCCATTGCGAGCGGTCTTGTACAGGTCTACATGGAGAATCCCGATCCTGGCGTCCACGCTGCGGCCGAGTGGGCACTCAGGAAAATGGGGCGAGGCAGTCAAATCGCTGATGTGCGGTCGCGTTTGGCGACGGGGCAAGTTATCGGAAAGCGTGGCTGGTATGTTACGAAGCAGGGACAACTCACTATGGTGATCCTGCAACCGAAGGAATTCTTCTCGAAGGGAAAGACCATCACCGACGTTCAGAGGATCTTTGGTGAGAGCCCAGAGCAGCAATGGCCACCAACCGGTCACCGATTTGCGATAGCTGCACATGAAGTGACCATCGACCAGTTCAAGGCGTTTCGCTCGACTCATGAGTTTAGTGCGCAGATTGCCCACACGGGTGATGCGCCTGCGCATGCCGTGAACTGGTACGAGGCCGCCGAATTCTGCAACTGGCTGAGCCGGGAGGAGGAAATTCCCCGCGAGCAATGGTGCTACGATCCAACTAGTTCCTTCGCAGACGGGATGCGATTGTATCCGGACTACCGGCAACGCACAGGTTACCGACTGCCGACGATGATTGAATGGGAGACAGCTTTCCGAGCCGACACGAAGACGGCTTTTCCTTGGGGGCCAGATGACGTCACCTTGAGGCGCAATTTGGAGACGCATTACGCGAACTTCGAGAGCGTCTTTTCTGGTAAAGATAATGAACTCCTACCCGTTGGAAGCCTGAAGCCGAATGAGTTCGGACTATTCGACATGCTAGGCAATATCGATGAATGGTGTGCGAACAGGGGATCACATTGGTCGAATTCGTCTCCGTACATCTTCAATCCAATGGCAGAAGATGAACTGTTGGTTGGGGCCAGACGCGACCAGCGGGCGGTGGTTGGCGGGAGCTTCAGCGATAGTCATCTCAATCCTAATCTGGAATCGCTTCGACGAGGTGTTGAGCCGCGTGATCGGGGTCCAGGATTCCGGGTGGCGAGGACGCTGCCGTAGGTGCCACTGTCCGGCCAGCGGAAATGTGCCGCCCGTAGCGATCCTCGGCGTCGTGTGCGACGTCGAGGATGTGCAGTTCCCGATCTGAGATGATCGCGATATTGCGCTACAGTACGGTGGCCAAGAGACACGTTGAGGTGAGGAAGCGAGTCCTCTGCAGCGCCCTTATGACGAGTCATATGACTGCTGCGAGCTCTCCTGCTGCACCTGTGCAGTGGAAGATCCGCGAGACCATTTGCACCCGGCCTTGTTCCGCGAGGTTGTCGCACGACCGATCGTATCCCCTGCATCGGCGGCTCTCTCCTTACTGAACAGACAAGGTGTGCAGTTCATCACGTTACGGCGGCGAATTCCACGACGGAAAGAGGAGGTGGCAGCTCGGACCCAGAGTGCCTGACGGCGCATGAAAGAACTCGACGGGGTCTCACGGATCGATAAGACTCCCCGGATCCTCCATGAGCAAGTCACACTCAGCGATTACTAAGGACCGATTTGACAAATCGCGAGCACGGATCTGGGGCACGAAGAACCGACTCTGTTGTTGACCAACCAGCGATACCGGTCGGCCGCCATGCTGGTCCAACACTACGCTCAGCGGACGCTGAACGAAAACAACATGGAGGCCAACCGCGGCGACATCGGCCAAACCAGCATCTCCGCAACTCGCCTGCAACAATTTGTTCTGCGTCATGTCAGGTGTCCGATTGCATCTCGTGGCGGGTATCGTCCAACCGTCTGTAGGACTTCGCGTTCCACGAGACGTTCTGGTCGATTGAACCCAAGAATCACAGCAGTCACTTCACCTATCGGTGTTCGTGGTCTGATGGTATTATCCGCCAACGAAAAGTGATCGCCCCAGTGATCCGTGCGAGGATTGTAGAACCGCGTGAATTCGCCGGTGTTAGGCACGATCGAACCGATATCAGTTCCTTTTGCTCGATTGCAGAATGTGCAGGCGTAGCAAAGATTGTCCACGGACGTCAAGCCCCCGTGCTTTTCTGCGATAACGTGGTCGACCTGACATCCCAGGAAAGTATCCGATTCGTGGATCAGACAGTATTCGCAAATGTGTCTGGCCCGCGATTCAACTTGTCGACGTAGGTCTGCGGAAACATAGCTGGTCATTTTGAGCAGTGCATTCGGGCGCGAGCCTTGGCCAGCCGCATCAGATGCTCGAGCTTCATGTAGTGATCCAGTTCAGACGTTTCTTCGGCCGTCAAGGCGGACGTTTTCTCCTTGTGGATCAAGTCTGCGACGTAGTCCTTCGTTGACTGTGAGGGCTCAAAATGCGCAACCGCATCGGGTGTGGTTCCGGCGGCAATGAACTCAACGATTTCGTCGTATGCTCGAGTCATATGGCCAGTATATCACGACGTGCTGGTTGTGCCAACAGTATCGGCGTCCCGGACGACGAGTCTCGTTGCCGATGCCCAACGACCGCGGTACCGGAGCCGCCGCCAAGAAACCATGACTTCAAGTCCCGTGTCATCGGCGGCTCCCGGCGAGTAGATTGAGGTCTCTGGAGTTTAGGATGAGGTTTGTATTCCCTGTGGTCCACCCGTTTCCTCTGGTGGTGTCACAAGATTTCCTCCGTGCTCCATGGTGTGCTCAAGGCCTGGTGGCAGGAGCGTCCGGGGCGAAAGGCGGCAATGCTGGCCACAGACCTCCGGCGAGGAAGTACGCACAATACAGTCGTTGGCAGTTCACCACCGCCGCCGTCGCCGAGCCAGTTCAGCCTTCCGCTTCTTGGCTTCCTGGTAGCACTTCATGCAGAGGATTTTCCCTCGCCGTGCTGGGTCAACGCCGCAACGTTTGCCGAGGACCGACGTCGATTCACAAATCACGATTGCATCGTCCCTGAAGGTATCTATGCGGACGGGCCCAGGATTTCTCGCAACACGTGAATCGTTTGAGATACCGCCAGTCAGCAGGGCGAATGCAAACCCCATCCACGGAGTATCGTGCCAGTGCATGGCAAAGAAACGGTGTCAGCCCCGTGGCTGGCCTGATGAACACCGTGCGACGGCGAGGGATTTGCGGGGCTGCGGAAGGGGCCTCGGGCACCGCTCTCAGAACGATCAGACCCTTCTGGCGGCAGCCACCGAAGTGGCGATTCTGCACCTTCCTTTTTGCCCTACCACAGTGTTGCAGAAAGTGTTGCAGAGCCCAGACGTTGCAGAGAATATCACAAAAAAGAAAGCCCTAAACCATTGCGGTGTAGGGCTTTATGTGAGTGCCCCCCATTGGACTCGAACCAATAACCCTCTGATTAAGAGTCAGATGCTCTGCCAGTTGAGCTAGGGGGGCGTAAGCTGTTGCTAAATAAGGCTTTGGAACGCGCGGGCGGCAGAATTGGGGCATCGTTCGGCAGGCGAAGCCGCCAAACTACCCAAATTCGCGCCCTCTTTGGCTCCCAAGCAGACCCATAAGAGTACCAATTAATCTTCGGCCGACAAGCCCTCCACTCCTCAACTCAATTCCATACCCGGCCGCTCTCGCCCGACGCGCCGAGCCGCCTCAAAACTGGCAATAGGCGCCGCCGCAATTCCCGATTCCTAACGGCCGCCGAACTCAAGACCACTCCCGATTCGTCACCTCCAAATCGGGGAGGAGTCGCTCTGCACCCAAGCCCACGCTGCCAACTACCCGCTCTCCATTCGGCAGGTCGCCTCCGCCACCTGACCCACATCGCACGCGACGAACGGGTAAACGAATCCATACTAAGCGACATCCGGATCGAAACGTATCGGGCGGGCCCTATTTCGTTATTGTTCATCGTACGGTCATAAGACCGACGAAAGCCCGAACAGGTTCGGCCGATTGGTCCTCCGCTTTGTATCGTTCACTCTTTGCGGCGCCAGTCGTATCGCGTCTCGCCGTCCTGGTCCAATAACAACAGCCGCTTCTGAGTCAGCTCCAAAATCGGCTCGTCCACACGATCCCCCATCGTCTTGAGAATCATGTTGACTCGCACCTCCGGCTTGCCGCCGATCGTCCGCTTCTTGAGCCGCCCATCCTCCAGCGACCAGACCATGTTGAACTCCAGCCGCGACGCAAACAGCGCAGCCTTCATTCCACTCAGCTCGACAATCATCGTGCCGGTCCCATCCGCTTTGAGCGTCATCGTCCGCTTGCCTTGAAAATCGTCCTCCCACGTCCCTACCACGAGCTGCCGATATCGCTGATCGCGAGACAACTGCCCCGCCTGCTCCGATCCTCCCGCCGCTTTCTTCGATGCTGTGGGTTTCGGCGCGGCCGGCGTCATCGCCTCTTGATCTGCTCGCGCTGTGTATTGCGGAGTCTCCGACACGTCCACACCACTGCCGGGACAGGTAGCGACCACTCTCCACACGGTCTCTTGAATCACTCGCGCCAACAACGGATCGATCGGCCCGTAGGGCTCCGTTGACAGCCCCACCGTGCTCTCACCAAACAACGTAGCGTGAAACGTGCAGGCAACCACGTACGATCCGACATGATTCAAGTGGATCTGATCCTGATAGACCTCTCCAATACTCGCTAACCCAGGCACTTCCTTCTGCTGCATGCGTCGGTCCAGCTCGTTCATCACATGCCCCACCGGCACAATCCGCACCGGTCGCTTCAGCTCCGGCAGCTCCTTCTGGATGGCAGAGGCCAGACGTTCGAAGTAATCCTTTGTTTCATTCGTACTGTCCCAGCCTCCCGTATATTCACGCGACCACTGTCGAGCGTAATCGAGTTGCCCGTCCTTGTCCTTGCGGGGCCAGCGCGCATACACGTACACCTGCAAGTCCGGACTCTGCGGCAAAGCCTGCTTCACAAACTCCTTGGCCATGGCCACATCCCCATCCGCTCCCTCCATCTGCCGATCAAACGGTTGGAGGCAGAGTACATCCCAAGGGTGCTGAGCAAGCGCCTGCGGGTAACGTCCAAACGGCTCTCGAAAGAACCCGTCCTCCGGGTGTGACCAGATCCAGTGCAGCGGAGCGCCGGGAATCATGTGCCGCCCCCAGAAGAGTTTCTTCTCGCGGCCGGCCGCCAGCTGCTCAAGCCCTTCGTACTTGATCGTATCGGTCACGCTGTTGCCAATGAAATAGACGCGCAGCGAGTCCGGCGAATCACTCCACGCATTCCCCGCAGTCAGGCCGCACATCAGCGCCACAACACTACCAAACCATCGAACAGGATTCATGTCGCACACCTTTGGATCGCTGGACGAATAACGTCCGTGGTTATCGATACCGTCGCCAGACGGCGGCTTCCCACGCTCTACGCGAGCGTGGCTACTCTATGCGAGCGTGGCTACTCTACGCGAGCGTGGCTACTCTACGCGAGCGTGGCTACTCTATGCGAGCGTGGCTACAAGAGAAACGCTGAAGTCGGTCTTCCCTCATGCCTCAACATCGGACAGCATCCTCGATCGCCAATCGAATCAGCCCACCAGTTCCTGCCGCCTGCTCAAGAGACAAACCTCACTCGACCTCCCTCTAAACCTACTCACCAAACCTCCGCAGACAAGGCCAGCACGAGTGGCCTGACGTGAAAGGGGCCGACCTGAATGGGGCCGACACAGAGCACGTGATCATTCGGCCTCGGCCGGCGAGCAGCCAGAACGCTGGGCAGTGCCAGTGCAAGCCTCGTCCTCTGCCAGCTCCTGGGGTGGGAGCGCAACGGGCTCCGAGATTCGTGAGAACCGGATTCGGGTGGTTGCCCAGCACGGGTAGACCCCGCACTGGCAAAGCCAGTGCCACGCGATGCAAAAGCTCTGGACACCTGGCGAGCGGTACGTTACACCAGTGCATATTCGGCGACGCTTAGCGCGGGCACATTCACCACAGGGAATGTGCTCGATGAAGATCCTTCACACCGCCGATTGGCACCTGGCCGATCGGCTCAAGCAAATCGATCGCACGGCCGATCTGCAGCGTGCGGTGGAGCAGGTGGCCGGCTACTGTGATCAGCATCAGGTCGATGTCTTGCTGATAGCGGGTGACCTGCTGAGCGAACTGGCCAAATCGGAGTCGTTGCAGGCGTCCGTCGGCCATCTCAGTCGCACCTTTCGCTCGTTCCTGTTGCGTGGCGGCACGATCGTGGCGATCGCGGGCAATCACGACAGCGACCTCTATTGGGAAACGCTGCGCCGCGCCTTCCAACTCGCCGCCCCCAATGCCGCTCGCCCGGGCGACATTCTCCCCGGTGGTCGCTGCTACCTGACGCTGCGACCGGTCCAGTTCCGGCTGGCTGGAGCCGACGGTCGTCCGGTGCAGTTCGTCTGCCTCCCCTACCCCACGCTCGCTCGCTACCTGCCCCACTTGGCCGGCAGTTGCTCCACTACGTTCGATGAGCGAAACGAGCAGCTTCGCCATGCCTTTGTCGCTCAACTGCGTTCGCTTCACCAACAACTCGATCCGGGTCAGCCGCGTGTGCTAGTCGCGCACATCAATGCCGGCACTCGCCCAGACCTTCGACCGCTGAACAGTCCGGCAGATGACGACATCCTGCTGGACGATCTGACCTTGTGGCGTGACTGGGACTATGTCGCACTTGGCCACCGTCACGCAATGGGGAATGTCGCGAGGCTTCCACACGTCTGGTATTCCGGGAGCATTGACCGCCTGAGTATTGCCGAAAAGGACCAAAACAAAGGTGTCTTGATAGCGGAACTGCCCCATGCATCACAGGCCGTTGCACCTCATTTCCTGCGCATGGAATCGACCGAGTTCTACGACCTTGTGCTGACCTTTCCCTTCCCCGATCCAGACCAACTGCGCCGCCAGTTCCCCTCTGCTGCCACCGCTTTGACTCGATGTCACCTGCGCTATCGACGTGGCGTCGACGATCTCTGCAAGTGGCTCGCCGTCGTCTCGCAGGTCTTCCCGCGCTGCTATGAACGCACGTGGACAGCAGTATCTGCCACACGGTCACACCCGATCGACGTACACTCGGCACGAACTGCGCGACCCAACGAACCGACTCGCCACGACGATCGAGGAGCACCGGAGGAAGCAGTAACAGCCGTTGCATCAACTGTGGAAGTCGCCCGTTCTGATTCGTGGCAGCAAAGCGAGAGTCGTGAGAAGCTGGTGATCTCGTATCTCGAGAGCCGGCTTGGAAACGATCCCGATCGTGACGCCCTGCTCATCCTCGCTCGCCAGCTCATGGAGGAAACTCCATGATCCCCGACCGCATCTCAGTGTCTGGCTTGCTCTGTTATCGGGAACGGCAAGAGATCAGTTTCGAGGGCTGCGCGCTCTGGATGCTGACCGGCCCTAACGGAAGCGGGAAGTCGGCACTCTTTGACGCGCTCACGTTCACTCTGTTCGGCCAGCATCGTGGCGGCAGGCAGAACGCACGCGACCTGATCCATCACGATTGCCAGCAACTACGACTGGAAGTCGACTTCACGCTCGATGGTCACCGCTACCGCGCCACCCGAACCCTGTCGCGGCAAGGCAAGAGCACTCGCCAACTGGCCACCTGGATCGGCTCGTCACCGCCGGATGGACAGTGGCAAGCGATCCCCGACACGCATACCGAGAAGGGATATCAGCATTGGATCGACACGCACATCGCGCTGAACTACGAGACCTTTACTGCTTCCATTCTGTTGCTGCAGGGACGGGCCGAGAACCTGCTGCTCGCTACGCCGGCCCAGCGTTATCGCCTGCTCAGCCAGATCGCCGGATTAGACCAGATTGAAGCCCTCTGCCGATCAGCGCGGCATCACCAGGCGGAGGCACAAGGAGCAGTCTCAGCACTGCGGTCGAGCACTTCATCTCCGGTTGAAATCACACCCCATCAGCTTGACGCCTTGCACGAACGCACTCGCGCCGCTCAGGAAGAGTGCGATTCGAGCCTCCACGCGATCCAACAGCTCTCGGCCGATCTCCAGCTCGCTCGCCAATGGTATCAACTCTGCCAATCGGCGCAAGAGCAACAACTGGAACTCTCACAGGTTAACGGGCAACTGGCGGACACGAACGACAATTCGCCTCAACCGGCTCACTTGATTGAACTCCTTTCGCACCTCGACAACTTGGCTCTGCTGCTGCGATACATGCAGGAACTGGAGGCATGTCGTCAGGCAGCGGGGTCACTGAGAGCCGAGCTGAAGGAACAGGACGCGGCTGCACAACAGGCCTCTACGAAGCGGGAACAGCTTGCTGACTCGCTGAACAAGACCGGCGAACAATGTGCTGCTCTCCTCCATAAGATCAATACGTGCACCGTCCAGGCCAGGGAGGCACAGCAGGCGCATGAGACGGGATCTGCACTGCGACAGGTTCAACAGCGCCTGACCCAACTTCGCGAATCGATCGACACGGCCGAGCAGGAGTTGGCACGCGTCGAGTCGCAGCAAGCACACTGCACTCAGCACATGCCGACCGACGACGAGATCGCATCAGCGATCATGGCTGCCGGCGACTCCGCCGCTCAGCTCGCTCGCCTCGAAGCGGAATCGACCCACGTCGAAGCTCAGCTGAAGCGACTTCGCACCGCCGCTCGCCAATCCGTCTGTCCCAGCTGCCTTCAACCGGTCAGTCCGGCGCACACGTTGCGGGAAGAAGCACGCTTGACGTCCCGCCTCCAGCAGCTCGCCCAACAACTCGATCTGGACCGCGGCGCGCTGCACCAGGCAGAAACCGCACTCGAGTCCGCACGGCGCCGCCAATCGGCCACACGCGCTCAACTTGCACTCATGGGCCAGCAAACCGAACGTATCCGGTTGCAGTTGCAGGCGGACGATGCCCTCAAGAAACAGCTCATCCAGCAGTCCGACCAGCATCGCCAGAGACTGTCGGAACAACTGCGACAGGTTGGTTTGTCGACGGGATTGAGCGATCGCTCGCACCGCGATTTCCCTGCCGATGACGATCTTGCTCAGCTCGCCGTCGCACAGCGTGCATCAGGCATAGAACTTCAGATCGCTCGGCAGAGCCTGCCCGACATGCAATCGCAGTACAACGACCTGCAAACGGCACTCGCCCATGTCGATGCTCTGTGTCAGCAACTGCTCAGCCGCCGAACGTGGCTTGAACGCAGCCTGGCAGCCGAAACCGGGCGAAGCGCCGGGCTGGAAGCGGCTCTCCACGCCGCTCGCCAGGCACTCCCTGCCTCCTGCCGCGCGTTGCTCCCCGACCAACTCGCGTCGCTGGTTGCCGAGTTGACTGAAGTAAGACGAGTCGTTGCGGCCGATTCTCAGACCCTCGAGTCGCACCGCGACGCGTTGCAGCGAAGGCTGGAGAAGTATCAGACGCAACACGCACTGGTCACAGACCAGATTTCGAAGATCCCCCCTCACGCTCGTCGCGATCCCCACGAGCTTGATCAGGCTTTGCAGGAAGTCACGGAGCGTCATCGCCAGCATCAACTGGCGCTGCACGCGGCACAAGCTGACCAGCAGCGGGCAATCGCTCAACGCGATCAGGAACTGATTGCTCAGCAGAAGCTCCGGCGAGCCCACTGGCAACTCCGCCTCTGGCAACGCCTCGCGTCTCTGCTGAGCGACCAAGGGCTGCAACACGATCTGCTGCAAATGGCTGAACTCGAGATCGTCGAATACGCCAACGCGATCCTCGACCGGCTCGCCAGCGGACAGCTCTACCTGGAACCGACTGCCACGACATCTCGTTCCCGCTCGCGCCGCAGTGTCCTGGACCTGCAGGTCCGCTCGACCACTTGCCCCTCACAGCCACTGAGCATCTCTTTCCTGAGCGGCAGCCAGCAGTTTCGCATTGCGGTCGCCCTGGCACTCGCCATCGGCCAGTTTGCCAGTAGCGCGCGCCGCCCGGTCCAGTCGGTGATTATCGACGAGGGGTTCGGCTGCCTCGACAGCGTCAATCGCCAGGTCATGATTCAAGAACTCCAGAATCTGCGCGAGCACCTCCAACGCATCATCCTGGTCTCACATCAAGATGACTTCGCCAGTGCGTTCCCCGACGGATACCGCTGCGAACTGATCAACGGCAGCGCCCGCATCACGGCGTTTCACCCGTAGCCACGTGAGAGATTCTGATCTTGAAACACTTCAACTTCACAAACGGAGCACCTCATGTCCAATCACAGGAGCCGAAAAGGCCAAGATCTGCAAGAACGTCTGATCCTGTTTGCTGCACGCGTAGTGAACGTCGCGGACGCTCTTCCCCACACAGCAGCCGCCACACATGTCGCCGGCCAACTCATTCGAAGTGGCACGGCCCCAGCTTCCTGCTATGCGGAAGCACGCGGCGCAGAAAGCCGCAACGATTTCGTGCATAAACTGGGAATCTGTGAGAAAGAACTGCGCGAAACAAAGTGCTGGCTCCAATTCCTGGTCCACGCCAGTCTTCTCTCAGCCGATCGGCTCTCGGCATTATTGGATGAAAATGAACAACTCATCGCAATAATAGCCAAATCAATCGCCACCGCCAAATCACGTTCCGCCTCCTCAGCGCAAACCAAACGAAAGAAGCGGAAGAACCAGGCAGACGAGTGAGCCAACGACCCGAGCAGCGGGTACGTCACACAGATAGCCGAAATGCAGCAATACCACAATGAGAAGGCGATCGGTGGGGCTGCGCGGGATGAATTGGCTGAGCGAATGGCGGTGCTCAAGGGACCGGCCGCTGGGAAGTGGCACGGCAATAGGGAATGCCACAATGCCACAATGCAGCAATGCCACAATGAGGAGGCGATCGGTGAGGCTGCGCCGGACGAATTGGCGGAGCGTATGGCGATGCTCAACGGACAGGCCGCTGGGAAGTGGCACGGCAATAGGGATTGCCACAATGCAGCAATGCAGCAATGCCACAATGAGGAGGCGATCGGTGGGGCTGCGCGGGACGAATTGGCTGAGCGAATCGCGGTGCCGAACAAACAGGCCGCTGGGAAGTGGTACGGCAATAGGGAATGCCACAATGCAGCAATGCCACAATGAAGTGGCGATCGGTGGGGCTGTGCGGGACAAATTGGCTGAGCGAATGACGGTGCCAAAGGGACAGGCCGCTGGGAAGTGGCACGGCAATAGGGAATGCCACAATGCCACATTGCAGCAATGCCACAATGAAGTGGCGATCGGTGGGGCTGCGCGGGACGAATTGGCTGGCAGCACGAGAGAAGCCGACTACTTCGGACAGCGGTCTCGCTCTCACTGCGCATTGTTGCATTGCGGCATTGTCGCATTCCCTATTGCGCGACCATCTCCCCGCAGCGTGTCCTGCCCACCGCAGCGCGCGAAAAGCCGACTGCTTCGCACAGCGGTCTCGCTCCCACTGCGCATTGTCGCATTGCGGCATTGTCGCATTCCCTATTGCGCGACCATCTCCCCGCGGCGTGTCCTTTTCCGGCAGCACGCGAAAAGCCGACTGCTTCGCACAGCGGTCTCGCTCACACTGCGCATTGTCGCATTGCGGCATTGTCGCATTCCCTATTGCGCGACCATCTCCCCGCGGCGTGTCCTTTCCCGGCAGCGCGCGAAAAGCCGACTGTTGCCCCGAGGCAGCATGCCGCTTCCCGCCAGGACAGGCTCCTGGGAAGTGGCACGGCAATAGGGAATGCCACAATGCCACAATGAGGAGGCGATCGGTGGGGCTGTGCGGGATGAATTGGCTGAGCGTATGGTGGTGCTCAAGGGACAGGCCGCCGGGAAGTGGTACGGCAATAGGGAATGCCACAATGCCACAATGCAGCAATGCCACAATGAGGAGGCGATCGGTGGGGCTGCGCCGGACGAATTGGCGGAGCGAATGGCGATGCTCAACGGACAGGCCGCTGGGAAGTGGCACGGCAATAGGGAATGCCACAATGCCACATTGCAGCAATGCCACAATGAGGAGGCGATCGGTGGGGCTGTGCGGGATGAATTGGCTGAGCGTATGGTGGTGCTCAAGGGACAGGCCGCCGGGAAGTGGTACGGCAATAGGGAATGCCACAATGCAGCAATGCCACAATGAAGTGGCGATCGGTGGGGCTGTGCGGGACGAATTGGCTGAGCGAATGGCGGTGCTCAAGGGACAGGCCGCTGGGAAGTGGCACGGCAATAGGGAATGCCGCAATGCAGCAATGCCACAATGAGAAGGCGATCGGTGAGGCTGCGCCGGACGAATTGGCTGAGCGTATGGTGGTGCTCAAGGGACAGGCCGCTGGGAAGTGGCACGGCAATAGGGAATGCCACAATGCCACATTGCAGCAATGCCACAATGAGGAGGCGATCGGTGGGGCTGTGCGGGACGAATTGGCTGAGCGAATGGCGGTGCTCAAGGGACCGGCCGCTGGGAAGTGGCACGGCAATAGGGAATGCCGCAATGCCACAATGCAGCAATGCCACAATGAAGTGGCGATCGGTGGGGCTGCGCCGGATGAATTGGCGGAGCGAATGACGATGCTCAAGGGACCGGCCGCTGGGAAGTGGTACGGCAATAGGGAATGCCACAATGCAGCAATGCAGCAATGAAGTGGCGATCGGTGGGGCTGCGCGGGACGAATTGCCCGGCAGCACGCGAGAAGCCGACTGCTTCGGACAGCGGTCTCGCTCCCACTGCGCATTGTCGCAGTGCGGCATTGTCGCATTCCCTATTGCGCGACCATCTCCCCGCGGCGTGTCCTGCCCACCGCAGCGCGCGAGAAGCCGACTGCTTCGGACAGCGGTCTCGCTCCCACTGCGCATTGTCGCATTGCGGCATTGTCGCATTCCCTATTGCACAACCATTTCCTGGCGGCGTGTCCTTTCCCGGCAGCGCGCGAGAAGCCGATTGCTTCGGACAGCGGTCTCGCTCCCACTGCGCATTGTCGCATTGTCGCATTGTCGCATTCCCTATTGCGCGACCATCTCCCTGCGGCGTGTCCTGCCCCGGCAGCGCGAAAGAAGCCGACCGCTTCGGACAGCGGTCTGCGCACACTGCGCAATGTGCGAAACCGCTTTGCTCAGCTGACGTCCATGTCCAGCTGGCGCATCTTGCGGTAGAGATTGGCACGGTGCAGACCCAGTCGCTCGGCGGCACTCGTCATGTTACCGAGCGAGCGTTCGATCTGCTTCTGAATGAACTGAACCTGGAACTGGCGTGTGGCATCGGCCAGCGTCATGTCGGCCGGCAGCCAGGCCGCATCGTCGTCACGCGGCGACAGAATGAATGCCAGTTCGTCGGCATCCACCTTATCGTCGCTCGACAAATACGCAATCCGCTCCATCAAGTTCCTCAGCTCACGCACGTTCCCGGGCCAATTATGGCCGAGCAGCCGCTTGCGAGCAGCAGCTGTCAGTCGCGGCGGCTTGCGTCGCGCCTGACGACAGAACCCCTCCAGAAACTGCTCCGCCAACAGCAGAATATCATCCCCTCGATCGCGCAGTGGAGGCAACTTGAGCGTCACGACATGCAGCCGGAAATAGAGGTCCTGACGAAATCGTTTCTGACGCACCAGGTCGGCCAGGTCCTGGTTAGTCGCGGCCACGACCCGCGCATCGGTGTGGATCGGCACCGATCCACCGACACGCACGACCAGCTTCTCTTCCAGCACGCGAAGCAGTTTCGCCTGGCCGCTCAGGCTCATGTCACCGATTTCGTCCAGAAACAAGGTTCCTCCGGCCGCCAGTTCGAACTTGCCAATCCGCGTCTCCCGCGCGTCCGTAAACGCCCCCTTCTCGTGCCCAAACAACTCGCTCTCCAACAGCGTTTCGGCCAGCGCCGCACAGTTGACCGCCACACACGGTTCGTGACGCCGCCGACTCAGATAATGAATGCACCGGGCCACCACCTCCTTGCCCGTGCCATTCTCACCCAGAATCAACACCGCCAGGTCCGTATCCGCCACCCGCGCAACCGTGCTGCGCAGAGCAACAATCGCTGGACTCAGTCCGATCAACTGCACACCCGACGCCGCTTCATCCGCCATCTGGTTGCGTTTCTTGAGCAACTGCTCGTATTGCTGATTGTTCTCCGTGTTCTCCAACGCCACCGCAGCGTGAGCCGCCAGATCAAGCAAGGCCGCTTCGTCATCGTCCGTGAAATTGCCCGACAGCTTGTTGATCAGCTCGAAAGCACCAAACAACTTGCCTCCGCGACCTCGCAGCGGCACACATAACAGCGTGCGCGTCTGATAACCGAGTTGCTTGTCCACACGCCGGTCGATCTCCTGCTGACCTTCATCCAGATCCACTCGTCGCGGCTCGCCCGTCCGAATCACCTGCCCCACAATACCCGTGTCCTCGGGGATCCGCAGTTCATCCCCTTCGACCCCCAACGCCGGCCGGCCAACCAGGGTCTTCGTCGCACGATCCCACAGAAACAAACTGGCTCGCTCCGCTCCTAACAGACGCGTGGCAGCTTCCGCAATCTGCTCCAGCAACTGACCGGTCTCAAGCGTCTGACCCCACTGAGCCAGGATTTCGAGAATCGTCTCCAGCCGCTCGATCCGCCGACGTTGACGCTGCTCGCGCACCGTCGCGACCAACGCCGGCGAGATCCAGGAGGCGAGGATCGCAGCGGGCTCCTGCAGAGCCGCAGCTTGTCCCGTCGCACAACGCAGCACCAATAACTGAACCGGACCCGCTTCGCGCGGCAGGGGCGCGGCAATCCACGGATCGCGCACCAGCGTCCGCTCCGTATCCAAAGCGTCGGAAAAGAGCGCGTAGGGCCACGACCCCAGCTCGCCATGACGCTCACGCTGCTGAAACTCGCCCCGATGGAACCGAACGACCGCCGCCGCACTCACTCCCAGCTGCTGACACAGCTCGGCGAGTATCTCACGCAACAGCCGCTTTGGCTCAAGTCCCTCACTGACCGCTCGCAACAGGCCTCGGGCGACACCCATCAGGTCCTGCGACATGTTCCACCTCGCTTCGCCGGCACACCGAACCAACTCGCCATTATGACGACATGGCCCGCAACGACTGTTATCATATCGACTAACAATCCTACTGCCGCACTCCGCCGCCGGCAAAAGAAAAACCGACCGAGCGGTTGGCTGAGGCCCCGACCCCGGCACCCCTGACGGGAGGCAGATACGGTCGACTTTTCCGTGCCAAATGCGGGCTCCAGGGGCGCGAGGCACTGAGCCTGCGGAGAACACCTCGCCCGTCTTAGCGAAGCCGATTGGCAGAGCCGCCGCGGCAATGGAAATTCGTCAGATTTCCCCTGCCGGGGCGGAAACTGCGGCTTGTCATGAAACGCGGAAACCAGCACACTGTGGATCTGAAATCTGGTCGGAAGTCGACGGTGTGGACATTGGAGAGATGGGCATGGGTCAATTTGACGGCAAGAAGGGCCTCATTTTGGGGGTGGCCAACGATCGTTCGATCGCTTGGGCCATCGCCCAGCACATCATGCAGGAAGGGGGCGAATGTGGATTCACGCACCTTCCGGATCGGCCCGACGACCCGAAGCAGAAGAATCGTCGCCGCGTGGCCAAGTGCACCGAAGAGTATCCTCAGGCACGGTTCCTCGTACCGCTCGATGTGCGGGACGACTCCAATATTGCTGCGGTCATGCAGCAGACGGCAGAGACGTTTGGCCAGATTGATTTTCTGCTGCACTCGGTCGCTTATGCGGATCGAGCGGATCTGGGTCGCCCCACGGTGGAAACCAGTCGAGATGGATTCCAGCTGGCGATGGAGATCAGTGCATACAGCTTGATCGCGGTCACGAATGCGGCCAGGGACATTCTGAGTAACCGTTCGGCCATCGCCACGATGACGTATTTTGGCGGGGAGAAGTGCGTGCCGGGCTACAATGTGATGGGAGTCTGCAAGGCGGCACTGGATGCCATCGTGCGGTATCTGGCGTATGATCTTGGTCCACGCGGAATTCGAGTCAACGCACTGAGTGCCGGACCGCTCAAGACCTTGGCTGGTTCGGCGGCTGGCGTGGGCGACATGCTGGGGCTCTACGCCCACATGGCGCCGTTGAACCGCAACATCACGCACGAAGAAGTCGGCAAGACCGGAGCGTTCTTGCTGTCGGACTACTCGGACGGCATCACGGGTGAGATTCTGCATATTGACGGCGGCTACAATGCCATGGGCTCGCCCGGCCGATTGCTGGATGTGATTCGAGCGGCCGCGACCTGACTCCGCCCAACCGTTTGAGGAACGATGTCTGATTTCACCTCGGTTTCCATTGCGGTCGTCGAACAGGAAGGCCGGTTTCTGGTCGGCCGCCGTGCCGAACATGTGCCGCTGGGAGGATTATGGGAATTCCCGGGCGGCAAGCTGGAAGGCCACGAATCCCCTGCCGCAGCGGCAGAGCGTGAGTGCCTGGAGGAAACCGGTATTCGGGTCATTGCCACTCATTGCCTGGTGGTGAATCTGCACCAGTACGAACATGGACAGATCAAACTCTACTTCTACGCCTGCCACCCTCGCCCGACTTCGTGCGCAGACCGACCGGCTCCACGGGCGCCCTATCAGTGGGTATCGCGACAGACCCTGGCTGAACTAGCCTTCCCGGAAGGCAATCGCGCGGTCCTTCAGCAGTTGCTGGGCACCTAGCGTCGCGCATCGTACGGCCTGGCGATCGGATGGGACGAGGCAGCAACATTCGATTCGCTCTCGCCCGAAGAACTCCGGGGCGAACCGCCCCATGCCGTGCTAGCAGCGGCGCTGCAGAAATCGCTCCAAATCGCTCTAGGTCAAACCGGTCCGATGGATTACCCTTGGCGAGCTTTGCAGACTGTCGCGATCGGGTGCTGGCCCAGCGTCAGCTGAGCCTACGAAGCAGAATACCATTCCCAGCCTGGGAACCAGCGTGGCTCGGCCGGTGCACTCCTCACCCCTTCGCTAACCGACCATTCGGCATGGTGGGCAAGGCAGGCAGTTCACAAGGCGTGCCAATGACTCTGGCATGTCTTGCGGCGAACAACCTGCCGGCTCTCATCCCGACCAGGGCCCATGGCCTCCACCACCACGATCGTCGGGTTCGTACGCTCGCGTCTTGCGCCCCGCAACGCAGACGCAGCTTCATACGACCGCCGCATGACGCGGCGACAACGCCAGTTGTCAAGGAGTGACAATGATCTCTCACATCGCTGATTCTCATGGAACCTCCCTGTCCGGACTGCGTTCACATCGGCTGCGCGTGCTGACGCTGCGCGTAGCGATCCTGGCGGCCATCGCCTGTTCGTTGGGAGCCAGTTACAGTTCGAGTGCCGGCCCGATCATGACATCGGGCAACAGCTGCCGCTCGCAACATTTCGTGATCACAGCGCCGACGCCACAGTTTGCGCGGCAGGCCTGTGAAGCGGCCGAACACTTTCGCGAGAGCTTGGCGATGGAGTGGCTGGGCCAGCCGCTTCCCGAATGGCCGGACATCTGCCCGATCAACGTGAGCGTGGGACCGAATCTGGGAGCCGGTGGCGCAACGCGCTTCACGTTCATCAACGGTCAGCCTCGCAACTGGGGAATGGAGATCCAGGGGAGTCCAGCACGAGTGCTCGACAGCGTCCTGCCACACGAAATCACGCACATGGTGCTGGCCACGCATCTTGGCTGCCCCTTGCCGCGATGGGCTGACGAAGGAGCAGCCACCAGCGTCGAGCATGTGAGTGAACGCTCGAAACAGGACAAGTTGCTGGTTCAGTTTCTGACGACCAACCGCGGCATTGCCTTCAATCACATGTTTGCCATGCGGGAGTATCCTGAAGATATCCTGCCGCTCTATTCGCAGGGCTATTCGCTGGCACGCTATCTGATTGCTCAGGGCGGAAAGAGAAAGTTCGTGGACTACCTGGCGGACGGACTTCGCGCCAACAACTGGACCGCCGCGACACAGAAACACTATGGCATTCGCAGTCTGTCGGATCTGCAGGTCGGCTGGCTGTCGTGGGTCCGTCAAGGAAGCCCCAACGATTTCCCGGCCGCCTCGGTCGCCTCACGATCCCAAGTCGCTGGGACCATTCACGCTGGGGCCATTCCTGCTGAGGCGTCGCCCGACCATACGGCCAGCGATTCCAATGGACTGGTCCCGTTGCCTCACGCCGTCATGCCAGTGCCGTACAGCCATCCGTCGGGTCCCGGCAGCGGGACGGCCGCTGACGCCAATGCGTTGGCCGC
>JBGSHS010000301.1:0-27546 GCA_041752115.1 Pirellulaceae bacterium | reverse complement strand
TCCATCACTCCCCTTGTGCGTTCCGGATTGGCATACCACGTATTGGTGGAGGAATCGAGCAGGAACGGACCGCCGGGCCCGGTGAAAGGAAACTTGGGATTGCTGCTGAAACCACCCAGCCAGAAGACGAGCGCTTCGGCTGGATCGGCATTCAGGAGCTGGAGCAGCGCCTGTGAGAGTTCGCTGTTGTCGATCTTCGGCCAAGCCATCAAGATGTGACGCTTGACCAGACTCGGATCGGTGCAATCGGGCGGGTAGTCCTTGTGCTCGATCTTGTAGGCTTCCATCGCCTGGGAGATGCCGTTGAGGTCCATCGCCATCTGGCCGACCAGTGCCCGCTCCCGCACCGGGCCTATGGCGGCCAGCAGGAGACCGGCCAGGATTCCGATGATGACAATGACAACCAGCATCTCCACCAGGGTGAAGCCGGCTGGTCGTAACGATCCTCTGGTTTTCATCTTTTCATCCCTCCGGTTTACGTTCTCTCCCAGAGGACGCGGCACGCCCGGCCCACGGCCACCGCGGCGGCGTCCTCGGCAGGCAGGTGAATCACGACAGTTTCGAAATCAGGTCGACCAGCGGCAGGAACAGCGACACGACGATGAAGCCGACCGCGAAACCGAGGAAGCAGATCAACAACGGTTCGAGCAAGGACATCAGACCGTCGGTCATCGTCCGGACTTCTTCGTCGTACGTGTCGGCCACCTTGTAGAGCATCGTATCGAGTTCGCCCGTTTCCTCGCCGACGTCGACCATGTTCACGACCAGGTCGTCGACGAACCGGTTATTCATCTTCATGAAGTACCACAGGCCTCCCATCGCGGCACCGCCTCCCACCATCATCAGGCCGATCTGCATCATGTCGGGGAGGAAGCAGAAGGGAACCATCGGGCCACCGACCAGTGCGCACCAGAAGAACATGGCAACCGGGTGGAAGCCCGGCTTGGAGTTCTCCTTCATCGGCTTGGCAATCGTTTCTCCTTCCCGAATGGCATCGGTGACCTTGCCGTACATGCGTTCGAACAAGGAGTTGCCGGCCGTTTCACGCGTGATATTCAATCCTTCCAGGATCGGCACACCGCTGGCCACCAAGGTCCCGAGCGTCCGCGTGGTGCGCGCCAGCACGTTCTTTTCGATCAGCGGTCCGAAGACAGGGATCTTCACGAGAAACATGTCCCAACCCATGCGTCCATGCCGGAACTTGCGTACCAGTTTGACGAACAACCAGAGCCCAATGGGAATCGACGGTATCAAGTACCAGTACGTCACGACGTTTTTCGACATGGCCATCAACAACTGCGTGGCGACGGGCAGTTTCAGCCCGAATTCGTTAAACATGTCTTCGAACGTCGGCACGATCTTGATCATGATGAAGGTCAAGATACCGACGGCCACCAGGACCACGACGATCGGGTAAATCATGGCGCCTTTGACTTTGCGTTTGAGCGATTCAGCCCGTTCGAGGAACTCGGCCAGACGCTGCAGAATCACTTCCAGGGCACCGCCCGCCTCGCCCGCTTTGATCATGTTCACGTAGAGTCGATTGAACGTCTTGGGGGACTTCGACATGGCTTCCGAGAGCGTGGCTCCTGCCTCGATCTCGTCGCACACATCCATCAAGGAGTTTTTGAGTCGGCCGGCTCGAGCTTGCCCTTCCAGAATGCGGAGGCTGCGGAGGATCGGCAGACCGGCATCCTGCAGAATGGACAGCTGCCGCGTGAAGGCGGTCAGGTGCTTTCCCTTGACGCTGCCCAGGGCAAAGGATCGCTTCTTGCGAGCGGCCCCTTCGCCGGCCGCCGCCGCCCCTTTCTTGACGGAGATCTTCGTGACGAAGTACCCCATCTGACGTATGGTGGTTTGCGCTTCATCCTCGGACGCGGCTTCAATCACGTCCTTGATTTCCTGGCCGGTGGCATCCATTGCTTCGAATTGATACGTCGGCATCGTCGAAGTCCTTTGTTGTCGCGAGTCCCGCTGTCACCTCGGAGGAGACATTCCTGGACCTGAAGTGATGGTTCGAGTTATCGCCCGCTACCCGTTGAATCAGCCCCAAAAAAAATGACCATCGTCATGTGTCAGCACACGACAGGCCCGCTGCGGCAGGCCGGCGACCTGACGGTCGCCCCCTTGGCCTCGAGCCAGGATGAATCAGGAAGTGCCGGCCTGCGCCGACCGACTTTCCTCTTCCGAACCCATCAATTCCCATCCGCGGATTCCGACCCGCGGTATCCCATCCGCCTGTTCGGCCTGCGGCGCGTCGCCCCTCCGAGCGATCCGTACCGATCAAGCGTCGATAATCGTCTCTCGCAGTACCTCTTCGGCCGTGGTCACACCCTGGTTGACGAACTGCATGCCCGCGTCACGCAAGGAGACCATCCCGATGCGCCGCGATTCGTTGCGCATTTCGTCGACCGACGCATTCTTCATGATCATGTCGCGCAGACGGTCGGTAATGATCATCAGCTCGAACAGACCGACGCGTCCTTTGTATCCGGTGTTGTTGCACACGTCGCAGCCCATGCCGCGATAGAACTTCATCGTCCGCCCCTGTTCGGGAGTCAGGTCCAGCATGGCCAGCATTTCGGGGGTGGGAGTGGTTTCCTCGCGGCACTGCGTGCAGATGCGGCGGACCAGTCGCTGAGCCAGGATCGCTTCCACCGTCGCGGTGATCAAGAAGGTGGGGACTCCCATGTCCTTGAGTCGCGTGATGGTGCTGGGGGCATCGTTGGTGTGCAGCGTACTGAACACGGTGTGGCCGGTCAGCGACGCCTGCACGGCAATCTCTGCCGTTTCCAGGTCTCGAATCTCACCCACCAGGATCTTGTCGGGATCCTGACGCAGAATACTCCGCAGGCAATGCGCGAAGGTGTTCCCGATCTCCGCATCGATCGGAATCTGCACGATGCCTTCCATGTCGTACTCGACCGGATCTTCGGTCGTGATCAGTTTGTCTTCGATCGAGTTGAGTTCGTTGAGCGCCGAGTACAAGGTGGTCGTCTTTCCCGATCCGGTCGGGCCGGTCACCAGGATAATCCCGTTCGGCTTGCCAATCACTTCACGAAACGCGGCGATGGTGGGTGGGTCCATACCCACTTTGTTCAGGTCCAGAGACACCACGCTGCGGTCGAGGATTCGCAACACGACGCTCTCGCCAAACAGAGTCGGCAGCACGCTCACCCGCAAGTCGACCGGGTGTCCGCCGACCGACAGCTCGATCCGACCGTCCTGCGGCAACCGCCGCTCCGCGATGTCCAGGTTCGCCATGACCTTGATGCGGGTCGTAATGGCGAAGGCGAGGTGCCGCGGCGGCGGAACCATTTCGTAGAGCACCCCGTCCGCCTTGATGCGAATGCGGAACTCGTCCTCAAACGGCTCGAAATGCACGTCACTGGCATGGTCTTTGATGGCCAGCAATAGCACCATGTTCAGCAGCTTGCGGACCGGCGCGCTGTCGGCCAACGCCTCAGCGCCCGTCAGATCGATCGGGCCATCCCCGACCAGCGCCTCGGCCTGTCTGAGCAGCTCCTGGTCATTCTCCAGTTCGCTGATGATGCTCTCGACGCTCTCGCCGGCCGCATCATAGTAGCGGTCCAGACCCTGTTTGATTTCCCGGTCCGTGGTCACGACCAGGCGGATCGTGTAACCAAGGAACGTGCGCAGCTCGTCCGCCACGGCCAGGTTCTGCGGCTCGGACGTCGCAATCGTCAACGTGTTGTCTTCGAACTGCACGGGGATCACACGATAGAGCAATGCCATGGTCTGGCTGATCTTCTCGAGCACCTCGGGCGCCACATTCGTTTCCGACAGGTTGATCACCTGCAGGTTCATCTGCTCAGCCAACGCCTGAACCAGCTGATCGTCTGTGATCAACCCCATCTCTTCGGCGATCTTGCCGAGCTTTTCACCGGGTTGCTGCTGCTGTTCTTCCAGCAGCATTTCGAGCTGATCATCGTCGATAAAACCCATGTCGACGAAGATCTGCCCAATGCGACGGATGGCCATATGTAGTCCTCAACAACTCTTGTGACTTTGCCCAACGTCAGGGCACACGTTCAGGGCGCGCGGGCCCTCCCGCTGCGCTGGGGTACACGGTTGCTTTCTCCCGGTTGCTTTTTCGACCCGGTTGCCTTTTCGACCCGGTGCGTGATGTCGGCATCACTCCGCCGACTGCTCGTTGCCCTCCTGGTCTTCGTCCAGCATCAAGCCGCGTTTGTAATTGACGATGCGCTGTGCCAAGTCGTCCGCTCGGTGGGCACGTGCCAGCGCATCTTCAACCGTGACCCGCTCGTTGCGCCACAGGTCGAACAGCGCATCGTCCATCAGTTGCATGCCGTACTTGGCTCCCGTCTGTATGGCGGAGTTGATACGGAATGTCTTGTTTTCGCGAATCAGGTTGGCGATACCGGGGGTGACCACGAGTGTTTCGAAAGCGGCCACGCGACCGCCGCCGACGCGCGGCAGCAGCGTTTGAGCCAGTACGCCGATCAACGCGGTCGAGAGCTGGGTGCGAATCTGATCCTGCAGGTTGCCTGGAAACGCGTCAATGATGCGGTTGACGGTTCCTTGGGCACTGTTCGTGTGCAGCGTGGCAAACACGATGTGACCTGTTTCGGCCGCCGTGATCGCCGCTTCGATCGTCTCCAGGTCACGCATTTCACCCACCAGGATCACATCCGGGTCCTGCCGCAGAGCGCGCCGTATCGCCTCGGCGAAACTCGGCACATCCACGCCGATTTCACGCTGATTCACCGTCGATTTCTTGTGATAATGGTAGAACTCAATCGGGTCCTCAATCGTGATGATGTGGTGGTCGACGTTCTCGTTGATGAAGTTCACCAGACTGGCCAAGGTCGTGCTCTTGCCCGATCCGGTCGGCCCGGTGACCAGGAACAGCCCGCGCGGACGCAAGCAGAGCTTGGTGATCACCTCCCCCAAACCCAACTGCTCCGGCTTCAACATATCGTTGGGGATCTGCCGCAACACCATTGCGACATCGCCCCGCTGCTTGAAAATCGAGACGCGGAACCGAGCCTTGTCGCCAAAGGCGAACCCGAAGTCCGATGTGCCCGCCTCCTGCAGTTCCCGTTGACAACGTTCGGGCGAAATGCTCTTCATCAGAGCGACCGTATCCTCCGAGTCCAAGATTTTGGTTTCCAGCCTGCGGAGGCGTCCGTGGAGCCTGAATACGGGGGGCTGCCCGACCGTAATATGAATGTCGCTGGCGCCTTGCTTCACGCAGGCCATCAGGAGTTTATCAATCAGAATTTGCTGTGCCATTGGCGGTTTTGCACCATGAGATTGTTCGTGGAACCGAATCGATCGATCCGTTCCAGATATGTGGCTGGCCAGATAGGTGTCTGGCCAGATATGTGTCTGGTCCCTAAGCCCAATGTGGTCGCCAGCGAACCGGCGCACGGCCGCTGGTCCCCTGACGCTTCCGCTAAGCCCACCATGCAGGTGGTATCGTGTCCGTCGGTGAACGAGATAAATGACTTGAGAACGATGGAGGAATGTCACCGATGCACGAGCGACGGCGGGACGGGGCCCGGTGCCAGTCGGTCGATTATTCGTCCACCTGCCGCAGAACTCAAACGACCAGCGCAAATGGAGCGGTTTCTGTGGACCGCGTTCATTCCTTCATCGAGCGTAACCAACCTTTTTGATTTGTCTTCCGCTTCCCCCGCCCCGCGTCGTCCCGCACACGTCTCTCTTGCCCCCTCCCTCTCTACCATCCTCTCCTTCTCTTCGCCTGACCCTCGTCGCCGCGCTCTCTGCCTCGTCTCCCGTGCCCCTTACTTGCTTTCACCAGCCTCCCCCTCCGATCCAGGCCTACTCGAGCGTCACCAGATCCTGCTCCGTCTTCTTAGCGACCCGGTAGACCTCCTCGAGCGTCGTGACACCCTGCATCGCCTTGCGGATGCCATCGACGTAAAGAGTTGACATGCCTTGTGAAATCGCAGCTTTGCGGATTTCGGTCGAGGTAGCTCCGGCGAAGATCAATTCGCGGATCTTGGAAGTGATCATCATGATTTCGAAGATCGCCATCCGGCCTCGATAGCCTTTCTTCTGGCAGTACGAACAGCCCTTGCCGCGCATGAACGTGGCAACCTTCGCCATATCGGGGGTGATCCCGGCGTCGGCCAGCACGCTCTCGGGCGGGCTATACGAATGCTTGCATCGATTGCAGATCACCCGCACCAAACGCTGTGCCAACACGGCAATCACGCTGCTCGCCACCAGATATCCAGGAACTCCCATGTCTACCATGCGTGTTACAGCACTAGGCGCATCGTTCGTGTGGAGTGTGCTGAAAACCAAGTGTCCAGTTAGTGAGGCCTGGATTCCCATCGATGCTGTCTCGCTGTCTCGCATTTCTCCCACGAGGATCACGTTCGGGGCCTGCCGCAACATGGAGCGAATGATGCGGGCGAAGTCGAGCCCGATGCTGTGCCGAACCTCCACCTGATTGATCCCCGCCAAGTAGTACTCCACCGGGTCCTCGGCGGTGATGATCTTGCGGTCTGGACGGTTCAGCGCGTTGAGCGCGGCATAAAGGGTCGTCGTCTTGCCGGACCCGGTCGGGCCGGTCACCAAGATAATCCCGCTCGGACGGCGCATGAGCGAATTGAACTTCTGGAAGTCCGTTTCCCCTAGTCCAAGCTGCCTGACCCCCACCTTAATGCTGTCCTTGTCCAGCAGACGCATGACCACCGATTGACCATGGTTGGTCGGGATCACGCTCACTCGCAAGTCGAGTTCTTTCTCCCCGACGGTTACCTTGATACGGCCGTCCTGGGGGCGTCGACGCTCGGCGATGTCCAGTTTGGAGAGGATCTTTACGCGGGAAAGAACGGCCCCCAACAGGCGTCGTGGCGGGCTGTCGCGTTCGATCAAGATGCCATCAATTCGGTAGCGTATGCGGATCCGATCCTCAAACGGCTCAATGTGGATGTCCGAAGCCCGTAACTGGACCGCTTCCTGGATCATCAACTGGACCAGGCGAACCACCGGTGCGCTGTTTTCGTCCACGATCTCCGAAGAGGAGACCTCCGAATCTTCCGTTTCGGTGAAGTCGATGGCCGTGTCGGTGAATTCCTGGAGCATCGAGTCGGCGCTTTCGCCTTCCACTTGGCCGTAATACCGGTTGATTGCCTCGAGTATGCTCTCACGGGGGGCTAGTGCGGTTTCCACCGTGCGATTGAGAATGAACCGGAGTTTCTCGATCGTCTCAATATCATAAGGATCACTGACGGCGACTTTGAGCGAATCGTCTTCCAGTGAAAGTGGCAGCGCGGCATTTTCGCGGGCCACCGATTCGGGGACCAGTTCGATCACCTCTTCGGGGATCTTCACTTCGCCCAGGTCGATGAACTCCATCCCGTGGAATTCGGCCAATGCACGAGTCACTTCGTCGCCGGTGGCATAGCCGAGTCGCACCAGGCAATCTGCGACATTGGCATCCTGTTCGCGTGACATCTGCTCAGCTTCGTTGAGCTGATCTCGGCTGATGATCTTGCGCCGAATCAGAATCTCGCCAAAATCTTTGCGTGGTTCACCGGATCGTCCGCCTGCAGACTTTGGATTTGCCATGAATTGTATGCTCAGAAAATGGGGCCTGGAGTCAGTAGGAGGGCGAACTCATCGGTCAGCCGCCGGCAGTGAGCGCCAAGTGGCACCGGATCGCGCCTGCTCAGGCGGAGATAATACTGTCATTCCCAGCCGGTGACGGCTACCGGTGAACGTCGGCTATCCGTGCGCAGACAGCCACGCGTGTTCCAGCCGGGCGGCAGAAGACGAGGCCGCAAGGATCTCCGCCTAGGTTGGGCAGGCCGGTAGAGTCAGCGCCCTTTGTGTCCATCATGGCCTAGCAGCGCGATGCTTGTCAATCGTTCGGTAAGGCTGCAGGGCAAAGAAGTTGGGGCGAAAAGGCAGATTCTGCCGGCTGATCCAGACCTGCTCTTCGTGACGTGGCGCCGCCGCTCCGCTTTCGCGGCGGCGCAGTCTCCATCCATCGGGTGGACAGCAACCATCGATTGGCGGCAAAGCGGTGGTGCGCGGGAGCCAGTGCAGGATTACCGGGTCTGTTGCGGACAGGGCGGCAGAGGGGCCCTGCTGCCAGGATCACTGAAGGTCTGAGTCGCCGCTCCGGCTGACCAGAAACGCGCCTGTTGACGCAGTTCGTCCGCTAGTTGCCTCAGGCGATCCCCTTGCTCGTAATCCTCCCGATCTTCCAACTCGTCCGCTTTGGCGCTGAGCTGCCGGCTGGCCTGTCGCAGCGACCGAACCAGATCGTCGTCGGAATCCAAAGGCACCGGTGCCTGGGCAATTGTCCCCTCCGGGAAGTGCTCCTGTTGAATCCGTCGCGCGTAGGCCACTTCGCAGGCGTCCGTCCGAGCGGAGTTGGGGTGTCCGATGATGGTCGCAGGGGGGGCTTCGTGTATCGCAGCAACATGCTTGAGAGCTTCGAGAAACAACTGGTTGGCTTGGGCCGGCGGCATGTCTCCGAACATGGTTCCATGAAGCAAATCGCCTTGCTTCTGGCGGACTTCTAAGATCTGCCAGAGCATGCTGTCGTCAGCGGGGGAAGCAGTCGCTTGACTGGTCGCACCATCGTCAGCCGCCGAGTCCGGGAACTGACTGCCACCGTCTGGGCTCGTTGGGATCGTGTCGCTCACGCTCGCAGCGGACCACACGTTGGGGATGTCGTCACGGTCCAGGCAGACCACCAGCAGCGACAGTCCACAGCCAAAGAGGATGGAAAAACGAGGGGTTAGCAGCATGGCGACGACCTCCTTGCCGGCGCGACCGTTGTTTTCACAGGACTGCCGGTATTATAGCGCCATCGACCTGAATCGCCTAGCTCGCTTGGTCGTGGCACCCAGTAGCGCGCACTTTCGTGCGTGACCGGCCCCATCCACGATCGAGCGACTGGCAACACGGGCGGGAGTGGTCGTGTAGCAAGCACTTGCGTGCGTCACCGGCCCACTCCACGATCCGGCCTATCCAACCCGGATCGAAGGTGGTCGACCGCGCGCCGAGCGTTCACCAGGGGAAATAACGGGCCGAGGTCTCTCCTCCCCAGTGAACCTCAAGACCGCCGGTGAGGGACCAGTTTCCTGTCGTACCGATGTCGTTGCCACCAAAGATAATCGTGTCTTTCAGGTCAATGCGGATGGCCAGCCAGTTGCGCAGCAGGTATTTGACTCCCAAGCCAATCGGGAACGAGGCCCCCGTATGATCCACCTGGCGGTTCTGGAGGTCGACGAAGTGATAGCCGGCGATACCCAGTCCGAGGGAACCGTAAGGCCGCCATTTCGCGTCTCCCCACGGGTAATAGAGCACATTGATGTCGCCGACAAAGGTGCGTGCTTCGCCGCTGGAATAGACCTCCTGTTCCAGTCGAACATCGATATACGCCAGACTCAGTCGCAGTTCGCAACCCCAATAGTGACTTAGGTCGTTTCCCAGTACGAGCCCGCTGAAAAAACCGGTGTCGGCCTCGACATGTCCCGGAACCAGCGTATCACCGAACCAGGAGCCGGCAAAAATCTCCGCGTACCACGGTCGATTCAGCCAGCTGGTTCCTTCCAGCGGCTGGCCAATACCCATGTGGCGGAAGGGGCGATGCCAACGCGGTTGGCGGACCGTCGGACCCTCGTCTGATTCGAGCGCCGGCGCGGGAGTCACCCAGTCCGAATCTGGCTGGGTCGGATATTGCCAAGCTTCGTCATCGGTCGCATTCTGGATCGAGCGATCGGCAGGTGTGGGCAGGGTGGGAGCTTGATCCTCAGCGCGTGCCGCCCCTGCGCGGAGCGCAAGGGCGAGCAGGACCGCCAACAGCAGTCGTCCCCGCACCGTTTGGGCTTTCACGTTCTGGTGCATTCCGCTCGGCCGACCAAGTGATCCTGCGACACAATACCGGGGATATTAAATCGGCGGATTATGTCGTCTGTTCCCTTGGGCGTCAACGCGAGAAAGCCGTCTGGCGTTGGGGGGGGGAAGCTTCCTGGTTTACCTGATTCGCCAGGGGTGCGAGAGCCGGCTGGCGTTTCGGGTCTGGCCATCGCTCAACGCATCCCCTTCGTTCGTCGCATCAGGCCAAGTCGTGGCTGATGCTCAGTGAGGCGGCGCATGAGTCGGGGACGATGCGTGTGATTTCGACTTTATTGCGCTCGACCCGTTCCAGTCGGTCTTTCAGGTGCTGGAGAAACTCGGCCAGTTCTGCGCCCGCCAGATCACCCAGATGATTACAGAGCGACTTGCGGGTATTGAAGCTCAAGTTGTCGTAGTTCATGGAAGTCACCTGTGTCTGTGCCTGCCACCGAGGGACCTGCCCGGGTGTGGCGGCGATGGAGAAGAAGACCAGTCCGAGCCTGATTTTCTCAGAGTAATTGGCGACCAGCGGGCCGCAATGAAGCAGCGAGTCGAATGTGGTGATTTCTGAGAAGCGGCAACCTTGTTTTTCCTAGGACCGGTACAACTGATTGGGAGGGGCAGTTGCGGGCCGCGGTCAGGGGAGTTGCCGGATGAAGCGGAGGAAGCGTGCTTCCAGCATTTTCAGGTCTGTTCCGAACACGTCGGTGAATTCCCTGAGTTGCTCGGCCGGACTGTACTCCGTAAGCGGTTCCCGTTGTGCGGTTCGGGCCAGGTATTTCATGTAACGGCTCGGTTCCTTCTCGGATAGGAAGAAGGACAGGGCCCACGATTCGGCGTATGCCACCGAGGGAGCCGCGGCGAATACCCGCTCCGACTGGCTCACGAACTGGCCCAGTTGTCCTTCGTGGCGTCCGGCTTCCAGGTATCTGCGGAACATCTCCAATCTTGCGACGTTGATGCGATCCTGAGCATTCGGATGGTGGCGAGCGTCCCAGACTCCGGGTGCTTCGAACAGCATGGCCAGGCCTTCGCCGGCCCAACGCGGCGGCACGGCACAGCGATTGTGAATGTGGGTGTTGAAGGCCATCTGATGCGTTGCTTCGTGGATGATGGTCTCGGCGTTCACGTACCAGTTGGCGTCGTCCCCTTCACCACTGGTCATATCGTAGAGAATGACGCGATTGGTGCGGGGAGAGTAGAAGCCGAGAATTCCTGGCGGAGCGCTGCCACCTGTCTGTTCGACATACTGAGCGAATTCCTGTTGGGAATGGAAGACGATGGCGACCAGCGGAAACTCGGGCGGGGCGGGTTGCATGCCGCGCACGCTGAAATAGTGCACGAATGATCGGAAGAGTTCTTCGAATCGGCTGGCCCATCGATCGCGTTCGCCGGACGGATGGACCACGAGGTAGTTGCCAGTGCCGGAGACGTCGAACCGTCGTCCGAATTCCTTCTGCAACTGTCCGCGCATTTCGCTTTGCGACCAGGGGCGGAAGCCGCTGGCCGGCTCCTGAAATTCGCCCACCTGATCGGGGGCGAATTCGAACAGGAATCCGTTACGAGCCAGAAAGAGGACCTGCTGAGCGTTCCAGGCGACCGGTGTTCCTTCCAGCCAGGCTCCGTCAAGTGCCAATCGGACTGTTACCCGATCGGCGCCCTGAACGGAAGCGAGGCCGCCAGCGTGTACGTCAGCCAGCACGAGGAAAGCTGCGGCCAGCATCAGCGGTCGGGCGCCAGAGGCCGTGCGAGCTTGCCTTCCCGGCGGGCGGGACGGGGGAGACTCCGGACTATCGCTTGCCCAGGGGCGTCGGGGAATCAATAGTGGTGGAGGTGGCGATTTACCGTGGTGACTCGGTCCACCGTCGAGTGACTCGCTGACGAAGGGGCGGGTAACGTTCATGACCGGATGGACTCAGCAAGAAAGCTATGCGGGTGAGACCATGGACGCTGATCTGCTCGAGGCACGAACCGCCGTATCGGCGGGCTCACAGCAAAACTACGTCACAACCCTTGACTTACAATTGACGGGGATCACTGAAGCAGCCTTTTCGTGGAGATAACGATGATTCGTATCCTGCTGGCCAGTTCGATTATCAGTCTTGTTTCTTTCCTGCCGGCTTGGGGTGGCGAGCGGATGACGCCCGAGCGTTTGTGGGAGCTGGGACGATTGGGGAGTACGACCGTCAATGCCCAGGGGACGCTTGTCGCGTACGTGGTTCGGAACTTCGATCTGCAGGAGAACTCCGGCCGGTCGGAGATTCATCTGTTCGATCTGCCCAATAGTCGGGACTGGGTCGTGGCCAGGGATCTGAAGGTGGCCGACGGACTTCAGTTCGTCGCTCTGCCCGATGGAGAGAAACTGTATTACATCGGATTGCCGGCTGGTGAGCAGTTCGAGAGCGCCAAGCCTCAAGTGTGGTCGATTGATCTGGCTGGTGCGGTTCCCAGGCAAGTGACGCAAGTGGAGACGGGAGTCGACCAGTGGAAGGCGTCGCCCGATGCCAGGCACCTGGCGTTCACGACGGCTGTGAAGATGGACCGGACCGTCGCGGAGTGTTACCCCGACCTGCCCAAGGCCGATGCGCGGATCATCGACAGCCTGATGTACCGGCACTGGAACGCGTGGAGCGATTACTCGTTCAGTCATCTCCATGTGGCCCGCTTGACGTCCGAGGGGTTAGCCGAGGAGCCTCGCGATCTAATGCGAGGGATCCGGGCCAACTGTCCTCTGGTTCCCATGGGTGGCGCAGAGCAATTCAACTGGTCACCGCAGGGAGACGAGCTGGCCTACACGGCGAAAGTGGTAAATGACCCGGCCGAATCGACTGACAGCGACATTTACCTCGTGAAGATCGATGGCCAGACTCCCACCGAGTGCATTACGCCGGGCATGGACGGATATGATACGAATCCGGTCTATTCCCCCGATGGACTCTGGATTGCCTTTCATTCGATGCGGCAACCAGGTTTTGAAGCCGACAAGAACCGCATCCTGCTGTTTGATCGAGCACAGCGGACGGTGCGCGATCTGACTGCAGGACTTGACCAGACGACACACGGCGTCAGCTGGCTGCCCGATTCCCTGGGCGTCGTGTTCATGTCGGAATTTCGCGGATGCGATCACCTGTTTCGCTTGGGGCTGGAGGAGCAATTGCCGACGCAGATCACGCATGAAGCGTTCAACTGGGAGTTGGTCAGCGTATTGCCGAGTGGCCATCAGTTGCTGGTCAGTTCTCAGAGTATGATTCGTCCCAAGGAGCTCTCTCTGGTGACGATGCCCGACCGTGCCGAGCAACGGCTCACCCGTATCAACGACGCTCGGATCGATGCGTTGGAGAAGCCGCAGGTTACCGAGCGATGGGTGCAGGCCAGTGATGGCAAGATGATCCACTGCTGGGTGATCTATCCTCCTGATTTTGATCCGCAGAAGAAGTGGCCGGTGATCACCTACTGTCAGGGAGGACCGCAAGGGCAGATCGGCCAATGGTTCTCCTATCGCTGGAACTTCCACCTGATGGCCGCTGAAGGTTACGTCATCATGGCTCCCAACCGGCGAGGTTTGCCCGGATTCGGTCAAGAGTGGAACGATCAGATCAGCGGGGACTGGGGTGGCCAGGCGATGCAGGACGTGCTCTCCGCCACCGACGCGATGATGGTTGAGCCATGGGCGGACACACAGCATATGGCTGCGGTGGGAGCGAGTTATGGCGGCTACAACGTGTACTGGCTGATGGGAAACCACCGCGACCGGTTCTGCTGCATGGTGGCGCACTGCGGAGTATTTAATCTGGAGGCCATGTTTGGATCGACCGAAGAGCTCTGGTTTCCCAACTGGGACTTGGGGGGGCCCTACTGGCAGGATGCGGAGACTCAGCAGCTGTACGACCAGTTCTCACCGCATCGGTTCGTGAAGAACTGGCGAACGCCGCTGTTGGTGATTCACGGCGAGAAGGACTTTCGCGTGCCGGTGACGCAGGGCATGGAGGCGTTTACGGCCGCGCAGCTCAATGGCGTCCCTTCACGATTCCTGTATTTTCCCGAAGAGGGACATTGGGTGCTGGGACCGCAGAACGGCGTGCTCTGGCACCGCGTGTTCTTTGACTGGCTGGACCGGTTCTGCAAATCGCCTGGCGTTTCGTCTGCCGCGCAGCAGTGACGCGTGGCAGGGGCGTTTCGACCGGCCATCTCACGACAGCGCTTGCCGCACTTGAGCGAATTTCTCGACGGCCATTGCCAGGTCGTCGAGCGAGTGCGCGGCGGAGATCTGGGTGCGGATGCGCGCTCTCCCTTGGGGTACGACCGGGTAGGAGAAGCCGATGACGTAGACTCCCTTGGTCAGCATTGCATCGGCCGTGCGACTGGCCAAGGCCGCGTCGTAGAGCATGATCGGTACGATCGGGTGTTCGCCGGGCAAGACGTCGTAACCGACTTTGGCAATCGCCTGGCGAAAGAACCGCGTGTTCTGTTCCAGCTTGTCGCGCAGTTCCGTGGAGGCTAGCAGCAGGTCGAGGGCCCGGATGGAAGCGGCCGCGATGGGAGGCGCTAGTGAATTGGAGAACAGATACGGGCGTGATCGCTGGCGCAGCACGTCGATGATTTCACGTCGCCCGCTGGTGTAACCGCCACTGGCGCCGCCGAGCGCTTTGCCAAGCGTGCCGGTGATGATGTCGACGCGATCCATCACCTGGTGGAATTCGTGCGTGCCGCGGCCGCGCGGACCCATGAAACCGACGGCGTGCGAATCGTCGACCATGACCAGCGCATTGTACTTGTCGGCCAGTTCACAGATGGCTGGCAGGTTCGCAATGTACCCGTCCATCGAGAAGACGCCGTCGGTGGCGATCAGTCGAAATCGAGCCGTGCGGGATTCTCGAAGTCTGGCTTCGAGGTCGGCCATGTCGCTGTTCTGATAACGCAGACGCTGAGCTTTGCAGAGCCGGATGCCATCGATAATGCTCGCATGATTCAGCTCGTCTGAGATCACCGCGTCTTCAGGTCCCAGTAGTGTTTCGAAGAGCCCGCCGTTGGCATCGAAACAGGACGTGTAGAGAATGGTATCCTCAGTCCCCAGAAACTCGCTGATCTTACTCTCCAGTTGCTTGTGGACCGATTGTGTGCCACAGATGAATCGGACGGACGAGAGCCCGTATCCCCAGCGGTCGAGTCCGGCGTGTGCCGCCGCGACGACCTGCGGATGCTCGGCCAGCCCGAGGTAGTTGTTGGCGCACATGTTCAGCACGGGGGACCCATCTCCCACGCGGATATGCGCGTCCTGGGGTGTCGTGATGACCCGCTCGGCTTTGTGGAGTCCCTGCTGACGAATGTCTCCCAGGATCGCCTGGAGATGCTCGCGAATCGTCCCGTACATCGTTCACTGCTCCTGCTGCATCGCTTCCGGTCGTCGCCGGCACGGATCCATCGGGTGTGTCGCTTCCGACCGGCTCTGCAGGTCCACACGGCTGGCAACGCCACGTGTTGCCCCGCACACCCGCGTCCCCTACTCGCTCCACTTCAAGATGACCTTCCCCGAATTGCCTGATCGCATCGCTTGGAATCCTTTTTCGAAGTCCGAGTGGTGAAAGCGATGCGTAATGATCGGGCTGATATCGAGGCCGCTCTCGAGCATGACCGTCATCTTGTACCAGGTTTCGTACATTTCGCGGCCGTAGATCCCTTTGATCGTCAACATGTTGAAGACCACGGTGCGCCAATCGATGGCGATCTCTTCGGTCGGGATGCCGAGCATGGCGATCCTGCCACCATGGCACATGTTGTCGAGCATCTCGCGGAAGGCGGAAGGATGGCCCGACATTTCCAGGCCCACGTCAAAGCCCTCCTGCATGCCGAGTTGCTTCTGCACCTCGGAAATGCGCGTGTTCCGCACGTCGATCGCCAGCGTTACGCCCAGCTTACGGGCCAGATCGAGCCGGTACGGATTGACGTCCGTGACGACGACGAAGCGGGCACCAGCATGTTTCGCCACCGCTGCCGCCATCACGCCGATCGGCCCCGCACCAGTGACCAGCACATCCTCGCCCAGCACCGGAAACGAAAGGGCTGTATGGACGGCGTTGCCAAACGGGTCAAAGATGGACGCCACGTCCCGATCGATCCCGTCGGCGTGGAGCCAGACATTGGTCATCGGCAGAGCCATATACTCCGCGAACGCCCCGGGGCGATTCACGCCGATCCCTTTGGTATCCTTGCACAGATGGCGGCGACCAGCCAGGCAGTTGCGGCAGCGACCACAGACGACATGCCCCTCGCCACTGACGATATCGCCGGGATGGAAGTCGGCCACATTGGCACCCACGTCGACGATCTCGCCCACAAACTCGTGGCCCACCACCATCGGCACGGGAATCGTCTTCTGGGCCCACGCATCCCAGTTGTAGATGTGCACGTCGGTTCCGCAAATGCCCGTGCGGTCCACTTTGATCAAGACATCGTTGATCCCGATCTTCGGTTCCGGTACGTCCTCCAACCACAAACCAGGTTCGGCTTTCCGTTTCACCAGTGCCTTCATGATCTGTCTGCTGCTCCAAGTTACTGGATGTGGGCAGTTACTGGATGTGCGCAACTGGATTCGCCGCACCGGATGTGAACTCGCCGCGCCCTCGGACATGAGTCGCCAGGCGATGGTGGAATCGATCAAGTTGCCAATAACGCTACGCTATAGCGCTGCCGTCGCGACGGCAAGCCGGGGGGGTGGGATTCGCGGCCGGAAGCGGTGGCAGATGTCGCCCGGTCGTCTTGCCGGCCCGGTCGGTCAGAGCATTAGGGCTGGAATTGGACTACGGCCAGATAGGCATGCGGACCCCCGGCGGAGAATGTTCCCGGAGGGACATGCGGGGCTGTTTCAAACTGCACATCGTCGATGGATCGCAGTTGCCAGGGAGTGTCAAACAACTCGCGCAATTCCGCTGGCGAAATCCGCCGAGGGCCGGCTCCTGGAGGCTCCTTGTCGCTGAAGCACATCAGGTAGAGGCAGCCCCCCGGCTTCAACACGCTTGCCAGCGACGCGACATATTTCCGGCGGTCCGGGTCCGATAAGACATGCAGCAGCCCACAATCAATCACGTTGTCGAACTGCATCGGGAGCGGCTCAAGTGCCAGGACATCCTGCACCAGGAAGCGAGCGCAGCTGCCCAGTTCCTGTGCTTTGGACCTGGCTTGAGCGATCACTTCCGGCACAAAGTCGATTCCGTACACTTCGTGCCCTTGCTGGGCGAAGTAAATGGCGTTGTCGCCCGTTCCGCAGCCGACGTCGAGAATCGAGCCGTGGAGCCGCGGAGCGATCTGCACCAGGGCACGCTGAGCGTGGCCCGCCTCCCACGGAGGTTGGTTCTGATAGGCTGCCTGAAATTGTGTCCGTGAAGAGGTGTCCCGCGTCATGATCGCAGTATATCGGTTTCGGTGTCCGCGGACAGACCACCTCGCTTCCTCTCTGGTCGCGAGCACAATCCGCAAAACCGCTGCAGCTGGACCCCGTTTTCCCGCTGCGCGGAAAACGACCTATGTTTTCCTTAAGCCGGGACGCAACCACTCTCGAGCGTTCTCGGCCGCACCCTCCTGCCGCGTAGGAACAAGGGGTGCGTTTCACCTGATGTGTTTCACAACGAGGATTTTCGAGGTAGCAGGTCCATGTCCAATCTCTATCAGAAACATTCCGAACTCCTGGCGGACAACGAAATTACCGACGAAGAGGTTGCCATCATCCGCAACTACATCGAGGAGGACGGTGAACTCGATCTGAACGACGTCAAGTTCCTTGTCGGATTGCTCTGCAGCGCTCAGGAAATCTGCCCGGCCTTCGATGACTTGTTCTTTCCTATTTTACGAGAAGTGATCTTGTCCGACGGGCGAATCGGAATGGACGAGCACTTCTATCTGCTGAAGATGCTCTTTGCCGATGGACACGTGCGGGAACGGGAACGCCAGTTCCTGCTCGAGCTGCGCGAGGCCGCCACTGAGTTCAGTCCCGAGTTCGATGAACTGTGCGATCAAGTCCTGACGGTTCCAGCCAAAGGTTGGGATGTCGGCGGACGTGAGACCTGAATGTGGCCTGCGTGAGCCAGCGCAGTTCGGCATTCGCCCAACGGAACCGTCTGCCGCAGAGCGACCGTCATGGTATGAGCAGGAGACTCGCTCAAGAAAAAATCCAGCGAGGTGCAGTAATCTTGCTGCACCTCGCATCATAGTCCGCCGTCCAAGGCCGGTTGGATGGCGGTTTGCTAGTTTGTTGGGGCGCCGTACTTGCTTGCTCGTTGAACGGCCGATCGGCGCGACTGCCGTTTACGAAGACGGTTGGCTGTCAGCGCCGGGGCGCGCCGCTACGGGACGATGACCGAGAGACCGGAGCCTGACGGGTCGTCGAGGTGGTCCTGTTGCTGCGCGGTTGCGGAGCAACCTGCTTCGGGACCGCCGATTGGGGAACAGCTACCTGCTCAACCGAAATCGACGCCTTCTCGAATTGCTGTACGCGTTTCTGATAGTAATCGAGCGCCTGCCGCTCATACTGCTCAGCCTGGTTCAGCAGGTTCTGGTCGTTCTTCGTCAGACCCTGCTCCCGAATCTTCGCGGCATGGGCCAATCGCTGGGCCAAAGCCTCTTCTTCCTTCTGCATCAGAGCTTGCAGTCCACGAAGCCGGGCTTGAACCTGCTGCTCCTCAGCGGTGGCCTTCTGCTGGGCCGCGATCGCCCGTTGCCGCTCTTCGGGCGACACTTCGATCTCTTCGTGGGTTCTCACTGCTACCTCGGGGGGCGCCTCGCCTGGCTCGTCCGTCGTGCTCACCTCTTGATCGGTCACATTGCCCGACTTGGAAACCAATACGCTACTTTCCTCCCCTTTCGCGTTGGCGCTTCCCGCGACGACCAATGAGGCGCCTAACGCTAGAGTAATGAGTCTGAGCGTGCGTCGCATTTCGCATCTCCCCTGAGTAATGGTGTGAGTTCGTTGGTGTGCTCTACTGATGCGAATCGGTGATCTCTGCAACTATCTTAAGGATCATTCCGATTAACCACGTGGGTAAGTATGGTCGACTTTGTCGGTTGCGCTGGCTGCGGTGTGGTGGGTGTGTTGGCAACTGCGTTCGCCCCGCCGGACACGTGCTGGCCGACGAGAGGTTTGACGACGCGTTGCCAAACGCGCGAACCATCAGCACGGGGCCGGGAGTGTGTGGGCTATGGTCCGGAGAGGCAGTTGGTCATGAAGCATCAGGCGGTGAGACGCTCATCAGCTCGGACAGGTGAGCCCAGACGCCGCCGACTTGTCCGCCAAGGGTGCCCGTCGACGTCAGGACCGAGGTGGCTGACCGAAACGGTCGGCTGTCCCGTCGGGTACGTCGTCCGCGCCGGCGGAGGGGATGAGCTCAAGGCAGACCAGACGATCCTTGCCGCGAACGTAGAGCAGGCCGTGGGAGAGAATGGGTGCAGCCCAGCAAGGATAGGCGAGCAGATGCCGGCCAGTCTGGCCCGGCGCAAGCAGGCCTGCGGCATGGCTGCCCAGGTTCATCTCGGTGACCACCTGATAGCGCTGGGAATCGGCCTTGATCAACTGAAGCCGGCCATATTCTTCGAGCGAAACGAAATGACCGTCGACATACAGCAGGCTGCGGTGGCCTCGATCTTCGCTGCTCCACATCACCCGACCGGTACTCCACTCGATGCAACGCAGTCGGGCATCGGGAGTATTTCGGCCAGAGCAGCCGAACAGGAAACCGTCCCGATAGATCGGTGTGCTCCAATGGGCCTGAAACGCCTTCTGTCGGCGACGTGCGTCGTCCTGCCAGACCACTTCAACGCTGCCCGGTTGGACCTTCAGCAGGGCGCTTCCCGGCCCGTACGTTTCCGAGATGAAGACTTCATTTCCTACCACGACCGGTGTGCTGGCATTGACGCTCTCGAGCTTCGTGGCTCGCCAGGGATAGATGAAGTCGGTCTCGCCGGTAGACGGGTCAAAGCCCACTAGACCTCCGCGGCAGAACGCGAAACACCAGCGGCGATCGGCAATCGTCGTTGTCACAGGAGACGCGTAGCTGGCCAGTTCATCGGTGATCCGGTACTTCACTTCGCCCGTCCGTTTGTCGAACGCCACGATACCGGAGCTGTTTCCACGGACCAGGTCAAGCTGTCCGGGTGGTATTCGACGGTCTTCGGGAGGGCTGCCCCCCACGATGACGATGAGCAGATCCCCTTCGATCCGCGGCGTGCTTCCCACGCCGAAGAAGTTCTGAATGACTCCGAATTGGCGGACTGTATCGCACTTCCAGATCACCTGGCCGCTGGAGACATTCAGGCAATGCAACATCCCTTCCGCGCCCAACGCGTACACACGGTCGTCATCGATCACCGGCGAGCAGCGGGGGCCTCCGTTGTAGCCGTACAAGTCTTGATATTCGGTCGGGTACTGGAACTGCCACAACTCCTGCCCCGTCTCGGCATGCAGGCAAGTCAGCCGCGCTTGATTGGCCACTCGGTCAAACTGGAGGTAACGTCCCTGGCTGACAGCACCGATCCCGAAGCTGTCTCCCAGCTCCCGTTGCCAGACGATCTTCAATCCGTCGGGTGACCAGTTGGTACGGATCCCGGTCTCGGATGACACGCCATTTTGTGAAGGGCCGAGGAATGCAGGCCAATCGCCCCCAGATGTGCGTGTGATCGTGATCGGCGGGAGCAGTGCGGCGTCTGCCGGCCGGGGAGCGGGTTGCACAGGGATCGTGCTGATTTGCTCTGGGAGTGCTGGCGAAGCGGGTTCGCAGCCGAACGCCCCAGCAGCGCCGAACAGGCAGAGGAGTCTGGCCCACAATCCCAATCGTGGGCGGAGAGAAGAGCGGGTGATCATCAGCAAACTACCTGCGACGAGTCGGAAGCATCGACGCCCCATGATTTCGAAACGGACAAGAGACCAGGGCGAATTCCCGAGAGCCCCCATGATGGAAAGGGTCTTGAACTTCGCCATCGACGCCTGTTGTCCGCTTCTCACTCAGTTTTGTATCCGCCAGACCGCACGACGCAAACGGCCGTGGTCCCGCTACTGTGGTTGTGACATATAGCGTTGGATGGCCGACTCGAGTCGCCGCACCATGGGGATCAACTGCTCGTACAGCGGGCGAGCCCCTGGGAGATCGTCATGCTGGCCTTTTTGTTCGAGCTGCAGGGCGAGATCGACGGCGTCGCGGTAGGCGTAGCGGCCGAGCATCCCTTTCAGTCGATGGGCGGCCAGTTGCAATCGGCGAGCGTCCGCGTTATTCAGCGCTGCGGCGATCTCGGCCAGGAGAATCGGCGCATCGTTCAGCAAGAACTGCATCTGGCTGATCAGCAGGTCTTTGTCGTGATCCAGGCTCTCCAAGGCAAAAGTCAGGTCGAATTCGGTTGAACTCTCTGCGGATTGATGTCCGTTCATGGTCTTGCTGCTCGCGGCAGGTTTCAGTTCGGCCACGCTTTCCACCAACTCGACCAGTTTCCCGGGCCGCAGCGGTTTCGCCAGATAGGCATCCATCCCGGCTGACAGGCAGCGCTCGCGGTCGCCGGACATGGCATGTGCAGTCAACGCGATGATCGGGACGTGCCGACGACTCGATTCCTCTTGCTTGCGAATCGCGGCCGTGGCCTGAAATCCATCCATGATGGGCATCTGCACATCCATCAGGATGACATCGAAGTCGCTCCCCTGCAGGGCTGCGAGCGTTTCCTGACCATCGACCGCTTCGATGCACTCGTGGCCTCGGCTATGCAGCACGGAGGTTACCAGGTGCCGATTGGCTGCGTGATCGTCAGCCACCAGGACGCGCAGTGGCCGTACTCGCGGAGCCGACTTCCAGCCATCGGCACGGGACATCATCGCCGTCGGTGCGCAATGGCTGGTGGGAGCGGTGGGTGCTGACGCCGCCGGTACCGCGGCTGGCAGCGCGAGCGGATAGCCCAGCTGGAATCGGGCCGTGAAATGGAAGACACTCCCCTCCCCTTCCAGGCTTTCGACCCAGATCTGCCCTCCCATCATCCGCACGAGTTCCGACGAGATCGTCAGTCCCAATCCTGAGCCGCCAAATCGCCGCGTGGTGGAGGCATCGCCCTGACGAAACGCTTCGAAAATCTCCCCCAGTTTGTCGGCGGCGATGCCAATGCCCGTGTCATGCACTTGAAAATGCAGGCCGATCTCCTCCTCCGATCGCCACTGCGATTCGACCTCCACCCGCACTGCACCCTGCTCAGTGAACTTGATGGCGTTGCCCACCAGGTTGATCAGGATCTGCCGCAACTTCATCGGATCGCCTCGCAGTTGACGAGGCAGGTCGTCCGGCACGTCGGCGGTCAAGGCGAGTCCTTTCCGTTGGGCGTTCACGCTCAGTGTCTTGATCGTGTCCTGGACGATTCCGGGCAGGCTGAAGCTGACTTCTTCCAGCTCCATCTTGCCCGACTCAATCTTCGACAGATCGAGGATATCGTTGAGCAGATCATGGAGAGCCTCACTGGAACTGCGAATAGTCTGCAGGTATTCGCGTTGATCAGCCGTCAGGTCGGTCGCCAGGGCCAGATCCGACATGCCGATAATGGCGTTCATCGGTGTGCGAATTTCGTGGCTGAGGTTGGCGAGAAATTCACTCTTCAGTCGACTGTTCTTTTCGGCCGTTTCTTTGGCGGCACGCAGTGCCTCTTCCGTCTGACGCCGTCGCGTGATGTCGGTTTGAATCACAATCCAGCGGGTCAGCAGGCTCTCCGCGTTGCGCACGGGAATCAAATCGCTCTCGACCCAGAAGGTGTGGCCGTCCTTGCGATACTGCATGATATCCTGCGTCAGCTCGTCTCCCTTCTCGAGGGCACTGTGGTAAGCCAGCTTCGAGGATGGATCCGTGCTGGGACCAAACAACAGATCCGAAAGCCGTTGCTGAGCGGCTTCAGCTGGTGAGTAGCCGGTCATCTGCACGAAGGCATCGTTCACGCCAATGATCGTTCCGTCCGGCTCCAGGATGGTGATTGCGTTCTTCGTCTTGCTGATCACCAGAGAGAGCATGGTGAAGTGTTCGGTTTCCGATGACGAGCCTCCCAATCCCGATCGGAGCTGCTCCCGGCAACGGGCTGATCCCAGCGCGGTTTCCAGGGAGCGAGCTCTGCGCAGCGCATACGCCAGGGCGTCGAGCGTCGTATTGGATTTGAGGATCTGAGCCCAGTCGGCTACTTCGGCTTCCGAGGGGAGAGGAAAGGCGGGGGAGAGTGCTTGCGCCATGCGGATCACGGCGCCCGACACGGGCCAGCCCGACGATTCGAAATGATCCACCAGCTTTCCCACCCGCTGCATCACGGCGCGTTCCCAGTCCTGAAAGCCGTGCACACGCGGCTGCTGTGCCTCCTGGCTCTCCCGCGCTGCGGCGTCCTCCGGCTGATCGCACACCGAGACCTCGATGAACCGCTCGCCCCCATGCTGTACCAGGGAGAAGCGGACCTTTCCCTTGCCGCCGTGCGCAGCGATCGTGCGGCAGACCGTGTCGACCGCTTCCGCCAGCTCATTGCGGCGTTGAGGTGATAGCTGGGTCAGTGCCGCCAGGAGCTTGGCGCGCTGAGCCAGTTCGGTGGCATCGGCTGCATGCCGGAGAATGAATTCAGCAATTGTCGCGTTCACGTTTCTCCCAACTCACTTCCGATGGCTCGCTTCCCCAGCGGACTTCGAATCACGCGAGGCGTGTCACTTTCCACGCTATTGGATAACGCCGTTATTCGATAACGCCAGTTCGACGAGCTGGCGAGTGGACACCTTATCCCACGACAGGGGCCATCATGCGGGGCAGCAGTTCGCTGCGATCCAGTCTGCTGACGGATGTCCGGTCCGGAGCAATTGCCGTGCCACCGCCGACCCGGCCGCGGGTCGTCGACCGGCCGACAACCTTGCAAAACGGGAGCCAACCCTGGACAATCACGTCTGCCTCACACGGGATGGATCAACGGCCCCCCGACGAATGGTTGCGGCTGGCCGCTCCGCCGGGAGCGAGCCGTCTGTCGCTGTCGATTCAGTGTCGGCCGTCAGGCATCTCGAAACGATCGAGCGGGGTCTGGGTGTCCAGCTGATATAGAATACCGCGAAACGCGGGTGCGAGGAACGCGAGATTGCGTCGATTGCCGCCGTGTCGGCGTGCGGGGCCATGCTTCCCGGCGCTCTGGCAGTACCTACTCAACAGAAACGATGGGGCCGCTGATGGTCGAACCGGTGAATGAACCCAGATCGCGGATTCTGGTTGTCGATGACGATCCGGCGGATCGGCAGTTGATCACGCACATTCTGGAAAAGCAGGGTGTGACGGTGGTGGGAGCCGGTACGGTGGCCGAGGCGCTGGCCGTGGTCCGGCAGCAGACGTTCGATACGGCAGTGCTCGATGTGCTGCTCCCCGACGGCGACGGTATCGATCTGTTTCGACAGATCCGCGAACTGGACAGCACGCTTCCGGTGGTCTTCGTGACCGCTTCCGGTTCGAGCAATACGGCCATCGAAGCGATGCAGCTGGGAGCGTTCGACTATCTGGTCAAGCCGCTCCAGGTCGCCGAGGTGCGTCGCGTTGTCGACCGCGCGCTGGAGGTGCGGCGCATGGTGAACAATCCGGTGACGATGGGGACCGGCGCTGTGAGCTCGCGTGAAGAGCAGGGGGATGTGATCATCGGTCGTTCGCCCGCCATGCAGGAGGTGTACAAAGCGATCGGGCTGGTGGCCTCTCAGAACGTGACCGTACTGATTCGGGGTGAGAGTGGAACGGGGAAGGAGCTGGTGGCTCGAGCTCTGTACCAGTTCAGTAAGCGTTCCAAGGGGCCGTTCCTGGCGGTCAACTGCGCCGCGATTCCCGAAACGCTGCTGGAGAGCGAGTTGTTTGGACACGAACGAGGTTCGTTTACAGGGGCTGAACGCCGCAGGATCGGCAAATTCGAACAATGTAACGGTGGAACGCTCTTTCTGGACGAGATCGGGGACATGCCGCCATTGCTTCAGAGCAAGCTGCTGCGGGTGCTGCAGGAGAGGCAGTTTCAACGCGTCGGGGGTGAGGATGTCATCACGACGGACGTCCGGGTTCTGGCCGCCACGAACCGTGATCTGGAAGAGATGGTGGAACGTAATGAGTTCCGTGAGGATCTGTTTTATCGTCTGAACGGCTACACCATTTCCCTGCCGCCGGTCCGCGACCGGGGTGCGGACCTGGATTTGCTGGTCGATCATTTTCTGCGTCAGGCCAACCGAGACCTGGAGAAGGATGTGCGCCAGGTGGCGCCGGAGGCGATGCAGTTATTGCGGGAGTATCCTTGGCCCGGGAATGTGCGTGAAGTGCAGAACGTCATTCGGCAAGCGGTCCTGCAGACGAACGGGCCGGTCCTGCTGCCCGATTTCCTGCCGGAAACAGTGCGTCGCTATGCGTCCGATGCCTCCCCGACGGGTGGGACGGCACGCGGTGACACGACGCTCGATCAACTGATTGAACGACGCTTGCGGGCCGGATCTCACCAGCTCTACGACGAGGTTGTGGGACGAGTCGAAGAGCGTTTGATTACGCAGGCGCTCCGCTACACTGGTGGGGACAAGCTGGAGGCGATCAAACTGCTGGGCGTGAATCCTGCCACCTTTCGTTCGACGGCTGCACTGGAACTGCTCGATCTGCACCCGGGAGGTGCGACTGAGCTGATGGACTCACTGATCCAGCCGGGAATGACGATGGAGGACATCGAGCGGGAGGCGATTCGCCGCGTGCTGACGCAGACCGAGGGACGCCGCACCGACGCGGCCCAGTTATTGGGATTGAGTGTCCGCACGCTGCAACGCAAGATCAAGGAATACGATCTGGACTTCTGACCGCCGGAGTCCGGCCGATCCGCGGCAAGGAGCGTTGCGTTTCGGTGCCGACACCAAAGCGCACAGGCCTCTCGGCTCAACGAGCGAGAGGCCTGGTACGTCGTTCATGCCGCGGCAACTCAAGGCAGACCGCGGCCCTTAGCGTTTGACTTCGAATTCAGCGTCGATGGCCTCATCGTCGGTGTCTGCGGTGTGACCATCGTTGTGCCCGCCGGCGGCCGACGTGCCAGTGGTCGAGTCGGCTGACGGTTGCGCCTGCGAGTACAGCACTTTGCTCAACGCCTGGGCTGCCTGCTGCAGGTCGTCCAGGGCCGATTTGATCGACGGGGCATCGTCTCCTTTCGCGGCCTTTCGCACACGCTCGATCGAGTGATTCAGTGGCTCGCGGTCCGACGATGACAGCTTGTCGCCGTGTTCGTTCATCAGTTTTTCCAGCTGGAAGCACTGATGGTCGGCCTGATTCCGCAGGTCCGCCAGTTCGCGCTTACGCTTGTCCTCCTCAGCGTGCACTTCCGCATCCTTCTGCATCCGGCGGATATCCGCATCCTTCAAGCCGGCGGAATCTTCGATCCGTACAGAAGCTTCCTTGTTGGTCGCCTTGTCCTTGGCACGCACGTTGAGGATACCGTTCTGGTCGATGTCGAAAGTGACTTCGATCTGCGGTACGCCGCGCGGCGCCGGGGGGAGTCCCTCCAGGTTGAACTGCCCCAGCAGCCGGTTATCGGCGGCCATCGGCCGTTCGCCCTGAAAGACACGCACGGTAACTGCCATCTGGTTGTCTTCCGCCGTGCTGAAGACCTCCTTCTTCTCGACCGGGATTGTCGTATTGCGCTCCACCAGCTTGGTGAAGACACCACCCATCGTCTCGATACCGAGTGACAGTGGAGTGACATCCAGCAGCAGCACGTCATCCCGTTCGCCTGACAGTACGCTACTCTGGATCGCCGCACCAATCGCCACGACCTCATCCGGGTTCACTCCCTTGTGTGGCTCCTTGCCGAAGAACTCTCTGACGAGCTGCTGCACCTTGGGAACACGGGTCGAACCGCCGACCAGCACCACTTCGTCGATCTCGGAGGGGCTGAGCCTGGCGTCCTTGAGCGCTTGTGCGACGGGTTTCTTCACCCGGTCCAACAGCGGGTCGATCAACTCCTCGAACTTCGATCGCGTAATGGTCATCTGCAGGTGCTTGGGACCACTTGCATCTGCCGTAATGAACGGCAGGTTGACGTCGGTCTGAGGAGTGCTGCTCAGCTCGCGTTTGGCTTTCTCACAGGCCTCCTGCAGTCGCTGCAGGGCCATGGCGTCCTGTCGCAGGTCGATTCCCTGCTGCTTGCGGAACTCGTCCGCCACATAGTGGATCAGCACCTCGTCGAAGTCGTCGCCTCCCAGGTGCGTGTCGCCGCTGGTGCTGAGCACCTGGAACACCTTGGTAGTATCCCCATCGCCGGCGCCAGCAACTTCCAGCACCGACACGTCGAATGTCCCACCTCCCAGGTCGAACACGACAATCTTCTCGTCTTTCTTCTTGTCGAGTCCGTAGGCGAGTGCGGCGGCCGTTGGCTCGTTGATGATCCGCATCACTTCCAGCCCGGCGATCTGTCCCGCATCCTTGGTGGCCTGTCGCTGAGCATCATTGAAGTAAGCCGGGACCGTGATCACCGCCTTGTTGACCTTGTGACCCAGATACGATTCGGCCGATTCCTTGAGCTTGCGGAGGATCTTGGCGGAGATCTCCTGCGGCGTGTACTTCTTCCCATCAATCCGCACCTGAACATAGTCGTCTCCGCCCCCCGTGACTTCGTACGGCACCATCTTCTCTTCCGATTCCACTTCATGATACCGCC
>JBGSHS010000300.1:0-25066 GCA_041752115.1 Pirellulaceae bacterium | reverse complement strand
GGGGAACATCGACGCGCCCTACGTCTTCTTCCAAGTCGGCGTCCCCAACATGGGGACCAACGCGCATGTGTATAACCTGCCCTATGCGTTGTTGTCCACCAATCTCGGAGGGGTCGTGGACACGGCCGAGACGGCGGATGTGCCCTGGGCAAGCATCGATCCGGTCGTGAATACCCGTTCCGGCTACCTGTTGGCCCCCGGCTATTTGCTGGACGAACACGCGGGCGGGTTTACCGGGTTCAGCTTCGACTTGAGCACCTATCCACTGCTGAGCGAGCTGCTCAGCTATGACTGGGATCGCGTGAAAGGGATGGCCTACACGCTGTTTCCCGAGCTCGCAGAGACCGACGCTCTGCAACGCGGGCCTGAGGCGCTCGATCTCATTGCGCCGGGCTTGTATGCGGAGTACCTCGCGCAGACCATCATGGCGCTACCCTGTGACCACGGGCAGTATGCGGCCTTCCAATTGCCGATCGTCGCGGCCGCAACGACCATGACGCGCGACGAGTTTGTGGAGCATGCGGTCAGTGAGTCGCTGCGCTTGCGCGAGGCGATCATTGAAGATGAGCTGGCAGCGCCGGCGCTGCGGGCCCTGGCCGCCGATCAATCGACCTGGCAGCAGCTGTATCTCGCCTCTCTCGAAGAGGCCGGAATCCTCCGCCCCGACAACGAATCACCCCCAGCGCGCGAAAACCCGTGGCTGCTGAGCTTGATGACCACGCTCTCGGCTGGCCTTCTCATCGGACCAGCCGGGAGCGACGTGCGCACCAGCGGCGGCCTGGCCGAGTTCTTCGAACAGATCCGTCAATGGTATGGCGACACCCCTGAGAGCGTCGTCGATGTGGATTCCACGCCGACTTGCGGACCCAAATGCGGGAATCAAGGGCCCCTTGTGACGTACGCAGCGGAGTGGCCCGATGCGGCCGACTATGATCTGGGGCTGCAACACACGACGTACTTCGAGGCATTTCGTGTGTATGTGCCCTGGGGTGTCGTCGGCCATCCCAAGGGCCTGACCGATCCGGGAGCATTGAACGACTACCTGGCTCTGCCCGGTGAGGCAAGCCAGTGGGCCACTCTCGAAGGGCCCTTCGCCTTCGAGACTGGCGGCTACCTGCCGATGGATCAGACCCTTCCGTTCACGATCAGGTTCGAAACCGATCCGGGCGCCTCCACCTATGCGCACGAGATCCGCCTGGTGACGCAGCTGGATGACGAACTCAGCGCGCGATCGTTCCGCCTGGGCGATCTGCAGATCGGCGACATCAGCGTCCACATCCCCCAAGAGCGAAGTTTCTTCCAGAACGACTTCGATTTCACCGCGTCCAAAGGCTTCGTACTGCGTGTTTCCGCCAGCATCGACCCGGTCAGCCATCAGGCCACCTGGCTCTTTCAGGCAATCGATCCGCTGACCGGCGAGTTGCTCGCGGACCCCGACAATGGGCTGCTGCCACCCAACGATGCCACGGGGCGTGGTGCGGGCTTTGCAGGCTTCACGGTGGTGCTCGACAGTGAAGCGGAGACCGGAGCACGGCTGGAAGCGCAGGCCCGAGTGCTGATGGACCACGCCCCGCCGGAAGATACGGCCAAACTGATCTACTTCGTGGATGCTCATGCCCCGGTAACGACGTTGTCGGTGACGAGCATCTCCAGTTCGCAGCCCAATTACCAGGTGCAATGGGACGCAGTCGATGAGTTGGGGGGATCCGGCGTACGGCACGTGACGATCTACGTGGCCGTCGACGGTGGCGATTTCGAGATCTGGCAACGCCAGGTCACGACGGCCCACGGCGCGGAAATCTACCTCGGCCAGTCCGGCCACACCTATGAGTTCCTGGCACTGGCCACCGACCTGGCGGGCAACCGGGCGCTGCCCTACCTCACGTCCACCGTACCTGACGACGGGACGCGCACTGACCTGGGCGGCACACCGGTCGCGCCGGAGACCACGCCGCCGCATTTCGGCATCGCTCCGCAGCCCACCCCGGAACCCTCCATCAATCCGCTCTTTCTGGCAGTAGCCGAAGGCGTCCCGGCGGCCGTGGCCCAGGTCCATCCCGCCGAGTTCACGCAGGTGCTCCGCCCCTTCGTGGCGCGCGCGTTCGCCACGGGAATCGAACAGAGTCACGCCGATATCGGTCCGATGGCGATTGTCGAAGCGCCCGATGGCTCCATCCTGGTCAGCGGCGGTGTGGCGCGCAACGAGATCTACCGATTGGATTCGGGTGGCGGAACGGTCAGCGAGCCGGTCTCGAATCTCGACTATCCAATCTTCAACCTGGCCTTCGACAACAGCGGCCGGTTGTGGGCCACCACCGGCGGTGGACCTCTGCTGGAACTCGATCCCACGACGTGCGAGATACTCCATCAGTATGCGGACGGCATCACGATCGCGCTGGCAGTGGAGCCGAGATCGGGTTTGCTTTACGTCTCGACATCCAACGGCGTGGACATCTTCGATCCCCAGACGGAGACGTTCGAACACTTCAGCCGCGATCAGGATCTGCGCGTGGGGAGTCTGGCATTTGACGCGACCGGCGCGTTGTGGGCCACGACCTGGCCGGATCGGCGGCAGGTGGTGCGATTCACCGAGCGAGCTCGGGCAGAGACGATGCTGCAGTTCGATGCGGACATCGATTCCATCGCGTTCGGCCGGTCCGGCACATCGCTGGAAGGACTCCTCCTTGTGACGCACGTGGAAGGCCCGCGTCTGTCGTTCGGAAGTGCGGCCCGGGCGGGGAGCGAACTGACGCTAGTCGATCTGACGACGCTCGAGCAGGTGCCGCTGGCACGCGGTGGTAAGCGGGGTGATGTGGTGATGACCACCTCGGACGGCAGGATCCTGGTAAGCCAGTCGCATCAAGTGGACATTCTTTACCTCGCGTCGGCCCCTGTTGTCGTCGCGACCAATCCACCCGACGAGGGAACCGTGGCCCTCCCGCTTGGGACGGTCATGGTGACGTTCGATCAGCCGATGTACGTGGGCGGATCACTGCACCCAGCGTCCGTGACTAACGCGAGCAACTACCGGCTAGTCGGCGCGACAACCGGAGACGTGGCGATCGCATCGGTCGTGTATGACGTCGACACCAACACGGCCGTACTGTTCCCGGAGCAACTGGCGCCCGACCGGTATGAGTTATCCGTCTTGGACACTCTTTCCAGTGCCGAGGGACTGCGTCTAGCCGACGCCCATACGGCATCGTTTCTCGCCGTGTCCGATTTCTCGCCGTTTGTCGAGATCGAGTTCTACCGGGCGCGGTCCAGCCGAGCCGAAGGTACGATCTCGTACGACGTGCGGATCACGAATACCAGCGACTTCGATCTGCTGTTGCCCGTGCTCCTGGTTCTCAATCCCGCACACGGCTATGCCGGTGTTCCACGCGATTCGGCCGGTCAGACCCCCGACGGCTCATGGTGGATCGACTTGACCGGCTCATTGCCGCCAGGCGGCCGCTTGCAGTCGGGCGAGAGCACCAGAGGACAGACGGTCGTAATCGACAACCAGGGAAACTGGCACGTGAACTTTGAAGCCACTACCTTGGCCATCCCCACGGTCAATGCGGTGCCGCTGTTCGAATCTGATCCTGTCACCATGGCCGAGCTGGGTCAGTCATACGTCTATCAGGCCAGCGTTCACGATCCGGACGGAACGATCGTGATCTATATGCTCCAGGCTGGTCCACACGGCATGACAGTCGACCCGTTCACGGGTCTTGTCGCGTGGACCCCGTCGGCCAGCGCCTCTGCTCAGACAGCTGTCGTGCTGCACGCGTACGACAGTCGGGGCGGCCGCAGCGCTCAGCGGTTTATCATCGATGTGGCAGGTGGTAACCGAGCGCCGGTCGTGGCGCAGTTGCCGGCACTCTTTGAGGTGAGCGAGGGAGACGTGCTTGAGATCGCGTTGAGCATGTACGACCCGGATGGCGATCTGTTGTTGGCCGGCGCGGACAACCTGCCACCGGGTGCGCGGTTTGATGCCGCTCGCCGTGTACTGAGCTGGATCCCGGACAGCGACGCAGCCGGCACATACCCTGAGGTGCGATTCGCGGTGACGGACGGAAGCCACACTGTCGAGGCGTACACAACCATCCTCGTGCTGCCGGTCGACCAGGGCCCGCACTTGACTCAGCCGCCGGCCCGCACGCTGCGTGAGGGCGAGCGGCTGCGATTCTATTTGGAGGGGGGCGATCCCGACGGTGATGCGGTCCGTTACGTGAGTAACCTGCTGCCCGCCGGCGCAACGCTCAATCCCAACACAGGGCTCTTTGAGTGGACACCGGATTACTACCAGGCGGGTGAGTACTTGTTCCCGCTCACCGTGACCAGTGGCGGACAGGCCGCTACCGTGCTTGCCACCGTGACGGTCTTGAACGTCAATGGGCCGCCGGAGTTTTCTCCACTTGAGACGTGGCAGGGCTATGAGGGCGAGTTGATGCAGTTCCGACCGCTCGCTCTGGACCCCGACCAGCCAAGCTTCCTGCCGCCCGTCCGCGGCGAGGACGATCAGCTCATTCTCATCGGATCGGGCCCCTCGTCGCTGACCTACACCGCCAGCGGTCTTCCTCCGGGTGCGCAGTTCGATGCAGAAACCGCTGCGTTCGTTTGGCAGCCCGATTACGCGTCCGGCGGCGAGTATCTCGTATCGTTCACCGCCACCGACGATGGCGACGAGGTCGGACCGGTGCTCGCATGTCAGATGACCACCCGGATCATTGTCCACAGTGTGAATCGCACGCCCGAGATCGAACCGGTGCAGCATGTGACCGTCCAGCAGAGTGACGTGCGGATGCTCTCGGTCGAGGCCATCGATCCGGACGGCAATCCTCTGACGCTCACGGCCACCAATGCCCTGACCGGCTACGCGCTGCCGGATTTCATTACGTTCCTGGACCACGGGGACGGGACGGGCACGTTCACAATCGCTCCCGTCGGTGGTGACCGCGGTGACTATACTGTGTCACTCAAAGCCATGGACGACGGAGACAATGGTCAATCGGCAGTGGCGGTCGACAACATCTCGTTCGTGGTGACAGTGGAAGCCGAGAACGACGCGCCCGTCCTTGAGTACATGGGCGACAAGGTAGCGGTCGTTGGGATTCCGTTCGAGTTAACCCTCCACGCCAGCGACTTGGACGGCGAATCGTTGACGTGGTCGATGTCCGGGCTTCCGGCATCCGCGACGCTCACGCCAGATGGCTCGTCCCGGACGGCTGTGCTGAATTGGCTGCCGACGTTCGCGGATGCGGGAACGCACCCGGTCGTCTTCGAAGTGCGCGACGGCGGTAACGGGAACGCCACGCTGGCCGCAACCGACTCGCGGACGATCGCCCTGACGGTACGGGCCACGAACCAGTCACCGATCCTGGCGGCACCCGGCAATCTGCACGTCCGCGAAGGCGAGACACTCCAGTACGCGTTGTCGGCCACCGACGCGAACGGGGACGTGCTCACGTTTTCGGGCGAGCAACTGCCGCAGGGTGCTGTCCTCGATCCGCAGTCCGGCGTCCTGACCTGGACACCGCGTTTCGATCAGGCCGGCGATTATCCAGGGATTGTCGTGCGAGCCGGCGACGGACAGGCGAGCAGCAGTGTGACGTTCAACGTGCAGGTAGATGAGTCCAATCGCGCTCCCATCCTGACGCCGATGGTCCGGCAACTGGGGCGTGAAGGGAGCACGCTGCAGTTCACCATCGCGGGCTCCGATCCCGACGGAGATCCCGTCTGGTACGGAGCCACCGGGTTGCCGGTCGGGGCCACACTCAATCGCCAGACGGGGCGGTTCTCCTGGACGCCAGGCCACGCCGCCGCCGGTCAGTACCCGATCGCGGTTGAAGCCGTCGACCCGCGCGGAGCGACGGACAGCATGACGGTGGTCGTCGAAATCGAGAATCTGAATCGAGCGCCGACACTCCAAGTGACGGACCATGCCGTGGCCCTGGGAGCATGGCTCCAATTCTCCGTGGAGGCCTCCGATCCGGATCTGGGCACGGTGCTGCACTATTCCGCCCAAACGCTTCCCGACGGGGCGACACTCGATCCGGTGACGGGACAGTTCTCGTGGGTGCCGCAGCCTGGCCAGACAGGAGAGCACGTGGTCACGGTGCAGGTCTCCGACGGCGAATCGCTCGTATCCCGCGAGATCGTCTTGCTCTCGGCGGTCGCGCCCAGCCCCGTTCAGGTGCATGTTGAACTGACGCCCAGTTTTGCGGCCGCGCCGGGGACCTCCGTCTTCGCCCACGTTATCGCCGACAGCCTGGCGGACATCACCGAAATCCGTCTGTTCGTCGACGGGCAACCGGTGGCACTCGATGCGCAGGGGCGCGCGACCATCACCGCCGCTCAACCCGGCAGGCACCTGCTCGAGGCGACGGCCGTCGACGCCGATGGATTCACCTCTCAGGCGACTGCCGTGCTGAAAGTGTTGGATCCGACCGACCAACTGGCGCCGATTGTCGCCTTGTCCAGTGCACTCAGCCTCGGGCCGATCCAGGCGCCCGTCAACGTCACAGGCAGCGTGAGCGATCAGAACCTCGACTTCTGGCAACTGGAGATTGCGTGGTACGGATCCACTGACTTCGAGACCCTGGCGGTCGGCAATTCGACCGTCACCGACACCATTCTTTCCACGTTAGATCCAGCATCGCTGCGCAGCGGCTTCTATCATCTGCGGCTCGTGGCTGCGGACATCGCCGGGCGGACCAGTCGAGCCGAGTGTGTTGTGGAGATCAACACGCCGACCAAGCCGTCGGCCTATGTGCGCAGTGAGACCGATCTGTTGGTGGACCTCGGCACAGCCAGCCTGGCGCTGACACGCACCTATGATTCACTAGCGCGGCAGAGAGCGGGATCACTCGGTTATGGCTGGCGTCTGGTGCCGCGTGCTGCCGATGTCCAGACCAACGTTCCGCTAACCGGCCGCGAACATCTGGGGGTGTACGGAGCGCTGCGCGACGACACGCGCGTTTATCTGACAACCCCGTCGGGCGAACGTGTGGGCTTCACTTTCACGCCCGTTACTGTCGACGTTGCCGGACTCACGTACTATCGTCCGGCCTGGCAGGCGGACGCGGGAGTCGCCTACGCACTGGAATCCGTCGACGCTCTGCTCACCAAAGCGGGCCGGCAATTCTACGATCACGAGACCGGCCAACCGTACAACCCGCAGAGCCCATTCTTGGACGGCCGGGACTACACTCTCGTGGCCGCCGATGCCACACGCTACGAAATTGACGCTGCGCGCGGCGTAACCGCCCAGGTCACTCCGGCCGGAGACCGGCTGCTGTACAGCGACAGTGGCATCCTGGCATCCACGGGCGAGTCGATCCAATTCGTCTACGATGCGGTCGGACACGTCAGCCGTGCGATCAGTTCCGACGGCACCACGGTCCTCTACATCTATGACGCATCGGGAGATCTGACCCAGGTGCGTCGTCCTGCTACCGGTCAATACACAGCCTACGGCTACGATGCCGCAACGGCACACTTACTGACCAGTGCCGTGGACTCCTCGAACACCGGCGAAGTCGTGTTGTATGACGGCATTCCTCAGACTGTGCCGATCACCGACCACCTGGAGGGCGTGGTCCGGTTCACGGGCAATCCGGTGTCTGATGCGCTCGACGCTGGCGATGCCGACCGATACACGTTCGCACTGCGAGAGTCGGAAATCGCGTCGGTCACGACGGGTGATGTCTTGCTGCAGGCCCGGGTTGACGCGTCTGGCAGCGGGCTCGCGCCGGCGGCGCCGGCGATCCGCGGGCTCGTGCCGCTATCCACCTCCGTGGGTGCCGATCACTCGATGAGCATATTCGCGATGGACCGCGCGGGGCTGTACCAGATCCTCGTGACCGGCGCCGATTATACCTCCTCAGGAAGCTATGTCCTCTCTCTGCGTGTGGCGGGCGACATCAACGCGGATGGGGGAGTCGACGGCACAGACAGCGCGATTCTGGAGGCCGCGTTAGGCACGGCCCAAGGTGATCCGGGATATCTTCCGGACGCCGACCTGAACGCTAGCGGAGCGATCGATGGCCAGGACACGCTGATCCTGGCGGCCAACTACGGCTTCGTTGCGAACCGGGCGCCGGTTGTCAACTCGTCGCTGCCAGAGTTGCTGACGCACCGGGATCTGGCCATGGCATTCCCACTCGAACAGTTGGTCGTCGACACGGACGGTGACGATGTGCACTTCCAGATCACGACTGTGGAACACGGCACGGTGACGTTGAGCGCCAATGGTCAGGCGGCGTTGTTCACGCCGGACATGGGCTTCGTCGGCACTACGGCCGTGCAGCTGGTGGCCGACGACGGTGCGAATACCTCGGAGGCGATCACGCTGGAGATCGCGGTCAGCGACGCACCCCTGATAGGCATCGACATTGCGAATCGCGCGCCGCAACTCGAACCGGGTGACGTCCTGCAACTGACTGTACTGGGCGACTTTGCGGACCAGCAGGACGTGCCTTTGTTGGGTCGTTACGTCACGTTCGCCTCCGCCGATCCGGACGTAGCGCGCGTGACGAGTACCGGGCAGGTCCAGACGCTGGAAGATGGGAACACGGTGATTGTCGCGGCGCATGGTCCGTGGCAGGCGGCCACGGCCGTGCGTGTGGGTACGCCCACCACCGTCCAGGATCTGTATCTGCTCAGCGTGGGGCTCGACGTATACCCGGAGGCGCTGTCGTTGCCGCCAGGCGGAACGCGGCAGATGGTGGTGCGGATGGGGACGGGAGAAGTGATTTCGAGCGCCGCCTCGGGGACGTACTACGTGGTCGGCAATACGGACCTGTTATCGGTTGATGAGGACGGGCTGGTCACTGCGCTGGCGGAAGGCACGACCACTCTGACGATCCTTAACAGTGGGGCGGAGTCAACGATCCCGATCCGCGTGGTCGCGCCACTGTCCGGCGAGGTGGAAATCGGCCGTGCAGGTGGTGTCGTGCAAGGGACCGACGGCTCGCTGCTGGCCATCGCGCCGGGCGCCGTTGACGAGCCGCTTATTGCCTCGATCACACCCGTTTCGGAAGCCGAGCTGACCTTGCCGCTGCCGATCGGCTACGACTTCGCCGGCGCTTTCGAATTGGACCTGGGTGGAGTCCAGCTGGATTATGCCGCACAACTGGCGATTCCGGTCAACGGACTGGCGCCCGGGGAGGTCGTGCACTTCTTCCAGAAGACCTTGTTGGGGAACGCGGACGGCACGCAGCAGGAATGGTGGACGTTGATGGAGAGCGGAGTGGTGGGTGACGACGGCGTGGCGCGCACCTCGTCACCGCCTTATCCCGGGTTCAGCAGGAGTGGTCAATATATTTGTGCTCAGTCAGACTCTCCTGATTTCACGGTGCGGTACAGTACGGCCACCGCCATGTCTCTGCAGGGTGGCGTGCACGTTTCGGCATTCGCCACCTTGCCTGCGATGGGGTTTGGCTTCGTGGTGACGGCCACGGGGCTCTACACGATGCGGATGCTCACGACTGGCTGGCTGGATATTGATTTTCGCGTCTACCTTCCCGACCGGACGGACGAGATCCCGTACCACCAGGAGACGATCACGTACGAGATACCGCCCGGCCTGTCGCGCGTGGAACTGAATGTCACGCCTCCGGACCTGCCACGCCTGACGCCGGTGATCAACGAGTTGGAGTATGTGGTCACGGAGGAGGGACCGAGGATCGTGATCCACGGGAACCGGATGTCCTCGGTCGGGAAGGTCGTCTTCGAAATGGCGAATCAAGTCGTCTTCAACACGGCATTCGAGGATGTTTCGGCGACGAGCCTGACGGTGCCGTGGTTGGACGATGCCGGGATGATCCTGGGACTGACCGATATTTACGTCGTGGGCAGGAACGGGATATCCAGCAATTACGTGAAAATCGCTGCGCCGGGTGGACTCGGTTTCATGTCGGCCGAAGACGGCGATGGTCCCTTCGTGGCAGCGTTTGAGGCCAGCATTCCCGACGACGCCAACCGTATGGTAGCGAAAATCCTTGTCGGCGATGCGGGATGGAAGACGATCTATGGCACAGTGACCAGCGTGGACAGCACACGCGTTTATGCAGCGGTGGGACGTGGCGGAGCGAGTGACCCGTGGGGCGGCGTGGCTGTCCTCGATGCCATCACGCTCAAGCAGGTGGATATGGACCCTGCGACGCCAGGCGATCACTTCATCAGGTTGCCTGGGGGAATCGACGCGCTGGCGGTGGCCGTGTCGCCGCAGGACGATTTCCTGTACGTGGCCGAGCTATCGGGCTACGTGTACGTCATCGACATCCGACCGGACTCATCCACGTTTCACACTGTGATCTCGAAGATCGCCGTGGCGCCAGGCCGCGTCTTCTCGGGCGCCTTAGCAGTCAATTCAGACGGACGACGGCTCTACTTCGGCATCGCCGAAATGATCGGCGGTGACGGCCAACTCGCTGTCGTCAACATTGACCCGGCCGATCAACCCGTATTGCCAACGGCGGACTTAGCCAATCCGATTGACAACCCGCGCCACTGGCATCGCATTCTGGGCACCTACAAGACGACGCACGCCCCGATACAGATCGTCCCTACCGCACTACCGGACAAGCTGGCGGTGACGTGTGCGTTCCGGCCGCACCGCTTCTATGCACTCACGGTGATCGACGACCGGCCCGACCCGCGGCTGTTCCGCGTTCAACTGCGCGATGTGATGACCAACCTCTTCTTCTCGGACCTCCAGGTGGGACGGGCCGACTACGATATCAACGACGCCTGGTCTGTCGCCATCATGCCGGACCTTTCGTATGCATTCGTCGCTGACCTGGGTTGGTCGGTCCAGACGCAGGGGCGCGTCAGTCCAGGGGCCAACGTCGGCATCGTACGTGATCCGTTTGGCATCGGCCCCGGCACCCTACTCATGGCGGCGACAACTCCCATCGAGAATGGCGATGCGAATGCGCTGGCCTTGTCACCGGACGGGTCGAGACTCTTCGTCAGCTACTCCGCCATCGGTGAAGTGCTGGTGTTGGACACGGCGCAGATGATCCGGGCAGTCGAGACGGAATCGCACCTGACGTTCGTCCACATGCCGCTCGATCAACTGGCTAACTACGACGTGCACATCACCCCCATCACCGTGGGCGGCTGGGGGGGAGGCTTCTCGTTCCAGCGGCTCAACAAACCGCCCAAGACGACGCTCAATGACGGGGCGGTCATGTTCACCACGGACTACACGCCCGATCGTGCGATGGAGAGTTCCTACACCATCACCGTGCCGAACACAGCCGATCCGACATCGAGCCAGTCCCCCATGCTCGTGCGAGTCGATATCGAGGGGAAGCCGAGCGAGTTCCTGGTCGACGAACTCAACGAGCCGATCCAGGTCCACTACGAGTGGTATGTGCCCCCGGGCGGCGAGGCGAATCTGCGACTCCGCGCCAAGACACTGCTCGACGCCGTGAACGAAGCCACCACCGACAAGTTCTACGGTGTCAAGATCCATGTACAGGCCTTCGAACAGCACGAGACAGGGTTCGAGATGCCTTTGGACGAAGCGGTCTACTATGTTTACCGGTACATGGACGCGCTGGACGCTACTCTGTCGACCATCGGGGACGATGATTACGAGGCACAGTACGACCCGGCTCATGCCGATGGCATCCTGGAACTGCCGGACACCGTTGTGGATGACGTCGACGGGTTCGTGCGCGTGCGCGACCTGGTCGTCTCCTGTCCTGAGTCAGCCATGCCCCAGTTCACCATCGCTGACCGGCAGCACTTCCGCTACGACGCCACGACAGGCCGTTTCATCTTTGACCCGGTATCCGTGGGCCTTGACCTGCACACGGATGTCCACGTCACGACCCCCGAGGGCGCGGAAGCCGGCGAGCTCGTATTGCGTGGGGACGGCGTCAGGCAGCAGTGGTTCATCAACGCGGAAGGATTGAGGAACGTTCTGCTCAACGACGTCCACCATTCATCCAACCCGCACATCTCCGCCAAAGAGAAATCCCTGGTCGATCCCAGCGGTGCGTTCTCGGCTCTGGACGCGGTTGTCAGCGGGATCGTGCAGCGGGCCCAGGACATCCTGTTACAGGACTACCAGATTGCATTGGAGTATCGGGTGGTTCCCACCACTTCCGCCGTCAACTTCCTCAACTTCAACACACCGTCTCCCGCGGATGACGGCACCCTGGGAACTGCACACCTGGTAGACAACGTGGACCTCGGCCCCGACAACGATTTCGGCACCGATGACGATACGGATTTCATGTCGCAGCTGATCGCGGTCCGTACGGATGTGAGCGAGGAGCAAGGCTATTTCCTCCTGAGCGAGGCACTCAACGAACGCGCCGGGGGCGAGGTCGACATCTACGTCCAGCGGTACTTCACGACTCAAAACATCCAGACGGAAGATCAGCTGATCAACATGCTCGCCAAGACCATTGTCCACGAACTTGGTCACCACTTGGGTCTGAACCACACCTACCAGTGGGTAGGAGAAGATGCCGAGGTTGTCGGAACAGCCACGACGCTTGCACTCCGTGGAGAGTCGACCGGTGATGCAGCCCTCTCATCGAGCGACGACTTCTACAATGACTGGACGATCGTATTCACGAATGCCGATCCTGCCCTGCTCCATCAGGAGTTCACGGTGGTCAACTATGTGGGGGCGACGGGCAGGTTTACGGTGTCACCCGACTTTCCCGTGGCGCCGTCGGCGGGCGATCGCTTCCAAGTCACTCGGGAATTCACCATCACACCGGAAGTCGCCAGTAATCCCATCGACTTGATGGCGCAGGGCATTGACCGGAACGGCACTCGGCGCTTCGACATTACAGACGGCGCGGCGCGTGTGGCGCTGGGGATGAGCTGGGATGACCCGAGTCAGGGCGACAGCGCCGAGGACGCGTACGCGAGATCCGCCCTCGATTATTTCGAGCGTTACGTGAATCGAGTTCGGCCGGACGCGTGGGGGGATGCCGTACTCGGCGGAGAAGATGACGACTGGTCGCTTGAGGGCGTGGTGGGCGGTGGCGTCTTACGCGTGTTTTCTGCGGCTGACTCATCCTACTTGAACACACTTGACTTCGGACAGGTGATCGTTGACGGTCTCGGCGGCCTTCAGGCTCAATGGGACATCGTGCTGGCCAACGTCGGCGATGAAGACCTGACGGTCCACGCCTTCGCCGGCTCGCTTGCCGAGCTGTACTTCGCGATCAGTGGCTTGCCGTCCGGCGCTGTAATCGCACCCGGACAGCAATTGCCCGTCACGTTGACGTTCGACCCCGTCACCAGCGGCGCGGCCGAAGCCACCTGGATCATCTACTCGGACGCCCTGAACGACGTGCTGGAAATCGATTTGAGTGGTTTCGGTCTGAGCTCCGATGCGGACCTGAGTGTTGATCTGGTCAACAACAACTTGGGTGGTGCGATTGTCGGCGATCAGCTTGTGCGGGCAGAGCACGCGCTGACATTGACGAATGTCGGTTCTCAGCCACTGTCCATCTATGACGTGCTGCCAGGTGACGGGAAGGAGGAATTCGACGTTGAGGGACTGCCTGTCGATACGAGTTTTTCCCACCCGCTCGTGCTCAATCCGGGTGAGTCCCACGAGCTGAGCGTCGTGTTCTTGCCCGCTGCAGCGGGGCTGCGCCGCGGGTTGATTCACGTTTTCACGGACGATCCGGACAATCCACTCGAAACGGTCACCGTGGTTGGTACCGGGATGACCGGCACTGGAGCCTCGCTCGCGGGCGACTACGTCGCGATCCAGAGACCAGGCCAGCCGACCGCGCACGTCCAGAGTGACGTTCGAGGCAATATTGCGCTCGGTCTCGGGCCCGGCACGTCGTACAGCTACGTGGCCTTCGATCCGACATCCGGCCTCGTCTCGCACCAAAGGGGCGTGACGGCGATCGGCGGCCAGTTCCTCGAACAGTTGACCGCCGCCTTCTACGCCAGTACGCAGAACGACTCCGACGGTGACGGCCTGCCCGACGACGTGGAGTTGGCGATCGGCTCATCGACCAGTAACCCCGATTCGAACGGCGATGGCCTGGATGACTATGTCTCGATCAGGCAGGGGATCAGTCCGCTTGCGCACCGATCATCCGCCGGTGAGAGTTCGATTGGCAACGAGTTCGACTTCGGCTACTCCGGCTGGCTGGTGGCGCTCGAAGATACGCCCAACACGCCACCGCCAACCGATCCGGGCGCGCTGGGTCTGGACGCGCTCGCACCTCTCATCGTCGCCGCCCAAGTCAGCTGGTCGGACGCAGGAGCGGATCCCGGCGAGTTCGCATCAGTACGTTTTCGCGTTGCCGATCTACCCGGATGGGCCCTCGGTAAGACGCTCCGCACGGCTCAAGACGAATACCTGATCACGATCGACGTCGATGCGAGCAGTTTTGGCTGGTTCGTGGACGCGACGCCGTATAACGCGGAGGAATTCGGCCCCACTGCCGACGGCGTGCTCGTGGCGGTCAGCGACGGCCCGACGGGCGGATCGGTCGACCTGCTCACGGTCATCACGCATGAGTTGGGACACGTCCTTGGCTTGGCCGACCGCCCAAGCAACGAAGGGCTCATCATGAGCGGGCTGCTGCCGATCGGCGTGCGGCGGATCCCCACCGCAACTGACTTGGCTGGGTCGCGGCTCGACGACGGCAATACCGATTTCGGTTGGTACAACGGTATCGAGCTGAGTGACGACCCGCACGATCTGCTGAACGGCGATTTCTCTGTCAACGATCCAGGTGATCCGGCGTTCGGCTGGACCCTGCATGGCGACGCCTCGGTGGTCGGCGGTGACGGACTGCTCGGCGAGACAGGTCCGCTCAACGCCGGCATCGCGCAGACGTTTGTCGTGCCGACAGGCGCCCAGTACTTGTGGTTCGACGTGGTCGGACTTGATCTCCACACCACGGACGTGAACCCGCCGGACGCATTCGAAGTCGCATTGCTCGATCCGGTCACGATGGCGCCGATCATAGGACTGGCCGACGGACTGAGCGGCACCGACGCGCTGCTGAACATCCAGGCTACAGGCGAAGTGTTCTTTGCCGCCGCTGTCCACCTGCCGTTTGCGATCGTCTCTGGCGAGACGGCGACGTACACACTACCGTTCACCGTGGAAATCGTGCTCCCCGACACGGTCCCCGGTAACCAGGTCGCCCTGTACTTCGACCTGCTCGGGTTCGGCGACGACAACAGCTTGGCAAGGATCGACAACGTGCGCATGGCGGAGACCCAGATCCTCACGCTGAACCTGACGTTGGATCCCGCTTCGGACTCCGGTGTCGTGGGCGACGAACTGACCAACATCACTCCGGTAACTCTCGCAGGCAGCACCCGACCGGGGGCGGATGTCGTGCTCGACATCGACGGCGACGGATTCGACGACGGCACGCAAACGGCAGATGCGGCAGGCCACTTCACATTCGTCCATGTGCCACTCCTGCCCGGACAGAATCAGTTGCACGCCCTGGCGATCCTCGCCGATCAGTCGGTCACCGCCAATTTGACCGTCACCCTCGACGCACATCTGCCAGACGGCACGCTGCTTGCGCCAGTCCCAGACGCCGTCATAAACCAGGATCCTGGTCATGTCGACATCCAGTGGGCCGACACCGGCCTGGCCGGCCTGGATCCAGCGACATTCGATCCCGGCGATGTGACGATAGCAGGCGTCGTCGTGGACCATATCGAGCTGCTCGGCGGTGGGACAGTCCGGTACTGGTACGATGGATCCGCCTTGGTCAACGGCGTCATGGAAGTGAACGTGCTGGCAGACGCAGTATCCGATCTGGCTGGCAATCGCAACGCGGCCGCGACAGCCACGTTCACGCTCGACACGCAGCCGCCCGCGGGCGTGCTGATCACGCCGGCTCCGGACGCGGTGTCGAACCAGGATCTCGGCTATGTCGAAATCCAATGGACCGATGCTGGTCCGGCCGGATTGGATCCGGCCACGTTCGATCCGTACGACGTGACCATCACGGGCGTTGATGTGGACCACATCGAACTCGTCGGCCCCGGATTGGTCCGCTACTGGTATGACGGTACCACCTTGGTCGACGGCATCATGGAAGTGAACGTGCTCGCCGATGCTGTGTCCGATCTGGCTGGCAATCGCAACGCGGCCGCGATGGCCATGTTCACGCTCGACACGCAGCCGCCCGCGAGCGTGCTGATCACGCCGGCTCCGGACGCGGTGACGAACCAGGATCTCGGCTATGTCGACATCCAATGGACCGATGCCGGCCCGGCCGGATTGGATCCGGCCACGTTCGGTCCGGGCGACGTGACGATCACGGGCGTTGAGGTGGACCACATCGAACTCATCGGCCCCGGGTTGGTCCGCTACTGGTATGACGGCACCACCTTGGTCGACGGCGTCATGGAAGTGATCGTGCTGGCAGACGCAGTATCCGATCTGGCAGGCAACCACAACTCGGCTGCGACAGCCACGTTCACGTTTGACACGCGCGCGCCTGCCGGTGCACTCGCCTCCCCTTCTCCCGGCTTGACGACAAACGTTGATCTCGGTTACGTGGAGGTGGTGTGGAGCGACGTGGGACTCGCGGGCCTTGACACGGACACCGTGAGCACCGGCGACTTAACCGTCACAGGTGTTTCTATCGACCGTGTGGAGCACGTAGGTGACGGCCATTACCGCTATTGGTACAGTGACGACGGCCAGTCGCTGCCGCGGGGTGAGATCCAAGTGCAGTTTGCCGCCGGTGCCGTTCACGACCGAGCAGGCAATGCCAGCCTGGGGGGCCAAGCCGGTTTCGTGTTGGCCGGAACAGGTAGCATTTCCGGCTTCGTCTATTTGGACGTCAACAACAACGGGATCATGGATCCGGTGGAACTGCGTTTGCCGAATGTGCCCGTCACGATTCACGGCGCTGTCACGTATACGGTGCTTACCGATGCCGACGGATGTTACCGTTTCAACCAGTTGTCACCCGGAGTCTATGCGGTCCACGAATCGATCCAGCCAACAGCATTTATTGATGGCCGGGAAGCGATGGGCTCGCCGCGCAGCGGCTACATGACCAACGATTGGTTCCGCGAGGTGGAGATAGAACCGAATGCAGCTCTGGAAGGATACAACTTCGGCGAGCTGGGCCTGCGTCCTGAGTTGATCAGCAAGCTGTACTACCTCGCGTCCTCGCCACCATGGAGCCTCGTGCTCACCCAGTACCTGACGATCACAAGTGACGAGAGCTGGCTGAAATTCCAGGCACCCTATCATGCCCTGATGACCGCGGAGGTGGCTGGTGATCCGGCGGACATCCGCATCGAGTTGTATACGTCGGACATGATGCCGGTGACCCTGACGCGCGGCGTCACGAGACAGACCATTGAAATCTACGAGGACCAACAGTACCTCTTGTACATTGGCGCAAACGAGTCGGAGATACCAACTACAATCTGGTTGACCAATGCCGGCCCACCCGGTGCGTTTCATAACGCCGAGGCCCCCCTCGACGTGAACCGCGACGAGTCCATATCGCCCCTTGACGCGCTGCTCGTAATTGATGAACTGAATCGGACCGGCGCCCGGCCATTACTGGGAGATAACGAGCAGGGACGCTTCATCGATGTCAGCGGTGACGGGTACCTGTCGCCCATCGACGCGCTGTTGATCATCAGCCGTTTGAACGACGGTGGTGCAGGGGAAGGTGAAGGGGCAGGGGAAGGTGAAGGGGCAGGGGCGGGGGCGGGGGAGCAGACGAACGAACTGGCAGCGCTGCAGGCTGTTCACGCTGTCGCGTCGCGATCCGACGGTCTGGACGAGCTGCCCTGGTGGCCTGCCGTGGCGTGGGAGCCGACTTCAGGTGATGTTCGGTGGACCTTGTCGCCGGAACCGCACATCGACGCCTGCCCGGTCGCCGACCCGGTCGCGATGTATGCGGCAACGATGACCAGATCGCCTGACCTCAGGACGGCTTTGATTGCCGATCACTTCGCCCGACGCATCGGTCACGAATTCGTCGACTGGGACGCCGACGAATTCGAGCTGTTGCTTGATGACCTGGCCGAAGATATCGCACGCCACTTCCGAGATCGGGCTCAGTGGCACCGGCTTCGCTAGTGCTGAAGCTGGCAGAAGCGTCGCACGGGCGGTAACCAGAGAGTCGCTTCGACGATGCCCAGGCTGACAACGAATATGAGAACGATGCCCACGCAACGTTATGCGATTCTCGCATACATATCTGCCACACGACGTGGTGAGACAGCCGGAGACGAGCAGGACGCCGGGCGCCGATTCACTGCAGCACTGGCAGAGCCAGTGCCACCCGGCCGCACTCTCCCTGCGATTGTCGCGCGATTCCGCGTCGCAGTGAGACCGTTGGAGGTGTCCTGGGGCTGCCTTTTACTCCACGATCGTAGCGATCTTTCGCTGCAGGCTCCTCCGTATGGACCAACCATGCTGGCTTGCGAGGGACAATCCTGACGCGATACCATGATAGCAGCGTCGCTTAGACCTCGGTGGCATCTACAAGGGGTAGCCATGTTGAACCAATTGCGCCTGATACCTGCCTTGCAAGTTATCTTCCAGAACAACATCGAATTCACCCCCGAGAGCTTCGCAGAATTGACGGAGCCGCAGCGGGAAGCGTACGACCGGAAGGTTGGAGAAACGACCGAAAAGCTCTACCGCATTCTCCCCATCGAGCCGACAGTATTGGAGCGCGACGAAGAGAAGATCACATTAGAGCTCACGATTGTCACTGAATCAGAACGCAGCCTCTTGCTCGACGCAGTCGCATTTATCTATTGTGCTTCAGCCGAAATGAAAACCCCACACCCGACCTTTGAACAGCGTCTCGAATACCTGCGTCCGAGACTTCCGGCGGTGGTGATCGGTAATGAGTAGCCTACTCGCTTCCCTCCACGCATTCCATGTTTCGGACATGGGCCGCGATGTGAAGCAAGAGGCAGAGGAGCGGCTTGCGGCGGACGATGGAATACCCGGTTCTTTTCAGGCCGGAGTCACCTTTGAGTAAACATCACTTATGATAATCTTGTGTGGAGGCTGCTCAGCATGATCTGCCATCAACTTCGACCAGCCGTCTGGGAATTGTTCAGCTTTCTGCTCGTCCTGTTGACTATCGGCAGAGCCCACGCGCAGAGGGGAGGGGAGGAGCAAGTGGCCGCGGTGGCCGACGCCTTCGTGAAGGTAAACCACGACAGAAGCTGTTGGACAATTGGCACCAACGCCGTGCAGATGACATTTGCGCTCGACAGCGGCAAATTGCGATTGGCCAGTTGCCTCAACAAGCTGACCAGTCCACCGAACGAGTATGTCGACGCGGCATCATCCGTCGCACTTCTGCCGACCGTGAACGCCGTGTTTCCCGATTCTTATCTCATCGAGCAGATATGGTCAAAGCCACTCACCGCCGCAGCATCTGCCGACCCCGCCGGCGACCGCTTGCAGCTCCCAGTACGCGCAGGAGACATGATCGGGTTCACGTCGAGCAAATGTGGTCAGGCAAGCGTCGCTTGGAGCACCAAGGTGAATTATGGAGACGGTGAGAGTTACCTTTCCGCGGATGATACTTCGCTGGCACAGGGCCCGATCTGGTATTACTACCTCCACGCAGCTGGAACGGGATTTATGGCACCATTGAGTTCACTGGAGGGCGATGGTGAGAACAAGTGTCGCGTGCCCGCCGGTGGCTACTATTACCCGATGTGGTCCCGAGCGGTTTCGGCCAGCGGAACGGGCCTGCACTCAACCGATTACCAGGCGGTCCGCGTCTGGAAAGCGCCGAAGGATGGTCGCGTCAGCATCAGCGGTACCGCGAACATCCTTGGCGGAGGATCGGTTGACGTGGCGATCCTGCGGATCAAGGAAAGCGCCGACGGTTCGCCGATTACCGATCCACCCGCCGGCGCAGCCTGGCGGTCGGACGGGGCCACAGCAAGGCAAGTGATCGTCGGCGGTCGCTCTGCCGTGCAATTAGATTGGCCACTGGACTCCGTCACCAACGAGGGACTGCGTGCGACGCTCTGCGCACAGGCGTATCCCAACACATCCATCGTGCGGCATTGGGTGGAGGTGAAGAACAACGGTTCACAGGCGGCCACGCCCGATTTTTTCCCGCAGGTCTTCGCCGTCTCTCTTGCGACGAACGACACCGAGCCCCTTGTCCACCATTGGATGGTCGGCGGAAACAACGGTGAGGACCAGGGAATGCTCAAGAGCGCCCCCGTCACGCCCTCGTATCATCAAGCCGTTGGTTCACATGCGCAGTTCTCCTACACGCCGTGGATGGCCGTTCAGCGTACGACCGGCGACCGCGATGGTTGTTTTGCCGAAGTCGATTGCACGAGCATGTGGCGCATGTCCGTCGACCGAGACCACGGTGGGCCGCTCACCATCGGCGTTGGCCTGCCCGACCTTCAGTTCACGCAGCCGATCCAGCCTGGCGAAGAAGTGAAACTGCCACTGATCACGCTGGGAGTCTTCCGCGATGATCTGGACGACATGGGACGCCGTCTCTATGACTGGCAATATGCCTATTTGTGGGACTACACACGCCACGATTGGTACGGACGAACTCTCTATGCTGCCCCGATCTACAGTATGAACACCGGCACGGCGAGCAATCAGGAGAACTTCGCGCGCAGGCTCTGGCAAGACACCTACTACGCCGACCTGGGGAGAAGACTCGGCTTCGAGTTGTTGTGGGACGACGCCGGATGGTATGCACAACCTGGGTTCTGGAACACCAATCGTGAGGGCCCCGATTTTGCCGAAACGGTCCGGTACCTGAACAAGAGCGGGATGAAGTGGACGCTCTGGTTTCTCAGTCATCCGACCCCCGAATTGATGGATACCAAAGTGGGCTCCTGGGGCGACTTCCAGTGGCGGACCGACGGCGTTGCTATGTACTCTCTCCAGGAGGATCAGGATTTCCGGAAACGCGTTGAGCGGTTCCTGAACAATCATCCTCGATCGTCGTTTCACACCTGTGCGGGTGGCGGTACTTTTGCCCACACGTTTGAGATGCAGCGGTATGCGGACGCGAACTACTTCGCGGACTTTGGCGGCGATCAAGCGAACTACTACTTCTCGTACACCGATACTCCAGACAAGTGGTTCGACAACCTGGTCTGTACCATGCCGAAAGTCGAGGATAATCGAGCCCGACGGCTGCTTGCGATGGTGCCGATGTGGGGTGCCGGCGGACCCAATGGCGATGACTGTGACTTGGCACCGGTGACCGATCTTTATCGCTACTTGCTGGACTCTGGCGTGGCAGGAAAATGGTCGTACGTGGCACACCCGGTGATTCAGGGTGACGTGGAACATCAGTACTTCCAGCGGCTCAGTCACGATGCGAAGAGGTCGATCATCATTCTGAAACACAAGCCGGCCGGCGAAGTGACGATTTATCCGCGCGGGCTGCTGCCAGAGCATCTCTACTTGATCGAGTTTGAGAAGTTGCGTGAGAAACGGACCGAGACCGGCTCCGACTTAATGGCACGCGGCATCGTGCTCAAGAGCCCGGAACCGGGGGAACTCGTATTCCTGAACCTCCCCGACCGCCCGGGCTCCGGCAGAGACCAAACGCCTCCCTTAGCGCCGGGACGTGCCCTCATGCGGCGCGAATCCAATATGGGCTATGCGGGTGTAGGCCTCTACTGGTCAGCGGGAAGGGACGAAAACTGGGTGAGCGCTTACGAAGTCCGCCGCAGCGATCAAGTGCTTGAGAGGATCGGCACAGGAACATTCTGTTTCGACCGCTCGAATGGCTGGGACCCCCAGGCCGAATATGCGGTTCGCACGATCGACGGAGATGGCAACGCAAGTCCTTGGACTCTCGCCACCAGAATGGTCGACGAGCCTCTGGCGTTCTCGGCGCTGGGAGGACACGCCGCACAGAGTGCGCTGAACGGTTGGCGGGCGGAAACCACCACGAACGGATCTGATTTCTCTGAGATGACCTGGGTCCCTCCCGGCAATTTGGCCCCCGTTTGGCTTGACATCGCCAAGCAGGCTGGCGGAGCCGGAGGCTATTGGGAAGGCGCTGAAACAGCACGCGTCGGACACGGTTGGCAGCAGGCCTCCGCTGCCGCTGCGTGTGTACGAACCTGGACTGCGCCGCAAGCGGGAACCGTTCGAGTTGTCGGCAGAGCAATCAAGGATTTGTATCATCAGAACAAGGGCGGCCAACTGCGGGTTCGAATCCTGCACAATGACGCGCAGGTCTGGCCGACCAGCGACTGGGCCGAAGTTCCACAGAGTGGCATGAACGGCATCATGCATGATCTGACCCTGAACATCACATCGGGCGAAACAATTCGCTTTGTTCTGGATAAGGGGAGCACACCGGCCAATGACTATCTGGCCTGGATGCCCACCATCGTACACGAAGCAGCGCGAGACGAAGGCGCCCCTGCGAGTGTGGTGAGAATACGCTGCGGTTCCACTACCGACTATTCGGACGCGTGCGGAAATGTGTGGTCGCGCGATCGCTTCTTTGCAGGAGGCAAGCCACATGCGACCCAGGCACACATCGCAGGAGCTGCTCCCACACCCGAGGATGAAACGCTGTATCAGGCGGGCCGTACGGGAGAAGACTTCTGCTACGCGATTCCTGTCTCGCCCGGTCTGTACAGTCTGCGGCTGAAGTTCGCGGAAACGGAGTATGACACTTTCTTCCAACGTCCGCTCAACGTGACCATCAACGGCAGGACTGTGTTGCGTAACTTCGACATCTGCCAGGCGGCGGGCGGACGCAATCGAGCACGTGAAGAAACGTTCCACTACCTGGTACCGGACGCCGACGGCAACCTCACGGTTCGCCTGTGCGGAGGCTGGGACCGGGTGCAAACGACCAGCAAGGCGATCGTCCAGGCGATCGAGATTCTCCCGGAGCTGAAATCCCGCCTACGGATCAACGTCGGTTCGGACACCGAATTTGTGGACTGGAGTGGCTCGATCTGGAGTTCCGATGTCGATCTCGCGAGTGGCCAGCCAATGAGATCCGACGCGGCCGTTTCCCAGACCTCTCCCACACTTTACGACCAGGAACTGTATCGCACCGCTCGCACAGGCCGACGTCTTACCTACGACATACCCGTTTCTCCCGGACTCTACACGGTGCAGCTGAAACTGGCCGAATTGTGGCTCACAGAAGCCGGAAAGCGCCCGATGAACATCACGATTGGCGGTCGACTCGTACGCGAGTCCTGGGACCTCGCCCAAGCGGCCGGCCAGCTCGCAATGGCCGCTGATTTCCGTGTCGACGACGTTGCTCCCGATAAGGATGGAAGAATCCGAATCGTCCTGGACGCCGTTGGTGAGAACGAGGCGATCCTGCAGGGGATCGAGATCGAGTGACCGCCCAGATCCCCACAAGAAACTGCAGAATATCGAACAAGCAGTTGCAGAATGAAGGAGGAAGAGAAGGCACAACGGCAGCGACAGGCGAGCGGGCGTGGGGGAGCTCGGACGTAGTTCTTCCGCTTGGTAATCGGACATTTCTTGTTCGATGTCCGAGCGGCATTTTTCGCGACGGCATGATTCTCACGCGTGCCGCGTCAAGGTAGAATCGTCCGGTGTGATGACGCTTCCCTCTCACGCAGGAACGGCCTTTTCCGGTCGCCGTAACGCCGTGAATCGGGGCCGGTCGGTGGACAGCCAGCTTCTTATCCATTTCGAGAATACACCTATGCGACTCACCAAATTCACTTCCGCAGGCCCATTTCGTTGGATCATCATCCTTGCCCTGGCCAGTCCACTCTCCATCACTGCCACCGTGCATGCTGAGCAATACGTTGACAACAGCCCCGGATACACGATCACTGCGTACTATTGGCCCGATTATCACGTCGATCCGAGAAACGAACAGTGGTTCGGGCCCGGGTGGACCGAATGGGAACTGATCAAGGCAGCGAAGCCGCGGTTCGAGGGACATAACCAGCCACGAGTTCCGTTGTGGGGACACGAGGATGAATCAGATCCGACCGTGATGGCCAAGAAGATTGACACTGCCGCACAATACGGTGTCGATGTGCTGATCTTCGACTGGTATTACTTCAATGACGGCTCCTTTCTCCGATCCGCATTGGATCGCGGTTTCCTGGGGGCCCCCAACAATGCCAAAGTCAAGTTCGCCCTGATGTGGGCGAACCACGACATGCCCGACGTTTTCCCGGCTAAACTCCGCCAATCGGCCCCGAATTGGGATGTGCTGCTGCCAGGACCGGTAAGCCGTCAGACTTTCGACACCATGGTGGATGAGATGATCAGTCACTACTTCAAGCACTCTTCCTACTGGCTGGTCGACGGATGCCCATATTTCTCGATTTACGATCTTGATACTCTGGTCGAAGGACTGGGTGGACTCGAGGAGACTCGCGACGCCTTGCAGGATTTTCGTGCTAAGACTAAAGCGGCAGGCTTTGCCGATCTGCACTTAAATTTGATTCTGCGCGGCGATCGTGTCATCGCGAAGCACAAGTCGTTTACGGTGGCAGAAGGAGAGACTGCCGAACGACCCTTCGATCAAAATGAGTTGTTGCAGGATTTGGGATTCAACAGCATCGGCTCGTATACCTGGCTGCACAACGTGGCCATGCCCGACTTCCCGCAAACGCAGTACGCCCTGGTCCGTGAAAAGGCACTTGAGCACGTACGCAGAACAGTCAAGAACTTCCATTTACCTTATCATCCGAATGTCACTTGTGGCTGGGATTCCACTTCTCGTACCTGCCCGACTGACGTCTACCTCAACAAAGGCTACCCCTATGGCCCAACGATTTCTGGCAATACTCCGCCAGCTTTCAAGGAATCACTCGTGCGCATGAAAGAATTCCTGGACAGTACGGATGACAACCAGAAGATCTTCTCCATCAATTCCTGGAACGAATGGTCCGAGGGCAGCTATCTTGAACCCGATACGACAAACGGATTCGGCTTCCTGGAGGCCATTGGCGAAGTGTTCGGTAAGCGACCGTAACTGCAAGTTCAGCGATTCGACTCAGGCTTGGCAGCACCACTCGAAAGAAACAGGTCGAATGTAACCGTTCACGGTCCGCCACAGTCGCCTTTCGCTCCGCGAAAGTA
>JBGSHS010000299.1:0-3012 GCA_041752115.1 Pirellulaceae bacterium | reverse complement strand
CGCGTCCACTCAAGTTCGTAACCCAGAAGCATCAGTGCCGGCATCGCCGCCCCGACGCCGAAGGCGATCGATTCGCCGGCCGAGCCAGCGGTCTGCACTATGTTGTTCTCCAGAATCGTCGCTTGCCGTGTCTTGAAGATGCGCGACAGCCAGCGAAAGAGAGTGATCGCCAGTACAGCCACCGGAATCGACGCCGAGACGGTCATGCCGACCTTCAGAAACAGGTACAGCGACGAAGCCCCGAACAGGATGCCGAGCACGGAGCCGAGCAGAACCGCCGACCAGGTCAATTCGGGCAGTCTTGCCGAGTCGGGAACATAGGGCTGAAAGCCGTTGACATCATCGACTGCCGGCTTGGAAGCCGAATCGGAGCGGACGGTGGCAGAATCGGACATACCAGTGTAACTCCCTGGCGATGTGGTCAGGAAACAAGCGTTTCGCTCGGATCAGCCAGCGCCGCCGAGGATAGCCCGCCAACACCGATACAATAACTGTACCCGAACGCTGTGCAAAGCGGCCCGGGCCCGCTAATCCCACACCTGTGAGGATGTTTCGAGGGGCCGACTCGGTTCCATGGTGTGATCGTGCGGAATCCCGTCTGCTTCGGATCGGGACACGTCCGACTCACTCACGGTCGTTGCGATGGGGGAGGAGAGGAGACACCGATCGTTTCGAGGTCGTCTTCGTTCGCCTCCAATGCATGGAGAGCACCGTGTCGCTCGGCGTTCCTCTCCACTGCGAAGCTCCGTCGATTATTCCGGGTGCCGCCTCGTAACCGCTGACGGATCAGCCAATCCCGGCCTCTGGTTGCGAAACTCGTCAGTGCCGTTAAGAATTCCAGGGGCAGCGCACCACCAGCCTCACGAATTCGCTGGACATCCGTGAAAGAAGGAGACGTGGGATGCGTACATTGGCCTACTTGGTTTTGTTGTGCGGACTCATCGGCACATCCGCTGGGCCAGCTGCCGGCCAAAGACCCGAGGCGTCGGATGCTCTGTTGCCCGCCATACGCGACCGAGCGACGGGGGACCGAGCGGATGCTCAGTTCTATCCAGGGTTGGGAGGCTACAGTCGGCCGATAACCACCTCGTCACCTGTGGCCCAACGCTGGTTCAATCAGGGCATTCAGCTGCTGTACGGGTTCAACCACGATGAGGCGGTCCGGTCGTTCCAACGGGCCGCAGAGCTTGATCCCTCGTGTTCCATGGCCTGGTGGGGTGTCGCCTACGCGCGCGGCCTGCACATTAACAATCCGGAGATGAGCGAGCAGCAGAGTCGATTGGCCCATGAAGCAGCCGAGAAGGCGTTGGCGGCTCTGGACGATGAATCGCCTGTCGAACGTGCTCTGGTGCAGGCCGTTCGAGAGCGGTACCAGTGGCCGGTTCCCTCTGACCGTACTCCACTCGACCAGCGGTACGCTGACGCCATGGAAGCTGCCTGGCATCAGTTTCCGGATGATGCGGATGTTGCCACGCTGTTTGCCGAGGCGCTGATGGATCTCCAGCCGTGGGATCTGTGGACCGGAGCGGGCGTTCCCAAAGGCCGCACCTTGGAAGTGGTGGCGGTTCTGGAGCGGGTTCTGGCCAAGACGCCCCAGCATCCAGGTGCCAATCATTTCTACATCCATGCCATCGAAGCTTCGCCCTGGCCGCAGAAAGGATCGGAGGCCGCAGAACGATTGCGGAAGCTGGTGCCAGGTGCCGGACACCTGGTGCACATGCCCTCACACATCTTCATCCGCACTGGCCGCTACGCGGAGGCGGCCGATGCGAATCAGAAAGCGATTGAGGCGGACGAGAGCTATTTCGCAGTGGCTCCCAAGCCCGATTTCTACAGCCTGTATTTCCTGCACAACGTCCACTTTCTGGCCTACGCCGCCATGATGGAAGGTCGCTATCAGACGGCCATCGATGCAGCTCGCAAGATCGAACAGGACATTCCTCCGGAGTTCCTCCAGAACTACGTCACGATTGCGGACGGCTTCATGCCGACATCGCTGCACGTCCTGATCCGTTTTGGTAAGTGGAAAGAGATTCTCGACGAGCCGGAGCCGGATTCCTGGCGTTTGTTCAGCCGAGCCGAACGGCACTTCGCCCGCGCCATCGCCTACTCATCGCTGGGCCAGACTGCCGAAGCGCGGCGAGAAATCGAACAGCTCGACAATGTCGCAGCGGAATTGACCGACGATTGGAAGATGGGGAACAACCCGGCCCGCGAGGTCATTGCCATCGCCCGTGCCATGGCGGCCGGCGAATTGGCTTTTCGTGAACAGCGCCCGGATGAAGCCTTCGCCCTGTTACATCAGGCTGTGGAAGGTGAAGAGGCACTCAGCTACGACGAGCCACCGGGATGGATGCAGCCAGTGCGCCACGCGCTCGGCGCACTCCTGCTGGCCGACGGCCGGCATGCCGAGGCCGAAGAAGTCTATCGCGCCGACCTGAAACGTCATCCCCACAATGCCTGGTCACTCCTGGGACTGCAGCAGTCGTTGGCCAAGCAGGGCAAGCTGCCCGATGCCGCGGCGCTCGCCGAACAGGTGGAACGTGCCTGGGCACGCGCCGACGTCAAGCCGGTCGCCAGCTGTTACTGCCATCCTGACGCGCTGACGATTCAAGCATCGTCTCAAGAGTGAGTTCCGTGCGCAGCACGCACGCAGCACGCACGCAGCACGCACGCAGCACGCACGTAGCACGCTTGCAGCACGCACTTGAGTGCGTGATGCCCTGCCCAACGATCTGCCACCACAGAGCGGTCTTGGCAGACTCTGTCGCGGACTGAAGTCCGCGCTACGACTGGCGCGAGCGTCACTCGATCAGCGGCAGCGTCCGTTTCTCCTGGGCGCTGCGATACGCCGTATCGACAATCTGCTGGCCGATGCGGGAGATCGCCACAGACACTGGGCCGTCGAGTGGTTTTTCTTGTTCCAGACAATCGACCAGGCAGGCGACGGGATTGCGCTGTGACAGCGGCAGTGAGTCGACCGGCACGTCGCGTCCTGCAGGGCACTGAGCG
>JBGSHS010000298.1:0-4048 GCA_041752115.1 Pirellulaceae bacterium | reverse complement strand
GCGTAAGCGTCCACCAGAGCCATTGTTGACGGCGGGCCTATGCTGAGGGTTTTCCCCGAACCCCTCTTGATAGGAGTCAAGCCATGCCACGTGGACCGAGCCCTGTAAAACCTCAGCAGTGGACGGAGCGTCTGCATCGCTTCGAGGAATCCCAGCAAACGGTCGCCGAATTCTGCAAGGCCGAGGGCGTGTCCGAAGCCTCATTTTATCAGTGGAAGCGGCGGTTGGGACGCGCCTCGCGGAGCAAGACGCTTCCGGCCCCTCGCCGCTCCCAGGCCTCCGCTCGCCCCCGCCCCAGCTTTCAGTCGGTGATTGTCCGCGACACCAGCACACAGGTGACCATTCGATTGCCGCAAGGGAGCGTGATGGAACTGGGGAACGATCCGCGGATTATCCAAATGGTTGTCCGAGAACTGCTGACCCACCAGGCGACAAGGGGGCCAGCCATATGCTGAACTTGACCTGCACGACCAGGATCTACGTTTACGCGACCGCTGTGGATATGCGCAAAGGCGTGGATGGCCTCAGTGGCATCGTGCGCGGCGAGTTTGGCGCGGATCCCACGGACGGCAGTCTGTTCGTGTTTATCAATCGTCGCCGCGACCGCATGAAGATCCTGCACTTTGACGGGGGCGGGTTCTGGTTGCATTATCGTCTGCTCGAGGCCGGCACGTTCGAAGAGTTGCAGCAATCGGACCAGTCGTGTTGCCTGATCATCGATGGCACTCAATTGGCAATGTTGCTTTCCGGCGTCTCGCTCGCCCGTTCCCATCGGCGCCGCAAACGCTATGCAGGGCGGTGCGCGGAAGAAGCCGCTTAAGCCTTGAGCTGTCTCGAGGCCATGGAAGCCAACGTTCTCGCGTCGCTCGACGAAAGAATGTTGGCTTTTTTTTTCTGCGCACTGTGGATGTGGGCTAGCGCTCATGGAGGAAGCTGCTAGAATGTTCGCATGGACACTTTTATGTCACTGTCGAAAGAAGAACTCGCCGCCGCGGTAAAAGCACACTGCGAACAGCTGCGCCAACAAGACATTGAACTGCAGACCAAGGATCTGCTCATCCAGCAGCTCGAGCAGGAGCGTGACGAATACAAGCTGGCCTTCAACAAGTTGGTCGAGCAACGGTTTCGCAATCGCAGCGAGCGCTACATCGACGATCCCGACCAGTTGCGGCTGGATCTCGGCGATACGGATGAGGCGGCGGACGCGGCAGCCGGCTTGGCGGATGCCGTGGAAGAACGCGACCAAATCATTCCCGAGCATCGACGGCGCAGGCCTCGCAAGAAACGCGACGAGCGCCTGCCCGCCCATATTCCACGTTATGAAGTCACGGCGAAGGTTGGCGACGAAGTCACGATCTGCCCGACGCATGGTGAGCGAACCCTGCTGCCGGAATCCATGTGGGACCGGACCGAAACCCTGGAGTTCGGCCGCCCGAATCTCAAAGTCCGGGTGACGGTGTATCCGAAATATGCCTGTGCGGGCGAGCCGGACTGCGGGATTACCTCGCCGGAGCGGCCGCGGGGCATCGTGGAAGGCAACAAGTACGATTCCAGTGTGGCAGCCGAGATCATCACCAACAAATTCGGCTATCACATGCCCCTGTACCGGCAGCAGGACTACTTCGGCGGGTGCGGGTGGGTTCCTTCTCGAGGCACGCAGAGCAATATCCTGGCCAACAGCTTCGAGATCGTGGAGCCACTGCTGAAGTACTTTACCGACACGTTGCGGGCAGATGGCGCGGTGGGTTGTGACGATACCGGTGTCACACTCTTGTATCCCAAGACGCTTCCTCCGTTTGATCTGGACGATCCACGACAGCAGCGCATCCACGAAGTCTTCCAGGAAGCACTCGACCAGCAGAAGTCCAGCATCAATGCCAAGATGTGGGCCTATCGTGGTGTCGAAGTGAAACTCAATGTGTTCGACTTCACGGTGAGTCGCCATCGCGATGGACCGGAACTCTTCTTCGCGGACTATGAAGGGACGTTACTCGGCGACTGTTGGCATGGTTTCGAGGCGATCGCGGTGTCTTCCGAGGGACGTATCCAGCGTGCGGCGTGCAATTCGCATGCGAGGCGGAAGTTCGAGGACTCCACGGCGTATCCGAACGACCGCAAGGTGTGGATGCGTTGGTACCAAGATCTGTACGATATCGAAGATCGTGGCAAAAGCATGTCACTCGAAGATCGCTTAGCCCTGCGTCAGAGTGAGGCCCGACCGATTTGGGAGGCGATGGAGATTTGGCTGGTGGAAGTCAAGCTCCGAACTACCAACGTGATCCTGCCCAAGAGCGATTTCGCTGCCGCGCTGCAGTACGTTCGTAACCACTTCGTGGAGCTGCGGCGCTATCTCGATGAGCCTCGGTTGCCCATCGACAATAACGACACCGAGCAATTGATGAAGCAGGTCGCAGTGGGGCGGAAAAATTGGTTATTCGCTGGAAGTGTTGTCGGTGGCATGCGCATCGCGGGTTTCTTGACGTTGGTCAGTAGCGCATTACGCAACGACCTCGATGTGTGGAGCTACGTAAAGGACGTGTTGGATCAACTCTTAGCAGACTCCACGGATTACGCATCACTGCTGCCGTGGAATTGGGCCGCCGCGCATCCGGACGCGATTCGCACGTACCGCGTCGAGGAACGAAAGCAGCGCAGCGTTCGCCAGTCCGCCAAACGAGCCGAACGGCGACGCCAAAAGAAACGAGCGAGTCCCTGACGGTCTCCGTATAGCTGCCGATGCCCGCGGCAATCCTCTTCACCACTGACTGTCCATGCGGCTGCTTCTCTGGCCGTTATGCGCCCCACCCGGATGCCGCTGCGCCGGGTGGGATAGTGGTGTGCGCGTGACAACACGCATTCGGTCGCAAACGACAGGACCGGCGTCGGTGGAACGACGACCCATTCCCTTCGTTAAGCTGCTCGCCAAAGGTCAGCATCGCCGCCCCTGGCGACCGAGCCTCCTGTGTTCCGTTCCTCGGTGCCGCATTCCTCCGCGACCAACCGCCCCAGGCGGAAGCTCCAGGGAGAGCTGGCTGCCGCCTCTCACCCCTCCCACCCGCAGTCCGGTTGCCGCAGCGCTGGGTACGGTGCTGGTGTACGCTTACAGCCGAACGTACGCAGAAAAGCCAGAAGGCCCGCAATGACGACCACGAAACACAATAGAGACCGAATTGAGAACTGAAGAAAGCGTTTGCGCATGCGGGGACTCCTCAGCCGTACATTTTAAACGAGGAACACTCGCGTTTGCTCACAACTCGGTTTAAAGGCGAACCCAGCTATCCTTCAATTAACCAGGCCCTCCCAACGCCCCGATTCTACCCGGTCCGGCTCAGTCACTCCACATAGACCGGTGGATGCCTCTGCGGAGGCAGGCGACCGGTGAGCAGTAAAGGGTCGTATGTTGCTTCATTCACACGGCGTATGAGTTCCTGCTTATCGACATCTGGCCCGCCACACGCGCTCAATGCGATTCCACGCTGATACATGCAGTTTCCAGCGTGCATGATACTACGGTTCGACGACGACGCGAAAGCCGAGGCGGCCAAACACCGATCCTCGTTCTGGTGGAGCCGCTTTATCTCGCGACCATCCGCTTCCCATTCTGCTTCAGTGGGTAAACGACACCTCCGTCCCGTCTTCTTCGTCAGCCATTCGCAGTATCTCTCCGCGAGAACCCAGCTCTCGCCGCAAGCAGCGGCGGCCTCAGCGCCCTCAGCACAAACCCATTTCTGATCGACAAGCGTGATACCAGCGTTGACCCAGGCGACTTGTGACGAGCGATACTCGTCTTCCTTGAGCGAGGCATCGTTCAGGAAACGGACAAACTGCGAGTTGGTTACGGGAGTCGTCGCCATGAAGAACGACGAGACTTCGACGTGGTGTTCCGGCCTTTCATCGACGTTCTCGCCTTCATTGCGGCCCATCGTGAACTCACCGCCGTTCAGCAGCACGAACGCCCCCCATTCGTGGCCGAGTATCTCATGACCACTCTTGTTTTGGTTGTCGGCCATGCACCGTGCCTGTGCATTGGCCGATTCGGCGGACATGG
>JBGSHS010000297.1:0-22807 GCA_041752115.1 Pirellulaceae bacterium | reverse complement strand
GCCGCCGGCAAACGATTCCTCACCGCCTGCATCGAGTACTTGCCGAACGTACCGACGTAGAACCCCGTGCTCCAGACGCGTCACAGTCGCAGCCGATGCGCGAGGTTGTTCTGACTGCAAAACGCGATCTCCAGCGCGTGCCGTTGTCGGACCGCCACCTTCCGGCTGAAGCGGTAGCTGACCATCTGGTTCACCGCACGAGCGGAGCTCGCGGGGGTCTGAGGTGTCAGGAGGCAGTGTGGTAGCTGACCATCTGGTTCACCGCACAAGCGGAGCTCGTGGGGGTCTGAGCGGGGTGAGGAGGCAGCGTCGGTAGCTGACCATCTGGTTCACCGCACGAGCGGAGCTCGTGGGGGTCTGAGGTGTCAGGAGGCAGTGTGGTAGCTGACCATCTGGTTCACCGCACGAGCGGAGCTCGCGGGGGTCTGAGGTGTCAGGAGGCAGTGTGGTAGCTGACCATCTGGTTCACCGCACGAGCGGAGCTCGTGGGGGTCGAGCCGGCTTTCTGCTTGCAGCGCGTCGCGTTTCGTTCTGCGTTATATTCTCCTTGTCGTCCGGCAGGTCGCCTTTCGGCAATGGGGAATATTCGCTATGAGCGAGCTCGGGAGTGCGCGAATTGAGGAGGGCGAAACATGCCAGCCTTCGCCAAGTGCGCTTGTGGAGCCATCATCAAAGCCAAGTCGGAATTGGCTGGGCGAACGGTTTCCTGTCCTTCGTGCGGCCAGCCCGTGGTCATTCCGCCAGCGCCGATAATCGGCGCCATTGGCGTGACGTGCACGTGCGGGCAGGCTTTGCGGGCGAAAACCGAAATGGCTGAGAAGCGGGTTAAATGCCCGTCATGCGGCCAAGCGATTTCGATTCCAACGCCGGAAGCCAAGGTGATGGAATCCGGGACCCCTGTCGCGGCCGTCGACGCGGAGAATGACCCTCTGGGTCTGGGCGATTTGGCGTCCGATCCACTGCTCGGCGGAACCCGCGAGGATGATCCACTGGGAGTTACTCCTGCCCAGCGGTTGCCATCACGGGCACTGACGTCGTCGTTCTTGCCGCGTGTGGAAGCGGCGCAGAAAGTCCGCGGGAAGTCGACCTCGCCACTGGTGACTGCCGCGGGTTCGGTGGCGGCGGTCTTCGGCGCATATCCAGGGATTCTCCACGCCGTCACGCTCCTGTGGTCGCTGAGTCTGGTCGCGAGCTCGGGTGCGTTACTGGGGATCATGAGCTTCAGCACGGTGATTCACGTTCTTTTCCTCGCATTGGGTGTCTGGCTGGCGAAATCGGGAGTTGACATCCTGAGAGGTGTTTCGCCCCGCGAATCGCTCGAGCGGGCAGCGCAAGTGAGTATGGTCTATCTTGCCTTGGCCATCCTGGGCCTGCTCCTGGCCATCTTTGCGATCCTCAGACACCCCAGTCTGATCCTGGCAGTGCTTCTGGGTACGATTCAGACCGTGGTTCACTTGTTTCCACCGGGCTTCGTTCTGTACGTGGACAAGACGATCCGTACGGAATGAATGAGTCAGAGCGAACGAGGACGGCCGAGCGAACGGGGATGCGTCCATTGTACGTGGCAAAAACGAGGCTGTTTGGGACACGAGCGACAGGCACGACCGCACCTTGGGCCTCCCCGTTGATGGCCTCAGCAGTTCGCTCACGCGGGCCTCTGCCAACGAAGAACCCAGGACGCGAGAACGCAACCTCCCGTGCCCTTACCATGTCACCACCACAACGACTTACCTATCCTGCGCACTCAACGAGCGGAATTGTACCTGTCCCCGTTTTCTGAACTGGCAGTCAGGAGGGCGACTTGCCGGAACTCTGACGCCGCTGCCGACGTTTATTGTCCACTTCTTAGTGCACCGAGCAGGAGATGCAGGGATCGTACGCCCGCACGAGCATCGAGCATAACAGCTCCAGACGCCCGTCGGTCATGCCTTCGACGGCAAACCGCTCGACCAGCGCGTGCAGGTCGTAATGGATATTGGCGTTGTTTTGCGTCGTGGGAATGACGCAGTTGGCGCGGACGATGCGGCCTTGGTCGTCGTACTCGTATTCGTGGTACAGGATCCCGCGAGGAACTTCCACCGCCCCAACGCCGCAGCCGGCTCGCGGTTTCACAGGCGCCATGATCTCGGAGTTGCCCGCCTCCACCAGCTCGTCGATGATCCGGAGGGAATCGTACACGACATGCACGCACTCGACCAACTGGGCCACATTGTTCATGAACGGGTTGTAGCAGACGGGCGCCAGGTCAAACAGCACGGCGACCGCACGGGCCTTGGGATGCAAGCGGTGATAGTTGTTGTTGATGCGGGCCAGGGCCCCGACGGCAAAGGACTCGCGCGTCAGCTTGCACCACTTCGACGTGTTGTTCTCGGTAACATATTCGTTGGTCATCGCGCGATACTCGGCCTCAGCGCATTCGACACCCTCGCTGGAGAGCATGTTCCCTCCGATGAAAGGATATCCTCGCTCGCCCTTGAGTGACACGAATTCCGTTTCGCGCTCGAAATCGGGGACTTCCAGCGTGCGGAACAGCTCGACCGTCGCGGTCAGATCGTCGACGGCCCGTTCCATCTGCGACCGCAGTTCCAGCAAGACGTGCTTGTCAGGCATCCGGGCCACGCCGCCGACCTGAAGGGAAACAGGATGCGTCGTCCGGCCAGCCGCTATGTCGCACGTGCGGTTGGCCAGTCCTTTGAGCCGTGCGGCCAAGGCGAAGACATCCGGTTTGATGTCCTTCAAGGGAATCGCGCTGGACAGCCCCAGGAAGTCCGGCGCGGCCAGGAAGAACAGGTGCAGCACGTGGCTTTGGAGCGTCTCGCCGTGCTTGGCCAAGAGACGCAACTTGGCGGCCGTCTCGGGGATCTCCAGGCCGAAGGCCGCTTCCGTCGCCCGCACGCTGGCCAAACAGTGGCCGATCGAACAGATCCCGCAGATGCGGGCCGTCAGGATGCCGGCGGCCGAATAATGCTGGCCCTTGAGCATGACCTCAAAGAAACGCGGGGTCTCCACGATCTCCCAACGTGCCTCGGTCAGTTCACCGTCGGCCACGCGGATGTGAATATTGCCGTGGCCTTCCACGCGGGCCAGGTGATGGACATCGACCTTAAGCTTGATCGTCATGGTTAGTCTCGCGAGAACCATTCGCTGGATTGGGGAGCACCTGAGCGAAACCGCCGAAGAAGCCCATTCGTTCGCAGACGAGTTGCTTGGAGAAGCCCCGGGCCGCGGTCAGCGCCATGAATTCATCGTAGTTGGGGGCTTCGGCTGGACCCCGGCACCCCCAACAGCCCAACCCACCAGCCGGACAGGGAGCATTGCAGCCGGCGCGGGTGATCGGTCCCAGACAAAGTTCCCCCAGGTCGAAGCGGCAGACCGTGTAACGCTGCTTGCACTGCAGGCAGACGGGATAGGCATACGTGGGGAGCGGCAGGTCCCACACCAGGTGCTGGACGACGCGTTCTACTTCATCTTTCGACACGGGGCACCCAGGAATCTCCAAGTCGACCTGCACGACTTCCTTAACCGACCGCGTCGGCAGCGTCGGCTTGGGGCAATCGCCGTACACTTCCCGGTTCGCTTCCGCCAGATCGTGCGCGTTTTTGAGTCGATTGACTCCGCCGAAGCATGCGCAACTGCCCAGGGCAATCACCAGGTCCGCCTGCTGGCGGATCTCCTGCAATCGCTCGACTTCGTCGTCGCGGGTGATCGCCCCGTCGATCAGGGCCACATCGTAATCCGACCCGTTATCGGACGAGACTTCGCGGAAATTGACGACTTCGATCGCGTTGAGGAACGCGCCGAGCGTTTCCTCTTTGTTCGCCAATTGCAGCGCGCAGCCTTCGCACCCGGTGAAATCGAACACGCCGATCTTCGGTCGCCTGCGCTCGATGTTGAGATGTTTCATGGCGTGGGCCCTAAATCGCCTCTTTCAAATTGATCACCGACCAGTAGTCGAACACCGGACCGTCGGTGCAGGTGTAGGTCGAGCCGACATTGCACCGGCAGCACTTCCCCATCCCACAGTGCATCCGGCGTTCGAGGGACACGAACATCCGATCCATGGGGATCCCCATTTCGTTCAGCCGCTGACAGACGAATTTGAACATGACGGGGGGGCCGCACACGATCGCGTAGGTCCCGTCCGGATCCACTTGGACGTCGTCAAGCAACTCCGTAATGAGTCCCACCGGGCCTTTCCAGTTCGGGTCGGGTTTTTCCACAATGATCCGGATGTCGACGCCGTCGATCCGCCGCCACGATTCGTACTGGTAGTCGAACAGTTCCTGGTCGGGGCTCTTGGTACCGTAGAGAATATGCACGTTGTTGAATTCCGAACGGTTCTCGGTGACATAGAAGATCGGTGCGCGCAGGGGCGCGAGCCCAAGCCCTCCGGCAATCAAGAGCATCGAGTTGCCTTTCATGCGCTCCAGCGGAAAGTGCGTCCCGAACGGGCCGCGTATACCCACCTTCGCCCCCCGGCCCGCGCGGTGCAGGACGTGCGTCACTGTGCCGACATTGCGAATGCAGACCTCGATGAAGCCCTTGTTGGAGGTCGAACTGCAGACGGTGATCGGCACCTCGCCGTAGCCCGGGACCTCGATCATCACGAACTGGCCGGGCAGGAAACGAAACCGCTCGCGCTGGGCATCATCCACGATCCGCAAATGGAACAGTTTCTCCATAGAGGTTAGCCGGATCACGTTGGTAATGATGGCTTTGAACACCTGGGCGACGGGCTTGAGATGCGCCCAGCGGTTGAAATCGAGCGGTTCGAGCATGTCGTGCTCTTGCCGCACATCGTAGGCTCGAAACGGCTGCGGCTGCATCAGATATTCTCCTCGTACAAGTCCTTGATCACGGCAGCCGGGTTAATACCCGCCAGACAGACCCGGCCGCACCGATTGCAGCCCACACACTTGGGCTCGCCGTAGTCCTCCAGAAAGCCCCGATATTGATGGTAGTAGCGATACTTCAGGCGTGCCTCCTTGTCACTGCGGAAGTCATGTCCCCCGGCCACGCGGGCAAAGTCGACAAGATTGCAGGAATAGAGCTGCTTGATCTTGGTCGCCTGCTGGAAGTCCATCGTGACCTCTTCGACTACTCCGTAGCAATAACAGGTGGGGCAGACCGCGGCGCAACTCCCGCAATTGAGGCATTTCTCGCCCCACTTCTTCCACACCTCCGACGTGAACTCCAAATCGAGGAGATTCGGCAGACTGTGAACGGCGATGTGCGTCGCGAACCCCTCGCGGATCTCCCGCTGAACTTCCTTATAATCCTGCGTGTCCTCGTCGGTGACCTCGGTCGCTCGCACCTGGCGGAGCAAATTGAACGCCCGGTCGGAGTTAATCGCGACAAAATACCGGTCGCCCAGATCCGTGAGGAACAAGTCAAACCCGTGGGTCACGATATGGGCACCCATCGACAGGCTGAACTCATCCGACAAGGGCCTATGATCGAACCCTACCGTGAAGGTGTTCTTGCGGCGGGAGACATAGTACGGTGAAGGGAAGCGGTCGCGGATGAAAACTTTGTCCAACTTCAGGAGGGCATTGATGTCGTACGCCCGCAGGCCGATGAGCGCACGCGGCTGAAGGTGATAGGACGTTTCCTGTTGCCAATCATCCCCCTCGAAATGAAACGTACACAAGCTTTCCCGGTAGGGCAGGAAATAGGTCTTGGCCGAGTACTCGGTCACCTGGTAGTCGAGGTCCATCTCCTCGAACGAACTGATCGGCAGGAACTGGTGAATCGGCTCGCCGCTGGAATTAATCCCGATGGCCTTCGGGGCGATCACCTCGTTGGACGCCAGGATGATCTCAACCAGCGATCGAAACTCTTGTTTCGGCAGAATCTTGAACAACATGGGCTATCACTCACCTGACGAACTTGCAGCTGCGCAACGAGACGTAGATAGGAAAGCCAGCTTCTCCCGAGCGAAACGATTCTACACCTATTTCCGAACGTAACTCAACGGGGGCCGACTCTCTTGACGAATATCGATCATCACCCACCACGGGGAGCGTGCTTGCCGAGCAACCGGCTTGCTCGCGCAGTCGGATTTCTAGCACGCTCGCACGCTGCAGGGATCCCGTCTGGCGGTTCGCAGGGCCTCCGACCAATCCACAACTTCCTCGTCAGACAGCTATTCACCCGTCTGCAATTCCGGCTTCCTGGCAGTCCCCAGCAGCGACTCGATCGTCTCGAACAGCTGCTGCGCACGAACCGGCTTGGCCACATAGTCGTCCATGCCAGCCTCCAGGCAGCGCTCGCGATCCCCTTTCATTGCATGAGCCGTCATGGCGATGATCGGAAGGTGCTTGCCTGTCTGCAACTCCTTGGCGCGCACGGCGGCTGTAGCCTCGTATCCGTCCATCTCGGGCATCTGGACGTCCATCAGCACGAGGTCGAATTCGTCCGCTTCCAGTGCCGCAATGGCCTCTCGCCCGTGGTTGGCGACAACGACCGAATGTCCCCGCTTCTTCAGTATGCCCACTGCGAGCTTCTGATTGACCAGGCTGTCCTCGGCCAGGAGAATGCGTAGCGGGCGAAGCGGCCCCGGCTGCTCGACAAGGATTCGACCAGCGTCTTCCTCCTCCGGGGCCGTGACTCCCAAGGCCAACACGATGGCGTCGAACAGCTCCGACTGCTTGATCGGCTTGAGCAGATACGAAGAGATTCCGAATTTCTCGCATCGAGAAAGGTCGTCCGGGCGATCCCCCGAGGTCAGCATCATGATGACCGTGTTGTCGAGTTGCGAGTCCCGTTTGATCTCCGCGGCCATTGAAAAACCATCCATCTCCGGCATGTTGGCATCGCTGAGAATCAACCGGAAGGGTTCGCCAGACTCCCGCGATTTCCGCAGCAAGTTGAGTGCCTGTCGACCTCCTTCGACAACCGTCGGCCGCATCCCCCAATTCCGCAGCATCTCTTCCAGGATGCGACGGTTGGTGGCGTTGTCGTCGACCACCAGGACCCGCGTGTCCTGAATTTTGGTGGGTTCAGCACGGGGAACTTGCACGGCTTCGCCAGTCAGCCCAAAACGAGCGGTGAAGTGGAATGTGCTGCCCCGCCCGAACTCGCTCTCCACCCAGATCTCGCCGCCCATCAACTGGACCAGCCTGGACGAAATGGCCAGTCCCAACCCGCTGCCTCCATGCCGGCGCGTCGTCGAACTGTCGACCTGTTCGAACGCGTCGAAGATGGCGGTCAGTTTCCCTTGCGGGATGCCGATCCCCGTATCCCCGACGGCGAAGTGCAACACCACGCCATCGTCTGTTTGCGACTGCAACTCCACGTCCAGAACCACCTCCCCCGCCTGCGTGAATTTGATGGCGTTGCCCACCAGGGTCACAACCGTTTGTCTCAAACGGCCTACGTCACCGAGCAGGCGATCGGGCACCTGGGGTCGGACCCGGCAGGCTAACTCCAGGCCCTTGGTGTGTGCCCGCAACGCCAGCGTCTTCATCGTATCGCCCAGGCTCTCGCGCAGGTCCAGTGGTACGGCTTCAAGATCCAGCTTGCCCGCCTCGATCTTCGAGAAATCAAGGATGTCATTGATCACCGACAACAGGGACTCTCCTGACTCGCGTACCATCGTCAAGTAGTCGCGCTGGGACGCCGTGAGATCTGTGTCGAGCACGAGTTCGCTCATGCCGATGATCGCGTTCATCGGAGTACGGATTTCGTGGCTCATATTGGCCAGAAAGTCGCTCTTGGCTCGGCTGGCAGCCTCGGCGGCTTCCTTGGCCTTCTGCAGCTCCTCGGACGCTTGCTTCTGCTCAGTAATATCTCGCGAGATACCAAAGGTACCGACGATCTGGCCATCTTCATCGTAGAGCGGCAGCTTGGTGGAGCTCACCCAGGTGACATGTCCGTCCGGCCAGGTCTCCCGTTCCTCCTGATCGAGCAAGGGGCGTCCCGTCTGCACGATCCTTTGTTCGTCAGCCATGGTCTGCCTGGCGTGCTGTTGCGTGAAAAAGTCGGCGTCCGTCTTTCCCAGCGCCTCGGAGGGGTCAGCGAGTCCAAAACAGCGGGCCGTGGCCATGTTGATTCTGATGAACCGGCTGTGAGTGTCCTTGAAGTAAATATTGTGCGGGAGATTATCCATCAAGGCGTGCAGCAGGTACCGCTCATGCTCCAATGCCGCCTCAGCCTTCTTGCGATCCGTAACGTCCCAGAAGATCACCTGCACACCCACGACCTCCCCGCCGGCGTCACGCACCGCCGATTTCATCACCTGGACGTGGCGAGTCCCTCCGTCGCTGCGGTTCTCCTCGACCGCTTCCAGCAGCCTGCCGGTCTGCATGACTCGCTGGTCGTCCTGGCGATACTTCTGGGCCAATTCTCTCGGGAACAGATCGAAGTCGGTCTTGCCGGTGACTTCATCCAGCCGCTTTCCGACCAACTCGCAAAACGACTGATTCGCAAAGGTGAATCGGCCATTGAGATCCTTGCGGAGCACGTGGAGCGGCAGGTTTTCCACCAGGGACGAGTACAAAGCCTGGCTGTTCCTGATCGCCTCTTCAGCCCTCTTTCGTTCAGTGATCTCCCGCTTCAACTCGTCGTTCGCCCCAGCCAGTTCCGCCGTACGCTGTATCACACGCCGTTCCAGTTCGTCGTGTGCCTCGCGCAACTGCTGTTCCGACCGTTTGCGCTCAATCAACCGCCACATGCCTTGCATCAGCAGCGTCAACTGCCGGATGTCCGAGTCATCATACGGCGACTTCTTGTTCCCCACACCGGCGACCGCGACGACGCGATCTCCGTCGAACACCGGAACATTCATATGACGGACCACTTCGACATGGCCAGCCGGATACCCCTTCTTCAGCGGATTGGGGGCGGAATAGTCGTTGGTTACTACCGGCTTGCGTTGCCGTACTGCCTCTCCCCATAGCCCCGTCGTCTCGACGGGATAGACGATGGGCTTGTCGATCATGGCGCACTGACGCATGGCGGTTTTTGACCAGGAATGCATGGTGAGAATCGACTCGTCCTCATTCATGAACGCCAGGTAGCCGATCTTGCTCTCGGTGAGCCTGACAGCCTCCTCCAACGCAAAGTCCGTGATCGCCTGCATCGGTGCATCCGCCATTTGTCCCAACCGCAGAAGGGCTTCCAGACGCGATTGTTCCAGACGCAACGCCGCCTCCGCCCGCTTGCGTTCTCCTTCCAGTCGGATGCCGTGCAGCGCGAAGCCGATGTCCCCGGCGACCTCCTCGAACAAGCCTCGCTCTTCTTCATCGAGGGCCAGGTCTTCATTGACGTTGGCCACCAGGACGCCGTAGACGTTCCCTTGATACTCCAGCCGAGCGGCCACTGCCTTCTGTCCGTTGTAGGTCTGTGCCAGCGGACAATCACCGCACGTCGAGAGCGGGTCGTCAATCACCAGCACACCGGGCTGCAACAGTGCCCGTTTGACGCACTCGATCAGCTCGCCCCCCTTCATTCGATCGACCAGTCGCTCGAAATCCGCTCCCAGGCCAGCCTCAGCGGCGGTCGTCAACCGGCAGGACCGATCCACCACGACAATCCAAGTGCTGCGATAGCCGCGCGCCGCACTCAAGCTGTCGCTGGTCCCTTGAAGCAGACGATCGCGGTCCTTTTCTCGGGCAATGAGCTGGTTGACGTTGCGGATTGCCCGCAAGAGGGCGTTGAGATGCTGGGCCTGTTCCTCGGCCCGCTTGCGGTCCGCCACCTCCGTCAGTAGCTCTGCAGTCCTCTCACGGACCCGTTCTTCGAGTTGATCGGCGTGCTCAGCCAGCGCTTCCCGGCTGAACTTCATGTTGAGAATCGTCTCGCCGAGTATCTGCTCCAGCTGTCCCACCTCGTCGCTGCCGGTAATCTCGACGGCAGCATCAAGATCACCACCGGCGACCTCGGCCATCTGCCGCACAATACCTGCCAGCCGCTGCCGGGCCGGCTCAGGAAGCCCGTAGTCCTTGCAAGATACTGGTTCCTCCCGGAAAGCAGAGAAGGGCTGCTCCTGCATCGAGGAAAACGCGTCTGGGCCCGCACACGGGCCGATTCCTTCGAAGGATGGTTGGCTTGCCCCATCGAAACCGAGAGCTTGGGCGAATTCTCGCGTATCGCCCCGAAAGACACTCTCGACGACTTCCTGGTAGTCCACTCGGCCGGGAAGCTGCGCCCACCGCTGCATCTGGGACAATATCCAGATTCCGTGTTCCACCCAGAGATAAGGGATGAAGTCGATTCTGTCGGGAATCGTCCAGTGCCCGCCTCTGCCGTCGGGGAAATCGCCCGATAAGGCTTCTTCCACAGGTGCCGTATCGACCTGATTCAAGTATTGAGGTCCCGATAACTCACGGGCAATCGCCTTTCTCTCGTGGACTCCCGCGTTGTGAAGCGCCAACTCGGCCTCCAGCACACTCTTTAACATCGCGCGGTAAGTGCGCGGACAGCTGTCGATCAGATCCTGACTGGTGGCAAGACAACAACACGGGTGGCCTGCCCAGATGTTTTTGGAAAGTGTGTAGATGAATCCCGTGCCACGGCGGACCACAATCTGGTTGAAAGGGTCCGGGGCTAACACGCCGTCTACCCAGCCCTTCTCCAGATAGTACGGCATCCTCGGCGGTGCCACCTCTTTGATCATGACGTCCTTCAGAGGGTTGATACCGTTCTCGGCGAGGAGGTGGCACAACAGATAGTAGTGCATCGAAAATCGATAGGGCACGCCAAAGACGAACCCCTTCATGTCGCGCACGCCTCGTACTGCGAGGTGCTTCTTGGCCAGAGTCAATGCCTGACCATTGACGTTCTGGATGGCTGCCAATCGGATCTTCGCCTTTTTCCCATCGATCCCGACGCTGCAGGCAAGCGGCATGGGCGAGAGCATGTGAGCAGCATCTACAGCCCCGTGGACCATCAGCTCCTTGATTCCACTCCAACCCGGCGCTCGTGCGAGCCTTACGGTCAAACCGTTCTGCTCGAAAAAGCCGTGGCTGTGGGCATAGATCAGCGGCGCCGAGCAGATGATGGGGAGGAACGAGATTTTCAGTTCCGGTTTCTCCAGGTCGGGCAGTTCCGGAAATTCATGCATGCTCATGAAAGCCCCCCCGCCTCCGCAGAAGTGTTGGTCCACTCGGTCGCCACCACGCTACGCACACAGCGGCGACGGTCTTGCCCAGGAGTGGCCGGATCGCGCCTGGGCACCGGCTTGCCGGATTATCTGGGGTTCTCAGCTGGCATGACCGTGGAGCCGGCATGCCAGCTCAACCAACCTCCACCCCGACTCATATCATATCGTCTCTTCGGCCGGCGCAGAGTAGCCCGTTCGTGGGGGCTGCACGAATGACTCTCACCTCAGTCAATATCCTCAAGAGCCGTGGCCACCAGCAGACGACAGTCGACAGGCAGGGGTATTCCCAGTTTGCTTCCGTCGGCAGAAGTTACTCGACGCCCTATTTTCCGGCGAGCCAACGGCAGAATTCAAAATGCACCGCCCCAGCGAATGCATGCGACTGGTCTCTCAGCACCGGTCGAGATCAGGTGTCTACGTTCTCGTCCTCATCAAGGCCAGAACTCGCCAGAAAAAGCTTCCCAGCTTGCGCAGTCCGCGATAAGAAGTGGCATGCCACCTTCCCCTCGCTCACGGCAACAGGCCCGGCTCAATCTTCGGATGGTCCACGCAGAACGTCGCGGCGACCGTGGCGTCGGCGATGAATGCTGCCCAGTCGAGCCGCTTGGTGCTCTCGCCATCAACGATCGCGCGTGTCTCAACAACAACCAGACCGTGCGTTACTTGGCCGAAGTCGTCTCAAATACCATGTGGAGCAGCTCGGCAGTGGAACCGGCCCGCATCTTGTCCATGATGCCGCTGCGCCGGTTCGCGACAGTCCTCATGCTAACGTCCAGCTTGTGAGCAATCGTCTTGTTCGAATGCCCCTGAATGATGAGATCCAGCACCTCGCGTTCCGGGTCGGTGAGTTGACTGAAGCGAATGCATACGTTGCGGCGACGGTCATGTTCGGCGTGTCTTGCCGTGTCCATTGCGACGGCCTGACGGATCATCTCCCAGAGATCATCCTCGGCAAACGGGCGGTCGAGCACGGCCAAGGCACCTGCTCGCATCGCTTGGACTGTCGTTGCGGTACGGGCGTAGGCTGTCAGAACGATGACCGGAATGTCGAATCCTCTTTGGAGCAGTTGCTCTTGCAGATCGAGTCCGCTCATGCCGGGCATCAGCAAGTCCGTGACCACGCAACCAGGGCGGCGATCCTGGTATTCCGCCAGGAACTCCTCGGCCGAGGCAAACGCCTGCGAACGCATGCCCATCGACTTGACCAGTGCGCACACGGAATTTCGCGCCTGCGTATCGTCATCCACGACGAATACGGTGGGTTCCGGGATCAAGGTGCTGCGCCCTCCGTACGTTAGGAATAGTGACGTGGAAGGTCGCACCTTCCCCGTTGCTCGATGTGGCCCAGATTCGACCACCATGTGCCTCAACGATCGACTTGCTAATTGCCAACCCCATGCCGACCCCATCCGCCTTGGTAGTGAAGAACGGCGTGAAGAGCATTGCTGCCACGGCATCCGTGAAGCCCGGTCCGGTATCGGTGACCGTGATTTCGACGCGGTCCCCAGCCTGCGAAGTACTGATTGTCATGTGCCTGTCCGTCAGCGGCTGCAGCGCCAACGCCTGGCATGCGTTCTGCAGCAAGTTGACCACCACCTTCGCGGGAAGCACTTCACTGTCTGGCCCAAGACGAAGACACGTTGGTCGCCTTCGCTGCCAGGAAGGCTCTCGCCGACGCCGGCCAGGGACACATTCCACGCCAGGGGACTTTCGGAGAGGATGTGCTGTCATGAATGCAAGGGTGTTGGTCGTAGACGATTCGCGAACCGTGCGGGATCTGCATGGATTCATGCTCGAAAGCGGTGGTTATGAAGTCCATCAAGCCGTCAACGGCAGCGAAGCCCTGGAAAAGGCCATCACGACCCAGTTCGACTTGGTCGTGACCGACGTCAATATGCCGCAAATGGACGGCTATCAATTCACAAGGCGTCTCAGAGCGACCGCCGGCTATGAGTGCACGCCCGTCATTATTGTCTCGACAGAATCCGAGGCCCGGGACAAGACCCGCGGATTCGAGGCGGGTGCGAACGTTTACGTCGTCAAGCCGGTGCGGCCGAACGACCTCCTGGCCAACGCCAGAATGCTGCTCGGCACTCTCGCGGCCCCTGAGTCATAGGAAGCACTGCCATGGAAGAATCAACCAGCGATCCCAGACAGGAACACACTCCATCGGCAGAAGCCAATCGGCCGCTGGAGACTCTGCTGGCGATTTCCGAGTGCCTGCTGCAACTGGAGGACGGTTCGGCAGCGCCTGGATTGATGGATGCGGCGCAAGCCGGTTTGGCTCGCTTGGCCGTCGAGGCTCAGGGGGCAGACGGGACCGGTGTAGCCGGCCTCTGTGACCTGGGCGACCGCGTTCTCCAGGCAATCCGCACCCAATGTTTGTCAGCGTCTTCGCCGGTCATCGATGCAATGCTGGAAATGTGTGAGACAATGGCCGGGGCGATTGACGGTGGAAGCGATCCGTGTGGAGCAGACATCGTGCTCGTCACCGAGAAGCTTCAGGAGTTGCTCACTCGCGACGCGGTAACCGGCTTCCACGCGCTGCCAGTTCCGCTTGTCTCGACGCCCTGGCCAGGGCCGGGTACTGGGTTGGCCCCCGACATGGTCGCGGAGTTCAAGGCGGAAAGCGTCGAGGGTCTTCAGATGCTGGAGGCCACGTTACTGGAATTCGAACGCAATCCCCGCGACACCGAATGCCTCCGAGCCATTTTTCGCGTGATTCACAATATCAAGGGCGCGGCGGATTACGTTGGCCTGATTCAGATCAAGACGTTGAGCCATCGCGTGGAGGATGTCTTGGACTTAACGCGCGCGGGCCGTTGCGAAATGACCACCGCGATCACGGATCTGATTTTTCACAGTGTGGACGAGCTGAGGGCCATGATTACCGGCTTGCAGACGGATGGCGAGCAGGACCGGGACCTGGCCGGTTTGGTTTCGGCATTGGAGCTGACGAAGCAGACGCCGCTGCCCGAACCGCCCGCCGAAACCTGTGACAGTTGCCAGAGCGATGACGTCGGCATCTATGTCAGTTCAGCTGAACAGCAGCTGGAGAGCATCGCGGCCGGTTGCTGCAAGTTACTTCAGGGCGACGCGTCTGACGTGGTCTTGTCGATGATCCACCGCGGAGTCACGACGCTCTTAGCGGCTGCACCCTATCTGGAGTATCTGGAGTCGACACGTCTTGCCCAGCCAGCCCACGAACTGCTCCAGGCGATCGAGGTACTGCGACAGCATCGCACGGCGGCGAGCGAGCAGATCGCCGCGTCAGAGGCACAACGCTCGCCGGAACAACTGGCCACGCAACAAAGCCATGGCATCGTGGCGTGTTGCGAAGAGATCGTTGAGGGAAACGCCTCGGACACCGTCCTCGCCACGCTGGTTCGCGAACTCAGCAACCTGCGCACACCCGACGCTGCTGGAGGTCCAGCAGAATTGGCTGAGGCGGCCATCGCGTTTGTGCAGACCATCGATGCCTTTCGCAAGTCCCGCGCACAACACCTGACGCAACTGCAAATAGTCTCCGGGGTGGACGCTGTCCGAAGCGGCCTCGGCCCGGAACCGTGCGCCGCGGATGGGGGCGAGGTTCCCGTGCAGGTGACAACTTCCTCCAGCAGCGCCGGCCAGGAGGTGGCGGCGATCAAGAAGCCCACCGCCGGGCGAGGCGAGGTATCCGGCGGCGCCTCGCCAGCCAGTCCAGCCGGCAAGACGATGCGGGTTGACCAAGTCAAGCTCGATGATTACATCAACCTGGCCGGCGAACTGGTGATTGCCCGCAACGCGTTGTTACACGACTTCGGACAGATCAGAATCGACGGCGCCAATTACCACCGGCTCAAGGAGTCGGTGGAACGAGTGCAACGGATTGTCGCAGACATCCAGGCGAATGCGATGTCGATGCGCATGGTGCCCGTGATGAGCGTCTTTCAACGGTTTCCCCGCATGGTGCGTGACCTTGCCAAGGCACAAGGCAAGCAGATCGAGATCCAGATGTTCGGCGAGGACACCGAGCTTGACAAGCAGGTGGCCGAGAAACTTGGCGATCCGCTCGTGCATCTGATACGCAATTCGGCCGACCATGGCATCGAATTACCCGATCAACGGCGCTCGGCCGGCAAGAGCGAGTGCGGCCTCATTTCCTTGAGGGCCGGACGTGAAGGGAGTTCGTCTTCGCCTGGGTCGCGCTGGGATTTCTGCCGTCACCGCACGAAAATGGCGTGGCAGGAGAGGCCGAAGAGTGATGCTGCTTGGGAACCAATCAAAGCGTTTTCGACTTGGTTGGCTGGGGAACAGCGTGCCGTTCCCATCGAGCGTGTGCGATTGTCTGACGCGGAATCGTGATCGTCGACTTCCATCAGCAGCACGCTCACGATCGGATCTTCTCCTGAGGAGTGCTGTCAGTCCCTTGCCACAACGAACGGCATATCGACCTTCACCGGAATGGCCGTCTCCAGCGGCACGTCCATGCGGTCACGCTGAAGCGGGAAACGGGTCACGGCGCCCACTGCTTCGACCGTGAGCAGATGCTCGCCCGCGCCCACGTGGGACAGGTCCAGCGTGTAACCCGCGTCCTGGATGCCCTCAGCGACAGCGCGTCCGTCGAGGAGGATGGTGTACGACTCCGGCTGCTTGCCAGCGAGTTCCCAGCGAATCTCGATCGAGTCACTGGTGACTACGCGGCCGTGATGTGGCGGGCACACCGCGAGAACGGTGTCCGCCGGCTGATCCCCCTGCTTGTACACGGCCACGAGGGCCTGCGACAGGTTCACATAGTACAGGCCCCAGCCGCCCGTATCACCGCGGTAACCGTCGGCAGTCAGCGATACGGGTTCGATGTCGTCCGACAGCTCAACGCTGTAGCTGTCGCCATACAGGGAGTTGTCGTTGTAGCCGAAGCCCTCCATCTGGCCGGTGAACTCATTCCATTGATGGAGAAGCACGTACCGGGGCCGGTGCTCGAAGGCCGGCTTGAAGGAACGGACGAAAGTGGTGCCGTTGCGTCGCCCCCCGGCGTCCTCGGCGAGCCACATTCCCAGCCCAAAGTTCGCCGCGTGCGTTGTGACGACCTCGGGCTGGCCGTCGCGCAGCGTCACAATCGGCTCCGGCGAACCGTCCATCCACGACCAGTAGCCATGACGCTGCATCTGATTCGCCTGGAGTTGGGAGGCCATGTAACGAACGGTGAAGTTGGTGTCATCAATGGGGGGGCCAGGCATCTGGTCGGCCGGCGCCGCCGCATTGTGGAGGAGCACTACCAAGGGCTTGCCGTCGTGCACCACCCACAGATCCCTGTATCGCGGATTGCGAATGAAGTAGTCGTGCAGCCACTCCAACTGCTCGTTCACGGTCTCCTTCGTGTTCGAGGGCCCATTGCTGAGGAATGGCATGATGACCAACGCGGGTGCCGGGTAACCCTCATCCCGAAGCTGGGCGTAGACCTCGAGCGTGAGCGCCGTCACATGGACCTGCTGGTTCGCCCCCTCGCCCCGATTGCGCCAGCGTTGCTTGCCCTCTGCGTCCGGTGGGATATGAATGGGCCAGTCCGCGAAGATGAAGTCCACGCCAATGTCCATCAGCCACAGCGCATGCTGCCGGATCACGTCCCGGTTCCACGACTCGTACAATCCGACCAGTGGCACCGCCTGCGTGTTGTTCCAGTAGAACATGCCGGGAAAGAAGTAGCTGCCCCACTGCATGCCGATCAGATGTTCTGGATCCCGCCGCGCTGCAATCGACCGCCGGCTAACCTCAACCATCACGGGCTCCGACACAATCGCGTCTTCGGCCAGCGGTCGCCCGGCGAAGAGCTGGTCGCGGTCTACCATCCCCGGCCACTCCTCAAAGTGCGGTGCGTAGTGGATGTGGTCGATGAGGCGTCCTCCGTTTCGCACTCTGTCTCCCTGGGCCACGGCCGGCTGTGGCCATTGCACGGGAGCCGCGCGCCAGCTGTGCCAGCTCGGATCCGTGACGACGTAGCGCGTGGTCCCGCCCGTCCGGATCTGCAGTTGAGCCGCAAGGCCGTCCATGCCCACATCGTTGCGGCCCTCGGCAGCAAGAATATTCTCGCCAGGGCGGAGCAGGGACGCGAGATCGGTGATCAATGTGGCCTCACCCGTACCGGTTGCCTTCCCGATCTCCTGACCATTCAGATAGAGGGTGCATGAGTCGTCTACCGCCACGCGCAGGCTCGCTTCGTCAACGGGTTCCGCAATGGTGAAAGCCGTAGCCAGGTACGCGGTACCGGGCTTGCTCTCAGGCGTCCAGATCCAGTACGTCTGGAAGAACCCGGGGATGGCCTGCACTCGAATGCGCGCCGGTCCCGGATTGGGCAACGGGAGCAGGATCCGGGCTCGACCATCCGCCTCCGTCACCTCGTGGGCGCCCCAGCGTCGCTCGTTCACATAGGCCAGGACGAGGCACCCGCCCAGAGGGGTCCCATCCGGAGTGCAGGTGGTGACATTGGCCTCTGCGCATCGGCCCATCTCGACCTCGGTTCGGTCCAGCGCTAGCTGGACCACGACCTCTTGCGTTTGGCCGGCGCCTGCCAACACACTGAGCATGGCCAACGCCACGGCACAAGCCTTTCCGAGCATGGTGACTCCTTGGTGATGGGGCAGTGGGGCCATGCACATCCCGAGCGCCGGCCCCGTGGTGCAACTCGCATGCGATAGTAAGGGACATTGAGCGAGCGACAGGAAGTCTGATTTCCAAAGACAGACCTGAGTCTAACCGCGGAGATTGGGGAAACAAGAGGGAGCGGTGCGGAGGTCTTTTCTTGTGCTGCTCAGCGTGTCATGCTCCGCACTCTGCCCAGGTCGATGTCAGATCGTGAACGAATTCTGGAAGAGACGAGAGTTGTGTTCCGTGGATACAAGAGACGCATGATCGGGTGACCGCGATTCTCCTTCAGTGCGTGATACAATCGGATAGGCTGAGTGTCATGCCACCTTCCCCTCGCTCACGGCGACAGGCCCGGCTCAATCTTCAGATGGTCCACGTAGAACGACGCGGCGACCTTGGCGTCGGCGATGAATCCTGCCCAGTCGAGCCGCTTGAACTTGGGATCGCAGGTCAATTCGAGTTGCGTCAAGGGGCCGCCCGCCGGCCCGTATCGCAGCGTCCATTGGCCGTTTGCATCGCTGCCCAACGCGCACACGATCTCGATGCGAATCCACTGGCTCACGCTTACCCGGCCGATCTCTTGGCTCGCGGAGAGCACGCGTCCGTCCCCCTCGATCCGCACCGACGGACCGACAAGGTAGTTGCCGCCCGAATACTGGCGCCATTCGAAGTGGCCGATCGCGCCGGGCTCCATGCGGACATCAAAGCTCCCGCGCATCGTGCCGGCGTCAAAACGCGGCGAATACCACAAGTGCGGGTTGAAGCTGAACGTCTGGCCCGGGGCATCGGTGAACTTCAGGCTCTGCTTGCCCGACGCGGCCATTTCATCCGTGACGAGGATGCTCCCCCCGTTTTCCACGCTGAGGGTCGGGCCGTCGGGCGGAAGGCCGATCAGCGCCTCCTCGAAATCGTCTTCCACAGCCATCGGTCGTGGTTCCGGAGGCGGCGTTGGCACATACGCCTTCCGCACGAACCGCTTCGGAGCATCGACCCAATCCGGATCACCGTAAAGGCCGATCTTGCTCGAATCGATCGGCACGAAGCCCAGCTTGAACGCGGGCGAATCGGGCTTCAGTCGGAAGTCGCACTGCGCCGGGTCGACGAACAGGGGGTCGGCGATCAGTGAGTTCCGGTCATGGCCGCGGGCTTGCCACTGGGCGAACGTCGCATCGGCGAAGGTGAGGTCGCCCTCGGGGTGCGAAGTATCCCAATACAGATTCCGGTCCATGACGAACTGATCGTTCGTCCATCCACCCTTGAGCAACTTGCCGTTGTCGAAATAGACGATGTTCCGCTCGAAGGTGAACGAGATGTGGTCTTCCTGCCGCGCTCGGCTCAGCTGGTAGTCCCTGCCCAAGGCCCAGATGTTGTTCCGCACGACGTTCTCTTTGCCGTAGTGCTGGTGGAAATTGGCGTAGGTGGTGCCATAGCCGATGTTGTTCTCAATGACGATGCCGGTGCTCCCTTCGTCCGTGTAGATGGCCAGCGAGCCGGTATGGTGGTCATAAACATCGTGTACCAGGTTGTTGCGGATGGTCGTGCCGGGCGAATCGCCCAGGCAGTAGATGCCGCCCATGTCGCCCAACACGCCGCGGCCGATGTTGTGGATGTGGTTGAACTCCACCGTATTGTGATGGGCGCTGGTCGGGGCATAGCCCCAACTCCATCCGACCGACACGCCTGTGTAGTACAAGTCGCAGATTTCGTTGTGCGAGATCCGGTTGTAGCTCGTGCGCCCGATCCACACTCCCACCGCGCCCGGATCGATCTTGCCGCCGTCGTGGATGAAGTTGTTGTCGACCGTGTTGCGTTGAGCGGTCTCGGGCTCCGACTTCGCGTCGGTCTGCTCGCCGAGCCGCACGCCGCCGGCTCCCAGATCGTGGATGTCATTGCGTGCGATCCGGTTGTCCTGGCAACCCAGCCGCAGCCAGACACCGTAAGTACCCAGGTGTGCGATCTCGCAGCCCTCGACCGTGCAGCGACGCGCCCCCACCGCTTCGAACGCACCGGGGAAATCGCAGGCGGCCTGTGCGGCGGCGTGTCCCTGCGACGGAACTTCCCAGTCGGTATCGACCAGCCGCAAATTCTCGAAACGCAGGTCGGACACGAACTGCCCTTGCTCGGGCCGGCCGTTGAGGACGATCAGTTGCCTGGCAACAGGGGCGATGACGATCGACTCGGCCAGTTCCTCGCCCGGCAACGGGATGTATGTGAGCGTGCCGGTCTTTGAGTCGAGATACCACTCTCCAGGCACGTCGAGCGCCTCGGGCACGTTTTCGACAAAGTAGCGAACATTGCCGCCCCAATAGTCGAACGCCCATGGCAACGGGCTCTTAAACGAAACAATACGCTTCGCCGGGTCGAGCGACGCGATCCGCTGATGGCCGACTTCCCACGATTGGTAGACGACCACGACGGCTTCGTCCAGGTTTGTCAACGGTCGGATGTCGCCCGGCCGGTAGCGGAACGCCACGCGGGCACTGGAAGAAGCCTGGCCTGTCTGCGCATCGACGATTGGCGGGGCCTTTCCGGCCGTATAGAAGTAGCCTTGGTTCGGCATCCGCGCTCTGGTGCGGCGCTCACCGTTAACCCACAGAGCGGCAAAGGTCCAGGTGCCGGCCGCTACGTCGGGAAGGTGCGTCACCCATCGGTCGCCCTGCTTCTCCCAACCGGTAACCTCGCGGCCGCCGGAAATCGTCGGACGCGTTCGGGAGTCACCCACGTACGTGATCGGGCATTGCTCAGTGCCGGAATCCTCCGGCTCGAAGACGATCGGTTGGCTGAGGGCATACCGCCCGCTTCGAACGTGGACGCGGATCGGGTGCTGGAGCGGTCCGGACGCCTTGATCTTGCGGATTGTGCTACGCGCTCCGAAGAGCGACGCCAGCGGGCCGTCCGTCCGGGCCGCATTCGGCTGCTCCAACTGGCCGCTCCAAGCGTCGCTCCCTTCCGGCGAAACAAACAAGTCGGCTGCGGTCGCAACGTGGCACGCAATGGCCAGGGCAATGGGGCTCAAAAGGAAAGCGATTTTGCTCACGTGAGTTGCTCCTTGATTGTGCAACATTTCGATTTCGCACTCTCCTGGCTCAACGCCGCGCGCAGGAACTCCTGGCAGCGCCGTCGGTAGTCGGGCTTTCAGCCGGCCACCGCCTGATTGTAACTCAACCGTGGCGAGTTCGCCTGGATGTGTCCTGTCAGCATCCATTGCTTCCCCGTCCGTGGGACACCGACGTGTCCATCAATCAAACCGAAGGACTGTCCAGTCGCCCGGAGCGGAATTTCGTTGCGAACCTTTCGGGGCCCTTTGCAGTCTAAATGAGACACACACTTGGCCGCTGGCGGTCGTGGGCTGAACAAGGGCACCGACAAGGATGATGTTACCATCGAGCCAGATATCCGAACGAAGAGGGATGGGTCGTCTCGCCGACTAATGGGTAAATAGCTCGCTGCCCTGGCAATGGGGTTGGATATGGTTCGAAACCCCCACGTTCCGCTTCTTGGCTCGATGGTGAAACGGACATCATGACTCGCTTCTAACGAGATGTTCCAGGTTCGAGTCCTGGTCGAGTTGCTGACGGTAGGTCGCACGAGCAACCCGATTGGCGGCGCTGGTCCGATTGGGAAGCTGGCCGAGCGATATCAGTACGCCACGTGGGTTTAACTCCCGCTCCTTTCGCCGCAATGAGGATCGTCATTCGTTTTCGGAGGATCAGATCATGAACGTGCACTTGATTGAACGACATTTCGCCCAGATCGGTGCGCGCGCCCAGGTTCGCCCGGACACGCGACGTGGCGGCACCGGCGTGACGATCGATATCGGCCGCGACTCTGAGGGCGAGTTTTTCGACATCGCGCTGGCTCAGCCTCGGCCGGCCGACGTGCGGGTCGTGGATACTCAGCCGCGGATTCGGCACCTGCTGCTGATGTCCGAGCAAGGAGACGGAAAGCACAAGTTTCTCTGCGGACATGACGAGCGGCACTGGTTCGTCGCCGCGGTGCCGGAGCGAGCTTCGGTGTCAACCGTCAACACGGCCTTCGAGGCCTTGAAGCCGGTGGCGGTACGTCAGCGGGAGAACCAGTTAATGGTCAAGTCGCGAAAGCGGAACCGCCGGCGCAATGAGGCCTTCATCCGCCAGGGTGAATGGTTCTTCGTGCCTGTGCCAGAGGGGTTACGCGTTGACGAGCGACTGATCTTACGCCACGAGCCGATCGCGCGTGGTGGCGGAAAGCCTCACATGTGCGAAGAGTTGGTGCGGCAGGGTGGTGAGTCGGTCTACGTCAGCTCACAGCATCCGCAGGGGCTGACGGAAATGCAGCACCGCCGACTGATCAGCCGTAACCCGAAGCTGCGAAACCTGCAGTGGGTCGTGCAGCGGCGCAACCCGCTGGTATTTGTTCGCGGCAAGGTGCGTCATGCCGATCACAAGTCGATTGTCCTCAGCGGCTGGCACCAGGTGCTGATGAACACGGAGACTCAGGCGGCGGCCATGCGGCACGTGGCGTTTATCGACTGACAACTTCAACTTCCGCATCGGGGTCGTTATCCTGTGGCTCGCGTTCTAACGCCAGGGTGGCACGGGCTTCGCCAGTGCTGAAGCTGCCAAGACGTTGTCACGTGTCGTGCCGACGGAGTCTGCCTCCGTTATGGCAGACTGGACAACTTCCAGGGTTACCCGTCCAGCCAAAATGGAGGCTGACTCCGTTGTTCCAGCTACCTCACTGCCTCGCCCCCTCCCTCCCCGACCCCCACGAGCTCCGCTCGTGGGTGCATCAGATGGTGAGCTACAGCGCCGCTTTCTCCTCTCTTCCTCGACCCTCCCGAGCTCCGCTCGTGCGGTGCATCAGATGGTGAGCTACAGCGCCGCTTTCTCCTCTCTTCCTCGACCCCCACGAGCTCCGCTCGTGCGGTGCATCAGATGGTGAGCTACGGCGTCGCTTTCTCCTCTCTTCCTCGACCCCCACGAGCTCCGCTCGTGCGGTGCATCAGATGGTGAGCTACAGCGTCGCTTCCTCCTCTCTTCCTCGACCCCCACGAGCTCCGCTCGTGGGTGCATCAGATGGTGAGCTACCGCGTCGCTT
>JBGSHS010000296.1:0-10438 GCA_041752115.1 Pirellulaceae bacterium | reverse complement strand
TCACGCACGGAAGTGCGTGCGACGTGCCCCGCGGCCGTTTTCGCGGCACGGAAGGAGCTTATTCGTCGGCGCTCATCCGCACGCTGACGACTCCCTCTTCGGTGACCGTTTCGGTGTTCATTCCGCTGCGATGGAAGATCTTCAGCATTCCGGCGTTTTCGGGGAGCACGTCGGCATGGAAGTCGTGGATCCCTTCCTGCTTGCCGATTTCGAGCAAGCGGTGGAACAGGTAGGTTCCCAGTCCCTTCCGCTGCCAGTCGTCGGCGACCACGAACGCCATTTCCGCAGCGCGTTTGGCGGGGTTGGTCATATAGCGTCCGACAGCCACGATTTCCTCATGACCGCCGCTCCCGAGCACGGCGACCAGCGCCATTTCGGTGTCGTAATCCACGTTGCAGAAGACCTGCACTTTGTTATGTGGCATCGCTTTGAGCGTGCCGTGGTAGCGGAGGTACTTGGTCTGTTCACTGAAGGAGTAGAACATGTCCTTGATCAAGTCCTCGTCGGAAGGCTTGATCGGTCGGATGACCAGCTTTGAGCCATCGTTGGTGGAGTACGTGCTTTCCAGATGGGCGGGATAAGGATGTGCCGGTGGCAGGATCTGGTCGGCGTAGACGAGGTGCCGTCGTTTGGCGGCGTGCAGCAACTCGGCGCGGAAATCGGGGTGTGCGATGGCCACCAGCGCCATGGCCCGTTCTCGCATCGTCTTGCCGTGCAGGTAGGCGACACCATATTCGGTAACGACGTAATGGACGTCACCGCGCGTCGTCACAACACCCGCTCCTTGCTGGATGAACGGAACGATGCGACTGCGCAGGCCGTCTTTTGTGTGGGCTGTACTTGGAATCGCCAGGACCGGCTTGCCGCCGCGGGCCATCGCGGCTCCACGCATGAAGTCGGCGTGGCCGCCGATGCCACTGTACAGCTGCTCACCAATCGAATCGGCCACAGCCTGGCCGGTCAAGTCGACTTCGATGGCAGAGTTGATGGCCACCAGGTTGTCGTGCTGGGAGATCACTCGCGGATCGTTGGTATATTCCGAGGGATGCATCTCGATCATCGGGTTGTTGTCCAGAAATTCGAACAGGCTCTGCGAGCCTGCCGCGAAGCTCCCGACGATCTTCCCCTGATGCAGTGTCTTTCGCTTTCCGGTAATCACTCCTTCCTTGACCAGCGAAATGATCCCGTCCGAAAACATCTCGGTGTGTATTCCCAGCTCGTTGCGGTCGTTCAACTCCGACAACACCGTGTCGGGGAGCCGTCCGATGCCGAGTTGCAGCGTGTCACCGTCGGAGACCAGAGTGGCAACATTGCCGGCGATCTTGCACGTTACTTCGTCCGGTTCGTCCACCACCGGCCAGGTCAGCAGCGGTTCGTCATATTCGACCAGCAAATCGATGTCGCGTACGTGAATGAAGCTGTTACCCAGGGTGCGCGGCATGAACCTGTTGACCTGCGCGACGAGCAGCTTGGCCGAGAGTGCCGCGGCGCGAGTCATATCGACTGAGACGCCCAGGCTGCAGAAGCCGTACTGGTCGGGCGGACTGACCATGATCATGGCCACGTCGATGGGCAAGCGACCGGACCGGAACATCTCGGGGATCTGCGAGAAGAAGATCGGCGTGTAGTCGGCACGCACCTTGCCGACCGCGTCCCGCACGCTGTTGCCGATGAAGAAGGCGTTGGCGCGGAAGCGATCGGAGTACTTGGGATCGGTATAGGGAGCCACACCCATCGTCAGTACGTTCAAAACCTCCGTGTCTTCCGCGCCGCCGGCTGTGTCGACCAGCGCTCGGACCAGTTCCTGCGGTTCACCGCAGGCGGAGCCGAGGAAGACGCGGTCTCCGGGACGGAGGTTCTTGATTGCTTCCTTTGCGGTAACCACCTTTTCTTGCCAGGTTTCGCGCCAGTCCGTTTGCATGATGGGGAGCACTCCAATGGGTACGTGGTTGTGTTTAGTAGTGGAGTCCAAGGCCAGTCGAGAGCGGGCTTGGAATGACTCAATGCGAGTTGGTTGTCCCGACGTCTGCTCGTCCCTCCGCGAGGATGATGCGGGCATCGGCCACCATCGCTCCCTTGCCGCGGGGATAGACCAGGAGCGGGTTGATGTCCAATTCGCTGATGTTGGGATGATCGGTGACGAACTGGCTCAGCCGTAACAGGCATTCGGCCACGGCAGTGAGGTCCGACGGCGGCTCGCCTCGCACCCCTTCGAGCAATTTGATCGAGCGGATTTCGTGGATCATCTCCTGGGCCACGTTTTCGCGGATGGGAGCCAGTCGGAATGCGACGTCCCGAAACGTCTCGGTGTAGATACCGCCCAGACCGAACATCAGTACCGGGCCGAATCGCTCGTCCCGCGTGACACCGAGGATCACTTCCTTGCCGGGGTCCAGCATTTTCTGGATCACCACACCCCAGATCTCGATCTCCTCGCCCAGTCGGCGCCGCACGTTCTGGATCATCTCGTCGAACGCGTGCCGCAGGGCCGCTTCATCCGCCAGGTTCAGCTTTACACCTCCGACATCCGTTTTGTGCAAGATCTTGGGACCCGAGATCTTCATCACCACCGGATATCCCATCTCCGCCGCCGCCGCCACGGCTTCGTCAGCCGTCTTCGCCAGCTTGTAGGGAACGGTCGGGAAGCCGTAGAACTCCAACGCCTCGAGTGCTTTCAGTTCAATCAGATTGCGTCGCCCCTCTGCCATTTCCCGCTGAAACAACTGGCTGACGCCGTCCTTGTTGACCTCGAATTCCCGGTACCCTTTGATCTGTGAGCGAACCCATTGGCCGAATCGCGCTTTGGCCGCCAGTGCCCGCATCGCGTTCTCCGGAAATGCAAACGTCGGAACGTTGTACTTCTGTTGCAACAGCTTCACGCCGGCCGAGACATCGACCAGCCCCATCAGGCACGCGGCCATCGGCTTGTTACAGAACTCCTTGGTCTCGCCAATCACCTCCGCGATCTGCGTCACGTCGGTCATGGTCTGCGGCGTCACGATCACCAGAATCTGATCGACCTGGTCGTCGGCCGACACGGCGTCCAAAGCCGCCCGATACCGATCGTGCCGGGCATCCCCAATCACATCGACCGGGTTCTTGATGCTGCCGACCATCGGCATCTGGAACTGCAGCGACTTCTTGGTGTAATCGCGGAACTTCGACAACTCCAGTCCGTGCCGAATGCAGGCGTCGGTCGCCATGATGCCCGGGCCGCCCGCGTTGGTGATAATCGCCGTCTTCTTGCCGATCGGGAGCGTCGGATCGGTGAAGACTTCGGCCAGGTCGAACAGCTGCGCAACCGTTTCCACACGAAACGCACCGGACTGCGTCATCAAGGCGTTGTAGAGATCGTCAGAGCCCGCCAGCGAACCGGTGTGTGAGGCGGCTGCTGCTGCCCCTTCCGCCGTGCGTCCGCTCTTGATCACCAGGATCGGCTTGGGGGTCGGCCCGTGAGTCACTTCGTGTGCCGCCGCAAGGAACCGCGGACCACTGCCGACGTCTTCCACGTACATCATGATGGCGCGCGTCTGCGGATCCGCCGCGATCGATCGCAGCAAATCGACCTCGTCCACGTCGCACTTGTTACCAAAACTGACAAACTGCGAAAAACCGATGCCGCGACCTTTGGCATAGTCGAGCAACGCCGCACAAAGAGCACCACTCTGTGAGATCAGTCCCAGGCAACCGTGCGGCGGGATATCACTGCCGAACGTGGCATTCATCGAAACGTCGGGATCGGTGTTGATGATCCCCAGGCAGTTGGGACCAACAATCGACATCCCCTTATCCGCCGCGATCTTCTTCAATCGCTTCTCCCGCTCCACCCCATCGCCGCCAATCTCTTTGAAACCGGCCGATATCACCAGAGCGTGACGAGTTCCCAGATCGCCAGCCTGCGCCACGACCCGCTCCACGTTGTTGGCCGGCACGACCGCGACCACCAGATCGGGCGGTTCGGCAAGCGCACTCAGATCCGGAAAGCAGGGAATGCCCTGAATCCCCTTCGCCTTCGGATTGATCGGGTAGATGACCCCGGTGTATCCGCCGTAAATCAGGTTGCGCACCAAGGCATGCCCGACCGTTCCCTCTTTCCGCGAGGCACCAACCACCGCGATCGATCGAGGAGAGAAGAACTGGGTCAAGTCCCGGATGGGGGACGCTGCAGGAGAAGGCGTTTCTAACATGAGAATCCTCTTCGCTCTCCTCAATGCGGAGCGACGTGGAAGACGACGGATGGCAGAAAGCTCGCGTATGGGCTGCGGGATTGAACCTCTCGTAAGATCAACCCGTTGATACGTCCCAGGACACCGCGGGGGAGCGCTGGAGATACGAGCGATAACAACATATCGGGACAGGCAATAACTCGGGACAGGCAATCCGTGCTCGAACCAATCAACACCAAGTACTGGTGAGTGCCACTCGCGGCGGCAAACCATTGTGACGGGATCGCAACATCCACCGTGTTACAGATTAGCCGTTCAGGAGAGATTGTTCCAGGCGGGCCACCATGGCCGCAAAGTACAAGCTTACCACATGGTCGGCCGGCAGGAGGTGCGCATCGTGGCCGCGCCCTACGTGGCACGACACGACCGCGATCGCCTCGCCGCGAAGCCCTTCGCGGAACCGATTGCCGAACTGGACTGCTGGCAAGTTGTGGCGAGATGACTGGCCCCAGCGGGACCGTCATCCAGTCGCAGTGCAGCGGAGCGGGACACGACATCAAGCGAGTCTGAGGGAGCAGAATGGACCGCTGACGTCTTTCCCAGGTAAGTCATCTGGTGAGACGACGCGGCGCAGGCTGATCTGCCTGCGTGAAGCCGAACGTCTGGCGAGACAATCTGTCTCGCCAGACGTGGCCCGATCGGCAGGTGACAAAAATGGATGTTTTTTCGGAGAAGCGTTAACGCTGCGGCCGATTCCGAATCAGCTCGTCCACAACCGACGGGTCGGCCAAGGTGCTGGTATCTCCCACCTTATCCGGTTCGTTTTCGGCGATCTTGCGGAGAATCCGCCGCATGATCTTGCCGCTGCGGGTCTTCGGGAGCCCGGGGGCCCATTGAACGACGTCCGGAGTGGCAATGGGACCGATCTCATTACGCACGTGGTTGACGAGCTCCTTGAGCAGCGCGTCGCTCGGCTCGTATCCGACACGCAACGTCACGTAGGCATAAATCCCCTGTCCTTTGATCTCGTGCGGGCAGCCGACCACCGCCGCCTCGGCCACCGCGACATGACTGACCAGAGCGCTCTCGACTTCGGCCGTGCCTAACCGGTGCCCGGAAACGTTGATCACGTCGTCGACACGTCCCAACAGCCAGTGGTCACCGTCCTCGTCCACCCGGCAACCGTCACCCGAGAAGTACAAGCCCTTGAACGCGCTGAAGTACGTCTGCTCGAATCGCAGATGATCGCCCCAGGTGGTCCGCATGATGCCCGGCCACGGTTTGGCGATGCAGAGCTTTCCGGCGGTTCCTCGCGGCTCCGGGTTGCCCTGATCGTCCACCACGATCGGCAGCACGCCAAAGAAGGGACGACTGGCACTTCCCGGTTTGAGCGCGTGAGCCCCAGGCAGTGGCGTGATCAGAATGCCCCCCGTCTCTGTCTGCCACCAGGTGTCAACAATCGGACACCGTTCCTTGCCAATGTTACGCCAGTACCAGAGCCAGACTTCCGGATTGATCGGTTCGCCGACGCTCCCCAGTAACTTGAGACTCGACAGATCCCGAGCTTTGATCGGTTCCTCGCCACAGCGCATCAGAGCCCGAATCGCTGTCGGTGCAGTATAGAACTGCGTTACCTTGTACTTGTCCACGACATCCCAGAAACGACCGGCATCGGGGTACGTTGGCACCCCTTCAAACATGACGCTCGTCGCTCCAGCACAGAGCGGACCATAGACGATGTAGGAGTGTCCGGTAATCCAGCCGATATCCGCCGTACACCACCAGATGTCTCCATCCTGATAATCGAAAATGTACTTGAACGTCGTGGCCGCAAATATCATGTAGCCAGCGGTTGTATGGAGCACGCCTTTGGGCTTGCCCGTCGATCCCGACGTGTACAGGATGAACAGGGGATCCTCGGCATCCAGCCACACCGGCTCGCAATGGTCATCGGCGGACGCCATCAGTTCGTGCCACCAGTGATCTTTGCCTGCGCGGATCGGTACCTCCAATCCAGTCCGCTTGACCACCACGACACTCTTGATCGAAGGACACTGAGCCACGGCCTTGTCAGCCTTGGTTTTCATCTCAATGTCATTCTTCTTACCACGCAGCGCGGTGTCCTGCGTAATCAGGACCTTGCATTCCGAATCCTGGATTCGGTCGCGGAGCGAATCCTCACTGAAAGCTCCGAACACCACCGAATGAATGGCGCCGATCCGCGCACACGCCAACATCGCGATCGGCAGTTCCGGAATCATCTGCATGTACAGACAGACCCGGTCTCCCTTCTGCACGCCAAGCGACTTGAGGGCATTGGCAAACTTGCAGACTTGCTGGTGCAGCTGCTTGTACGTCAGGGTCGCTTGCTCGCCCGGCTCATTGCCTTCCCAGATAATCGCTACCTGGTTACCGCGAGTCGCCAAATGCCGGTCGAGAGCATTAACCGAAAGATTGGTCTTTCCGTTGATGAACCACTTGATGAAGATGTTGCCTTCAAAGCTGTAGTCGCAGACCTGATCCCACTTCTTGTGCCACACGAAAGTCTCGGCGATTTCACTCCAGAAACCGTCGGGATCATTGATCGATCGCTGATACATCGCCTCGTAGGCTTCCAACGAGGGACAATGCGCTTTGCCGGCAAATGTATCGGTTGGGGGAATCAACTTGGTACTGATGTCGCTGGACGCATTCTCTGGCATATCTGGCTGGCTCCTTCATGGGCAGTTCAGGGACTGCCGAAAAACCACTCGAACGGGATTCGGGCTCGGACTGCTTGGCCCACGTCTGCGAGAAACCTTTACCCTACCGCGATCACCTGACGGCGGCAAGCAGGGGGGGAAGTCGAGGCAAACCCTGCGTGACTGCCTGCCGCACCTGTCCGATCAAGCCGCCCTTTCCGCGCCGCGCAGGCCTCGCCTGCTCTGGAGATGGATTCGTTTCGCGAATTGCCGGGATCCTCAAGTGAAGGAATCCTGATCGTGGTTCGGCTTTCCGTCGGAACGGTGGTTCGGCCTTCCGTCGGAACGGTGGATCGGCAATCGGCTCGGTCCCGTTGGTGGGCTCGGCTGGCCGCCCGGTTCGTGCCGCATGAACGGCTCACATGCAGCGGCCGGGCCAAACCCTTTCGGCTGACCCGGTGCGGCACGTGCTCGCTGCCGCATTACGGTTGGCAGAAGCTCCCCCAGCCCCTTACGCACTGGCCGCCGCCTGTTTGACTTCCAGTTCAATCACGCGCATCGATCTCCACTGTCCGCGCAGAAAGCGGGCAAGGTATATGGCGCCTAAGGCCCAGACCCAAACGGTCACCAGTTGCCAGCACAGATCCAGTCCCGCGTCGAAGTAAGTGCGTGCAATCCAGGTTCCCGCGGCCAGCAGCAGCGCCATGGCCAGGCTGACAAAAAACACAAACCGCGTATCTCCAGCTCCCTTGATCGCACTGACAAACACCAGGTTCATCGCGTCGAACAGGTTATAAGCTGCCACATAGCGGAGCAGGACGACGGCCATCGCATGGACTTCGCGGTCGGCTTCGGGTGACGAGCCATCGAAGAAGCCGAAGAGAAACAGGTTGGGCAGCAGCACGTACATTGCGGAGACGATCAGCATATAGGCGGCGGCCAGCCAGAGCGAGGTCCATGTTCCGCGAGCTGCCAGGTCGGGTTCGTCGCGTCCTAACTGCTGGCCCACCAGGATGGAGACCGCAGTGGAGAGTCCCAGGACCGGCATGAATGCCAGCGAACTGACATTGAAGGCCAGATTCGTGGCGGCCAGTTCCGGAACACCCAGGCTTCCCACCAAGAACACAAACACAGTGAAGCCGGCGACCTCCAGGAACATCTGCAGACCCGCCGGGCCTCCATATTCCAGCAGTCGGCGGCACTGCGGCCAGGAAAAACGCATCTGCAGCGACCTGAACTCAAGACGATGGGCCGGCCGGCTCAGCAGGATCAGGTAGATCACCACCTTGAGCCCGATCGCAACGAACGTCGCCCAGGCCGCCCCTTCAATCCCCATGGCCGGAAAACCGGCATGGCCGAAGATCCAGAGGTAGTCGAGGACGATGTTGACCACGACCGATGCGATGTCAACGAGCATGACGACCCAGGTCTTGCCTTGCCCGCTGTAGAAGGCTGACAGAGCTTGTGACATCAGCATGGCGGCAGAGCCGTAGCAGAGAATTTGGAAGTATACCACTTCTCCTTCGCGCACGCTCTGGGCATGTCCGGCGGCGGCAAAAATCGCATCGGCAAAAAACATGGGAGCCATGATCAGTGGAGTTGCCAGCAGTCCGATCCACACCGCTTGCCAGACGATCGGCCCGATCCTGTGAAGCTGATGGGCCCCGAAATATTGGGAGACGAACGTGTTGGCGTACATGCATATCCCCAGTGGACAGCAGAGCAGCGTCCACCAGAGCAGTGCCGCCGGAAACGAAGCGGCCAGGGCGTCCTGGGACCAGCGCATCAGGAACATGCGGTCGATGAAGGTCAGAATGGTCCAGGATAAACTGGACAGGACCAGCGGCAACGCCAGCTGCACGACTTCCCGTCCACCGCATGGCCGGCTCCACCAGGAAGTCGATTCCGCCGGAAGCACACCGTCACTCATGTTGCCGCCTCACTCGTGTCCCGGAGACCCCTCCCCTCCCCCGCAGGCCGGTGTCTCCTGCCATCACCGCCCGCCTTCCGTTGGCCGACCTGTAAGCCCCTCATCGAACTCGGCCAGATCCTGACAAGACTCTAGCAAGTCCGATACGCTTGCGGCACCCCATGGGGACCGTAGGGCGGCACACCGCTCGGTGGGATCTGTCTGCCCCGCAGGACGCTCCGCGACGCTGCGTTTCACGAGGTGAGCCGGGTGCATGCTGGCAAGACACCGGGCGTGCACGGCAGGTTCGCCATCACATCGCGTCGGGGCGGAACAGGCCGGGCAGACGGCGCAGCGGAATCGCACTCGCAGGCGCACGGAAAGGGAATCCGCCGTCCTGCACGCAGCCGGTGGTCAGCGTGGAGTGTGGGTTCGAGGTGAGGTGGCAGGATCAGCCGCGTGGTGCGATCCGTGTGCCGAGTATTTCGGCCAGCGGATTGCCGTCGCGAGCTGAAAAGCCGACGTGACTGTGCTGGCGAAAGCCTTCGGCGTATTCCCAGCCGGCCGAGGGAAGCAGGTTGGCCACTTCCCGACCCGCGTGCAACATGCTCTCGAGGTAATTATCCAGCCCTTGGGTATCTCCCAGCCATTGCCGCTGGCTTTCGTGGCAAGCCAGCATCGCCAGCTTCGTCTCGATCACTCCGTCGATGTGGACGAACCACTCGGGCACCACGAAGTTGCGCATGGCGTCACGATTCAAGTGGGGCTGAGCATGGTAAAGGTAGATGTCCTGAAACGTCGCGTCGCGTGGCGGGTCACTGGCGAAATGCTGCATGGCTCGACTGAAGCAGGCAGTGACGGTCAATCGAGCCGTATTGGTGTGGTCCTCCATGTAATCGCTGAGTGACGGGAGGAGGACGATCATGGGGCGGATTTCCCGGATGACTGCCAGCACCTTACGCAACAGACGCTCTTCGTACAGGATCAGCAGATCGTCCGCAATTGGCTCGTGGTAAACCGCTTCGATCACCTGCGCAGCGTGGCGGGCTTCGCGCAACCGCATGCGGACGACTTCGTCTTGTGAGAGTTCATTGCTGTCCAAATTGCTGCGCGAGACGTTCATCATGTGCGGCTGGAAGCCGCGTTGTGCCAGCAGGGTGAGCGTCCCCGCCATAGTGAACTCAATGTCGTCCGGATGAGCGCCGATGGCAAAGGCAACGGGGCGGTCGTTCACGCGATGGCTCCTGGCAACGAGAGGTCGTGTTGGCTCCGGCTATTCCCCCCACGAATCACCATCACGTGGGGTGTACCATCACCGCCTTGATGATCGGCTGACTCCCCGTCACGATGCTCTGCAGGATCTCGCGGGTCTGCTCGTAAGGAAACGTGTGAGTGATCAGCGCTGAGGCATCAACCAGTCCCTCGCGGAGCAGCCGATTCGACAACGGGAAATTGATGGCGGGCTCGGCAAAGGTGGGAATCAAGGAGATTTTGCGGAAGATCAGCTCGTTGACATCGATGTTCACGTGGCTCTGGCCACCGAAGTGCAATCCATAGAAGGTGATAATCCCTCCGAAACGGATGATCTTCAGGGCGTCCGGCAGGCTTTCCGGGGGCGACGAAACAATCACTCGATCAACGCCCTGCGGGTACTTCCGCCTAATCACCTGCTCCAGGTCGTC
>JBGSHS010000295.1:0-57833 GCA_041752115.1 Pirellulaceae bacterium | reverse complement strand
GTCCGAGCGGCGACGCGGGCTCCCTATCGGAAACCAGACCAGCCAGTTTTTCGCCAATGTGTATCTCGACCCCCTGGATCATCTTATCCGAGATCGGCTGCGCGTAGGGGGCTACGTGCGGTACGTCGATGATTTCCTGGTGTTCGCGCACGACAAGCGGCAACTGCACGAGGTCCGCAGGCAGCTGGCGGCTTTTCTGGCGTCGCTGCGACTGCGACTGCACCCGACCAAGAACACGATTCTTCCCGTGGCGCAAGGGATTCGTTTCTTGGGATACCGGGTGCTGCCCACCCACCGCTTGCTCGTGAAGGACAACGTACGCCGATTCCGGCGTCGTGTGCGGCGGATGCAACAGCAGTATGCGGCTGGAGAGATTGGGCTGGACGATATTCGGCCGCGTCTGGCCAGTTGGTGCGGGCACGCAAGCCAAGCCGACACCTACCTGCTGCGGCGACGATTGTCTGCTACCATGTCGTTCCAGAGGGCGACGGCCGAGTAGCCGCGTGTTGCGTGGCGGGTCGTTCAACAATAACGCACCGAACGTGCGGTCGGCCAACCGCAACAACAATCAGCCGGACAACCGTAACAACAATAACGGGTTCCGCGTGGCGAGCACTTGGCAGCCAGCCTTACTGGCTGGCTCGGCCTGAATCCGCGTGTCAGATTCTTGAATGGAATGCCGTGCGGAGCGTGCCTGAGTGCAAAGTCCAGGCCGTCGTCCCGTGTCGGGTTGGCTTCGTCCAACTCGGCCGAACAAAGAACCGGCCCGGCGGGTCTGGTAGGCCCCCTGGTTCGAACGCCCCGCCGGGTCTTTCTCATGGGTAATTGGCTCCCGTTCCTCCCTCAGACGCGGCCACCATTTCTCGTAGCGGGGCTCCCTTGCCCGTTAGCTCACGTCGCTTTTCGGCCCATCGGTCGCTCTGAAACATGTCCGGTAGACATCTGGGTGGCCCGGAAGCAAGATCGTGCGTTCTGACCTCGGATCTCCTGGCTTGTGTATTGAATGCGCGAGGAAAAGAGATGACCCCTGCGCGCGCGGGCCACAGTCTCAATGTCTCGTCACGCGCCACGTCGATGCCGTGTTCGCGACGCCTCGGGCCGCAGGCGACTGCCCAGGTTGCTGCCGAGAGACGGGAGACGCCTTGGGAGCTGAGCTACCGGGACGGGCACAGGCGACCGGGCTGGTGGGCTTGGCGTACGCGGGTCTTCCACTGCCTCGGAGTCAGACGGTTCCTGGTTAACCCGTTCCAACTCCGCCTTGTCCTCAGCGCGCACTCGTCGCTGGAGCCGAAGGGTTGCTCGGTGCTCCTCATCGGCCTGTCGGCCACCCCAGTAGATGCGAGTGAGCCGGGCGATATCGCGGCAGATGGTGGAACGATGGACGCCGAGCTGTCGGGCAATCTGGGTCTGGTAGCCGTGCCGAAAGCCGATCTGGCCGAGCAGCCGCAGAACTTGTGCGATGCGCCGCTGTGCGAGGAGCTGCCGGCGGCGGTTGTAGCGAGAGCGGCCACCGGCGCGGCGCGACAGAGCTTCGGGAGTCAGTTGTGTTGCCGCTGCCATCGCCCCCCTCCCCCTACAGTTCTGCCGTTGCACGCTTAGCGCGCCATGGACGTACAGTCCGCGCTGGACTTAGCTCACCGGCGCGCTGCGATTAGTTGGGTGGCACTGCATTCCCGGCGTCGGTTAGCTCCCCACTGCCTGCCTCATTCGTTCAACTGAGCCCTGGTCCCGTCGCTCAGGATGAACGTACCTTCGGACAGCCGCTGGGTGGCCCGGCGGAACTCGCGCAGGAATTCGTCGCCTTCCTGCAGCAGAACCGCCAGCTCCATACAGTTGTCACACTCGCAATCGACATCGATGACTGCCGACGCCTCTAGTTGCCAACGGCTGACACATCCGGCGAGCTCGTCATGGTGCTTACGCATCATCGCCACCAGCTGTCTCTGACATTCAAGCTCCGGGTGAGACATGGTCGCTCCTTTCATCACAATGACAGCAGACAACAGTTCGTCACAGTTCGGGACAGGCACGTCACGGACATGACGTACCTTCGTTATTCTTAAAGACAGCGTTCGACTGATCGCTCGACGTGACTGTCGTCGACTGCAGAAGTATCTGGATCAGTCGCGTGCGGTCCTGAACCGAGAGTCCGGCCAGCACGGCAGCGAGCTGCATGAGGTCAACCGAGGGCTCATCGGAAGAGTTGGTGCAAGCAGTGGTACAAGCCGCGCAGTCGTGATCGCTAACTTCGTCTGGTGAAACGCCTTGGAATTCTTGCTGCTCTGACTGTCGATCCAGTGGTTGCGGGTTCGAGTCCCGTCGGCCTCGCTGAGGACGCTCGTTGTCAGGAGATGGCAGCGAGCGTTTTCTATTGACAGGGGAAACCGCTTGCTTCACGTCCTCGCGCCGCTTCGCTCAGCGCGTCAGATCACGGACCGCCATGAAGCGTGAGAGATAGGGAAGCGATCGATTTCCAAAGCAACGCGGCCCCAACTGATCACATTACCTGGGGCAGGCCCGCTCGGCCTGCATGCCGTGATGGGGAGAAAGCTCACGCCAAGGCGCCAAGGACAAAGGCAAATGGCGTGCGCCACACATTTTCTTTGCGCCTTAGCGCCTTGGCGTGAGAGTCAAAAGAGCATCCATCAACCATACGGCGTCCCCTCGGCTGGTTGAGCTGTATGCCACGAGCGGATGGCCACCGCAGCACCTCGGCGGGCTGCAACGCGAATGGATCTCACGGAGCCACGGAGCTCACGGAGAAGCGTCAGAGTGGCCAGAGATGTCTTTGCAAGTCTCTCCCATTTCCTCCCCGCCCCATCCTCCGTGTCTCATTGCCTCCGTGAGAGACAAACTGGCCTGTCAATCATCTCGCGGCACGTGGTTCGTAACGTCCGAGGTAACGCGGTGGCGGACCATCAGGAGCCGCGTCATAGGCCGCCCCAACTCCCACAGGTCCTATCTACCTCGTGGGGCACCTGGGGCGGTATCTGCGACGGTCGATCGTCGGCTGCGCGGGAGTGCGATGCGTCCGGATTCGTGCGTTTGAATTGGGCCTGACCGTCGGCATGTATCGATCGCGCGGTGCGGCACCGACCGACGGTAGTGACAGGTTATTGCTGGTAAACCGCCCACAGCCAGCCTTGGGTGTTGGCAATGTACATCGTACCGTTGGCCACCACCGGCGACGCGTACACCGGTCCACCGAGCGAGATGTGCTGCAGCACTTTCAGTTCCGTCCCGGTCGCCAGCACCCACAGGCCTTTGCTGGTCGGCATGTAGACCTTTCCGTCCGCCACCAGCGTGGAGCCCCACGTTTCGCAGTTCGTGTCGTGCACCCAGTAGGGTTCGCCGGTGTCGGCATTGACGCAATGCAGTCGGCCAGCCACATCGGAAATGTAGACCAGACCATCCGCTACCGACACGGTGGAGAGCGTTCGATCCAGGCCTTGATACGTCCAGATCCTGCCGCTCGCGGTAATATCGCCCTGGCCGGTGGCGTCGATGCAGTGCAGCGCGCCACGCCCGCGCCCGTGGGCCGGGTCGCGTCCGATCGCGACGTACACTCGATTGTTCAGAAAGACGGGTGTGGCAATGATCTCGCTGCGGCCGACAAACTGGCCATCGTGCTTGTTCAGTGTTCCCTGGACCCGCCGATCGTCCAGGCAGTAGTGAGTGATCGGGTCATCGTCACCAGCCGCTTTGTACTCGGGTGGGACGCAGTCGTAGGTCCAGACTGTCTTGAGTTGTGTGGGCTGGTCGGGGACCGACGTGAGGGCCTCGAATGCATAGCAGACTCCGTCGCCGCCTCCGTAGAAGACAAGTGCGCGGCCATCCACTGTTCCCAAGGAAGGCGAAGACCACTGCCCGTGCAGAATGTTCGGCATGATGGGCGCATTGTCGGTGGCCACCAACCGTCCCGACCGCTTGTCCACGACGATCAGATTCGGCGCGTTGGGAGCCGGTATCGCGCGTTCCTTTTCTCTTTCGGGATGGCCAAACGTATTACGATCGACGCCGTTGCAGGTGGTGACATACAGCAGGTCGCCGACAATCAATGGACAACCGTTGGAGGCGTCACAGGGAAATACTCCCAGTTGCTCCATCATGTCGTAGCACCACACCTCACGCGCTGGTCCGTGGCCCGATTCGTCCGGTTGCGCGGCCACATCCAGGCACAGCAGATCGCAGCGGTTGGAGACAAAATACAGGCGATCATCTTCGACGGCCGCAGACGAGCAAACACCGATCTGTTGCGGGATCGTACTGAGTCCAATCGAAAAGCCGCCGATCGAGTCCGGGATGTCGCGCGCCGGCGCTTGCCACTGCCACAGACGTTCGCCCGTGGCGGCATCAAAGCAGACGAAGATCCCCTCTGTTCCGGCAAGTCCTCCCAGGAACACCTTCCCGCCAGCCACCGAAGGTGTGGAAAAGAGGCCCGTGCCGATTTTCACTCCCCACCGGACGTTCGTGGCAGTGGTCCGATCGATCGCCTTGTTGCTCCTCGTGCCTGGCACAAACATCTCCGGCAGACCTGTCTCGGACGAGACCATGTTCTTGCCGTCCGATCCGCACCATTGGGACCAGTCACCGGATCGGGCAGTATCTGGTTCCAGGAGGCCTGCCAGGAAGACCGCACAAACCGCAGCAATCCGTACTCGTCTGCGAAGATTCATCAGCGACCTCAATAGCGTGAGGAGAAGCATGTCATCACCAGGCTCGGCACGTGCCCGAGGCTCGATTGCCCATCCTACCCGCTGCTCCGAGGCATGGAAAGCGCGTCGCAACAAGGACGGATGCGAAGGGCGCGACTTTCACGCATTTCTTTGCGCCTTAGCGCCTTGGCGTGAGATTCAAGAGTGCATCAGTCGACTGTACGGCGTCCCCTCGGTGAGTACCGCTGAATGCCACGAGCGGATAGCCACTTGAGGACCCTGGCAGGGTGCAACTCGGATGGATCTCACGGAGCCACGGAGATCACAGAGGAGAGTAAGAGTGGCTAGGGATTCTGTGGCAGGTCTCGCCCAAGTCCCACACGCCCCATCCTCCGTGTCTCTGGGTCTCCGTGAGAGACAAAATTGCCCTGAATATCACGGTGCGGTATGCTACGAGCGTGGATGTGTTGCCGAGTGAAGCTGTATCGGGAGCCGAATTGGGAGACCGGAATCATGAAAAGCCGAATTGCTGCTGCCCTTCTCGCATACTTCTTCCCGATCTTATTGTCCGCGGACGAAAGGCCTTACATCACGACGACGAGTCCGCTCACGCTACTGAGCGCCAACGACGCGGAGGCCAACCCTGTTTTCCTGAGGTCGGATGACAAGCTCACTGATAACACACTGCTGTCGCAGGATTCGTTCACGGTGATTCAGTTGGGTCCCAATGCTCCTCCCAGTTGCAGGACCGTCTACGGCACCGTTCCGTGCACAGTCATCGGGACACCGAGAATGGCGCTGTCTGCCGATGGACGTTACGGTCTCATCACAAATCACAATTTTCGTCCCGTGGGTTCGACAGCCTACAAATATCCTGCGGGCATCCCGCTGACGAACGATGACCTCCGCCAGGAAGACTTGGCGAGGCAGGACTTAGCATCGCCCATGTCGAATATGGTTTCCATGATTGATCTGAGTTGTCCTGACTTCGCCGTGGTGCATCGGGTCCTCTTCAGCGACCAGCCGATGAACGTATTGGCTCATCCTGACAAGCAACATTTCGTGGTGGGTGCATCACGGTTCTTCTACGTCTTCCGGATCGACGAAGGGAAGCTGGTCGAAGTCAGTCGAAGTCCACACCACCAGGGCATTCCCACGTTCTGGATAAACCCAGCCGGTGATCGAATCATCGCCACACACGGCGATACAACGTATCCAGCTACCATCCATTGGTATTCCCTCAGACCTGACCGCGTCGAACATCTGAGCGAAGTGAAGGTGCTGCCTGGCGTTGATACGCAGTTGCTGAACACAACTGCGATATTACGAATCAACACAGATGGTACCAAAGCTCTGGTGAGTCAGAGGGCAATCGGTGGTTATGGCAGTCTCTGTGACGTCCTCGTGGTGGACCTCACCTTGGATCCGCCGGCAATCGGCAGCGTGGTCAAGCAGGTCGGCGACGGTGTCGAGAATTTCGCCTTCCATCCTGACGGGAAGATGGCCGTGGTGGCCTGCCTGGCCCAATTCCACAACAGCATTGCGGTGCTCGACATGGAGAACAATCCAGCTCGAGTGCTCTATTACGTCGACGCCGGCGGATTCGCTCAGGGACTGGAGTTCACACCCGAAGGTGATAAGCTCTTCGTGGGATCACCATTCGCTAATCGGATTGAGGTGTATGACGTGATCGGCGAATTCGAACTGCGAAAGAACCCGAAGTTCCTGACCACAGGCAATGGACATTGCAGCCTGACCATCGGTCGTACCTACCAGAGATAATTCACTTTCTGGACGTCTTCTGTGTGGGACCCTTGTGGTGACAACGGCGAGACGGAGGACGACGAGAATGCAGGAGGATGGCGACGTGTAGCGGCAGAGCCTGATTCGTGCTCGCCAGAGGGGCCCGATGCATGGACTGCCAGCACGCCCCATACTTCTTGAGTGTTTGGCCGACTCGCCAGCCTTTCTGGCACAAGGTTTGGTCCGGACAAGGGACTGGCGGGGTGTCCTCTCTTCCGGCGAGTACCAGTCCAGGCAGCGAGTCCCGCCGAGCTGAAGAGCAAGGGTCCATGGCCGGACTGGTCGAGGAGTAGGGGGTGCGGTATAAGGAGGCAAAGTGGCCGTTCGGCGAGTGAGAAAATGGGAATGGCGAGAGGTAGAATGAGCGCAGCCGTAGAGATCTGGCGTCGCATCCTTGTCGGGGACAGCAAATCCTGGGTATTGTTCGCCAATGGCACTTGCGTCATCCTGATGGAACCCGAAGATGACCTCGCCGGTCAGGCTATCGAACTGATGAAGCAGTGGGGACCGGTGCACATCGGCAGCGAAGCTGGTGACATCGGCACAATCCTGCTGCCGGATGCGCTGGGATGGGTTGTGACGTGTCACCACGACGACATCTTGACGCTTGTTACTCGGGATGAATTGGACGGCGAACCGCCGGATGTTATGATCGGCCTGCAGGGTCGGGCCAAGCGGCACGAAGACTCGCAGGAACTGAGAATCATCCATGTGGAGGACAACCGACGTCATGAGTAGCTCAACACGGTTGCCCGTTGATGTGGGGCATCTGCGTATTCGCGTCGCTGGCGGAGAGCACTTCCACTTTCTGTTCTTCTGGGGTCACCAGGTGCCGAAGGACGGTTCGATCAACAAGAGTTGCTTGAGCCAGTGGTATCCTGCTCCGTTCACCATCAACGGTGCGCTGTACCCGACTGCCGAGCACTGGATGATGGCGGAGAAAGCCCGGCTGTTTGGAGACCGGGAAATGGAAGAGCAGATCCTGGCCGCGTCGACTCCGAAGGTCGCCAAAGCACTCGGGCGACGAGTGCGCAGGTTCGACGGGGATGTGTGGTCGGCGAATTGTCGCGACGTCGTCACTCGCGGGAACATGGCTAAGTTTTCTCAGAACCCACCACTGGCAGCCTTCCTGCTTGGCACCAGCGGCCAAGTGTTGGTCGAGGCGAGTCCCACCGACCGCATCTGGGGGATTGGGATGCGCGAGATGGACGAGCGTGCGAGAGATCCTGCGACGTGGCAGGGACCGAATCTGCTGGGTTTCGCGTTGATGGACGTGCGGGAGCAGTTGTCAGCTTCCCGCAACGCTCCGGAAACGACGGCTTGACTTTCACTCCAATGTCGCGGCAGCTTCGGATCACGGTTGAGAATGAGAGTGCGGATTTGTTCAGCCCTCGACCGATGGGCGTCGGGGCGACGATCACACCAAATCACACGGAAGCCGGGACAAGTCGTTGCCCGGGAAATGGCGCGCGGCGTCCGACAAGTCGGCGGCTGACTTCCCTACGTGCATCGCACCGAAGAAACTCAACGAGGTTTCCATATGCAGTTGGCTCGACATACCCGCTCGGTGGTGCGCGAGGTGGGATTGACCCTGAGTCTGGGGCTTGTCATAAGTAACTGCGAGCGGCATCGAACGGGAGTTGCTTTGGTTCTTGCATTGGGAGAAATCTCATGTTGAAGTTGACAGTCCTTTGGTTCTCCGCATCTATCTTCGCGCTGCCGCCTGATGAATCCACAAGTTCGATTCCTGAAGAGGTGGCGGAGGTCATACAATCCTCAGTCGGTACGTGGTCAGTGGAGATTCACACTGGTGACACGACGGCGAAAGGCAAAGCCACCATTCAGTTGGCTCCCGGCGGCCACTGCGTGGTCGCCAGTCTTTTGGCGACGAACGAGAGCAATTTCCCCTCGTCGACCTTTCTATCGGGATGGGATTCTTCCACGCGCGGCTTCGCGGATCAAGGTCTCAGCTCCGAAGGTGAAGTCTGGACCACTCGGTGGTCGGTCCGTTCGAAGGAGTTGTGCGAAGGCGAGTACTGTGGCACGGTGGACGGAAAGAAGACAACGAGCAAAGTCACGATGGAGCGAACGTCGCACGATCAGATTGTGGTAACGGTGAGTGAAAGAATGAAGGACAGTGAATCTTTGCCCGACCTGCGAATCGAATATCGCAGATTGTGCGCTGCAGAGACCGAGCGAAAGCACCCCAGCGAAGCAGCAGGTGATGCTGCTGCAGAAACGCAACGTCAGGCGGCCTTGATGGAACAGCTGAAAAGGACTCCAGTGTTCATCAGGAAAGTGCCACATCAGAACAACTTCTATCACGGCGCCACGACCTGCCTGGGGTTGATCAACCCGAAGACGGGTCAGCCCGATCACAGTTCAATGACTTTGGAAAAGGCATTACAGCAGAACCGCGAACCATGTCCCCAGTGCAACCCACCTCGCCTTAAGGCTGTTCGTTAAGTACTCTCCATTCGGTAGCGGTCGATATTGACGGAGGTCCATACCATGCAGGTCAGCGTCAAGCTCGTAGTTGTGGCTAATCTGGCGATGATTGTGGCCGGGAAATCCATCTCTGCGCAGGACCAGCGGATGAATCGCTTGCAGTTGCCGTTTCTTACCACGGCTTCCCCGGTAACCATATTGAGCGGAAATGACGGAGAGACACGTTTTCTGCGCAGCGCGACGGGCTTTGAGGAGGCGTGTGCGGATGATTCCTTCACCGTGATCCATCTCAGCCCCGATCAGCCGCCCATCACGAAGACTGTCGCCGATACGGCCCCCGTAACGATCTACGGTTCACCTCATCTCGCAATCAGCCGTGACGGACGATATGGGTTCGTGGCCAACCACGGCTGGCGTGACACTTTGTTCGTCAAGGGAATTGAGTCTGCTGTGCCCCCGAAACATCTTGCGGAAATCCTGAGCGTTATTGATGTGTCGATGGATGACCCGCAAGTGATCGATCAGGTGCCACTGCATGGCGAATGTTGGATGATCGACCTGCATCCAGACGGCAACAAGGTGATTGTTGGCGTCGATTCAACACTTCGCATTTATGGGCTCAGCGGCAACAAGTTGACGCTGATCACGACATCCGCTGCTCCTGGTCCTGTCTTCTCATTCGATGTCAGCCCACGAGGTGACCGTCTGATCCTCGTCACGGTGGAAGGAGAAAACGATACGGCCGAAGCTCAGTTGCACCTGTGCGAGATCGACCGAGACACAATCTCTTATTTGCACTGCATCGAAGCCGAGGAAGGGTTGGGTCCGATCCGCAGGGGATTCTCTCCCCGCATCAGCCCGGACGGCAACATCGCGCTGGTGCCCCACAGTTTCGGCATCGGCGGCAAAGGAACGCTCGAAGATCTGCTCATCGTCGATCTGACCCTGGACCGACCGAAAGTGATACAACGACTCCGGCAAGTTGCTGACGGCATCGAGAGTCTGGCCTTTGACCCTAACGGTCGCTTTGCCGTAATCAGTTGCCTGGGCACCGGGATGGATATCTCGACGACGAGTCATCTGGCCACCATCGATCTCACGACTCGACCTGTTCGCGTACTAAGCTACATTCCCGTGGAACCGGTTCCTGAGGGCATCGAGTTCACGGAGGACGGCTCGCAGCTCTTCGTCCAGACCACGTTCACCAACCAGATCGTCGTGTTCGATGTGAAGGGAATGACTTTGCGACGTAGCCCCTACGTGCTCTTAACCGGATACGGCCCAGCGGCGATGGCCATCGCACCGCGGCTCAAGCAGTGAGGCCGAGCCGGAAGTGACCATCCACAACTCGCCGCGCGGGAACGCGTACGCATCAGTCTGATCAGTCCATGGACAGCTGCTCAATCAGTTCCGCCCCGTACGCATAACGCTCCTGTCTACTTTGTTCCAACTCGACGATCCGTCCACGACGTTGGCTCGGCGGGCTATTCAGTCGAAAATTGCTTGCAGCTGAGGTGTGCGAGGTCTACGATGAGACCTCGGCTCGCGCCATCGACTTCATGCAGCGCCAGAATAGGGCTGGAACCGCTTTCTTCTGCTGGTACAATTCCACGCGCATGCCTCTTTATACGCATGTGTGCGATTCGCTTCGTGGCCGCGATAAGCATGGCGACAGCGAATACATCGACGGGATGAGTGAGCACGACGAGACGATTGGCTAGATCCTTCCGGCACTGGATGAGATAGGCACCGCGCGACACTTGACAAACGCCTTGGACACCAGCCATATTCTTGCCGTTGGCTGCAGCTGGCAGAGAATCGCACAGCAATCCTACTGAGTGGCATGTTCCAGCAAGAGGGTCTCGCCATGTTCAAATACTTTGGATTCGTCGCCGCCGCTGCTGCATATCTCGTCTGTATCGGCTGCGGTCAAGACAACTCTTCTCAGCACGACGTTGCCGCTCCAGTGGCTGATATCGCGCCCAGCGCGGAAGACGCCCCCATCGCCTCCGCCGAGGCGACCCCCTCGGAAAAGGCCTCCCTGCCGTACAAGATCATTGAACGTCACGACCATGGTTCGACAACGGTTCAATGTGAGGTCGTGAACTATCAGACGAAAACGCGTACGAAGCTGGTGATGGAAACCCGTGTGAAAACCGAGATTCGCACGCGGACTATGACCGGTGAGGATGGGCAGACGCGTGAGGAAACTTATGCCGTCGAAGTCCCCTACACGGTGCAAGTTCCTGTGGAGGAACAGTTTCAGGTACCAGTTTCTGTGATCCGTACAATAACCGTTCCGGCCGGTGCAGATATCGAGGCGTTTCTGAAGGCACAGTCTGAGAAACGATCAGGCAGCTAAATGAACGCTGGTGTTCTTGCCGGTTTAACGCAAGGCACGGACGCTTCTCCACCCCCACTCCGCTTCACCCCGACGGTCTGTGTAGAATTGGGGCTGGTCGCGACGAGGTTGAGCGACTTGGTGGCTGTCTCTGCTTCTGTCGTTCAGGCGCCTTTACTATCACCGGATTAATGCATCTATGGACCCAGATCGTACGATGCCGCGCGATGTGCGTCCGCACGCCGCGCGGCAGATCGAAGAACTGTGCCGCGAGTTTGAACGACGCTGGCGTAGTGGCGGACGACCAGAGGTGGGCGAGTATCTACGGCGCGTGGAAGATCCACAACGTGGCGCACTGCTGGGCGAATTGGTGGCGTTGGAGGTCGAGTATCGCCGTCAGGGCAGCGAATCGGTGACGCTCGATGAGTACCGCCGACGGTTCCCCGAGTACGCAGATCAGCTGGAGGCCGCCTGGACCAGTATCGTCGGGTATCGCTCCAGAGACACCCGGGCTGAGCTGGCCGCGAATCGATCGCGCAACACCGATGTGGAATTGGACGGCGCACCGCCTGCCACGCCGCAAGCTGACCCGCAGGCTTCGCCGCGGCAGATCGGTCGCTATGAGATCCGGCAACTGCTGGGCCAGGGGGGCTTTGGAACGGTCTACCTGGCGCACGATCCCAAGCTTGAGCGACTGGTGGCGCTCAAGGTCCCGTCACAAAGGTGGCTTAGCTCGCCGCATCATCGGGAAATGTATCTGCAGGAAGCACGGGCTGCCGCGCAGCTGAAACATCCGGGGTTGGTGGCGGTCTACGATGTGCAGGAAGACGCAGACAGTTTTTACATCGTGCAGGAGTTTATCGACGGTCCGCATCTGGGGGCATGGCAACAAACCACCCGACCCGATGCGCAGCAGATCGTGGAGCGGATGATCGAGATTGCCGAGGCCATTGGCTATGCGCATCAGCAGGGTCTGGTGCATCGCGACCTGAAGCCGGCCAACATCCTGATCGATCGACAATGTCATGCGCACGTCGCCGACTTCGGGTTGGCCCTGCAGGAAAGCCTGCAGCAGTTGCGGCAGGGGGACGTCTCCGGTACGCCGGCCTACATGTCGCCCGAGCAGGTACGGGGCGAGTCGCATCGACTGGATGGTCGTACCGACATCTGGAGCATGGGCGTGATCCTCTACGAGCTGTTAGCTGGGACCCGCCCGTTCGCGATGAGAAACCAGGAGCAGTTGATGGACGCGATCCAATACGCGGAACCTAAACCTCTCAGGCAGTTTGTCCCCCAGTTGTCCAAAGAGCTAGCTCGGATCTGCATGACCTGTCTCGCTAAGCGTATTGTCGACCGGTATCAGGCCACTGCCGACTTTGTGGAGGACCTCAAGAAATGGCTAAATGGTGCGCGCGGCGGAAACACCACGACAGCCTTCGGAGACCTCGCTGACAACACGCCAATCGACAATCTGGGAGAAACCAACCAGCTGCTCAAACCGATGTGGCGTCAGATTGACAACGACTTGCGCAAGATCTTCATCGTCGCGGCAACACTCGCCGAGATGGAAGGAAAGAACTACGTCTCGACCACCAACTTCGTGAAGGCCTTGATGTTCCTAAGACCCGGCAAGATATCCGATTTTTTTGGCAGATTGCCTCAGGGCGCGCTACCTGAATCTATCCCAGATGACGTCCCTTTGCACGTTTCCGCACTGCAGTCCCTGGGTTCATTCTCACCATGTATCAATTCGGCGTTGACCAATCTGACCCCCAAAGTATCGAGCGACGAGAGACTCTCCAGCGAAGATGTCTTCATTGATATTGCCCGGTATGCGACAGGTAAGTCGACTCAGCGTTTGCGCAGCCACGGTGTCAGCAAACAGGACGTGGAGAAGATCGTGAAACAACTGGGCTGGCAACTTGTGGAACGAGATGTGGTGAAAGGCGAATAGCCACTGAGGACCCGAGTCTCTGGCATGGCGTTTCGGCCCTGCATTATGAGGTGCGAGTCTGAACAGACAGCCTGTGTGCTGAGCAGAAAGGGAAACGCATGTCCGGCAGTGCGTGGGATGAGGATCGTGATCGCGACGATCGCGTGGATGAAGCGGTGGCGTGGTATCTCCAGCGACTCGACGCGGGTGAGTCGGTGGATCCCGAACAGTTGCTCGCTCGTTACCCCGAGTTGGAGTCGAGTCTGCGGGCGTTTCTGCGGAACTTCGAGGCGGTCAAGTCACTGGCCACTTCGCCGGATGAGCATGTCTCGGCAGAGGACTGCCTTCCTCACCCACCGCGACTTCCGGTGACGCTCGGCGGTAACGATGCAGGAGACCATCTCCCGCTGCATGCGGGCAGTGCGATGGGCGGTGGGAAGCAGCAAGATGAGGAAGTCGGCGAGCAATGGGTGGCAGCCGGCGTCCGACCTCGGCTGCGTGATCCTTCGCATATCGGCCGCTTTGAGATTCACCGGGTCCTGGGAAGAGGAGGCTTCGGCGTAGTGTATCTGGCGCACGATCCGGGCTTGGACCGATTGATTGCGATCAAGATGCCGCGGGGCGAGTTGCTCAAGACCAGCCAGCAGCGCGAGAACTTCTTACAGGAGGCGCGCACCGCGGCTAAGCTCAAGCACACCGGCCTGGTGACCGTGTACGAGGTCCAGCAGGACAATGACCAGGTATATATCGTTCAGGAGTACATCGAGGGGCAGAACCTGGCGCAGTGGGCCGCGTCGCAATCTCGGTCCTGGGAAGAGATCACGCGGCGGCTGATCGAAATCGCCACAGCCGTCGATTATGTGCACCGACAGGGCTTCTATCACCGTGATCTCAAGCCCGGCAACATCTTGATCGACACGGAAGGCCATGCGCACGTGGCCGACTTCGGACTGGCCGTCCACGAGAACTCCCTGCGAATGCTCAAGGGACAGGCGGCGGGGACCCCTCGCTATATGTCCCCAGAACAAATCCGTGGGGAAACGCACCGGATCGACAACCGCACCGACATCTGGGCATTGGGCGTGATCCTCTACGAGTTACTCTCGGGTCAGCGGCCCTTCACGGCAGACGAACCACTTGATCTGTGCGAGGAGATCCAGGAGCTGGACCCCAAGTCGCCGCGTACACGCAACCCAGACGTGCCCAAGGAGCTGGAACGAATCTGCTTCAAGTGTCTGGCCAAGCGTCGCACGCGTCGCTATGCCACGGCCAGGGACCTGATCGAGGATTTGGAGGCGTTCCTGGCGACGAGCGGCGATGCGGCAAGGGGCGTGGGAGGAGAACAGAAAGCCACGGGTGAGCCGCGGTCTGGTTCGGCGGCGGGCAACTTTTCAGTCCCGGCAGCAGGCGACAGCACACCGCGCGATTGCACGCCGATGCCGCAGTCAGATTCCCAGCCACCGCCGAGAATTGTGCCCAAGGGACTGCGTTCCTTTGACGAGGAAGACCGGGATTTCTTCCTGGAACTGCTGCCCGGTCCGCGCGACCGCGAGGGGCTCCCCGACGCGCTCCGGTTCTGGAAGTCACGCGTGGAACAGAGGGACGCGGATCGGACGTTTTCGGTCGGTGTAATGTACGGTCCTTCCGGTTGTGGCAAATCGTCACTAGTCAAAGCGGGCCTCCTGCCCCGACTGGCTGAGTATGTGCTGCCTGTATTCGTCGAAGCCACCCCCGGCGATACCGAGCTGCGTCTGCTCAAGGTCCTGCACAAGCACATCCCAGGTCTGACCAAAGAAGCATCGCTGGCCGAAGTGTTGGCCCAGCTGCGCGAGGGGCACGTGACGGACGGCCAGAAGGTGCTGCTGGTACTCGACCAGTTCGAGCAGTGGCTGCACAGTGCGACCGACATGGACGGCAGCCAATTAGTACGAGCTCTGCGCCAGTGCGACGGCGCGCACGTGCAGTGTCTTGTCCTGGTCCGCGACGACTTCTGGATGTCGACGACACGGTTCATGCAAACGTTGGAGATCCTGCAAGTCGAAGGCGCGAATTCGGCGGCAGTGGACCTGTTCGATCCATCCCACGCGCGGAAGGTCCTTCGCGCCTTCGGGCTCGCCTACGGTCGACTTCCTCAGCACGAGCTGTCGGCGGATCAGCAACAGTTCCTGGACCTCGCCGTGCAGGAACTCGCCCACGACGGCAAGGTGATCTGCGTGCAGCTATCGCTGTTTGCCGACATGATGAAGGGCCGCGATTGGACCCCCGAGAGTCTGCAGGAGGTCGGTGGCACGTCAGGTGTGGGAGTAGCCTTTCTGGACGAGACTTTCGCAGCCAAGACCGCCCCGCCTACGCATCGTCTGCATGCTAAGGCAGCCCAGGCCGTGCTCAAGACGTTACTACCCGAGTTGGGCACGGAGATTAAGGGGCAGATGCAGCCGACCGAGCGATTGCTCGAAGCTGCCGGATACGCCCAGCGAGCAGACGATTTTCGTGAGTTGCTGCGGATCCTCAACAGTGAACTGCGGTTAATCACACCCACGGAGCGTGAGGATGTGGATGCTGGCGGAAACGGGACAGAAGCCACACAGGTCGAACGGCGATACTATCAGTTGACCCACGACTATCTGGTGCCCTCGATCCGCGAGTGGCTTACACGCAATCAAAAGGAAACTCGCCGAGGACGTGCTGAATTGCGTCTGGCGGAACAGGCGGCCCTGTGGCGATCGCGCCCCCTGAACCGGCATCTGCCGAACCTTAGTGAGTATGTGTATATGCGTCTGCTTGTCAGTTCCCAGAGATGGACTGACCTGCAACGAGTGATGATGACGCGCGCTGGCCGCATCCATATGCGGCGCTCTGCTCTGGCTCTCGCCATCGTTATCGTCACTGCGTCCCTGCTCCACCTTGGGTACCGAGCGGATCGCCGCGAGCGTCTGCACCATCAAGTTACTCTGACTTCCGGTCTCTTGACGACCAGTGAAGGATATCGCACGCGGCAGATAATCGATGAGTTGCATCAACTCCCCGCCGATACTGTCAAGGAGCATTTGCGGGTGCTCTTGGCACACGCTTCCCGTACCGAGCAAACTCCACTGGCGCTCGCGCTCACCGAGTTTGGCGACATGCATCTCGATCTGCTGCTCCGTGAAGCAAGAGATGCGTCTGCACGCGAGGTAGAGAACTTCGTACTCGCCTTACGCTCGTCATCAACCGCCGCCTTGTCCGAAATCCACAGACTGGCTGCGCAATGCACTCATGCCGACGATCTTGGCTATAAGACACGATTGGCGACGTTGGCGATGTATTTGGGTGATACATCAATTGCAGCCGAAATGCTCCGTGGCGAGACTGGTGCCACTTCAGGCCCACACCAACCGGAACTCGTGGACACCGATAACCCTAATGCTGATGGCAAATCACGCGAAAGTTCCTCATTGCCAGGCCTGATGCATTATTCGCTGTGGGATCTTGAGAGGTTCTTTGGCAGGCGCGTTGCTCGAAACGTCGATTTAGATTCCGAGTCGCAACGGGAGTTGGTGCGAGCATTTCTGGGGGGGTATTCCAGGACTATGCCTCAGCAAGAGGATGTTTGGTCTTGGGATCTCGTTTGGCGAACGGCCCAAACAGAAGCCGAAATGGCGTTCGAGCAATTGGGGCAGTCGATGGAACTAACAAGAAGCGGATGGAGAGCCAGTGATGAGAATCCGGACATCGTGCCAGGCACGCTTGAAGCCGAGTCGAGCCAGGAATGGGACCCGATAGCACGAACGGTGTTTATCAAGGAGTTCAGAAACTGGAGTGGTGATACGGTCGCTATTGCCGGGATACTCCGCGAGACGACAGATTCGTGTCTCCGGTCCGGTATCTGCCTTGCGGTCGGGAGTATCGAGAGTCCGACTGTGAAACTCAAGGAGGTATGGCGCGACCTGTGGTGTCGCTGGTACCGCGAGTCGAGCGACACCGGCACACACAGTGCGGCTGGTTGGGCCCTCCGCCGCTGGTCGCTGGCATCCGCTGAGGAATTGACCGCCATACACGCCCCAAGCGGTCGCCATTCCTGGCAAGCCACCAACGGACTGGTGATGCTCAGGATTCCTCAGGGGCAGTTGCAGGTAGCGGGCAAATCGAAACGACTCGAGCACCGTCACGTCAAGGAGTTCTGGATAAGTGACCGTGAGATCAGCATGGAGTCGTTCCGTCGTTTCGTCAGCGACCAGGAATATGCTCTACAGTATCCTCAAGAGTTTCCCAGTCGCTGGAAGGGCGAGGATTCGACGATGACCCGACAAGCAGATCAACCGGTTCAGCAAGTGTCGCTCGTTGAAGCCGTTCAGTTCTGTAACTGGCTGAGCCGGAGGAACGAACTTCGGCCATACTATGAAGTTTCGTGGACACAACTCGACGGTCGTCTCTTGAAAGACGGATTGGACCCATTTAATGGTCAAAAGCCTTGCATTGTCCCGGTATTGGATTCCAGCGGGTTTCGCCTTCCTACGGCCGATGAATGGGAGTACGCATGCCGCGCCAATTCTAGTACCGAATTCTCGTGTGGAGTTTCAGATAGATTCCTCGACGAATATGCGGTGTACAAAGCAAATGGAACCGAGCCATGCGGCTCACGAATGTGCAACAAATGGGGGGTGTTCGATATGCATGGCAACGTCGCGGAATGGTGTTGGAAGGAACCGATGAAGAGTGCTTCCCTTGACCAAAGCGTCGCAGTTCGCGGAGGTTCTTGGTATGACGGATCCCAGTATTGCACATCGGCATTTCAAACTCAGGTGCCTGTATTCTATGCTAGTTCAGTTGTGGGATTCCGCGTGGCTCGCAGCATCGCCGAGCAAGGTGAGCATGTCGAATAGCGAACTGGTGACGCTGGAGGTCGAGTATCGCCGTCAGCGCAGCGAATCGGTGGATCCTGAGCGGTGGAGTTCCGCTCGTCGTACTGTCCCCATCCCTGTGTAGGGCAATACCGCTGGCTAAGGAGCATCTTCCTCAGCTACGCGTTCCAGGTCGTTTGTTTCGGCCACCCAGATTTCGTGCCGTTGGCCGTCCCGCAGGTCGAACGAGAGGAACCGGCCATCGGGAGACCAGGCGGGCATGGTGATCGGGCCACGCAAGACCTCGTGGTACCGCTGCGTGTCCAGCTGAAGAACCCACAGTCCAAAGTCGCTGGCGTCGGCACCGTAGCAACTGCCCAGCGCTATCCGCTTCCCATCGGGTGACCAGCTGTGGAAGAAGAACCCGGTGGAGGGCAGCGGCACCGCCAGCGGCTGCCCCTCCTGGCCGCTCACGCCGACGATCTGAAGCGCGCCGTTCGCAACATAGGACACCTGTTCCCCATGCGGGGATACGCTGGGACAGTGCGACCACCGCATCTCGAAGATGTCGGAGACGCGCAGGTCCTCACTGGCGGCATCCACTGATTTGACTTGTCGATTCTCGGCATCACAGAAGAAGAGTGTCTTTCCGTCCGCGGACCAGACGGGAAATCCGCCGCGACCAATGCTGCGGCGGTTCGCGCCGCTGGGTTCAATCAGGCAGATGGTACCAGTTACTGACGAGCTATCGCCCTCGACGTAGGCAATCCAGCGGCCTTCGCCGGGTGCCCACGCCGGGTCCTTGCCCGTGTCCACCAGTGGTGTGACGGCACCATTGTCCAGGTCCAGGATCTGCAGACCACTGCCAAAGGGGAGTCGACCGAAGACGATCCGTTTTCCATCCGGGGACCAGCTTGATGTCGCGGCTTCAGTGGCGAGTTTTCGAGCGGACGGAAGCCGCTGCACGATGCTCGCTTCATCAAACGGCACGGACGGATCGAGCGGCAGCGGGCCGTCCTGGGGCACGGGCTCAACAGCAGGCTCTTCGATCGGCAGCGATGGAGCGACCGCATCCGCATCGGCCGCGTCCCGGACTCCCAGGTCTGCGGGCTGTCGCGATAATGTCCAGGGAGTCAGAGGTGTGGCGTTGGTGCCGGCGGTCCAGAACCGGACGGTCTTGTCGTAACTGCCCGATGCGAGCACCGACCCATCCGGAGAAAACGCCAAGGCAAAGACGGTCCCCTGATGACCTGTCAGCGTATCCAACTCCTGTCCCGTCACCGGATCCCAGAGGCGCACTGTGAAGTCGTATCCACCCGAGGCCAAGGTTCTGCCATCTGGCGAGAAGGCCAGCGACCACACGGCAAAGGGGGCGTGGCCACTCAGAGTCGCGGCGTGTTTGCCTGAAGCCACATCCAGTACCACGATGTCCGCTGGATCGCGATATCCCTTCTGCTCACCTGCCACCGCCAATAGGGTGCCGTCAGGTGAAAACGCTTCGGCCAGGACCCGTTGATGAGGTAGTTCGATCCGATGCCGCCGCTCGCCGGTCGCCGCATCCCACAGCTGGGCGAAGTGCCCATCGTCGACCGTCAGCAAGAGCCGGTTGTCGGGGGAGAACGTCAGTCGACTTGCACCTTTCTCGTGCGCGGGCAACCTGGCGATTTCCCGTTGGGCAACCAGATCCCAGATCATCACGTGTTGCGAGTAAGTGACCGCCGCGGCCAGTCGCGAATTGGGAGAGAATACGAACCGGTTCGCTTCCAGCGAATCTCGTACCACGCCGGTGTTGGCGTCGTAGACGTCGGTCTTCACGCGGTACTTGGACATGGCCACGCCGCCGTTGGGGAAGAATCGCAGCATCTCGCCTTGCAGTGTGGAGAGTCGCTTCCCGGTTGCGACATCCCAGATGTGGATATCCCTGTTGGGGCCCGACGTGACCAGTTGAGCGCTATCGGGCGAGAATTCGATCCCGAACTCCTGGTGCCGTTGTTCATATCCCGAGAGAGTGGCGCGTCGGGTGCGGGTTGACACGTCCCACAGCGTCACGCTTCCGTCAGCGGACGCGGCCGCCACGGTTCGACCGTCCGGCGATATCACGATGCCATCCACTTGCGATTCCGAACTGGATAGTTCAGTGGGCTCGGCGTCCCGGTCCTTTGTCCAGACGAAAAGCCCGCCGTTTCGCACGAAGAGGATGGACGTGGTGAGGTCGTCCCAGGCGAGCATGTGCAGATACTCGGGCAACTGATCGCCTTCGGACGGTTTGTCAACTGTTGTCAACCACGGGTGTTTGGCTTGCTCCGTCCAGTTGCTGCTGTCAAACAACTTCACGAACTCATCTCCTCCCGCCGACAGCAGCAGCAGCCCGTCGCGTGAGAACACGAGCGTCGACACTTTGCCTTTATGGCCGGACAGTCTCACGGGTTCCTGCTCGGAGCGAAGGTCAACGATGTGGATCTCGGCGAGCGGATCATCCTGTCCTTGTCCCTGTCCTATCGTCCACAGGCCGACGGCCAACGTGCGTGAGTCCGGAGAGACGGCCAGGGCGCCAACGCCGCCGCTGTCCGGGAAGTCCAGTTTCCGCATCGTCCCGCTCGAGTCGTCCATTGGGCACACAAACAGTCCGCGGCCGTGCACAAAAAGTGACTGACTGTCGGGCGCGAATTGCAGGCCGTGCGGCTGGCGCAGATCATCATGCGTGAACGTGCGGATGATCTCATTACGGGTTGTGTCCCACACGACCACGGTGTCGTCCGTAGTCAATCCAGCCAGGTACTCACCATTGGGCGCCATCACGAACTCAGGCGAGCGGATATCTGGCGAATCGCTGCATCGGTCGATGGCGAGTTCTCGAGATGCCGGATCCTGCGCGGAGCGTTTGATTTCGACGACGTGCCGCGTGTCCGATAGGGCCAGGTACTTGCCGTCAGGTGAGTATTCCGCCCGAGTGCCATCACATCCGGCAATTGCCTCTCCAGAATCGCGCAGCGTCAGTAGTGCCTGCCCGTTCACGATACGGCATTGAACTCGGGGGCCCTGGGAGGCGTTCTCGTTCCGTGGTTTTCCGGAAGCCCAATCCCACGTACGATCCGACTCGTTTTCACTCACCCGGGTGCGGACTGTAAGCGTCTTGCCCTGTTCGTCGAACCAGAGTTTCTCCACGTGCCCGGATTCCTGCAGCGAGGCTTCCGCGCGATCACGGTCCACCAGCCAGATTTCCGCCACGCCGGCTTCATCGCCAGTCGCCAGGAATCTGCCATCGGTGCTAAACGCAAGCGCACAAGGAACATGACTTAGACCCGGCAAGTATGTCTCGAGCTGCAGAGTCTTCATATTCCAGATCATGACATGCCGTTCGTGTCGCAAAGCCAATCGCTCGTCGCCAAACCAAGCTGCGGTCGCCAGTAGCGAAGCTCGCGGACTGCTTGCCATCGCTCGGACCGTACTGCCGCCTCGATGTAGAAGCTCAAATCTGCGGGTATCTTCCGGGTCACGTGTCGCGTCGAGGACAATGAGTGTGCCCAACAAATCACCAACGACGCATTTCTGCCCGCCGTCGAGAGGGACAAGCCCCTCCACTCCCAACGGTAGGCCAGCGGCGGAGAAGACCATTTCGCCACTCGCCATATTCCATACCATCAGTTCGCCATCAGAAAACTCGCGACCGGCACCGGCGAATAGTCGTTTTCCATTGGGCGCAAACGCCACTGCACAGACCGGTTTGGTGAGACCAGTCAGTGTTGTGTGCAGTTGGCCCGTCGCGAAGTCCCACACCTCCACGACCGCTTGCGCGCCGCCGGCGGCCAGCCACCGCCCATCTGGTGAAATGGCGATGGCGGACGCCTGTCCCTGTGCGCCCCGAAACGTACCGGCGTCCGCACCGTCCGGGATGCTGAAGCAGCGAATGGTCGCGTCATTGAAAATCACCGCCAGTCGCGCCCCGTCCGGTGAAAGGCAACCGCTGATGATATCGCCAGGCAGGTCCTGAACTTCCCGCAGCACTTGTCGGCTGGATAGATCCCAGATCGTGATACGTCGGTCGGTACCGGCGGTGATGAGCCACCGGATATCGGGTGAGATGGCCGTGAACAGGACGCGGCCCTGATGGGCCTGCAGATGCAGGAGTTTCTTGGGGGAGCTCCGATGAAGAAAGCCCCAGGTGAAGTCGTGTAGCTGCGGAGGGCAGAGTTCTTGATCATCCAGCAGTTCGAGGGATTTACCCGGGTCACGCCGTGACAGATCGTTCGAGCGAGCGAGTTGGAGGTGATAGGCGCGGCGTTGGGCAAGTTGCAGTCGGCTTTTCGCAAGGGTGGCCTGAGCATTCGCCCGCCCGCTCTCGGAAAATGCTTCCCGGGCACGCTCCGCGGCGTTCGCCGCGAAGTGCCCGGACACGATCATTCCTGTCACGAGCGTTATCAGAACGCACGCGGCCAGTCCCGCCACCACCGGGTTACGTCGGCACCATCGCCAGCATCGCTCAGCGCGCGTGACCGGTCGGGCCAGGATGGGCACTCCGTGCAAGTAGCGCTGCAGGTCTTGAGCCAGTTCGGCGGCCGCTGCGTAACGCCTGCCAGGTTCCTTTTCGAGGCACTTCAGGCAGATCGTTTCCAAATCGCGAGGAATCGTGGGGTTGAGCATCCGCGGCGGTACCGGTTCGGATTTACTCACCATGTGAACGGTGGCCAGTGGGCTGTCGCCTCGAAACGGCGGTCGACCGGTCAACAGGTCATAGAGCGTGGCCCCCAGCGAGTAGACATCGCTGGGAGGACCTAACTCACCGCGTCGCGCCTCCGCCTGTTCGGGTGGCATGAAGCTGGGCGTGCCCAAGACTCGTGTTTCCTCGGTCAGGCTCACGTCTCCCGCGATCCGTTTGGCCAGTCCGAAGTCGGTCACATGCGGTTCGTCGTGTTCATCCACCAGGATGTTCGATGATTTCAAGTCGCGGTGGATGATGCCTCGTTCGTGCGCGTAATGCACCGCTTCCGCCACTTTCTGGATGTACGTCGCCGCCTGACGTGCGGCCAGCGGGTGTTCGCGCGTCATCTCCGCCAGGTTGTGGCCCGCGATATAGTCCATCGAGAAGTAATGCTGGCCCTCGTGCTGGCCAATCTCATGAATGGCCACGATCCGGGGGTGCTTCAGGTTGGCGACCGCCTCGGCCTCGTGACGAAACCGTTCGACGCTTTCGGGGCTGTCGAGGTGTTTTCCCAGAATCATCTTCACGGCGACCAATCGGGACAATGACGTCTGCCGCGCCAGGTAGACGACCCCCATTCCACCCCGCCCGAGTTCCCGCAACAGTTCGTAATCGCCCAGGTATTGGACTACGCCCAGCGGCCTGCCGGCGTCGTCGGGTGGCCGCGGTTCGTCGGGATCCGGACATCGCGCTGCCGATTGGACAGCGTCGAAATCGGCGAAGAAGGCTCGTAACCCCTCGGCCGCATCCGGGTGCTCCGCGATGAATTGTTCGCGGTCCAGGGCCTCTCCGCGGTCCATTCGCTGCATGTATTCGACCAACAGTACGTCGAGTTCGCCGGAGTCATTCTGATCATGAGGATCGGGCATCACATAATTCTTCCGGTAAGAGTTCGCGCATCAGGAGAATCCGCCCCTTGTCTACTACTCGTGTTGCCGCGTGACTCCCCCTCGCCCACGACACCAAAAAAAGCGGACAAGAACCGTCAGCAGCCGCGTCACCGACCCCGCATATCATGGGATCTCTCGACCGACTGCCGTGGTTTCATGTCCGCTTCTTATCCGATCGACAAAACTCCGTAGTCTGGGTTGTCAGACGGGGCACACGTGGCAAGAGGTGTGCTTGGTGACGCGACCCAGCAATCTCGTCAAAGGAGCCAGAATACCTCCTCGTCGAAGGCTGCGTAGCGAGCCAGATCCGCCGCACGACGACTTCCGTCCCGCGCTGTGTAGTCGTCGTTACCCGACAGAGACACGTACGAGCCCAGGTGTCCTCGCACTTTGAGCGTATCAGTTCCTCGACCGCCGTGCAGTTCCAGGTATCTTCCCTGCCTGTCATATCCCTTGAGAATGTCGTTGCCCTTGCCGCCGTAGAGAAATCCACTTCCTCCATCATCTGTCAGCTTGTCGTTTCCGGCGTTGCCATACATGAAGTCGAGTCCCTCAGCGTTACGTTCTGCACGCACCGGATCCCACACAGCGGCCGGGACGTCGGTTCGCCGCGGGATGTGCGAACGGGCTGACAAACCGGTCGCTGCCCCCTCGGTCGTGCTCTCGGACGCTGTGCAGGCAATAGACCGGCCGATTGCCTTGACCGAAAACGGTCACCGAGTCGTTCGACGTGTCAGGGCCGCAGAGCCACTTCACGACGTACATGAGTGCAATCACGGGACTGAGGGGGGCCAGGGCAACGATTGCCAAAACGGCCATTCCGACCATCTTGCTTGCCCGCGCTGCCGTGGCTGTCACACTTGGCGTGGTGGTCATTTGCATGGTCTCCCGAGTTGGTTGGATCTCAGATCGTCTGCCCCCAATGAGATGAGTGAGATTCGGCCGGAAAACCGGACACGCGTTGCCAAGAAATAATTCGGAGGCCCAGGGGTAGCGACGATCTTGTGCAGCAGCGCGAACTTTGCAGAGCCGCGGTCCATCGCCCCCTCCCTCCTCGACCCCCGCGAGCTCCGCTCGTGGGTGGATCAGCTGGCGAGCTAGCGCTCCACTCACCCCCTCCCTCCTCGACCCGCGCGAGCTCCGCTCGTGGGTGGATCAGATGGCGAGCTAGCGCTCCACTCGCCCCTTCCCTCCTCGACCCCCGCGAGCTCCGCTCGTGGGTGGATCAGATGGCGAGCTACCGCGTCCCAGTCGCAGCAGATGCGCGATGTTGTTCTGATAGCACAGCGCGATCTCCAGCGGTGCCGTGTCCGGCTCGGCGCCACGCCGCGTGGAGATGACTGAAGCATGACCGACAGCCGACCCACCGCGTGCCCTGTGCGGTCAGCGATCCACAGGAAGGCATCGCGGAAGCCGGTCAGCATCGGCCAGGACGCAAGACGAGCGTGCTGCTCGACGACCAGCACCAGATGCAGGTTATACCAGTACCGACCGCGATTGCGTGGCGCCGGTGACCGCCAGTTAGCAGAGTGCCGTCGGTGCCTTGACGCGGGACCAGGGGTCGGCGTCTCGAACGATTGACGACTGATCCGAGCGACCGGCGCGCTTGCCTGCATCGATAAAATCGCGCGACATCAATATTCGTTACCAGAAATCGGCAGAGATTCCGTACACCGGCTGATTGAGGGTGAGGAGGCAGCGCGGTAGCTGACCATCTGATTCACCGCACGAGCGGAGCTCGTGGGGGTCGGGAAGGGGTGAAGAGGGCAGCGCGGTAGCTGACCATCTGATTCACCGCACGAGCGGAGCTCGTGGGGGTCGGGAAGCGGTGAGGAGGCAGCGCGGTAGCTGACCATCTGATTCACCGCACGAGCGGAGCTCGTGGGGGTCGGGAAGGGGTGAAGAGACAGTGCGGTAGCTGACCATCTGATGCACCGCACGAGCGGAGCTCGTGGGGGTTTGAACGTATGGGGACAGGTACATTTTACGTGGCAAACTGCGTGGTGTGGGATGCGAGCGATCGGCGCGACAACGTCTTGTCACATCAGGGTCGCGGGCGAGATGGGATCGAGGCGCCGATGGTGATTCTCCCCATAAAGAGCTCGTTGTCGTTCAACGGCGGCGGCGCGAAAAGACATGCGCAGGGCTCGCCCGCTACTGGTGCACGCGTGCTGGGCAGAGGACACCATAATGCCGCGAGAAAGACCATGCTCTCCGGGAAGAAACCGTGTGTCATGTGCTGAACCGTGGGAACGGTCGGCAGAGGGAACGGTCGGCAGACACCGTGCGTTGGGGCAGCAGAATACGTAGCTTTCGTGAGGGTTGTGAAGGAAACAAGGGTGATCGTCCCGATGAAGATACTCGGGTACAGTGTGATGCCTTACGATCCGTAGGTCGAACAAACGGCCCGGCACCTTGGACTCGAAGCCACACCCCGCTCACGTGGACGATCATCGAAGACGAGTTCATCCCAGGGCAACGCTGCTTCGCGTGACAACACCAGGACATCGTAAAGACGTCTTACCCGCATTGCCCAAGCAGCCAGCGACACTGTACCTGTCCCATTGGGTCCCAGAGGCGGCCCGGACCAACACCACCAGGCACCGGACGCTCCTCGAAGATCTGTACCACGCGACACTTGACAAACGCCTTGGACAACCGCCATATTTCGGCAGTTGGTTGACGCTGGCAGAAAATCTCACGACTATCCTACTGAGTGGCAGATTCCATCGAGAGGGTCCCGCCATGTTCGAAAACTGTTGTTTTATCGCAGTCGCGGTTACATGTCTCGTCTGTATCGGCTGCCGTCAAGACAACTCCTCTCAACCAGATGTTGCCGCTCCAGCGGCTGAGGCCGTGCCCAGTGCGGAAGACGCGTCCAACGTCGCCGCCGAGGCTACAACTTCGGAAAAATCCTCCCTGCCGTATAAGATCATTGAACGTCACGCCTATGGGTCGACAACCGTTCAATGTGAAATCGTGAACTATCAGACGGAAACGCGTACGAAACTGGTGATGGAAACCCGTGTAACAACGGAGACGCGCACGCGGACAGTGACCGGTGACGATGGGCAGACGCGCGAGGAAACCTATACCGTCGAAGTCCCCTACACGGTGCAAGTTCCGGTGGAGGAACAGTTTCAGGTACCCGTTTCTGAGACTTGCACGATAACCGTTCCAGCCGGTGAGAATATTGAGGCGTTTCTCAAGGCACAGTCTGAGAAACGATCAGGCAACTAATAACAACGCTGGTGTCGTCGCCAGAATCGCGCAAGGCACGGACGCTTCTCAACCTCCTCTCCGCTTCCCCCCGGCGGTTTGTGTAGAATTGGGGCCGGCCATCACCAGGCTGAACGCGTCACGGGTCGGCGCTGCTTCGGTCGATGACCTGTGGCAGGTGCTGGTCACGCTCACCAATCGCAAGGCGATCGGCTTACGTCAACACGTCCGGACCGCCTGGCGAGGTTTAGGCGTTTTCCCAAACTGAGCGTTTGGAACTGCATACGATCGAGTTTCCACAGTCGGAAAACCGGGTCACGAGCGGAAGTTCTGCCGACCTGTCCTGCGGCGTGCGAAAGTGGCTGTGGCCAGAGATTTCTCTGCAAGTCCAGCCCACTTCCTCCCCACCCCACCCTTCGTGTCTCTGTGCCTCCGTGAGAGACAAATGGCCCTGTGAATCATGACGCGGTGAGTGGTTCGTAGGTGCATGCCCTGCAAAATTGGTCGATAGCTGCTCCATGGATCGCTCGACGCGTGGCACGTTCATCGCAGAGATCTTCCGCGATCGGTCAACTGGGATGGACGGCATCCACGAATTGTACTTCGCCGGCCAGGGGCGTATGCTGTTGGGTGGTGCCAGGCCGGTTCTGCTCGGCCGCACTGATGACACACGCTCGCCAAGGAGATCCATCGCATGTCTTCTGCCGGTCGCACGTGGTCCGCAATCGTCGCGCTCGTTCTGCTGCCGCCACTGGTGATGTCGGCAGCAGGGGCTGCTGAAAGAGTGTCACTCGACGGATGTGTCGTGGCGGTTGATGCCGATCAGCCGTCGTTTGTGCAGTACGCCGTCGAGGATTTGCGCAGCTATGTGCAGGATCTGACCGGCACCGCACCGCGAGTGCTTTCAGCCGGGGACGGTTCGGTCGAGGTGGCCATTCTCGTAGGTGCACAGTGCGCGAAACAGGTGCTTGGTCCGGATGCCCTCTTCCCGGAGGCAGCCGCTGGCGATGAGTACCTGCTCAAGTCCGTCATGCAGGACGGACAGCTGCGACTCGTGGCGGTCGGGGCCACCGCCCATGGCACCAAATACGCCGTGACGCGGCTGATGAAACTCCTGCAGGTCGACGGCAACTCTCTGTTTGTGGATGGTCCGGTGGACATCAGAAGCACACCGGCATTTGGCAAACGGGGCATGCACTTCAACGGCTGGGCCTTCGGTTATCCGTACACGTTTCGCAACTGGCGCGAACAGGACTGGCAGCGGTACCTCGACATCCTGTCGTATCAGGGGATCAACCTGTTCTACTTGTGGCCGTTCATTGAGATCATGCCGGTACCGCTGTCGGCGCCGGATCAGGCGTATCTGGAAGAATGCCGGCGCGTGGTGGACTATGCGCAGCAGAAGCACGGCATGGAAGTCTGGATCATGCAGTGCACCAACCGCGTCGCTCAGGACCGGTGCGGCGTGGAGGACCCGCGATACCGACCCTACTGGCGACCGTCACAGAAAGACCTGAATCCGGGTAATCCGCAGCACCTGCAGGCGATCCTGGCGTCGCGGGAAGCCATGTATCGCATCCTCGACAACGTGGACGGAGTCTGCAACATCGACTCCGACCCCGGCGCATACCCTGGCAGTTCCTTGAGCGACTATCTGCAAGTGCTCCGCGGTTGCCGCGCGCTGCTCGACCAGTACAACGTGCACGGGGAGCAGGCGAAACTGATCAACTGGATGTGGTTTGGATGGGGGCTGCCGCCGCAGAGGGCGTTTGAAGCTGCGCATCAGAAGCAGACGATCGAGTGCCTGCAGCAGGAGCTGGCCGAACCGTGGTGGCTGATCAACGGCACGTTTCCCTATCTGCCGTTGTGCCGGGAACTCGGCGTGCTGGAAAAAACCGTGCTGTTGCCCTACTCCGTGATTGAAGGAGAGCCGTCGTATCCAAGCACCAACGTGCAGATCGACGCGATTCGCAGCGCGTTTGACGAACACATCGCTCACTATCCCGAACTGGCCGGCGTGATGGGCAATGTCCAGACACCGTTGCTCCAGTTCCCGAATGTCTACTTCTACACGTCATGTGTCTGGGATCTCGAGTACCGTCAGCGGACAGAGAAAGAAGTGCTCAGCGAACTGGCCACTCTGTTGTACCCGGAGCAGCAGACGCTGATCGCTGATGCTTATCTCACGTTGAAGGAGAGTGATCCGGTGCGCGTCAGCGCCCTTGCCGAGGAGCTGGCAGCCGTGGTCGAGCAGGGCCGGTTAGGACGACCTGGCGTGTTTGGACGCAAGCTGTTTCCCGACGGCCGTATTGTCGCTCAGTCGCTCGTCCTGCAGTTGCGACTGTCCGCGGCCCGCGAATCGCTGCTGCAGCGCATGCAGCAGGGGAATGTCGATCCGCAAGCATGTCTGCAGTTGTTGACCGACTACATTGATGCGTATCTGGCCTGGGACACGGCACACGGCTGGCACGCACTGTGGGGGTGGGGCCCCTGGCCGCTGGGCACGTTCACCGCGGATCCTCGTTTCGTGCAGTTGTCTGTCCACCTGAACAAGTCGCTGGGAAGCGAGGCCAACTTGGACACGTTTTACACGCAGCTGGCCTCTGCGCCGTCGCTGCGGAGCAAGTATGACGAACGCGCTATTCAGGAAGGCTGTATCACGCCATTGAAGAACGCCATTGTGGCCGCTCGCCCGATCGCGAGTCTTGCTCAGCATGCAACTGCCACCGCGTCGGCTCTGCCCAATCCCGACCGATACCCGCCTTCTGCGGCCAACGATGGCACGCTGTCGACGCTCTACTGGCCAGGTGCATTGGTGGAGAACAACACGCAGTGGCTGCAACTGACCTGGGATACACCACAGGTGTTTGACCAGGTGGTCGTGCATTTTCTGCAGCATCCTTCCATGCATGGTCGGACCATTCACTTACAGCGAGAAACAGTGCCCGGCACATGGGAGAGTTTTGCGACGACGCTTGTACCGGCTGAGCCCGCCGCAGCCCACAGCGTGGCCACGTTCACGCTGCAACACCCGGTGACATTGGACAAGGTGCGGATCGTGAACTTGCTCGACCTGTTTGAGGTCGAGATCCGCTGATGGCGAGATTCCCTTGGCGAGGAGTCGAAGCCTGAGAATGGGCATCCTGTCGTGGCTTGTGTTGATTGTGACCATGCTCTGGAGTCCGGTGGCGACACCCGTTCGCGTGTTGGCGATCCGTCCCGCAGCCGCAGATCTGCAACTGTGGAGTGCCTCGCGCCTGGGTAAAGGCACAGTGGTTGTGTTAGAAGAGAACTGGAGCGGGACCACTTTGGCAGTGAGCCGGCAGGCAGAACACACGACATTCATGCGACGAAAGCCGCCGGGCGGATGAGGGCCCGGCGGCTGAGTGTTTGTGGATGGATGTTACTGCGGTCCGAATCACCGGTCGATGCGTGCCAACAGATCCAACAGGTCGTCGTCCAGCAGCGCCGTCGATTCGGCCAGCGCCTGGGCCCGCAGCTGCGCGCGACCAGCCGCATCGGACGATCCCGTGTGCCGATCGCGCCCGATCGGCAGCGGGTCCACCAACGGGCATCCAGTCAGGGGTGACATCAGATCGGTCCGATCTGTCTGATCCACCAGATCGGTCCGATCCGTCTGGTCCGTCCGATTCGTCGGATCTACCACTCCACCGCCCCGTCCCAGATCCCCCAGGCCCGGCAAACGCCGGGTGCCCACTGGCAGTGTGTCGGCCATCACATCCCGTGGGTTGGCGCTGTGCACATAGCCCAGCAGGTGCCCGATCTCGTGCGACACCGCCGTCAACAGATCCATCTGCGTGGACGCGGCGCCCACCAACTCGCGGTGGTCCCAGGGCGTGCTGTCCACCCACCAGCCGGCGCCGTTGGCCGTGGCGTCGAGTGTGAAGCTCTGGCCCCAGGCCAGACCGAGCAGCCCGTCAGGCAGATCGGACACATAGACCTGGATCGGCACGCTAGTCTGCACCTGGGCATAAGTCGACCACCACAGCAGGGCCTGATCCACGGCGTGCTGGGCATCAGCCTGTGTGATCGGCGTCGCGCTGCCGGCCGTGCCGGAGCCTGATGCGGTGAGCGCCATCGGGGAGCCGGTCAGCGTGATCGACCAGTTGTTGAGTGTGCCGCTGTAGAAGAGCTTGTCGTCGGTGATCTCCAGCGTCCAGGTGCCCACCGCATTCTGGCCGTTGATAACAGCCAGCGAGCCTTCGGGCCGGTACGTGCCGGCAAACGGTGCGGAGCCGGATGTGATGCTGGCGGCGGCCTGATCGTCCAGGATCGTGCCGCTGAAATGGTCGCCGTTGCCACCCACATCGGTAAACAGCTGCACGCGCGTTCCGCTGGGGCTGATCAGATACACATCCAGGTCCTGATCGCGCGTGTGGCTGATGCTGAGCTGCACGTTCACATCCGCGATCGTCATGGCCGAAGGAACCGCAATCGTCGAGGTGGTGGTGCTCCAGTCCCGTATCGTCTTGGCCGTGGTATTGCTGTAAGTGAGCGTCACTTCGCCTGGCTGCACCGTGATGCTGACCGTAGCATTGTCGCTGAGCGCTCCATCCGTCACGGTGTAACCGAACGAATCGCCGTCCAGGTAGCCGGCGGCCGGCGTGTAGGTCACGGTGCCGTTGCCGTGGTTTACTAGCGTGCCGTGGGCGGGCGTGTCGATCGACTCGATCCAGAATGAGGAACTATCCACATCGCTGTCATTGGCCAGCAGCGGGATCAGCACGGCCGTGTCCTGATAGGTGCTGGCCGCGTCATCCACCGCCACCGGTGCGTCATTGACCGGGTTGATTTGTAAAGAAATCGTGGCCGGCACGCTGTTGGAGGCGCCGTCGCGGGCCACGAACGTGAAGCTGTCCAACCCGTTGTAGTCGCTGCTGGGCGTGTACAGCAGATTGGGCGCGGTACCGCTGAGCGTCCCATGGCTGGGACCACTTACTATCTGGAACGTGAGCGGATCCAGCTCGATGTCGCTGCCGGTGAGCGTGACGGGCAGCGAGGTGTCCTCGTCAGTGGTGACTGACTGACCGAGGGCCACCGGCGGATCGTTGACCGGCTGGATCGTGAGCGATACCGTGGCCGGCAGGCTGTTGTCGGTGCCGTCGCTGACGAGGAACGTGAAGCTATCGCTGCCGAAGTAGTTGGCCAGCGGCATATAGACGACGTCAGGCGCTGTGCCAGTGAGCGTGCCGTGCTGGGGCTGGTCAATGATCAGGAAGCCAAGCGGGTCCAGATCCGCGTCGCTGCCGGTGAGCGTAATGGGTGCGGAGCTGTCTTCGCCTAAGGAGACGCACTGCGGGTCGGCCACAGGCACATGGTTCGCCGCGACCTCGATGGTCACCGTCGCCACGTTGCTCGGAGCGATGCCATCGAAGGCACTGTAAGTAAAACTGTCGCTGCCTGAGAAATTGATGGCGGGCGTAAAGGTGAAAGAGCCGTCCGAGTTCAGCTCCAGTGTTCCGCTGCTCGGCCCACTCACCAGCACCGCTGTCAACGTATCCTCGTTCGGGTCACTGTCGTTGGCCAGCACGCCGGGTGCCGCGATCTGCAGCGTCCGGTTCCAGCTCACACTGTAGCTGTCGCCCAGCGCCATGGGCGGCTCTGCCGGTGGAGGGGAAATGGTCGACGGATCGAGTTTGACGAGGAATCCGTCCCGACCGCCCTGCAGCTCGTTCGACGCGCCCGGAAGGTCCGTCGAATAGGTGTAGCCGGCGACGTATACGCGTCCCTCGCCGTCGGTCGCGACCCTCACCCCGGAATCGTTTCCTGTCCCGCCGAGGTAGGTCATCCAAGCCACGTGGCCGGTGTCGCTATCCAGCTTGGTCAGCGTCGCGTCCTGACCGCCAATGGCTGCCGCATAACTGTAACCCGTGACAAACACGTCACCCGAACCGCTGGTGGCAACGGCGTTTGCGTAGTCGTCGTCGCTGCCGCCCAGATAGGTGGTCCATTGCGTGCTTCCCGCGGCATCTATTTTCACGACATAACCATCGTATCCGCCGTGATTGACGTTTGTGGCATTCGCCAGATCGCCCGACTTGGTGTAGCCGCCCACGAGGACGTTATCCGAGCCGTCAACGGTGATCCCCTGGGCATAATCAAGGTCCATTCCGCCCAGGTACGTGGTCCATTCCACGGCACCCCCGCTGTTGAGTTTGGCGACGAAACTATCATATGTGCCGCCCCGGTAATCGTTGATTCGGTGTGCGAGGTCTGGCGAGTTCGTGTAGCCAGCCACGAATACGTTCTGGCTGCTGTCGATCACGATCGCGGGATACAAGGCCGCACGGTCGCTGCCGCTGCCGCCCAAGTACGTGCTCCAACCTACGGCACCTACCACGGCGTCGATCTTGGTGACAAAGACGTCCCACGTTCCGCCCTGAAAACCGTTCGTGGGATTCGGAAGGTCCTGTGAGTCCGTATACCCCGCCACCAGCAGGTTGCCGGTGCCATCGACGGCAATTCCGCGCGTGTAGTCGCTGCCAGCTCCACCCAGGTACGTGATCCAATTCATCGTACCGGTCGTACCGTCGATCTTGGCCACAAAGCCGTCGTACGAGCCGCCCATGTAACCGGTTGCGAGATCGGTTGAGTTCGTGTAGCCGGTCACGAACAGGTTGCCGGAGCCATCCATGGCGACTGCGCGTCCATAGTCGATGCCACTTCCGCCCAGGTACGTGGTCCACACGACCGCACCCGCGCTGTCGATCTTGGCCACAAAGCCGTCTTGCGAGCCGCCACCGTACACACTGCCTGAGATCGAGTTCGGAAGATCGACCGAGCTCGTATAACCCGTCACAAACGTATGGCCGTCGTCCGCCAGGGCCATCGCCTCGATCCTATCAAAACCCGTCCCACCGATGTACGTCGCGAAATCCATCGGCGGTTGGTCATGCACCGGCCGGATGGTCAAGGAAACCGTGGCCGGCAGGCTGTCGTCGGTACTGTCATTAACCAGGAACGTGAACGAGTCGGAACCGTAGAAGTCGGCGTTGGGCGTGTAGACCAGATCCGGGGCCGTACCGCTGAGTGTGCCGTTCTGCGGCGGATCCACGATGTGATACGTCAGCGGATCCGCATCCAGGTCCGTGCCGCTCAACAGAATGGCCTGTGGACAGTCCTCGTCCAGGGTGATTGTCTGCGGAAATGCCTCGGGCAAATGATTGACGGCCACATCGATGGTGACCGTGGCCAGGTTGCTCGGATCAATGCCGTCGTGGGCGCGGAAAGTGAAACTGTCCATGCCCAGGTAGTCTGTATCAGGCGTGTAAATGAGATCTGGCGCAGTGCCGCTGAGCGTGCCGTGTGCCGGAGGAGTCACGACCCCGTAGGTGAGCGGGTCGAGTTCCAGATCGCTGGCGGTCAGCGTGATGCTGCGTGATCCATTCATTCTAGAATAGGTCAACAGGTCGTCTGCCACCGGCGCGTCATTCACGGAGTTGACTGTGATTACCACCGTTGCCGTAGTGCTGTAGTCGCTGCCGTCGCAAGCGCGGTAGGTGAAGCTGTCGGTGCCGTAGAAGTTGACAGATGGCGTGTAGCTGAACGATCCGTCCGTGTGCCAGACAAGGCTGCCGTGGCTGACGTTGGTGACCAAACGGGCGGTGAGCGCGTCGAAATCGGCGTCGCCATCGTTGGCCAGCACACCGACTGCGGGTACGATCAGCGTGGTGTCTTCGTTCACGGCGTACGCATCGCCGATCCCCGTGGGGGCGGTATTCGGTGGCGTGGCGAAGAGCTTCACGTTGTCGACGTTGGCATCTTCATCTGAGCCGCTCATCTTGGCGCGGAAGCGCAACTGGAAGTTGCTCACCAGGTACTGACCATCAATTGTCAGCAACTCGTTGTGCCAGGTGTTTTCCGTATCCACGTTGCCGCTGAGCTTGGCCACTTCCTGCCAGCTACTGCCATTGAAGAAATCCAGGGCCAGGTACTCCCCCGTGTCCAGGCCGCTCTCGATCAGCCAGTCGAAGCTCACTCGTGCGCTGTCGTACGGTGTGAGATTGAGAGGCTGTGCGATTGTGATGGTTGCATTGGACGCCGAACCATCCACCTCGGCCGAGTACCGGCCGTCGGTGCTCCGCTGGGTCGATGTGAACCAGTCATTCTGACTGTCCTCCAGCCACAGACCATTCCACTGGCCCTGCTCGAAGCTGTCGGCGAAGAGGGTATTAGCGTCATCGGAGAGAATAGCCCTCGCAAAGGCGATTTGGCTGAGATCACTTTCTACAAAATCAGTCCACATGGCGATCCAGGTGCCCGTCAGATCGACGGCGAATTGTGGATGATGGTCCCCCAGAGAATCACTGTCCGCGTCCCCATTGAGCGGTGCGAGGTCTGACCAGGTGACTCCCAAGTCAGTGGAATGAGTGAAGTAGACGTCGGCGTCGTAGTTGGATCCGCTGTACCTGTTCCAGATGGCGATCCAATTGCCCGCCGAGTCGACGGCAACTTGGGGGCGGCAATCGAGTTCCTGATCGGTTGAGGCATTGCTGTTCAAGGATACCGGCATAGTCCAGGTGTGACCAGCGTCAGTCGAGCGTGCAAAGACGATGTCGCCATCATCACCAATCGTCCCCCCCAGGCTGTCGTTGCACACCCACACAGCGATCCAGTTCCCCGCGGAGTCTGTCGTAAGCTGGGGGCTATAGTCGCTTCCCGAATCGATGGCCGCGTTGACATTCAGAGCGGCCGGCGGCGCCCATGTCGCTCCGTTGTCAGTTGAGTGAGAGAACAGGATGTCGCTGTCATCGCCAATGGTCCCGCCTAGGCTGTCGTGAGATGTCCACACAGCGATCCAATTACCGGCCCCGACGGTAGTAAGCTGGGGGGCTTGATCGTTGCCTGAATCAGTCAAGGCGTTCGTGTTCAACGGCGCGGAGTCGGTCCAGGTCACTCCCCCGTCAGTGGAGCAAGAGTAGAAGATATCATAGTCGTCGTTGTAGCTGGCCCACACGGCGATCCAGTTCCCAGCTGAGTCGGTGGCGAGTTGCGGAGTCGTATCGCCTGCGTTGTCGGTTGCGGCATTCGTGTTCAGTGGCGCCGGGTCGCTCCAGGTCTGACCTACGTCCGTGGAGCGAGAGAAGAGAATATCTCCGTCCGTGCCGATGGTCCCTCCCAGACTGTCTACGGACACCCACACGGCGATCCAGGTGCCGAGTGAGTCGGTGGTGATTTGGGGGGATTCAGTGTCGACGCTCGTAACGTCGCCGCTCAGCGGTGCGGCGTCGGTCCATGTGAGGCCGTTGTCGGTGGAGCGAGAGCAACGCATATATCTGTCGTCCCAGGTTGTCCACACGGCGATCCAGTTGCCGGCCGAATCGGTGGCCAGCCCGGGCATGCGGTCAGAAAAGGAGTCGGACGCGGTGGTGCTCAGCGCCGCGGGCGGCTCCCAGCTGACGATGGAGGTGCCGTTGAGCATCTGGCGGTTTTCGAGGTGTTCGAGTTGGAGGGGGAGGAACAGGCCGGATCGGCCTCGGTTCTGGTGCTGGGCGATACGATCGCGACGACGTTTCCTGGTGCGTGCTGATTTCATCGCTGGGTGCTCCAATTGGCTGGGCTGAGCGGTCTGCGATATAATCACCAGCGTCATCAATCCGGGCGCGCAGACCATGCGCTCGGGCGATGTCGGGCCGGTGAGTTCTGTCGTTGCTAGCGCGGACTCACCGGCCTCTGTTGTTTCTGACGTTTCTGCCCCATCGGTTTCATCGGACTGTTCCGGCGAAACGCCTATCCGTTCGGACGCCCGCTCCGCGCGCTAGTCATGATCCTGGCGAGTCCACGATCGCGTTTATGTTCAGGCCTTGCGCCGCCACCACAGGAAAACGGCCAGCGCGCCACATGCGTACAGCACGATGCTGGCCGGCTCGGGGACGGGGGTGAGAAGATACGCACGACTCTCTCCATTCAAAGTCCCATAGCCGACGATCTGTCCTTGATTGTTGATGTCACGGGCCCAATTCAGGTGCCATCCGAGATCGGGATCGATCAGGTCGTCCAGATCCGTCAGACTTCCGTCCGAATAGAGGAAAGCACGCCATTCGACGAAGTTGCCATTGTCATCGGTCAGTCGGGTGTAGCCGACAACCTGTCCCAGGTCGTTGATGGCATAGCCGCTGCCGGAGTCCGCACCGGGGAGCCTTCCCAGGTCAGTCATTCCGTCGTCGGGCGACCAGAGAAAAGCGCCCCCGCGAATGTCGTCGATCGCAGCGCTTCCCACGACTTGTCCCAGATTGTTAATCGCATTGGCGATGCTCGAGTCTCCTCCCAGCGTTCCCAGATCCACCATCCCAGTGCTCTCCTCCCACAGAAAGGCGCGTGGCGTCCAGTCCTCAAGACGAGCTTCGCCGACGATCTGACCGGCGTCGTTAATCCCGTTGGCGTAGCGATAGGGACCACCGAGTGTTCCCAGGTCCTTCGCCTCGCCGTTCGACCAGAGGATGGCGCGCCGGTCCTCGTCGTTCATACTTGCATTTCCCACGACCTGCCCCGAGTTGTTAATGGCCGTAGCCCAGCCTGATGGACCTCCGAGTGTGCCAAGATCGGTCATTGTCCCTTTGGACCAGAGGAAAGGGCGGCCGTTGCCACTACTATCGGAAGAGCCCCCCACGACCTGACCTGCATCGTTGATGCCATACGCAGTGCTGGACGTTCCTCCCAGCGTGCCCAGATCAGTCATCACGCCGTTCTCCCACAGAAACGCGTGATTTCTGTTGTCACTGTTGCGAGCGTACCCGACGACTTGGCCCACCTCGTTGATACCGAAAGCACTACTGGAATTTCCTCCCAGCGTTCCCAAGTCGGTGAGTTGGTAGATTTCACCCTTGGCCGCACCAACCAACCCGATCACGATAAGGCAAGTTCCTGCCAATCGATACCACTTCACAGCGTTTCTCCTTCATCACAGTTGAGATACATCGATAATCTGGTTCACACGAAGTCGCATCTCTGGAGGCCCGCGATACAATAGAAACGCCGAGACCCTCCGCGCGCGGACCTCTGCCACGGGGGTTTGGCCGGGGCCGGCGAGTTGGCTACTTGGCGGTGCTGCTCGCCGGCCGGTTTTCGTTTTGTCAGTGCGCTGTTCTCTTTCTCTCGTCTCGCTAGTGCCGCGCTGGCGCTCTTTGCAGCCATGCTCGCGCAGAGCATGGGCGCGGCGCCACACGTTCGCCACTTCTCCCTCGGTCTACGGCGTCGCGGCCACATTCTGCGCGACGGTAGCGATTTATGAACAGGCCGTCGCTGTGCATCTGAGTTTCAACGGATGCTGATTCATCTCATCCTTCGCGCCGGCACGGGGCTGGTGGCGTGTTGGGCATGTATTGATACCCAGGAAGGTTCTGACCCACTTCAGGGCTGTCGCTGCGGGGAATCCGGGCCTCCGTTGGAGGCCCTCGGTTCACTCCTTACCTGAAACTCGATAACGCGTATTGTCGTTACTGTCCATCCGCGCCTTCATCCTGCAAGACATTTCCTGGCTCTTTGATGTCGGGAGGATTCGCATCAGGTTCTGCGTCCGACAGACCGATCACCGTTTCCGCCTCGCGCCGCAGCAATTTCAATTCCATCCAATCGCGGGCCCAGTCGGTATTTGCATTTCCTTCCAGGGCCTGCGCCAAATATCGACGGGCCTCCCTCGAGTCGCCCGCATAATGATGGGCGAGCGCCAGCGCGTACTGACCGAGCGCCGTTCGCCCATTGTTTTCCTCAAAGGCCCTCAGGCATTCGATGGCTTGTTCGTACTCTCCCGCGCGGCAGTAGGCCATACCGAGTGTGAACGTGTACCACGGTTCCCGCGTGACGCTGGTCTTCGCAGCAGCCCGCCGGGCGAGAGTCACTATCTGCGAGGGATCGTCCACAGACTGCGGCGCGAGCGTGCAGGCACGCGCTGCCTCATAGATGTCCCACGGGTCTTGGAGCTGATCGGAGTGTTTCAGCAATTCGGCGCACGCCTCCCGGTACGCGTCTGTCTGGTCCTGGAGCAGGAAGATGCCCGCCCGAATCATGTTCAGCGTGGCGGCACAAGTGCAACCGTCATCGCGTTCGACAGACTTGGTGCGCAGCAGTCGCTCGTAGTCGCTCAGGGCGTCCTGCGGCTGCTGGGACAGCAAATGGCCGTACGCCCGCAGGCGCAGGGCATTGCGGAACCGGAACGTGCCTTCCGGGGATTGCTCCAAGACCTCAGTAAAATCCGCTGCGGCCTGCGCGAATTGTCCGCTTTGCAGATAGGCTTCGCCGCGTGCGATGCGGCGGTCAGGATTGGACGGGTCGAGGCGTATGGCTTCATCGCAGTGCGTCCAAGCGGAGCGGTAGAGCGTCTCCTGCTCCTCGTTGCGCTGCAAGTTGCCCAAGGCCTCCGCACGCTTGAGCTCAAGCGACGCCAAGAACGCTTGGACCTCGGGGTCCGTGGGGCATAGTTGGGCCAGCTTCTCCCCGATCGACACCGCGAGACGGAGTGTCATGTCGGCTTCCGCCGGAAAAGCGGCCAGTTCCACACCGCGAAACGCGTCTGCCAGTTGGCGCAGCAGCCGCTCGTCGGCGCCGTTCTCGTCCGCCCAGCGGCGATAGAAGTCCAGGCCCACTTCCAGCAACTTGCGGCGTTGTGAAGCGTATTGAGGAAGTCGCAGATCGCCAGCCAGCACCAGGTCCAACAAGGAAGTCAACGGCTCGAAATGTGCGTCTTCCGCGGCATTGAGTTTCGTGGTAATGAGCTGCTCCAGCAGCGAGCATGCATCGTCCGGCCGGTCAGCGAGCAGATATTGCGTGGCCAGGTGACGCATGCTCGTGAGCGTGTCACGATGGTCGTTGCCCAGCCTGTCTTTCATCAGCGTCAGCGTTTGTTCGCGAAGAGCCAAGGACTCATTCAGTCGCTTGGTTACGAAATAGCCTTGAGCAAGGTTGGCCATGCTACGGAGCGTCTCCGGATCATCAAGACCGAACGTCGCTTTGCTCCGCTGGACCGTCTGTTCCAGCAGTGCCACGGCGTCGTCCAGTCGCCCCGCGTTGCCATAGGCGACCGCCAGGGAGTTCATGGTTCTGAGCACATTCGGGTGATCGGGTCCGAACAACGCTTTCTCCGCTTGCAGCGTCTCTTCCAGCAAGGGCAGGGCTTGAGTCGGTTTTCCCATCCTGCCGTACGTGGCACCAAGGTTGTGCATGTTCTGGAGGGTTTTCGGGTGATTGGTACCCAAGCTGGCTTTCATTCGCTCCACAGCCTCCTTGCGTAACGCCAGTGCCTCATCCGATCGTTCCGCGATCTCGTAGGCCGTCGCCAGGTTGAGCATGATCCCCAGCGTCTTTGGGTTGTCGGGCCCGAGACTGGCCCTCATCAATCGGAATGTCTGCTCCCAGAGCGTCAGCGCTTTGTCCGCTTGTCCCAGGCAAGCGTGGTTTCCTGCCAAGCCACTCATGGTGACGAGTGTGAGGGGGTTATCAGGCCCCAGGTGAGTCTTCGTTAACTCCAGTGTTTTCTCATAGAGTTGCAGTGCTTCATCCAGACGCCCCAATGACTGCAATGCCCCCGCCATGTTGTGCATCGTAATCAGCGTGTCTGCGTGATGGGCCGGAAGTACGGCTTGCTGCCGTTTGAGTGTCTGCTGGAAGAGCGTTAAGGCTTCTTCCACCCGTCCTGCAATGCGGTAGCACTCGGCGACGTCACTCGCTCGGTTCAGAGTCTCGGGATGATCTTCACCAAGCGACTCACGCAGCAGGGCGTGGGCTTTCTCAGCCAGCGGTGTGGCCTTGTCTGTCAGCCCCAAGCCGTAGAATGTTTCGGCGATTGGTCCCAGCAGTTTGGCGTGCAGTACCGGGTCATGTGCAAACCGGTGTTCAATACTGGTCAGGGCCTGTTCGAGCATTTCGGCTACCGTAATCGTGCGGCCATCGCGTCCCGGATCCGGACTGCGAAACGCTTCCACCAGGAACCCGGTGACTGCCTCCGCTTGTTCTCGGGCTATCTCCGCCTCTTGAGTTGCTTTCTGTGCCAGATCGCGTTGCTGTTCAGCTTCGGTGCGCAAGTCGCGTTCGCGCCTGCCGGCTTCCTCCGCCAGCTTCTTCTGTTTCCTGGCCAGCTCGGCCTGCTGCTTCGCCAGCCGCTTCTGCTCCACAGCAATCTGCAACTGCTCCTCCGCGACCTTCTCCGCCTTCGTGGCGCGGTAAGCTTGACGACCGGCTGCTCCGGCACCCAGGATCAAGGTGAGGCCTACGGCTGCTGTGGCCAGCGCCACCGTGCGGTTGCGCCGGAGGAACTTCTTCAACCGGTAGGCGGTGGAGGGGGGACACGCCTCCACCGGCTCGTCGTCCAGGTACCGCTGGATGTCCTTCACCAATTCGTTGGCCGATTCATAGCGCCGCGTGCGGTCCTTCTCGAGCGACTTCATCACGATCCAATCCAGCTCGCCGCGGATTTCGTGGGATAATCTGCGCGGGTCGGTGTGATGTTTCTCGGCAAGCGTGGTCCGCGCGGCGTGGATCGTGCTCAAGCGGGTACTCGGACGTGGCGGATCTTCCTCTCTGACGATTCTCCGGAACTCGTCACAGGAGACCTGGCTCATTCGTTGCCGGTCGAACGGGGTGGTGCCGGTGAGCAGCTCGTACAGCAGCACGCCCAGCGAATAGACATCACTGCGGGTATCCACATCCACGGCACTCACGTCTGCCTGTTCGGGACTCATGTACAAGGGCGTCCCGACCAGTTGCGAGAACGCGGTGACCAGCGAGTCTTGGGTCAGGTGGCCGGTGATCGCTTTGGCAATCCCAAAGTCGATGACCTTGGGAATGGCCTGGCCATCCAAGACCGTGACGAGGATATTCGACGGTTTCAGATCCCGGTGGATGATTCCCTTCTGGTGTGCGTGCGAAACGGCCCGGCAGACATCCTCAAACAGCTCGAGCCGCTGGTTGGTTGTCAGCCGGTAGCGATCCGCGTAGTCCGTTATCGCGATACCTTTCACCAATTCCATCACGAAATAGGGTCGGCCGGAGTCCGTGGTGCCACCGTCGAACACGCGCGCGATGTTCGGATGGTCCATCATCGCCAGTGCCTGCCGCTCCGCCTCGAAGCGGCTGATCACCTGCCTGGTATCCATGCCCGGTTTGATGACCTTCAGGGCAACCTTGCGGCGAACGGGCATCGTCTGCGTGGCCATGAACACCGTACCCATTCCTCCCTCACCAATCTCCTCGCGCAGTTCGTAGGGGCCGATGGAGGTACCGATGTGCTCGGCGGCGGAGAGTCGGGCAATCGTGGGAGCGAGTGCGCTTACGGGGGTTTCAAAGAACGGCTCGGCCTGAGGCTTGGCCCTGAGCAACTTCTCGATCCGCTGCCGCAGCTGGGCGTCAGCACCGCACGCTTGATCCAGAAAGGCCTTCCGCTCGGCGTCTGTCGAGATGTTCAGTGCCTTCCAGAAGATCTGGTCAATCTTGTCGGCGGCGTCATTCATATTCGCGCTTCCGTTAGAGGCTCTGCAAGACAGTGCGGAATCCAGAGCCCGTTTGCATCACGGAAGCAGAAAAAAATTCAGACGGCGGCGTCTTCCTCGGGCTCGAACAGCTCACAGTACAGATAGGTCTTGGCGTAAATCCAGTAACGGTCAGCGGTTGCGCGCGATATTCCCAGGGTCGCGGCGGCTTCTTGATGCGACATGCCCGCGAAGTACCGCAGCTGGAACAGATCGGCTTTCCGAGGATCCTCGTTGGCCAGCTTGCCGAGTGCCTCATCCAGAGCCAGTACCATGCTCGGCGAGGCGTTGTGGAGTGTGACGCAGTCTTCCAAATCGACTCGTTCCCGATCGCCCCCTCTCTTTGCGCTGCCTTGGCGCCGAGCGTTATCCACCAAGATCCGCCGCATGGCCTCGGCGGCGGCGGCAAAGAAGTGCCCTCGGCTGTTCCACTGCTGCGGCGCGCTTTGGTCGACCAGCCGAATGTATGCCTCGTGCACCAAGGCGGTCGCCTGCAGCGTCTGCCCGGGTTTCTCCTGAGCCATCTTGGCGGCGGCCAGCTTCCGCAGTTCGTCGTAGACCAGCGGCAACAGTTCCCGGGCCGCGTGACCGTCACCGTGCTCGATCGCGGACAGAACTCGAGTCACATCCCCGGCCAGGGGTGACCCCAGCACATCCGGCGAGCAGGCTGGCTGGAACGCCGGTTCATCGCCAGAAGTGTCGGGCTGTTGATCATCGCAAAACATCGTGCTTCTCCGCTGTCCCGCCTGGATCAACCGACACCTGGTGCACGTCGGCGAGCTCAGTTGCCCCGATCTCCGCTGGCGTGTGATAACATTGAATATACCACGAGCTGGTGGCGAGTCCATCGGCCGCAATGCGACGACGCGAAACTCGCCAACGACTTGCGGACAAGAGTAACCAGCCAGCGTGATGTCTCCGGATTTGGCAGAACGGGCGATATGGCGGTGGGCTGCGGGGCCAGGGAAGACATTTGTGGCTCGCCACCTCTCGCTATTGTGTGTTCGACCTCAGGCAGCGGTTGGGGGCAGGCCGGATTGCGCTGAGTGCTGCCGGTTCGGCTGGACCACACTGGCAACACACGCTCGCCAAGGAGAACCATCGCACGTCTTCTGCCGGTCGCACTCGGTCCGCAATCGTCACGCTGGTTTCGCTGCCGTAACTGGTGATGCCGGAAGAATGAGCTGCTGAGAGAGTGTCACTCGACGGGTGTGTCGTGGCGGTTGATGCCGATCAGCCGTCGTGTGTGCCGTACGCCGTCTCCACAGGTATTCGACCAGGTGTGGCCCTGCATTTTCTGCCGCATCCTTCCATGCACGGTCGGACGATTCACTTACAGCGAGAAACAGTGCCCGGCACATGGGAGGATTTCGCGACGACGCTGGTACCGGCGGAGCCTGCCGCAGCCCACAGCGTGGCCACGTTCACGTTGCCGCACCAGGTAACACTCGATAAGCTGCGAGTCGTGAACTTGCTCGACCTGTTTGAGATCGAGATCCGCTGGCGCGACGGTTTCCTTGGAGAGGAGTCGAAGCCTGAGATTGGGCAGTCTGTCGCTGGGATTGCATGGGCTGGGCAGGCGGAGCTGATTGCTCGAAGACGATGCCCAGAAGTGCATAACGTCCCCAACGCATCCTCTTTGCGTGGTGCCTATGCCCCTTCCCCAGCCAAACATCCGTTGTGGCCGTGAACGTGCATCGTTTCAACAAAATGGCCAGCAGAGGAGTCGACAATATGTCGCGGAGAGAAAGAAGCGAGGAGGATGTTGTGCGGCTGGGTTCCATGGACTTTTCAAGGTGGCGTGGAAGAGGAGCGTTCTGCGAGGCTCACAGGTCAATACGAGTTGTGACGGGTGCTGGTGATGCTTACCGAACGTCGGGTCATCGCACAACGTCTCTACGCACCAACCGTGAGATTGGGCTTATGGCGAGGCTGTGTTCGACGCGCACTAAGTGCTCAGCATCAACTCGGCGGCCTGGGGCCAATTCAAGGTTGTGAGCCGACGCCTCATTTTGCTGCGGAGTTCCGTGACGAGTTCGGACGCCTTTGTGGGCTTTACGAGGACGTAATGCTGCGGAAGAATGGATACGGTGGGCTGGAACGCCAGCGACAGTCAATCAGAGTAGATCGATGCGCAAGCTTATCGATTGTTTCGTACTCATCCTGCTGTCTACCATAGTCACCCATGGTCGAGATAGTCGTGGCGTCGTATTCGGCACGCCAATGCGTTAACGTGTCGATTCCTATTTGCATTGAGCCAAGAGGGGAATTGCCCTGCTGATGTCCGCGATTCTACGTGTAGAATGGACTAGCTCCGTTCACTCCGACACCGAAACCAGATCGTTCTGTGACATTCCGTGCCACTGCAATGACGGCTGCATTCAGCAAGCTATCAGACCACCACATGTAAACGACAACGCTGTTCAGTCAATTCATTTCATTCTTGACGGCGGCGATACCTGGATAGGCAGATTCAGAGTGGGCAGACTCAGTTCGAAGAACGTTCTAATGGGAGACAATTCGCCTGTACCTTTTCTTCAAGCCCCAGGTGATGCCGCAGTATGCAAGTGTGTAGAGCCACTGTCCGATTCTTCTGTGATGATCTATCTGAATGGAAATGTCTATTGGTTGAACGCGGTTCAGCGGAAGTTGCTAAACGTGGGGCACATGGAATGCGACGAACAGGACCTCCCGAATGGCGATCGGGAAGAGCCGATATTCAACAGAAAGCACTGCCTCGTTATCCGCGACCGCGAGGTTGGCGGCATATACCTCTACTCACCGGAGTATTCTCGAGAAATCGATGCCGGGGTTGGCTGTTGCCCACGGATCATCACTTTCGATGACGACTTTATCTATTATGAAGGGTGTAGTGGTTTTCGTTCAAAGATCGATCTGGAGAGTCTCGACGTGATCTCTTTACCTAGCGACGGTAGCGTTGGGGAATGAGTTTGTCGGATCGACCGATGGCGCTTCCGGATGCTATCTTTGGGCGCATCTTTCCCGTGGTTATGATTGCAGGCTCACTCGCCTGCGCCAGGAGAAGGAAGGTTCATCGAATACCAGTGACGAACCCGAATTGGAGGGCTGGTGAGGGGGGCGACTTGCTGGAGTGCTCCGCGGTATTCAGTGAGAATACGAAGAACGGACCGGCGACCGCCGGTCAGGAAATGTGCAACACGTGGGGGCTGTTTGGTATGCACGGAAATGTGTGGGAGTGGTGTGAGGACTGGCACGTTGAGGGCTCTTATCGCGTGGGCCGGGGAGGCTGCTGGAACATCTCCGCGACGTATAGCGAGGCGGCTTGCCGCGTAAAAGACCAGCCGGTCGGCCACTACGACGTCCTGGGCTTCCGAGTGGCCAAATTTGCGTTGGGCAAGTGAAGGAATCTGGCAAGGGAGATTGAGCAGCAGCGACAGTGCGGCCGGCGTGGCATGTCCGGCGGGACAAGGGCGAGCGGACTGAGAGTCAGGCGATCGGTCGGGCCACCAACGAGCAGCGCGGTTGGTCCTCTCAGCATGTCGCAGTGTGCAGGGAATCCACCAAGGAAGTCCCGAAAAGCGTTGCGGGCATTAGGTGGCTTGCAACGCCGGCGGATCGCCTTCTCCAGAGACCTTCCGTCAGTTTCGCGTGACTCACTCCGCTTGTGTTGGCCCCAGGACGATACTGCTGCGACTCCGCTCAGACTTCGTGGGCGCAATCTGTCTCGAGCGCATACAGGTAGAGGTGAGAACCGGAGCGTCCGAGCCACAGTCTACCTGTATTGCCGCAGGCGATGTGGGTATATCCGGGTGGAAGCCAGGCGACGGTCTCCCCGGACAGACGGCGGCACGATGTTCCGGACGAAGTCTGGCAGGCTTCGAAGGGCTGACGCGGTATGGTCAGGGCACAGGGGCTCGCACGGTCGCCAATGTACTCATGTTCCACCAGTGCCTGGCCACTCGCGGCGTCCCAGACGCGAATGATCTCTTGGCCCGACAATCCGAGCACGTACTGTCCATCCTCGGTAAAACAGATCCGTTCCAGCGATGGAGGCAACGGCCAGGCCTGACAGACCGTTTCGGCAGCGATGTCCCATCGCTGAAACTCGCCGTACTTGGAGCAGGTGGAAACGAATCGGTTGTCTGGTGAAACGGCCATGCTTGAGATGTTCACAGTCCCGACCAATCGGTTGAGTGCGGAGCCGGTACGGCAATCCCAGATACGCAGCGTGGCATCGTCTGAGCCGCTGATGACGCGTGAGTGGTCACAATTGAAGGCTACCGAGTTCACCCAACCCCGATGCCCGCGAAAATAGTGAAGAGGTGTGTCGCAGACGATCGGAAGGGAATCTGAGCGGTCAGGGACTGCGCGCCCGATCGAAGAGAGATCCCAGATGCAGATGCGCTGATCGCGACTGGCGGACGCCAGCATGCTGCCATCCGAGGAAAAGACGACATCCGTGATGTGTGCCACGTGATACATCAGGCGGCAGAGTTCCTTACCGGTGGCAGCGTCCCAAATACGAATAGTCTTGTCCCGCGATCCACTGCCAATCAAGGTTCCGTCAAGGGAGAAGGCAAGGCACGTTGCCCAATCGGTGTGACCGGTCAGAGCGAAGGAGTCTGAGCAGTTCATATCCCAAAGTCGCAGGGTATGGTCCTTGGACGCGCTCCCAAATCGTGTGCCGGTCGGTGCGAAGGTAACGTGTGTCACGGCCTGTTGATGCCCCTGGCAGAACCGAACCGGTTCGCTGGTATCACTCCGCCAGAGACCGACCGTCGAGTCGTCAGAGCCGGTCACGATCCACCGTTCATCGGGCGAAATGGCCAACGTGCTGACGAACCGCTCATGCCCCTGCAGATAGGAGTGCACCCTCCGCGAGGCGACGTCCCACACCCGGACCGTTCCACTTTCGGCGGAGTTGACGAGAAAACGATCGTTTAGAGTCGAGGGGAAGAACCACGATACGGGATTGTCGCTGTTGATGCGTACGAGGCATTGTCGTGAGGACACGCTCCAAATGCACGCCCGCCGACGTTGAAAGCTGAGAACTCGGTCGCCTTCAACTGAGAATTCGACTGATGCAACGGGCTGAGAGTCCTTGGCAAATCGCGCCAACTCTCGACCACTGTTTATCTCCCAGATACGAATACTCCCGTCGTCGGATCCGCTCGCCAGATACTGCCCATTCGGCGACAGGCTAACGCTGTTTACTCGGTCGGTATGGCCCGCGAACGAGCGCAGTCGGTGTCCCGTGGTGACGTCCCAGAGTTCAATGGCTGCTTCGCTCGCCTGATCCTGCGGGAGAGCCTCCTGGCTCTCGGTGCCGATTGGGGGGTGTCCGAGAGAGACCTGTTTTTCATCGGCAGAAACCGCCATATCTAGTAGTAGTGCGCCCGGTTGGTGTGTTGACGGAAGTGTCTCCTGGGACGAGTTAATTCGAGACAACCCGATGACGATGTGTTGATTGTCGGTCGATACCGTCCCGCAGCAAATGGTGGACGGGCAGGCGTAACGCAGACTGCGCAGATCCTCACCCTGCGTGATGTCCCAGACACGAATGGTTCGGTCCTGGCCCGCCGTGACGATACGGGAAGCATGAGGACCAAAGGCCACGCCGCTCACGTAGCCTTCATGGCCGCGGAGGCAGCGAGTCGGTTGCCCCGTCAGCGCATCCCAGAGGCGAACCGTGCCATCGTGAGATGCACTTGCGACCCTCAGACCGTCAGGCGACGACGCCACCGACCGGACGGTGTCAACATGACCGGTCAACGTGCGCAGGAGCTGGTGCGAGTCGAGGTCCCACAAACGCACCAGGTCGTCTCCGCCGCTGATCAGCGTGTGCCCGTTCGGTGCCACGGCAATCTGCATGACCCACCCGTCGTGAGCGCGGAACAGGCCTTGCTCGCGCCCGCTGACAAAGTCCCATTTCCCGACCCTGCCGTTCTGGTGTGCCGAGTAGACGCACTTGCCGTCGATCGTGAAGACAACACACAGGACGTGGGAGCTGTGCCCGGAAATGAGCCGCAGCCGACGGCTCTCATCATCCCACAGTATCAAACGGCCATCGCGGAGTCCAACACACAATCGGGTCCCGTCCGGAGAGATGGCTGCACACCGCACGTCAACATCGGACGCCGGCTGGCTATCCACGACTTGCTCACGATCCCCCGCATCCAGCAAGGCCGCGATCGTCCCGCCGTTGAATTCCAGCCGCACAAGTGCTCGCCAAGAGGGAGCATCCCAGGCAATGACGCGGTTATCGAAACCCGCACTGACACTCCTGCGACCATCGGCGGAGTATCCGATACTGGCGACGATTCCTTTGTGTCTGGACACAACCTGCAGACTTCTGCCCGTTTGCGGATCCCAGATACGCACGGTTCCGTCGGCCGAGCCGCTGGCGATGCGCCGGCCATCGGGAGAGAACGCCAGGCAGCGGCACGATCGTTCGTGTCCGCGCATCACGATGCGCTGAGAAGTCCCCAAGTGGACTGGTGGTGGTCGGAGTGAGCGGAACCACGAAAATCTGCCATCCTGCCGCTTCTTCCAACTCCGCCAGGTTTCGAGCAGCCCGAACAGCTTCGGTCCCGCTCGGTCCCAGGGAGCGTCAGCCATGTCATCCAGTGGTTCATAATGTTGCTGAGCGTCGGGAGCATCGTACCACCAGCAGCTGTTCCACAGAGACTGGAAGAACACTTCCGGATGCTCAGCAATGAAGTGTACGTCCCGCAGAATCGCTTCGCCAACTCGAGCCAGGATGGCGCTCATCTCCCGCTGTGCGGGGGCCGCTTGTTCGTAGAGAACGTAATCGGCAGCCAGTTCAAAGACGAGGCCAGAGTTGACCTTGGCTTGGAGATAGCCGAAGTCGGCGAGAAGGCGTTCAACATCGGTCCAGCGTTCACAGGCAATCAGGTGAGCGGGAAGATGGGCCAGTGCATAGCGGCTCATGCGGCTGGCGTTGCTTCCGAACTCGCGCCAACCGACGTCCGCCAAGGCTGATTCGCCCGAGGTTACTCGGACGTAGTGCAGCTTGCTCCGACGACGATCGTCGGTCAGCCAGTCGGCGAGGGACTTGTGAAAAACCGCAAAGTGGGTGTTGCCCTGGAGTGAGCGGCTGGTACGCAGGTACACGGCGAGTCGCTCCAGGACGTCGGGCAGGTCCCGGTGTGCACTCAAGTGGGACGCTTCTGCCAACTGTTTCTCGTCGAGTGGTTCTTTGGCCGCCAGGATGACTTCCAGAAGACGCCGGGGCTGTTCCCATTGCTGTTCGTTCGCGAAGTCCCGTTGAAAGAAACTGCGGTAAAGACTGCTCAACCCCGGCGGCAACATGTCCAGCTGTTGAAGCGGAATCAGTCCACGCTCGACCGCATCGAACGCGTTACGAAGATAGAGGAAGTTCCCCTCGCTCTTGTGATTCAGAATCCGCGCAATCTGACGCGAATCGACGTGGTGGATTTGTGAAGCTCGTTGTGACTGTAGTTCCTCCAACCGGACGTCCACATAGCGTGCCAAATCATCGAGATTGCGCGCATCGTGAATCGGCAGTTCCTGGGCTCGAATTGCCTGCAACTCATCAAGGACCCTTGGATCCTTGCGCGCGGTAATAACCAGACGCAGCCACGCTGGAAGCTTCTCCAGTCGCGGCGCCAACAGTCCGATCAGACTCACGGCCCCTTGGTAGACGAGACTTTCGTCCAGGGCATCGATCAAGAGAAACTGCACGGGAAAATCGGATGAGGGGGGAGTGACGTTGTGCAACGGCGCCAGGATCCCGCGTTCAAACGCCAGAACGGGGTCATCACGGCAACTGGCTGCGCTGAGCGTCGCCTCGATCGACTCGTCCTCGAGTTGTGCCGCGTACTCGGACGACGCCCGCGCGATCATGCCCGCGACGCTGCGAACAAAACGCCAGGGTTCAAGCGTGGCAGGGATGTCCGCTTGACAGAAGTGGTGCGCAAGCACGCATGTCCGCCCATATTGACGGACGAACTCGGCGACGATCGACGATTTGCCGACTCCCGGCTCGCCCGTTATCAGCAGGGTTCGCTCGGACACCGCCTCGTGGGACCAGTCGAATATTTCGCGAAAGAACCAATCGCGGCCGCAGAATCCACGGCACTTGTCCCCCAGCAACGGAGCGAAGTCCCATACCGCCCCATCCAGGTCGCTGCGAATGCGGCTGACCGCACCCTGGCGGGCTCCCGCTTCTGCTCTGCGGCCTGTCGCGGCGTGCGGCGTGACGGCATCGGATTCACTGCGATCCGCCAGCCACCTTCTCAGATCCTCGACCAGTTCGGCCGCCGAACCGTAACGCTCGGTGGTGCGTTTCGCCAGGCAGCGGAGTACGATTCGTTCGAGCTCTGCGGAAATCTCAGGGCGGAGCATGCGCAGCGGTTTGGGATCCCGATCGGTGATTTCGCTCGAGATCTCGGGCCAACTGCTGCCCGCGAATGGACGACGACCGGTGAGCAATTCATAGAGGATCACTCCCAGGCTCCACAGGTCACTGCGGCCATCCAGGCGATGCGTTTCTCCCCGCACCTGTTCGGGTGACATATACGGCGCAGTGCCCGCTACCTCACCCTGGCGCAATCGCTGGACACGTTCGTCCAACGCCAGACCGAAATCGGCCACATGCGCATGCCCCTCGCTGTCCACCAGGATGTTCTGCGGTTTCAGGTCCCGATGCACCAGATTGCGCTGATGTGCATAGCCGATGGCCTCGGCGATCTCGATCATCCGCTCCACGATCTGACGTGATGTGGGCTGAGCCGTCTGGCACCACGCTCCGAGGTGCGGCCCGTCGATGTACTCCTGGACAATGAAGAACCTCGCTTCCTCTTCCTGCACGTCGTAGACCGACACGAGTCCCGGATGCTTCAGCTGCGCAGCCGCGCGCGCTTCCTGCAGATGACACTCCCGGCGATGGGGCGAGTCGAGCCATTTGTGCGACGGTACCTTGAGTGCCACCAGTCGCTGCAGCTTCGGGTCGTGTGCCAAGTAGACCACTCCAAATGCCCCTTCGCCCAGCCGTTGCCAAACCTCGTAGCGCCCCATTGTCAGCGTCTGGGAACTGGCGCCATCAGCTGCTGGAATCGCCGCCCAACTGGACTCGCACACCCCCTCGTGGTCCGCCGTGCGCGACTGAGTGCTCGCCAGATCGGACTGGGTATCGCTCGTCTGATGCCTGGCGATACTCCTCCAGGCCGCCTCAAGCTGGTTCACATACTCGGGGAACTGCTGGCGATACTCATCGAGTGTCACCGGCTCGCCGAGTTTCTGGCGGTAATCGACATCCAGTGCAATCAGCTCACGCAATAATTCACCGTGGAGCGAGCTGTCCACACGCTGTAGGTATTCGGCCAAAAGCGGCCGCACGCCACTCCGCCAACGCTGCTCGAATTCGCGGCAGAGTTCCTCCACCAGACGGATGAGGGTCGGGTCGATTGCTCGCGGATACTTACGATCGGGATCCAAGGGACCGTTCCTGGTTGGATGTGCTGCGCTTCAGACGCCTCGGTGATCAACGCCGCCCATGGTCCGGCTCTCCCGAGTCGTCGGACGTTGTGTATCGTTGGCTGGCGAACTTCGCGATGCTTGCTAAATGCAACTCATGTGTTATCTCTGCTACGGATACAACCTCGCGATCAGATCATCATGCCTGCGCCGCGTCGCATCAGAATCTGCGCCGCCGCTCGCGGATGAACGCGGACGCACTGCGATCCTGACGGCGATGGACTGAAGCGGACGGTTTCGCCGAAGTGACTGGTCGCTATCGTTCCTCCTTACGTTGCGGACTGCTCTCGCACGGCCCAGCCGACTTCGGGTCGCAGGCAAAGTGTGACGGGGTCCTGTCGCACGCCCACGAACCCACCCAGGAACTCCATCGCAACGCATCGGCCATAGTAATCCCAGATAAATGGCGCCTTTGCCAGTGAGCCGCTGAGCACGAATTGTTGACCAAGAGCCTATTGCCTGTCAAGCATCGCGACTTTCGCCGCCGGACCCCCCGTCACTGAGCTGTGGCGACTGGCATTCCATGGTTGAGCTGGTGCATGGTGGCTGGGTCTGGGGCGTCGAAAAGAACACATCTCACGAGTTGCCGGAGTCGTGCATCAGGAGATGTGTACGCGGGACATGTTGTCACAGGTCATGGCTACCGTTAGGATGGTGGCCGTGATGGAATTCTGAAGGGAATTCACTGGACAATGAGGGGCAAGCGAACGCATGACTGCCCTGCGGCGTGTCACCTGGAAGAGCGTATGAAGATCGGGATCCTCGCCGACATCCACGGGCATGTTCACAACCTGAAGGCAGCACTAGCCCGCCTGGAGGCCGAAGCGGTTGATGAAGTCGTGCTGCTCGGTGACGTCATTGAAAGTGCGCGTAACGCGTGCGAAACCGTCGCGCTGCTGCGATCGTGCCGCGCCGTGGGTGTCTGGGGAAATCATGAGTTAGGGCTTTGTGTGGATCCGGATCCACAGCTGCGGGCAACCTACACGGAGCCTGTGGTCGACTTCTTCGGTACGCTGAAGTCTCGATTTGAAATCGACGATTTGCTCTTCTGCCACGGCCTGCCGTCGCACGATCCGACCGATCCCACCTCGTACTACCTGGGGCCCCGACCGGATGCAGAGCGAGCGCTGGATGACAGTTTCGCCTCCTTTCCGCACCGGATCATGTTCGTGGGGCACTTTCACCGTTGGTTTGCTGCGACGCCCTACGTGCGTTTCGATTGGGACGGAGCGGCACCGATCCAGTTCCGGGCCGGCGAGCGATACCTGGTTATCGTACATGCACTACTGTCCGGCTACTTCGCCATCTTTGACGCCTCGAAACAACAGCTGACTCCTTGGCGCACCAGTTAAGGCGAAGTCTTGACGTCGAACAGCTGGTTCAGTTGGAGTGGACTCACGACGGGAAAGAACGTATGCACATGCAAATACAGTTCTTGCCCTCTGGACCGGCCTTCCAGGACGGCACGGCACTTGGTGCGATAAATGTGTGCCGCCGCCAGTTCTCTGGTACTGAACGTCACGGGACCGATTCCGTCAACGACTCCTTCGATAGGAAACACGCGATCAAGATCTGCTTCGACTGTCTCGCGACTTCCCACGCCGAGGCGACCGAGAGCCTGTTGGCCAGCAGATGTCTGCAACAGCAGCTCCAGGGCACTGGCCATGTCATCGATACTGCAGAACTTCGTCTTGACGCCAGTCGCTGCGGCTCCCCGGACATGACTGGAAGTGGCATGACCGGCGCGACTTGGCGACAAGGACTTCAGGCCGCCAGAGACTTTGACCATGGCTTTGGACGATTCAAACTGTGCCGCGAATCCCTGACTCGTCTTCAGGATCAGTTTGAGCTTCGACTTGTCCAGATCTGTCAGACTCATAATAATCTCCTTTGATTGGCTAGGCACCTTGTTTATTGTGTCGCCGGACCGGGGGCGAATTCCATCCGCTCGCCTATTTCGTCAGATCGGGGAGTGCCTGCGACTTCAGCTGCGGCCGTAGCTCGGTGGCGCGAGCGGTGTCGGTCTGGCACTTGTCGTTGTCGCCACGCAGTTGATGGACTGCCGCGCGATACCAATAGCCACGTGCGTCGTGCGGCGCTAGTCGGATAGCGTCACTGAAGTCTGACAACGCATCGTCGAGGCGCCCCTGCCTGGCTCGCGCAATTCCCCGGTTGGCGAAGCAGGCAACGGATCCCGGATCCAGTTCAATCCCTCGGCTCGCATCCCGAATCGCCTCCTCCAGTCGTCCGAGTGTGAGGCGGGCCTGGGAACCGGTCACGTAAGCGGGGACATAACGAGGATCCAGACGCAGCGCCGCGTCACAGTCAACCACCGCCGCCGGGTGATTACCCAGTTCAACATGCGCGCGAGCCCTGAGTTCATGGGCTGCGGCCGACGTCGGATCCATTCGAATCGCTTCGTCGGCCACGGCAACCGCTTCGCTGAACTTGCCGATCTGTCCCAGTTGGATGCACTGTGCCAGCAGGTCGGCGGCAGCGCGACGTTCATCTTTCCCGATGCGTTCCCGCGGCACAATCTCCACCACCGCATGTCCGCCGCGCAGCAAACGGAATTGCGAATTGCGGATCTCGAGTCTGTCGGGTTGCACGCCGGCAAGGCTGATCTCAATGTCCCCCGTGCGCACTTTCGTGAGCAGGCGTTCTTGGTCCAATGTGAGGTCCCTGACCTTCCTGCCGTTGCGCGTCACAACCAGCGTAAATTCGGCCGACGGGTCAGAGGACCGGATCTCAATCTCCCCTTGATCAGTGAGCATTCTGATGACAAGAACCAGGGCGGAAATCGCCATCAGTCCGGCGATACCACCTGCCACGATCCAACGCTGGCGGCCCCGCGCGGCCGTGGACAGAGTGGCGGTGCGTCTGGCCGTCCCGGCGTCGGCTGGCGTGCTCGCCAGGTCCTCCCTGCTGGCGGTTGCAGCCGCGGCAGCAAGTTGGCTCGAGTCCTGCGGCAGTCGAGCCTGCGGCGGAGTCGGCATTACCAGGTGGTCCGCCAGGACGCTTGCCAAAACATCCATCGACTCGTACCGGTGAGTCGGATCCTTGGAGAGGCATCGCAGACATACCACGTCCAGCGCCGGTGGGATGCTGGGGTCAGATTGGGACGGTGATGCTGGGTCGACATGTAGTATTTGGTCGAACAGCGCACCAAGCGTCCCCTGGAAGGGAGTGTGCCCCGCCAATAGCTCGTAGAGAACCACCCCCAGACTGTAGATGTCGGTGGCGGGATTCGTCATGTCCGGCGTTCCGCGAACCTGCTCCGGCGACATGTACAGTGGCGTTCCCATGATCTCCCCGTCGCTTGTGAGACGCGTGTATTCGTCTGACTGCCGCCAAGCCAACCCGAAGTCCATCAGCACCGGGGTGCCACGTTCATTGATCAAGATGTTGCTGGGCTTCAAGTCACGATGCACGATGCCCCTGCGATGTGCATACGCAAGTGCTGTGGCGACCAGATGAACCCAGCCGACGGTTTGTTCCCTTGCGAGAGGCTGGCCGCTCGCGATGAGTTGCTCCAAGGTGGTTCCTTCCAACAGGGGCATAACCAGAAAGGGAATCTCGTGCCACCGGCCAACTTCGTGTACCGGGCAGATGTTCGGGTGGCTGAGTGTTGCTGCCGCGCGGGCTTCGCGCAGGAACCGGGCGCGATGTCCACGTGTCCGCCATACTCGTTCGTGCGGCACCTTGATCGCCACGTGTCGATCCAGGTCGGGGTCGTAACCCTTATACACGCAACCGAAGCCGCCTTCTCCCATCCGGGTGATGATGGTGAAACGCCCCAGCGAGCTGGGGCTGATTTCGGCAGTACGGTTCTTGACCACCTCGCCATCCGGTGCCTGTACATCGTCCGTTCGGCCACCGCTCGAATCGGCATAGATAGACGTATCCGTCTGTGCCACCGACGCGGTGTCTGCCGTCGGTACCGCCAATGCTCGACGCAAGCGTTCTGCAAGACTATCCTCTGGAGCGCTCGCCAAGCGAGCGACACAGGCTGCGCAGCGACCGAGGTGATCTTCCACGGTCAGTGATTCCTCGGCTCCTAGCTTTCCGCATCCGAACGCGATCAACGTGTTAGGATCGGGGTGCCACATCGGTTCCTGCTTCATGGATTGGCTTTCCATAGTGCTATCGGTCAGACGTGAGAGTCGATGGACTCAGCCGCCCATAGCAAGTAGTGATAGCGCCCTGAGGTTCGTTCATACGCCGAATTCCATCGCCTCCTCTTGTCCAAGGACCTGGACGATTTCCTGCCGTAACGCCCTCAGCACCCGTGACTTGGTGATAAACACCGCGTTCACGGTCACCCCCCACTCAGCGGCCACTTGCTCTGCCGTAGCACATTCCAGCACATAGCGGCGAAATATCTGAAACGTGTTCGGTGAAAACCGCGGCGCCACGCGTTCCAATAATCGCCCCACCACAAACCGGTCATGCTCGTCATTCCACATCAGGGCAAGTGCCCCTTGGGGATCCTCTAACTCATCAAGACGCTGCCAGAAGTCACTTGACGTTGGGGCAATCGGGACGCTGCGTCGCTTGCGCCAGAACGATCGCAGGCGATTCACAAGAATCGCCCGCAACCAACCACGGAAGGCTCCCGAATGGCCTGGATGCTGGAACTTTCCCACGTCCGCGACCACAGCCAGGAGGATTTCCTGCGTCAGGTCCTCGGCGTCGCAGGGCTGGATCGCATAGCGTGAGAGCCATGATCGCAACAGCGGAGAATAGAGCGATACAAGCTCATCCCAAGCTCGGGAGTCTGTATTGAGCGTCAGACGCTGCAGCAAACTGAGAGAGGTCTGTAACAAGAGGCACAATCTCCCTGGTTACGCCGCTCCTGGGGGGCTGGAGCGACACCCATTGCCGACACCACGTACACTCTCGTGAATCAACTCCCCAGGGGTGGGTTACTTCTTCTTAGGCAAACGCGACGCGACGTCAATTTCGACATTTTCGTGAAAGGTCTATCCTGCCCGCCGCACTTATCCTTCCAGGTAACGGCGTCACGACACGTGACTTGGCAGCAGCTGAGAGATTTCTTGGGGGAGCCGATGCTCCATCTTTGGAAACGCGTGCGCCGGTAGAGTCTGTTGCAGGTTGTTCTTGGTAACCAGTATTTGGAGTTAGTATTATGCCATTCGCTTACCGTTTTCTGGGGTGCATGATCGGGGTCCTGCTGTTCACCGCGGCCGTCCGCGCCGAAGTCATTTACTCCACCGGCTTCGAGTCGCCCTCGTTCACGGCCTACACTCAGCTCCAGGGGCAAGACGGTTGGACGCCTGCCGACGCGTTGCCGCCTTTTCTGAGTACCTCGGCTGCAGTGATTACTAAGCTCGACGACGGTTTGGGCGGCCAGGCATTGGTGGTGCGTGGCGACTACATGACGTCCGCGTCTGAAGTTACTCCCTATGACGCCGTCGGTTCCTATCGCCGGCCTGTTAACTACGACACCAACGCCTCGGGAACGCGAGTGGTGCAGTTGTCAGTCGACGTAAGAATGAGCGGGCCCTCGACGATCTCCTACGAGCAGTTCTCGGGGGCCATTTCGGCCCGAGACAGCGCCGGTTTCACGTTGGCCGAACTCGAGATTGGACCCGATGGCTCGCTGGCCGGTTTTGGAAACCAGCCACCCGGTAGCATGCCGCTCGTGACAGGGTGGGCATCTCCGGAGGATTGGCACACGCTCGCGCTCGAGATTGACTACCACACCAACCTGAGCCGTTTCCTAGTCGATGGCGTGCAGTTGGGAACACCGATTTCCTTCGCATCGTCCGGTCCGTCCGGCATACTCGCCCGAGGAGCCTTGGTGGTCTATGCGGGCCCCGATGTCGTGGGGGAGTTTGCCCGAGCGGAACACGGAGTCTACTTTGACAACTTTTCGATATCCGGAGTGCCTGAGCCTTCATCGCTTGCGCTCGCCAGTGTCGGGCTTCTGGCCATCGGCCTCTTGCTACGACGGCGGCCACCGGCGCAGCGCCGTAGCCAGGCTCGCGCCGAGCTGTAGCCATGCTCGCCCAGAGCCGTGGC
>JBGSHS010000294.1:0-6048 GCA_041752115.1 Pirellulaceae bacterium | reverse complement strand
CAAGCTTCAAACCCTGTGCCGTCAAAATGACACGGCCTTCGGTATGCGGCCCGGATTGCCACAAGATCAAAATGATGACACGGCCCAACTGCAGCAGGTCTGTCAGACCCGGGTGGGATACGCCCTCGCAGGAAACGGCTCGGATTTGCCCCGTTTGTACGTGCTGGCGGCGTGTCGTTTCCCACCTGGAAAACGCCCCAGCGCGGCACGGTGACCGGGCTGGGGCTTGAGGTTCACCGTTGATCTGTCGAAACGCTACTGCCCGCTCGCGGCGAACAGCGCGGTCATCGTTCCGGCGAGGTCACGACACTCGTGTCGCCATTCCACTGACATGGCCGCTAACACACCAGGCCCCGCCCGTGCAGGACCTGGTGTGCTGCGGGTGGTAGCCCGCCTTGCGCACCTCTGAATCGGCGACCTGTGTTCGGCCGGAATCCGAGTGTCCGACTCCACCCTGCTCTCTGCTATGACGAGTTGATGGCAGGAAACCTGTCAGGCCGCTCGCCTACGTCCATCGGCGGATTGCGCCTGTTTCACCTTGCTAGTCACACACATTTCCCCGGTTGGATGTCGCCGGAACAGCGGCCTACCACAGGCCAATATCCAAGGGTAGCGCAATGAAATGATCCACTGGGAATACACAATCCGGATCATCCGGAGTATGGATGATGATGGCCCTGCCGTCGGCCTGTCCGGCCACTCGGCTTTCCGCCAGGCTGGCCGGTGGATTGACTGTTAAGGACTCCCTGTCAAAGGGCCAATCGTCTGGATCATCGACAGCGGTCAGTTCCCAGCCGTATCCAGCAAGATAGTGGACCTTGACCACCGTAGATTGCGGATAAGGCGTGTCATAGAAAGCTGCTAGCGCATTGCCGGCAGCGTCCATCGCAATGCCACCGTGATGAGTCTTGGCATCACCATAGGTGTTGTAGCTCAGTGCCGTCGGCATAGCATCCCAATTGCCGGCGCCGTCGAATCTGTTGGCATATACGGTATACCCAATGCCATCATACTGGCCCCACATCGCAATGGCGGATCCACTGGCGGACATCGCGAGTCTTAACATACCGCCTGCTTGAGAGACGTCGCCATCCTGGTTGTCAAGCGTGAATTCGGTCTCCCAGTCTGTACCATTGAAGTAACGACCGTACACGTTCACATTGTCGGCAAGCCCATCGCTGATATCGACATTGACTGTTTGCGACAGATAGACAGCAGTAAACTGCTTGTCACCTGTGCCAGCCAGCTTTACCACACCATCATCACCCGCATAGACCCGTGAAGCTTTGATCATATTTGAATGTACGTTGAGTCTGGCTTCCTCGGTCCATTCCGTACCATTGAAGAGCGTGTAGTAGATGTCTCCCTCCGTGGGTCCGTCAGTGTTTCCATGCACGTAAGCAACCATGAAGTTGCCGTTATCGTCAGCAGCAATCGAGGGGAACCTTGCCCTCGTACTGGCATGAGCCACTTCGGGTTGCCACACGCCGTCCTTACAGAGCCGTGTAATCAGGAAGTTCCCTTCATCGAACCCTGCGCCTGAATCGGTATAATTCCATACCACCATGGCATCGCCGTTCGCACTAAAGGCCACATCGTAATTGAAGACAACGCCGTATTTTCCCACGTCCATACCGGTCGGGTTAAAGAGGCAATATGTTTGATTAATTAGCTGAACGTCACCCCAATCCGATCCGTCATAGAACACCGCTCTCATATCAGGAAAGTCATTTACGATTGACCCGTTGTTGTAGTCATATTCGATCCAAGCAAATAGGAACCTGCCGTTCCCATCGGTCTTGAGCACGGGTATGAAAGAAGCGTAGCCTCCGCCCAAGAGCTGTGATACCCCTGCGCTATCAGGTAGCGCGTCAGCAATCTTCGTCGCCGCGCTCCAGCTGGACCCATTGAACATGCTGTAGTTCCAGTAGTGCCATCCTGTAGCGCTAATACCCGGCGCTATGGCCACGGCGCTACCGTATCCATTCATGGACAGCGTGACCTGGCTTTCGTCACGCAAGAGTGCGGTGAGCGGGACTACCGTCCCGGTACCCTGCGGCGGAGGTGACTTAACCCAGCTGTAAATGGTTGGAGGTGTCTGGATGTACTTGATGTTCCCCTTCTTGTCGATCTGCAGGGCCTGCAGACACAGCGCGAAGTGACCATCTGGGTCCGCGGCGATGTCCGCAATGAGTGGTGTCGTTTCGGCAATCGGGCTCGAGTAGGCAGCTGAGTCGGCGGGATCGATCAATGCTGCCGGCCCAATCTGGTACCGGTAGTGCGTACCCGTGCCGGACACGTCGATCGCCAGATTGAATAGCGTTTGGCTCGATTCTTTGCCGACCACGTTGTCCAGGAAGTTCTGATCGGTCGTTCTGGCAATAATCGGGGTGGGCGCCGGTTTTCCGGCTAGGGCGAAAGACGCGGCCAGCAGTACGCCCGTCACCGCGGCCCAGCACTGTAAGTGTCGTCTGCTCAACATGTTTCTTCCCTCCACTGCACGAAAGACGGTGCGTGGGGCCAGGTGACTGGCCCCGTGTGTCGAAACCGCTCTCTGCCCCACGCCAAGCTGGTCCTCCCGCCACGAGCGGGCTACACTTACCTACAGCAAAGCCCCGGCCGCGCGCACAGCGAGCGCTCGGGATGCTGGGGGCCGGTGAGTGCGGTGCTTGGCGGTGTCGAACTCACCGGCTTTTCTTTTGTAATTGCATCGTCAATGCGAATCCACTGCGACTTGGAAACTCTCCGTTGTTTGTATCACGTCCTTCTTGTCCCGCATCTCTCGTTTGCTTTGCCTTCGGAGGACGAAGCCACAGATCGAGGCAATGATTGACCACATGACAATTGTTGATGGTTCAGGGACGGAAGACACCTGAATCGAATCAATGCCAGCGTTGTTAGAATTGCCGCCAGAGCTAGGCTGAACGCCTTGGTACACATTCACGCGTATTTCATCGAACAGGACACCTGAGAAGCCAAAGAAGTTATCCGCGTCGTCGTTGCTGGTTTGATGAAGGGCCGTCTCGATCTCCTCTCCGTCAAGAAGAGCGGTAAAACTCGTCAGGTAGCCTTGAACTACTTCAAGGGAGCCTGCTGTCACCAACGCAAACGCTGCTGCGGTCTGTGGCTGTATGAAGCGTATCGAGAACTCGCTGTTGTCGGGCGATAAGGAACTTCCTTGGCCGTAGAAGTTTGACAAGGTCGGACCATCGAAGTTGGGGAGGTATGAGAGGTCTCGCGTATCATAGGTTAATGGCCACCCAGAAAAGGTCACACCCACGTCTGAAAATTGATCGGTGATCGTTGTTCCGGGATCGAAAACATGCTCGTCAAATGTTACGGTCTGCAGAGGATTGCTGAGCCCGTAATCATTGAAGAAGAATTCTGCTTGCGCTTGTGCCGAAGACATCGCTAGCAAGACAGTGCAAATAGACGCTCGAAAGCCCAACGCCACTATCTCATTCCCCAGAAAGTGGCTCACGAGTCGAGAAGTTATCGCAGGGGCAGCGTTTGTCACACTGAGTAGCGCCGGCAAGACTATCGAGGTGCAATTCGCGAATGTCATTTCTATTCTCCTGTTGCACGAAGTATCGTCGAATGGTGAATGGACGGGTTGGCATCGTTGTGGGAGTCATTGATCGGGTGTTCATCCGGCTTCGTCTCCAATAGGTGTGACGCCTCGTCACGCACCCTCAATATTTCGGCATCATGTGAGTCGTTGGAGGTCAGCCAGTTGATGCCTTCCTCATACCGCTTCTTGCTGGCCTCGCGATTGCCCAGATGGTGATGACAGATGGCCAGGATGAACAGGTCCAGCCCCTCCCCACCATCTTGCACAGCTATCGACTTCTCCAGGGCCTCGACGGCTTCACGCCACTCGCCTTTGCGGAAGTGCGCGACGCCACGTATTTGCCACACGCGTCCATCGTCCGGTTCCGCCTTGAGCAGTGCCGCAGTCAAGCTCAAAGCCACTTCAGGCTCCTGCTCCGCGGGGCTGGGACCGGTCACGCAGTTCCACGCGGTTTGTTTCGCAAACTTGGTGACGTCACTCGCCAGTGCTGTATCACTCGTACCATAGTTCGCATTCAACAGCGTAACCATGATTTCAACGATGTGCCTGCCGTCCTTAGCCCACTCACCACTTTTCCCGCTCTTCCGGAAGGCGTCGATGAGGCTTAGCAGGCTCCAGGCAAGATACTCCGCGTACTCAGCGACCTGTGGGCATTGAGCGTAGGCCGCTTCGCTCTGTCGGAGCGATTCACGGTAGTGCTCGATGGCAGCATCCCAGAGCTGGTCATCACGGAAGTAGTTGCCCAGGTTACGGGCGTAGGTGGCCAAGTGCACACGGTACAAGGGGACTGTGGGATACAGTTCAGCAAGCGGACGGAGCGTGTGGACCGCTCGCCGCGCGGCGCTGCGAGCCTCATCCTTCCGTTCGAGTCTCTTCAGCGCCGCTGCCAGGTTGCCGAGCCCGACGGCCAAGTCATCCTGATAATCGGGAATCGATGGAAAGTCGGCTGCCAATCGCTCGAGAATCTCCGTCTGTTTACGGAATGTGTCGACGGCATCTTGGTGCTCGTCGGCCTTCGCCAAGACAAATCCCAAATTGTTGTATGCAGAGGCCAGCAGTTCTCGGTGCTCGGTGGCGGAAGGATCACCCGTCACGCGCTTCTCAAAGATCTCAATGGCTCTCTGCGTCATGACCTTCGCTTCTTCGAGCTGAAGCTGTTGTGCGCGCATGCTGCCGAAATTGAAGAGCGTCATGGCCAGGTGGTGGCGGTTCTCGGGAGAATCGCTCTGCTGCAAGAATGATTCTTGAATCAACAAGGCCTTCTTGTATTCCTCGGCCGCTGCCTCAAAATCATTTTTGTCGTTCAAGACACGGGCGACGTTGTGATGGCTCAGTCCCGTCAACTGACTCCATTCGGCCTTCGGTAACTTGCTGGCCGCAGGGGAGTCCGCCAATTCCGCAATGTGCCGGTAAGCCTGTTTCGCTTCGTCGAGTCGGCCAAGATCACGCAGCAGGGATCCGAGGGCCGTGTAGCAGTTTGCCTGCAGTGAAAGCAGGTCCGTGGCTTCCGCGTTGCCAGTGTTCTCAGCACTTTGCTGAGCGAGTTCTTCTGCCAGAGTGATTGCCTCACGCAGCGCGTGCTCACCTTCCGCGTGCTTGCCCAGCGAATCGGCGAGTTGGCCGAGATGCGTGTATCCCTCCGCCAATTGTCTGCGTACGTCCCGCCTGGCGGGGTTCACACTGGCAAGCTCTTCCAGTAGTGATGTTGCACGTGCGAACATCTCAACGCGTACCGTGGATAGCTGCGGCGAGACATGTTTCAGCTTGTCGCTGGCCAGTTGCTCGAGCATTTCGTTGACGGAGTCAAGTGCGACTCTGAGGTTCCCTTCCGCCGCTTTTCGCTCTTGATCCGCAGTGTTCTTCGCGGCCTGCAAAGCGGCCTGCTGCCGCTCCACTTCATTCAAACGCGTCTCGGCCAGTCGTTCGGCATTGGTGGCCCGAAACGCCTGATACAAGCTGGCGGCCGTTGCGATTACCAAGCCAAGAGAAGACAATGCCAAGACGAGCAGCAACTGTCTGTTGCGGCGGGCAAACTTTCGGAAGCGATAGCTGGCCGACGGTGGTCCGGCCTGCACGGGTTGATCGTGGAGGTAATGGTCGATGTCCGCGGCCAAACTCGACGCGGACTCATAGCGTCGGGAAGGTTCTTTCTCCAGCGTCTTCATGACAATCCAATCCAACTCGCCGCGGATAAGTCCGGTGAGACGCTGAGGCTCAATATGACGCAAGGCGGCGATCGAGGGTAAGGAATCACTGTTAGTCAGTCGCTTGCTGGGTGTGACTGGCTGCTCCTGATCGATAACCTTCAGCGCCTGGTCGTAGGCTGCCGAGTACAAGCGTTCTTTGTCAAATGTGTCTTTTCGGTGAGCGTGTAGAGCCGTGGGCGGGCCGGTTTTTTTTCCGGAGAGGCGGTGAGGAGGCCGGGCACGGGCGGCGGCGGGTGTCCCCGCAGGCAGCCAGGGGGCGAATCGGTGGCG
>JBGSHS010000293.1:0-26855 GCA_041752115.1 Pirellulaceae bacterium | reverse complement strand
TGCCGCGACCGACTCTGCCGTCGGTGCCTCCTTGACTACGTCCGTACCAGCTGCGGCCGGTTCAGATCTCGGTCCAGGGCCCAGGCCAGCCATCTGGTCCCAGGTGGCCCTCTGCCCTTCGTTGAGCACCGCTCGGAGGCGTCGTTCAAACGAGTCGCGCGCAAGTCGCCGTTCCTGCTGGCCGCCACGCGTCATGGCCACCGCACGCTCGTCCATCAGTCGCCGAATTTCTTTTTGCTGCTCAGGGGCAAGCTCCAGCAGTTTGGCCATCTCGGGTTCGCCCAGAGACTCCATCCCGGTACGCTGAAGCCGCAGTTGGCTCAGCTTGCTGCGTTGCTCGATGGAGAGCAGTTCCATGCCCAATCGCTCGGACTCTTCCACAAACGGCTCAAGACGCCGATTGCGCTCCTCAGGCGGCAGATCCTTGATCGACAGAGCCAGACTGGTGGCTGCGTTCATCCGCTTTTCCACGAGCTGATCGAGCTTTTCCTTCACTTCGTCGGAAAGTCCCAGTCGCTGGGCAACCGAATCCTCGGTGGCTAACGCCAGGATCCCGACAAACGCCGGATCGGCTCCCCTCAGCAGCGAATTGCTGGTCAACAGCCATGCCGCGGCCAGTAACCCTGCCAGAATTCGTCCGACAACAGGAAGTCGGTTTACCTGAGTGCAGTGTCTCAAGGAAATGTCTCCACCTAGAGTCCTCCCGATCTCCCTAGGGCCGATCTCCCTCAGGACCCGGAGGACAACAAACGAGATACCGGAAATGAGCGATAAATGACATCTCAGTCGTCCCGACTCGCCCGCATCCATCGGCACCATGCCAGCGCAACATCAGTCCGACCGTCTATTGGCTCTCATTATTATCTAACCGCGCGAGTTTCCCAACGTTTCGTGGGCCGAGCGGACAATTATTCGTTTCCCCATAGCCGGCACAATAGGAAGAATACACGCTGCCGTACCCCACCTCTGTGGGTGTAGTGGGGTTTTCGTTCTGCACCAACCAGCGGGAACTGGCAGGAATCGAGCCGGAGGACAGGATTTCCATCAGCTAAATCACGTAGATTAGATAAAGAGTGATGAAAGGGCGATAGCTGGCGGTGCCGCAGACGCCGAAAACACGGTAGGCCGCTTGCAATTCCGGGATCGAATGCAAGAAACTGGGCGGAAGCTGCCACGCTCGGAGCGGCCGAACGATGTGACGATCTCATGCCGCCAGGCGTCGACAGTCTGGGCCCGACCATTAGGCGTGTAGGGCGGGCTCGGTCTGTCGGCATGGACTGCGGATGGTGCCGCGTCCGTTTCCTCCGGCTATGAAGACACTCTCCTGCCACCGGATCTCCTGCCGACGCGAGAACCCAAATCGATGAAGCGAACGTCACTTCTGTGCTGCTCAGGATTCTGCCTCTTCTTGTTGGGTTGCGGACTGCTCAGGCCGCTGTTTGCTCAGCAAGCGAACAATGACGTCATTCTGTCCGATCCTTTCCGTCAACTGGATGAATTGCTCCCGACTCCCAACGTGTACCGCACGGCATCGGGGGCGCCTGGCCACCAGTACTGGCAGCAGCAGGTCGATTACACGATAGATGTGGCGTTGGACGACGCGACGCAGCAGATTCGGGGTTCGGAGCGAATCACTTATCTGAATCGATCGCCTGACACGTTGACGTTTCTCTGGCTGCAGTTGGATCCCAACATTTATCGGCCCGATTCGGACGCGTCGCTGACGGCCACCGCGCCGGAGCTGGATCGTGTTTCGTTTGACCAGTTACAGAGCTGGCTGGCGCGTGAGACATTCGATGGTGGCATGCAGATCAGTGCGGTGAAGGATGCGGCGGGCCAGTCGCTTCCGCATACCGTCGTCAAGACCATGATGCGTGTTGACCTGCCGCAACCGCTGGCTGCAGGACAGGTGATTGTGTTCTCGATCGATTGGAGCTACCGCATCAACAACGCTCGTCTCCTGCACGGTCGCACGGGGTACGAGTCGTTTCCCGACGATCAGAACTACATTTACGAGATTGCCCAGTGGTTTCCCCGGCTCGCCCCGTACACCGATTCCAACGGTTGGCAACACAAGCAGTATCTGGGGAGTGGTGAATTTGCGCTGGAGTTTGGCAACTATCTGGTCCGGATTACGGTACCGGCGGACCACATTGTGGGAGCCACCGGCGTGTTGCTCAATCCGCAGGAGGTCTTGAGTGACGAGCAACGTCGGAGGTGGGCCGCGGCGGAGACGGCGGATCGTCCGGTCTTCATCGTGACTCCGGAAGAAGCTCGGGCGAAGGAATCGGTACGTGCCAGCGACCAGCGCACCTGGATCTTCCGTGCCGAGCAAGTGCGGGACTTTGCTTTCGCTTCCTCGCGCAAGTTCATCTGGGACGCCCAACGGCACCAGGTCGAAGGGAATCGGGTGATGGCCATGTCCCTCTATCCCAAGGAGGCGGAGCCGCTGTGGAGCAAGTACTCGACCAGGGCCATTATTCACACGTTGAACGTCTATTCCCGCTACACGTTTCCTTATCCCTATCCGGTGGCTTACAGCGTCAATGGGCCGGTCGGGGGCATGGAATACCCGATGATCTGTTTCAATGGACCACGTCCCGAGAAGGATGGCACGTACAGCCAGCGGACGAAATACGGTTTGATCAGCGTGGTCATCCATGAAGTGGGGCACAACTTTTTTCCGATGATCGTCAATTCAGACGAGCGGCAGTGGACCTGGATGGACGAAGGGCTCAACACGTTTCTGCAGTTCTTGAGTGAACAGGAGTGGGAAGAGGGATATCCGTCCCAACGCGGGGAACCGGCCGATATCGTCGACTATATGGGCAGTACGGAGCAGGTCCCGATCATGACGAATTCGGAGTCGATTCTGCAGTTTCACAACAACGCCTACGCGAAACCGGCGACGGCCCTGAATATCTTGCGTGAGACGATCCTGGGGCGAGAGCTGTTCGACCGCGCGTTTCGAGAATACGCGCTGCGCTGGAAATTCAAGCGTCCCAATCCGGCCGACTTTTTCCGCACCATGGAAGATGTCTCCGGCATCGACCTGGACTGGTTCTTCCGAGGCTGGTTTTATTCGACTGCCCACACGGACATCTCGATCGAGCGGGTGCGCCAATACGAAATCGACAGTCAGAATCCCGATGTCGAGAAGCCGCGTGCCAAGGCCGAGCGTGATGCCGAACCACCGTCGTTGATCACGCAGCGCAATCGGCCACTTCCCAAGCAAGTTGACGCGTTTCCCGAGTTGAAAGACTTCTACAATTCGTTCGATCGGTTCGCGGTGACTCCGGGAGACCGTGAGTCGTATCAGAAGCTGCTGGCCGATCTGTCTGAGGAAGAGAAGAAGCTGCTGGAGTTGAAGAGTTACTTCTACGTGGTGGATTTCCGCAATCTGGGAGGGCTTGTGATGCCGATCATCCTGCAGTTGGAGTTGGCTGACGGATCACGGCAGGTGCTGCGAATCCCGGCAGAAATCTGGCGTCACAACAGCCGCGAAGTCTCCAAGCTGGTCATCACCACGCAAGCCGTCAAGTCATTCACCCTCGATCCCCATCGCGAAACGGCTGATGTGGACTTGACCAACAACTGCTTTCCTCGCCGCGTGGTTACCTCTCGGTTCCAGTTGTTCAAGATGAAACAGGAGCAGGCCAATCCCATGCGGGAAGCGCAAGAGAGGAAATCGCATGAATAACACCTGTTTGAGCTGTGCGGCGAATCGGTGGTGCGTGAAACGGCGGCGTACGGGACAAGTCAGATCCTGTGGCGGTCGCCGTCCCGAGGCGCAGAGCTCTTGGCGGTGGTACCTGTTGGCTGGCGGTTTGATGCTGGTTGCGGATGTGGTCCAGGCCCATCCTTTCCACGTCAGCATTGCGGACGCCGAGTTCAATCGCCAGAGCGGCAAACTGGAGGTGGCACTTCGAGTCCATCCGGTGGACTTGGAGGGGATTCTGTCGCGACGTGTTGGGCACTCGGTTGATCTGGACCAGACGCCGGACGTCGATCAGCAGATTGTGGCTTATCTGCGGGAAACCATTCGCGTCCATCGGAGCACCGAGGAACCGTTGCCACTGGAGTGGGTCGGCAAGGAAGTGGGTGCCAAGTACGTTTGGCTCTATTTCGAGTTTGCCTGTCCGGAGCCCACCGGGCGATGGGAGGTAACGAATCGGTTGTTCATGGACTGGCTGGCCGACCAGACCAACACCATGACGTTTCGACTGGGGGACGAGCGCCGGTCCCTGTCGTTCACCGGCGAGGAGGCGCGCCGCTGGCTGGACGTCCCGTGGAACGCTGCGAGCCCCCCGGTTTCACGCGGTCCCTCCACGTCGGTCCACATTCCTCACTGAGGCGAAACGGCTTTGCGTAGCGCAAAGTTGCCGCAGGACTCTACCCGGATGGCGGCAGATGGGTATAGTGGTGCGTGCGGCGGTCGCCGCTGGGGTTCGCGGCGAGTGTGCCGCCTGGACGACAAGTGTGGCCCTGGGCGCTGGAACGCTTCCTCAGCAGGCGAGGTGCTGACTGGGGCCTCGACTCGGGCGACTGCGTTTCTCTCGTCACGGATCCAGGGTAGCTTATGATCTCCGTCGTCGGTTTGACCAAGCACTTTGCGGCGGGTACTCGCAAGATCGTGGCGGTCGATGGGCTGTCATTTCACGTGGGAGCTGGCGAAGTGTACGGCTTGCTCGGACCCAACGGTGCGGGCAAGACCACGACGCTCTGGATGATCATGGGGGTTCTGCCTCCGACTTCTGGCTACGCGGAGGTGGACGGCTATCGGTCCTCGTCGGCTCCCGACGCGGTCAAAGAGCGACTGGGACTGGTCTCGGCGAGTGCCGGTGTCTATCCGTGGCTCACGCCGCGCGAGACGTTGCTGTTTTTTGCCGATCTGTACAATGTACCGCCGCGCGAAGCCCTCGCCTCGGTCGAAGGAATCAGCCGGACGCTGGGGCTCACCGGATTCCTGGACCAGCGCTGTGCCACGCTCAGTACCGGGCAGAAGCAGCGAGTGAATCTGGCCCGAGCCTTGGTACACAATCCGCAGATCATGCTGCTGGACGAACCAACTCGGGGACTGGATGTGTTGGGCAGCAAGGTGATCTTTGACTACGTCCGGCATCTGCGTGATCTGGGAAAGGCGGTGATCGTCTGCACGCATCGGTTGGATGAGGCTCAACGCCTCTGCAATCGTTTCGGTCTGCTGCACCGCGGACGTTTGGTGCACGAAGGGACGCTGGCGGAACTTCAGCAGCGGACCGGCTGCGAGACACTGACCGACATGTTCCTGGAGTTCATTGATACGCAGAGCCCTGCGGGAGAGACTGGTTCATGACAAGCGAATCGAAAGCCTCTCCGTCACGGCTGCGACTGGGACGCATTCTGCGGCTGACACGCAAGGAACTGCGGGAAACGCTCCGTGATCGGCGTACGGTCATCACCCTGGTCCTGATGCCGCTGCTCGTCTATCCGTTGCTCAGTATTTCCTTCAACAAATCGCTCCTGCTGACCGCACAGCAGGAGCAGACGACGGCCTTCACAATTGGCGTGGAGTCGGAGTCGGAAAGGGTGCTGCTGGACGAGTTGCTGGTGCATGGAAGTCAGATTCTGGCGGCCCATCGTGCAGAAGCCGCTTCCCGTCCCGAGAGCGAAGGGGAAGTGGGCGAAGGGGAGGCGGACGGAGTGGAGGCGGACGGAGTGGAGGCGGAGGATGACGCGGCAAAACTGGGCGTCTATCCCGCCCTGGAATTGGAGAACCAGGTTGCCAGTTTGGAGTTGCAGCTGGCTGTCCGCATCAGTACCAGAGACCCCGATCCGGCTGGGCCTCGCCGGTTCACGCCGGTCCAGTGCGAGCTCATTTACCGCGAGAACTCAACCTCAAGCGAACAAGCTTTACGGTTCGTGCAGGACCGCCTGCAGGCCGTGAATATCGCCTCCCTGCGTACGCGGTTGGCACGGATGGGAGTCCCTGCAGGGTTGCCTGCCGAGATGACATTCAAACCGGTTTCTGTGGGGCGAGCCACTCCGTTTTCGCTCGCAACCCTGGTCCCGCTCGTATTGATCCTGATGACGATCACCGGCGCAGTGTATCCGGCGATCGACCTGACCGCCGGCGAACGGGAACGCGGGACGCTCGAGACGCTGATTGCCGCGCCGATTTCCCGCATGGCCTTGCTGATTGCCAAGTACGCCGCCGTGTTGGTGGTTGCCATCTTGACCGCCCTGGTCAATCTGCTGGCGATGACCGTGACGCTGGTCACTTCCCGTATCGGCTCGCAGCTGTTTCCCGATGGGCTCTCGCCGATCTTGATGGCTCAGATCCTGGGACTGATGATCTTGTTTGCCGCCTTCTTCTCGGCCATCGTCCTGGCGTTGACCAGCTTCGCGAGGAGTTTCAAAGAGGCGCAGGCGTACTTGATCCCCGTGATGCTCCTGGCGATCTCCCCCGGTTTGCTGAGTCTGATGCCGGGCTTGGAGCTGACACTCCCCCTGGCCGTGGCTCCACTGGTGAATATCGTCCTGCTCTCGCGCGATATTCTGGAAGGAAACGTGGTCGCATCGACAGCCGTTCTGGCGATCGCGTCCACCGCTGCCTACGCCATCGCCGCAGTCGGAATCGCCTCCAAGATCTTTGGCAATGATGCGTTGCTGTATGCCAGCCGCGGCAGCTGGTCGGAGCTGTTTCAGCGTCCGTCTGCCCCCACGTCGGCACCCGCGCCGGCCGCGACGGTGGCCTGCCTGGCGACGCTGTTCCCCTGCTATTATGTTCTGGCGAACTTGGCCCAGTCGCCAGGACGTGAGCTGTCCAACCGGCTGATGATCAACGCCCTGGTGACGGTTGCGGTCTTCGGAGTCTGGCCGGTATTGTTCGCCACCGCGCAGCGAGTGCGTTTGCGCACCGGCTTCCGACTGGAGCCGGCTCCCTGGGGCTCATTCCTCGGCGCGGTGCTGTTGGGTGTCTCCCTGTGGCCATTCGCCCACGAGTTGTTCCTGCTGGGAAGGTTCGCAGGTCTGGTGGGGAGCGACCGACAACAGTTCGTTGCCGCCGAAGAACTGCTCAAGGAATTGCAGGGATTGCCAACCCGTGTATTGCTCTACTACCTGGCGTTCATTCCGGCGGTCATGGAAGAATTCTTCTTTCGTGGGTACCTGTTTCAGGGACTGCGCCAGCAGATTTCCGGACCGAAAATCGTGCTGGTCACGGCCCTGTTGTTTGGAGGATTCCACATCCTGTCGCCGAGCACCCTCACTCCCGAGCGATTTCTTCCCAGCACGTTTCTGGGACTGGTACTGGGATGGGTCTGCTACCGCTGCGGGAGTGTGATTCCCGGCATGCTGTTGCACGCCAGCCACAATGGTCTGCTGTTGCTGATGGTGCAGAAGCGCGACTACTTGAAGGCGCACGGCTGGAATATCGAGGAGAATGCCCATCTTCCGATCCTCTGGCTGGTGACCGCCGCGTCTGTTACTGCCATCGCCCTGCTGATCGTCTTCTGGGCAACCCGACCCGGATACGACAAGAAAGGTGGCGTATATCTCGGTCTCTAACGCACCGGCGGAGCCAGTTGCTCCTTGCCCCCGTGGGATCGCGGGAAGAATGATTCCCGTGGTGAGCCGGTTTCCCACGCTCTGCGCGAGCGTGCCTACAAGACGAACGCCGAAGTTGTTTCTCCCTCATGCCTTACTTTCTCAGATCGCCCACCACGCCGCCAATGCGCTGGTGCACATCCCCGGTGGCTCGTACGACCAGGGCCTGCCACTGTCGATAGTAGACGATCGTTCCGGGGCCTCCGTGGACGTCCCAGAATTCGGGGGAGATAGTACGCTGAATCAGCTCCACCAGCGCATCGCCGTCATCTGCCCTCGCGGCACCGCCCCAAGGCCCACCAATCTGCGGCGCAGCCTGCGGACGCCCGGTGGGCGCCGTCGATGGTCCGCTGGAACCGGACTCCTTGTCATCCGAAGCCACGTTCGACGATCCCTCCTCACCTCGCTCGTCACGTGCCGCCGCTTGCTCCAGCCGCTTCTGAGTCTTCAGCAAGCGACTGCGCAGCTGGACGCGATAACTGGTCAGCGTCGGACTATTTGGCAGACGTTCATCACGCACGATTTCGCCATACAGTGTGACCAGTTGGATCACCAGCTCTTTCCATTGCTCCGGGTCGCTCGCCTGCGACTCTTGACGCAGCAAATGCCGCAGTTCTTTCTGGATGGAAAAGTATGGCCGTGGTGCATCAGCGGCCAGTTGATCTTCAGACAGACTTGCTGGCGGCGTCTGATCTGCGGACGGGGCTGTGGAATCGGGGGTACCCATGAGGGCACATAGCACGAACAGGTGAACCATCCTGGCAACTCCGTATACTCTTGGCCTTGCCCGCGCGCACTGACCGCGCGAACTTTCAATCTACTGTCTCTGTTTGGGCAGGGCAATCAAGATTGCGTGCACGTTAAAGGCTCGAACCGCAGATTGTGAGCCGAGGAGTATGCGGACACCGAAGATGGCTGTTCTGTTGCACGTGATCTACCAGGGAAGGTCCACCCTGATAGGACGCGGTTCACGCAGCGCGGCGCGGCACCTCTGGATGCGGATCTTGCCGCGACGCGTCGTCTGCTGCCGCTGAGCTGAGACACGTCGCGGCAGGAGCGGCCTGAGTCGAGGATTCACAGCGTGGGAAGACGCGGGCAGCAAGACGTTCGTCCCAGCAAACCCCGGCTACCAGACTGGCGATTGCAGCGCCAGCGAACGTATCACTCACAAAGTGCGACATGGATTGAATCCGCTGCGCTGCTGCCAGGACAGCGAAGCAGGCAAAGAGCCATCGACCACGCGGGTAGAGCCATGCCAATCCGAAAGCCAATGCCACTGCTGTTGCCGCGTGGCCCGACGGGAAAGACTGGATGGCTCGACCGGCCAGGGAATTGGTCCGAGCAAAGTCAGCCCCACCCCCCGCAAAAAACGTCTGCCATACGTCGGCGGCCATGTTGCACTCGTTGGGCCGGATACGCGGCACAAGGTGCTTGCCCAACTGAGCCATCACACCAGCACCAAAGACGCAAGTTCCGACGCGCGGAAGACGCCGGCGACTCGACGGATCAAGCACCGCCACAGTCGTCAGTATCATCAGAACGCCCAGACCGTGAGCGAATACCTCCGATACGTCAAGCAGTTTGCGTAAGTCACCCAGCGGCCAATGCTGACGCGTGTTGCGCGCCACGGGCATGTCTACGGTCAGGGCGATCGCCGAAGCAATGGCAAACAGCAGGGCCAGAGCATAGATCCGATGACGAGGAAACTTAAGCATGACGACTGAACCTTTGTAGGTTAGCGGTTTCTCCCTCTGCCCTGCATTCCATGCCGAGGCTCTGAGCGGTGGCCCACGCTGCACGAGCCGTGCGAAGAGTAACAAGACTCCCTGGTACAGGGAATACAGTTTTCGCGGTCTCTCGTGTCATCGCGCGACGGCTTACAGCCAAGTCGCGTCCAGCGTTGGGAACCTGCTGGCCCCTCCGACACAGGTTGGCGTCTCACAGGTTGACTTCATCGCCGTCGATCCGACCGATCGTCCGACGATTTCAATCCATTCTTCGCGGATTGCCCATTTTTTTGGTCCGGAGAAGCCGTCGATACGGTTGCCGCTCCACGCCGATGATCGCTGCACATATGTATCGGCGTCGATGAGTCGGCACCTGAGCCGAGATGCCAAGTGCCGTCGTTGCGCCGGGAGTTTCGCTGAGCACTGAGCGTTGGATCGTCGTGCTGCGTTTGTTCCGACCTCCGCAGGCTTTTCCAGGTGCCTCAGGAGCTCTGACCCAACGTGGATGTCGACTGGGGCATGGAGGTGAACTCGGCTCGCAGTGTGTTGAACAAGCGGTTCTGTTCGAGCCTTTTTTGCCGGTGGGGCGCGGGAGCCGATCGCGTCGAGATAATGGGAGAAAAGCGGCGATTGGGTAGTCTGCGGAGCCGATCTCCGGCGGCCGCGTTGCAGGCAGTCAAACGGGAGTCGCAGCAAGCGGCTCAACCGAACCGTGGTTTCTGAGCTTGTGGCAGGTCGCGGCATTTCCGTACACTTCCACCGCCTGAGGGACGCCGCGGCAGCGTTCTTGATTGACCTGGACGAAGTGATTCAGGCGTAGTCGTTCGTCGATTCGGTCACCGGGAAGGGATCGCGTCGGAGAAGGCTGCGGGGGAACCGGCGAGCGAAGCGAATCGGGCGGAACAGCTCATGTGGCCGGAACTTCAGAGAAGGGGTTGGCCTGGGCAAGAAGCAGGGCTGTGGGATAGGGTGAGGGATCCAAATGGCGTCGACTTGGCGGCAGATGTTGTTAATCGTCTTGGTAGCCTCCGTGGTGTTGTTCACCAATTTGGGTGGACCGCGGTTATGGGATCGGGACGAGCCGCGCAACGCGGGATGCACTGTCGAGATGTTGGAGCGAGGGGACTACGTCACGCCCGTGTTCGACGGGGAGTTGCGCACTCATAAGCCAATCCTCCTGTATTGGCTGATGATGATTTCATATGGCGTGTTTGGAGTCAGCGAGTTTGCCGCACGTTTCTGGTCGGCGGCATTAGGAGTAGGTACTGCCTGCTTGACCTACCTGATGGGCCGGCGGCTATTCTCTCCTGCGGTTGGCATGTATGCGGCGGTGATCGTCGTCACCACGTTGATGTTCGACGTCGCAGCTCGGGCGGCAACGCCTGACAGTGTGCTCATTTTCTGGTCGGCGGCGGCCATCGCGGTCTTTGTCTGGGGCACGTATCCGGCGGTGAAGCAGGGTGAGCAGTCGGGCGGTCCGCAGCGTCTGTTTCCCGCTTGGCCGAAGGCCATTCTGATGTATGCGTGTATGGGGATGGCCGTTTTGGCCAAGGGGCCGATTGGTCTGGTGCTCCCGACTGCGGTGGTGGGAATGTTCCTGTTACTGTTCACGCTGCCGCCAAGGTCCGAGGTGCGCAGTCTGGGGGGATTTCGAAGTGCAAGCCACCGGTTGATGAGCTTGTTGCGTCCCATTGCGCCACAGCATTTCCTGCGAACCTGTTGGCGGATGCGTCCGCTGACGGCGGTGGCAGTTTCGATGGCAGTGGCGCTCCCCTGGTATGTTGCGGTTGCCATTCGCACGGATGGTGAGTGGGTTCGCGGATTTCTGTTGGACCACAATTTGGGTCGCGCGGCGCAGTCGCTCGAGGGGCACAGCGGAGCGTGGTTTTATTATCCGGTGGCGCTGTTGATCGGCTTCTTTCCGTGGTCCGTTTTTGCCGTCCCCACAGTGCTGAATGTAGGGCGACGCCTACGATCGCGGGACCCGCAGTCGGCTGGCTATCTGCTGGCAGCGTGTTGGGTGGGTGTCTATCTGGTTCTGTTTTCGCTGGCGCGAACGAAACTTCCCAGCTACATTACTCCGTGTTACCCGGGCGTAGCGCTGCTGGTCGGCAGTTTTCTCGATGCGTGGATTCGCGGTCGAACAGTCTCGGCAGCGTATTGGCCACGGTTAGCATTGGTCTGTTTAGGAATGGTTGGGGTCGGGATCATGATTGCCGTTCCTGTCGCCACGACCCAGGTTTTGTCGGGCGAGGAGTGGCTGGGGCTGTTGGGGGTGATCCCGCTGGTAACGGCCGTGGCTTGTGACGTCCTGACCCGGCGGCACGCAACCCGCCTGGCCGTGACGACCTTCGCGCTGGGTGCCGTCCTGCTGACGACCTCGTTGTTCGCGGTGGGTGCGGTACGAGTCGACCGTCACCAGACATTCCATACGCTGGTGTCGGCCATGCGCGCCCGATCCGAGCGGCCGCAGATTGGGACATTGGGCGTGTTGGAGCCGAGTTGGGTGTTCTATTGCGGACGCCCTCTGGATCATCTGTTTGCCCCCGAGTTATTGCGTGGCGTGCCGTCTGGTACAGCGATGGTGGGGCAGATTCCTGAGCACGACTGGCAGCCCAAACCCCAGTGGAACGTCTGGAAGTATCTGGAGGGTGGGGGCGATCGATTTGTCATCACGACCGCCGGGCAGCTGCAGCAGCTCGGGCCGCTCCCGCCGCACGTTTCCGAAGTGGCCAGGACCTCCTATTTCCTTCAGAACGAGGAGCTCGTGCTGCTCGGAACCGTCGCCTCCGCGACTGCTTGGCGCAAGAAGCCGCTGGTCCTGGGTGATCCGCCAGCGGCGCAGAAACGCTGAGCCCAGTCCCCTGAGGTGTTCGTGCTTGGAACGGCTCCCGTGTCGGTCGTCTGGGAGAGGCCAGCGGCGTGCGGACGCGGCACACCAGCAGCGGGGCGTTGAATCGTCGACATCTCTTTGCTAGCTTCCCGGAGGCGATCAACGGTCGGTGGCAGAAACGAAAATCATCGAACTGGGAGCTGCAGCCATGGCTTGGACTCTCTCACCGCGGAGCATGTCGGGCGACTTGGTGCTGACCCGTCGCGAGGTTCTTCAGGGTAGTCTGGCGGCTGCGGCTCTGCCGTGGGATCGCCACAGAGCCGGCCTGTCGCGAGTCGCTCCGTCGAACGATGACCGGGCGGTGATCATGATCTGCAATTATGGTGGCGTCAGCCAACTGGAGACGTGGGATCCTAAACCCGACGCTTCGAGCGATGTTCGCGGACCCTTTGGAGCGATTCGGACCACCGTTGCGGGTGTACGAATATCCGAGTTGTTTCCCTGTCACGCTCGGCTGGCACATCATCTGGCGATCGTGCGATCGTGTTATCACAGTTCGCCAGCTGTCCACTGGGTGGGATGGCAGTTGATGCAGACCGGGCGAGAATTCCTGGGGGGAGTCGCTTGGCCGCATATGGGTTGTGTGGTCCAGCAGTTGCTGGGAAGCCGCGGGGAACTGCCGGCGCACGTCGTCGTGTCCTCACCCATGGGAGCTGCATCACCGGGACGCTCGTGCGGTCAATCGGCTGGCTGTCTGGGGCCCGATCCCGAGCCTTATGCGCTGGCTGAAGTCGAAAGGTCGCTCGCGGTGCATGATTGGGAGACAGCTGGACTGGATCCGTTTGCGGTTCGAGAGCAGCTGCGCCGCTGCGCCGACCTGTCGGACGAGTCGGAGGGTGCGCGTCAGCGCTATGGTGATTCCCTGCTGGGGCGTCGTTGCCTCACTGCCAGGCGGTTGGTGGAAGCTGGCGTGCGATTTGTTACGATCAACACAGGGGGAGAAACTTGTCGCGAGATCTCCTGGGACGTGCACGGTACCAAGCCGTTTCGGCCGTTGCAGCAGTTGCAGAAATCGGTGGCGCCGATGTACGACCAGTCCGTGGCCGCGCTGGTTGAGGATTTGGCTGAGCGGAATCGGTTGAGAAGCACGCTGGTGTGCAGCCTCTCGGAATTCGGCCGCACGCCGCGTGTGAATCCCGCTGGCGGGCGTGATCACTGGCCACGGTGCTTTTCCGTCTATTTCGCCGGTGGTGGGGTGCAAGGGGGGCAAGTGATTGGCGCCAGCGATCAAGAGGCGGCTGTTCCGATCGATCGCCCGGTCTGTCCGGCGGAAATCGTTGCCACGGTCTATCACAGCGTGGGGCTGGATGTGACCAGTGAAATCCGCGACGAACAGGGTCGCAAGTTTCGCTTGGTCGAACCGGGCGTTGAGCCGATTCGAGAACTATTCTGAGACGGCCGTCGGCTATGGATCCGCAATTGCGCGACTACTTCGATGCTCAGTTGGACGAAGTGCTCCACCAACTGCCGCCACAAATCCATAAACTGCTCGATGAGGTGACGATGTACGTGGAAGACTACCCGTCGCCCGAAGTCATGCGACGGACGGGAATTGCCGACCGGCGGCAGCTCTGTGGGCTCTATTCAGGCATTCCCTTGAGCAGTCGGAGCATTGAGCATTCGGGGGTACTTTCGGATGCGGTACATATCTATCGAGAAGGAATCCTGATGCTCGCGCGCAATCGGCGTGGTCGCATTGACGAAACCGAGTTGCGACAGCAGATTCGTGTGACGGTGTTGCACGAACTGGGGCATCACTTCGGCATGACGGAAAAGGATCTGGCTGATCTGGGTTACGGTTGAGCATCGCGTGCTCGGCTGGCAGAGCCCAGCCGGGTATCTGCGGCGTTCGATTCAGGGAGGCAGGGTGAGCGTATTCCCCCCCGGAAAGCCCCTTGTCTGAGCCAGAACGGCAAGAAAAGATTGTTCGCGCGCAACCGTTATCATGTCACGCTTGCGTGGAAAGCCACCGAGCGATCGGACGGCTCCGGCCAGAGAGCGACAAGGGAGGGATCGGGGCGGGAGGCGACGGTGCTCTGTCGCGCGAAAAAGGAAGCAATTCGCAGCGCAAATATGCAGCTGGTGACCGAATATTCGCTGGCTCAATGCGAATAATGGAATGGATGTACGGGTTGCGACGCAACGGGGTCCGGGATGACCTCGCGACACCGACCCACAGGCCCGATGCAGCGGGATTTAGGGGCCAAGCGGGAGGATCTGAGAGATGACAACCAAATGGGATAGCCCACGTTTGAGGAAGCTGCTGATCGCTGCCGCCCTCTTGGTGCTCGGTGGAGTCACCATCGGGCTTTTGGGAGAGGCATCGCACCGATGGAGAAACACCTTCCTGCAATCGTCGGCAGAGGTGAGTTCCCAAGAGAATAACAGTGCACTCGTTGACGATGTACTGGAGCGGCAGGCGTACCTCGCTCAAGTGCCATCAGCCCAGTCCAGACATGGGGGTAATCGCACTCCGGACCTTGCCAACATGACTCACGACTCTCGCTATGCCCGGTACGACAACATCATCGTGGAGGTCAAACCGGACGGCACTCTCTGGGTGCTTGGCGAGCGGATGGGAGCTGACGCCTTTCGCTCGTTGTTGGGTGATCAGCTCCACGACCAGCTGCGCACTCTGGTCACGATTCGCCCCGACCAGGATTGTGCTTATCGGTACGTGGGGCAAGTCATCTCGCTCTGTGATGAGATGGGAATCCCCCATCAAATGGTGGCTGTTCCACCCGTCCAGGCCACCCACATGCCAGGCTAGACCGTCAAATTGGATGGGGCGCGAGCGAGCATGGCGGTATGGTGACGGGGCGGTGTGGTGATGGGCACATCAAGATTAGTGCACCACGGGCTCTCCCGACCCACAAAATCAGATGGCCACCCGATTGGAATGAACATCTCCCAGGTCGGTGTCGTACACTACAACAACTGACCCAGATGCCGTCTATAGTCGCCAGCCCGGCTGACGCAAGTGGCAAAATCGAATCCGTTGGCAAGTATGGGACTTTCGGGCTGCGCCCGATCAGGGGACCATGGCGGCGGGCAGTACTCAGGGCGAATTTATCGCATTCTGAGTCGTAGTCGTTATCCTCTCATTCTCGGGCACACGGCATCATAACGTGATTACTTCTGGGAGTATTCACGCGCACCCACAGTCGGCAGTCATGCCGGCCTGTGAAGCACCCTCCGAAGGTGGTGTAGCGTGCAAATTCGTCGCGTCGGAACCGGCTGTAGCGGTCGCGGCAGGTATGCGCCTCGGTAAATTCGCACCGTGCGGGCCTTGGTGGCGGGTCGGCGTCATCGTGGTGGCATTAGCAGCCTGTGGGGTCGTCGATTCGGCCTGGGGACGTGATGTGCCACTGTTAGTCACTCAGGTGCCTCTGGCCCAGCGCGGTGGAGCTGACTCGTCGGGAGAGACGATCGATCCGGGAGGGACTGCCGATCTGCTCTCGCAGGGGCGAGGGGGACGGCTGGTTCTGGTTGCGCCGGATGACGCGCAGCGCGTTCTGACGACCGGTTTCTTCAGCGCTGCCGATCCGACGGTCTCGTTCGACGGCAAACGGGTTCTCTTTGCGGGCCAGAGAGCGGCGGAGGACCTATGGAACATCTACGAATTGAATCTCGCGGAGCTTTCGGTGCGGCAGGTCACGCGGGATTGCGGCAACTGTCGTCAGCCGGGTTACCAGGCAACGCTCTACACCATTGTCTCGACTGAACCGTGGTATCAGCTGACGTTTGTCAGCGACATGGCCGGTGAAATGAACGAACGTGGGACGGGGGTGGCCCGCAGCCTTTACTCGTGCAAGTTGGACGGGTCGGCGGTGCGGCGTTTGACTTACAATCTGTCGGACGATGTCGATCCATTCATGATGCTCGATGGTCGCCTGTTGTTCACCAGTTTCCAGCGCAGCACGTTGGAGCGTGGGATCTGGGGGCGTGCCGCGCTGTTTGGCGTGAATATCGATGGCGCCGACTACGCGCTCTTTGGCGACGTATCGGGAGGGCGCTTTAAGCGGATGCCCTGTGTTACCGATCGAGGGGTGGTGTTGTTCGTCGAGGGGGATCGGCTCGAGCCGGATGGAGCCGGGCAACTGGGAGCGGTGACGTTTCGCCGGCCGCTTAAGAGCTATCGACCGATCACGAAGGTCTCGGACGGCTACGTCTACCGCTATCCCGCCGCATGGCCGGACGGCCGGGTACTGGTTTCTCGTCGTCGACTCGGTGGGCCGCAAGGGTACGAGATTGTCCTGCTTGAGCCCAAGACCGGGGCTGTGGAAGCGGTGTTCGACGATCCGCAGCGAGACGACATTCAGGCCATTGCCGTGCGGCCGACTCCTGAGCCCGATGGTCGATCGAGTGTCGTGACCGAAGAGGACCCGCATGGCAAGCTGTATTGTTTGAACGTGGCGATCGACGATTCCGGGACGCCTCATACGGACGGCCCGGAGCCGGTGCGTCGGGTACGTTTTCTGGAGGGCGTGCCCCCGGCGGCCTCGGACCAAGCCGATTACTTGGCGGGACGAAACGGAGCGAGCGTCCATGGACTACCGCCGTTGGTGCAGCGCCGGATTCTCGGCGAGGTCGACATCAGTCCGGACGGGTCGTTTCATGTTGAGATCCCGGCGAGTATTCCGTTGCAGATCCAGACGGTGGACGAGCATGGAGTGGCATTGCGCACGTGTGGCTGGATCTGGTCCAAGAACCATGAGCCGCGCGGATGTATCGGGTGCCATGAGGATGGCGAATTGACGCCGAAGAACCATCTTACCGAATCACTGCAACGGAGTGCGATCGCCTTGACGTTGCCGCCTGAGCGTCGTCGTACGGTGGATTTCCGGCGGGACATCATGCCGATTATCGACAGGAAGTGTGTGGCGTGTCATGATGCTCAGGGAGATGCCCCGCGGCTTGACGGAGGCTTGACACTGCAGTCTGAGCCAGACGGATCGGCGCATTTCAACCGAGCCTATACGAACCTGTTGGAGACCGTGCCGACCGTTGGACGCGATACGTTTGTCGGCAAGTATGTCGAGCCCGGCAAGGCTCGGACCAGTCCGTTGATCTGGCATCTGTTTGGCAAGAATCTGGCGCGTTCGTGGGACGGGGAGCAGGCTCGTCGCGAGGCGGTGCGGATTCCCGCGGGGCGTGTCGAACCGCTGACCGATCTGGAGCAGCGGGCGTTTGTGGAGTGGGTCGATTTGGGTGCGATGTGGGATGGCATACCAGGGCCAAACGGCGTGTCGGGAAGCCAATAGTTGAGTGGCGTGGATAACAGGGAAACTGCCGATGAGTTGGCGCGTCTGTTTCTATGGTGGATTGCTCGCCGTTCTCGTCTTCTCGTTCGCCCGAGGGGATTTGGATCTTACGATGGCGCGAGCCGGGGAGTTTCCGACGTTTACCGATGTCACGGAGCAAGCGGGCATCGATTTCGTGCAGCGTTTTGGCGATGACAAACTCAGCAATATTGTCGAGGGGAGCGGCTCGGGTGCCGTGTTCTTTGATTACGACGGCGATGGCTGGCTCGATCTCTATTTCTTGTGCGGGTGTTGGCACAAGGAGGTGAGCGACAATCGAAGCCGCAATTATCGTGACAAGCTCACGAACAAGCTGTATCGCAATCGCCAGGACGGAACGTTTGAAGACGTGACGGAGGCGGCTGGTGTGGGTGACAAGGGTTTTGGGACTGGCGGGTCGGCCGCCGACTTCGACAACGATGGCGATCTCGACCTGTATTTGCTCAACTACGGTAAGAATGTCTTTTATCGCAACAATGGCGATGGCACATTCACGGACATCTCGGAGTCGTCCGGACTGGACAACGAGCTCTGGAGCCTCTGCGCGGTCTGGTTCGATTACGACCGCGATGGCGACTTGGACGTCTATGTCGTGAACTATCTGAAGTACGACGGCGGCGCGTTTCGCGCATTCTATCCGGCTGCCGGCTACCCCGGTCCCCTTAGTTACAAGGGGCAGCCTGATGCGCTCTATCGCAACAACAACGACGGCACGTTCACCGATGTGACCAAGGAGTCCGGAGTGGACAATCCGGGTGGGCGTGGCATGAGTGCCACGGTCGCGGATCTGGACAATGACGGCTATCTGGACATTTACGTGGCCAACGATGCCATGGAGAATTACTTCTACCGGAACCTGGGCGACGGTCGCTTTGAGAGCGAGGCCTTCGTGCGGGGGTTGGCCTTTGGCGAGGGAGGGCAGGGGGTTTCCTCGATGGGGCCGACCGTGGGCGATGTCGATCGTGACGGCTGGCTCGATGTCTACGTTCCCGACATGAATTACGGCTGCTTGCTGATGAATCGTGAAGGCCTGTTCGACGACCGGACCGCGCGTGCGAAGCTGGCGGTGGCCTGTGGCCAGTATACGGGATGGGGAGGCATTCTCTTCGACGCCGACAATGACGGCTACCTCGACGTTTATGTAGCCAATGGAAACGCCCACTTCCTGTATCCTCAACACGACGTGTTGATGCGTAACGACGGAACCGGGAACTTCATCGACGTGGCGGAAGGGGCGGGGGAGTACTTCCGGACAGAACGGGTCGGTCGTGGCGCCACCTGCGGCGACTACGACAACGACGGCGATCTGGATGTGTTGATTGTCAATTTGAACGATAAGCCCGTGTTGTTGCGCAATGACGGGGGCAACGCTCGGCACTGGCTCAAAATCGATGCACGGCTGCCGGGAGGCAAATCGACGGCGGTGGGAGCACGGGTAACGGTCCGTGCCGGGGGACTGACGCAGGTTCACGACTTGATCCCCAATACCGGTTATCTGTCACAAGTCGATCCGCGGCCGAATTTCGGTTTGGGCTCTGCCTCCCAAGCGGACTCGGTGGAAATCCGTTGGCCCAATGGTCAGCGCAGCGAGTTGAAAGATGTTCCGGCCAATACGATTCTCAAGGTGGTTCAGGATGCTCAATAGTTCGACGCACTTTCGCTTTCGGAGGATTTGCTTCCAGCCTCTTCGGGGCGCCGGCTGGGCAGTGGTGGTGACGCTTTGTTTCACCGCGGTGCTGGGCGCGGAAGAAACGAAGCAGCCGGTCTACGTAGGCGCCCAGCAGTGTGCCAAGTGCCATGATGGGCCAGGTTTCGGTTACCAGCAGTGTCTGATGCTGCTGACAGCGCACTCCCGTGCCTACGCCTCGTTGGCCATGCCCGAGGCGATCGAGATCGCTCGCTTGAGTGGCATTCCGGAGGAACCGCAGCAGGCGGCCGTGTGCCTCGGCTGCCATGCGACGGGAGCCCAGGCGGAGGACTGGGAGAAGGACCCGACGTTCCATTTGGAGGATGGCGTCCAGTGTGAGAAATGCCACGGACCGGGAAGCGAATACATGGATGAGGAGGTCATGAAGGATCCCAAGGCCGCGATGGTTGCCGGGCTCATGATGCCCAAAAAAGACGACTGCATGAACTGCCACAAGGTGAAGGGATCCCATGTGGCGGTGCTCAAGTCCAGCACGTTCGACATCGACGCGGCCTGGAAGCAGTTGCAGCACCCGACGCCCGAAGAGTGGAAGTACACTGAGTTGCCTCCCCTTCCCCAGCCGGAGGCGAGCAACACTCACAAATACATCGGCTCGATCGCCTGTGGTCAGTGTCACAAGAGCCCGGCGATGGGGTACCAGTTCAGCAAGTGGCGGATGAGTGCGCATGCCGGAGCCTATGCCGTGCTGGCCACTCCACGTGCCCGTGAGATTGCCCTGGAAACGGGACTCCAAGGGGATCCGGTCAACGAAGCAGCATGCCTTAAGTGCCACACGACTGCCTATACCGAAGCGGCTGGCGGGGTAACCAAAACGTACTCCGTCTATGAGGGAGTGGGGTGCGAGGCTTGTCATGGCGCGGGGAGCGATTTTGCGGTCGAGGCGGTGATGCGCGATGAGCCGGCGGCGCTGCAGTCAGGACTCAAGAAGGTGGACCGCGAGACGTGCGTTCGCTGCCACGAGAACGCCCATGGCAAGCCGTTTGATTACGACGAAGCGGTCAAGAAGATTGCTCATCCTTTTAAGTCCGAAGAGCATGTTTTGGGCGTGCAGTACAAGACCCCGCTGCGACTGGCGCTCTCTCCGCAGGGTGACCAGCTGTACGTCACCGGCGAAGCGTCTCATACGGTCATGGTCATCGACACGAAGTCGCAGCAGAAAGTCGCGGAGATCCCGGTGGGCCATCATCCCACCGGTGTGACATTTCACCCGTCGGGTAAATGGGCTTATGTCAGCAATCGGCTGGACGACACGGTGTCGGTTGTCGATGTTGCTCGTCAGGAGGTGGTCGCCACGATTCCGGTTGGCGACGAGCCGCACGGCGTGCGTACCGATCGCGACGGCAAACTGCTCTACGTCATCAACACATCGACTGACGATGTCTCCGTGATTGATACCGAAACGTTGACCGAGGTCAGGCGGTTGGAGGCGAGTCGGCGTCCCTGGTCGCTGGAGTTGTCTCCCGACGGGACTACCTTCTACGTCACGAATGCTCTGTCACGTTTCGTCCCGTTTCGCACTCCATCGATGGCGGAAGTGACCGTGATTGACGCGGTGCATAGTACCGTCGATCGACGCGTGGTCGTGCCTGGAGCGAACTTGCTGCTAGGAGTCTGCTGGCATCCCAGCGGCGATTTCGCTCTGGCCACAATCAACCGGACGAAGAACCTGGTGCCGATGACGCGGCTGCTGCAGGGCTGGACCATCACCAACGGCCTGGCAGTGATCTGGCGTGATGGACGGGTCGACCAGGTGCTGTTGGATGAACCGAACCTGTGCTTTCCCGATCCCACGGACATCGCCATCACACCTAAAGGCGACCTGGCACTGGTCACCAGCTCAAGCACGAATCGCGTCGCGGTCGTGGATATTCCGCAGCTGATCTCCATGCTCCAGTCAGCCACCGACTATGAACGGGAACATATATTTCCCAATCACTTGGGCAAGCCCACGGAATTCGTCATCAAGCATATCCCGACATCGCACTCCCCTCGCGGAATACTCATGACGCCCGACGGAAAGACTGCCTATGTGGCCAACTCGCTGGACGATTCGCTGAGCGTGATTGACGTCGAGAGTCTGCAGGCTGTGTCTCGCATCGATCTAGGAGGCCCGAAGGAGATCATCACCACGCGTTTTGGCGAGCGGCTCTTCAATAGTGCGAATATCACTTTCCACCGGCAGTTCAGTTGCCAGACCTGTCATCCCGACGGTCATATCGATGGTCTGACCTACGATATTGAGGCCGACGGTATTGGGGGGAGCCCGGTGGATAATCGTACGTTGCGCGGCATCTTGGACACTGCACCGTTCAAGTGGGAGGGAACGAATCCGAGCCTGAGCCGACAGTGTGGTCCGCGTCTGGCTGTCTTCTTCACGCGGATTCAGCCGTTCAATCCCGAGCAGCTGTATGCTCTGGACCGATACATCTGCACGATTCCCCGACCACCCAATCGCTATCGCCCGCTGGGCGCCGAGTTGACCGATGCACAGCGGCGTGGACGCGACAATTTCTATCGCACTCGAACGAACGATGGACGGGTGATTCCCAAGGAAGAACGCTGTTCGACCTGCCATTTTCCGCCGCTCTTCACCGATCGCAACGTCCACGATGTGGGAACCAAGATGCCCTTGGATTATGAAGCCAGGTTCGACGTGCCGCATCTGAACAACATCTATGATTCACCTCCGTATCTGCACAATGGCATCGCCGAAACCTTGGAGGAAATTTGGACCCGCTACAATCCGTACGACAGGCATGGTGTCACTAACGACATGACCAAAGATCAGTTGAATGATCTGATCGAGTATCTCAAAACGCTCTAAGCAAGTTTGGTCTGACTCTGTCCACTGCTGACAAGACGAGTCTCGACGACGCGCGACCAACTGCCTGAAGTTGGCCGCTGGGAAAAATGAATCGGTACCTGCTGCGGTCCCGGCAGAGTGCACTCAAAAGGAAATCACTATGAACAGCCGCTTCACAAAGGTCATGGGACGCTGGGGCGCCGTTGCCCTAGCTCTGCTTCCGCTGGCGATGGAGGCACGGGGCGACGACCCGCCCCCGGCAGCCGAGGCACCCGGACAGGCGACGGTGACAGCTCCGGCTTTGCCCGACGCCACGCCGGAAGCTTCTCGCGCCGCAACTCCTGATAATGTGCCACTCCCTTATGTCTACACCGACTGGACCCACTACACCACGAAAGACGGTTTGCCCAACGACCATGTGTTTGCGGTCAAAGTGCAAGGCTCCAAAGTCTGGATCGGCACCGAGAACGGTCTGGCGTGTCTGGACAAGGAGACCGGCAAGATCCAGAGCTGGCAGGAGAAAGACGGTCTGCCGTTTCAAGTGGTGTCGGCGCTGGACATTGATCCCAAGAGCGGCGATCTTTGGGTCGGCATGTTCGGCGGCGGCCTGGCTCGCTTCAGCGGAGGACGATTCGATCACTACCACCAGCTCAACAGTGGGCTGGTGAACGACGTGGTCTACGGTGTGGCGATCGAAAACGACCATGTCTGGGCAGCCACGACGGCGGGGGCCAGTCGGTTCAATCTGGTCACAAAGGTGTGGAGCATCTATACCGAAAAGAACGCTCCGATGGAAGAAATCTGGAACTACGGCGTCACGGCCGCCGACGGTAAGGTGTTTCTTGGGGTCTGGGGGAGTGGTGTGTTGGAGTTTGATGTCGCGACGGAGCACTGGGAGGAATACCTCGATCCCGACGGAGAAATGGAAATCGATCTGTATCGCGACGATGGAATTGTGCACGTGATCACAACGGGTGTCAGCTACGTCGAGCACACGCTTTGGGTGTCGTCCTATTTCGGCATGTGTCGGTACGACGGTCGCAACTGGCGAGGCTACTACCAGAAAGAGACGGGGCTGCCCAGCGACTTTGCAAATGCCGTGAAAGGACGCAGCTCCGACGAGGCCTGGTATTGCACGGATCGCGGATTGGGAGTGATTACCGATTTCAAGTCCGACATGTGGGTCACGTACACGATGGACCCTGATTCGCATCGCGGTCTGGCTGTGATCCGTCGCGGTACCGAAGTACTTAAGACGGTTGAATTGGACCAAAGCATTCCCCACAACTACGTGCTGTGGGCCGAGATGGATGGCAATGATGTCTGGATCGGAACCTCCAAAGGGTTGGCACTGGCGAAAGGAAACGGATATTACCGGGGCCTGCGCCCCTCGACGACTCCAGTGGCGACCACTCAGAATTAGGCCGACTTTACACAGGTAGTTTCATACGGGAAGTGGAAATCATGCTTACGTACTGCCAACCCTATTGCCGTTGGGGGCTTCTGTGGGGAGCCTTGTTGCTTGTTTCTTGTAGCCTCTATGCTGCCGAGAATGACGCTCCGGCCGATCCCACGACGCCTGCCGTCGATTCGGAGACCGCCCAGAACCTGAAAGAGATCGAAGCCGCTGGCGTCTATGGGATTCCCAATATTGAATTGAAGGTCGACGCCGACTACGCTCGGACCAACAAGGACCTGGCGCCATTCCGACATGTGGCACCCTTCAAAGAGCATTTCCTGGAGCAGATGATCTATGCCGGACCGGGACGTGGCGCCCCCGAACCAGAAGATCTCAAGAGCGTCAAATTGGGTTTCATTGGTCCGATCATGGCCACCGTATCCGTTGCCACGGGTGGCAAGAGCCACGAAGAGATTTTGGGGATTGCCATGCTCCGTGGCACACAGTTGGCCATCGACGAGGCGAACGGAAAGGGGGGATACCTCAAACGCCAGATCCCCTTCGAACTGGTCGTCAGTAACGACAACGGCCTGTGGGGCGCTTCGGGCAATGAGATCATCAAGCAGGCCTACAAGGACAAAGTGTGGGCCATTCTGGGGACGATCGACGGTGCCAACACGCATATTGCTATCCGCGTGGCGTTGAAGGTCGAAATCCCGATGATGAACTCCGGCGATCTCGATCCGACGCTGATGGAAACCAACATTCCCTGGATCTTCCGCTGCGTCGGCGATGATCGGCAGCTGAGTTACATCCTGGTCGACTACATGTACAGGAAGTGCAACTACCAGCGAATCGGAGTGATTCGGGCCAGCAATCGGTACGGACGATTCGGCGTGCGAGAGATCAATGATGGAAGCCGGCGTCTGGGGCGACCGATTGCCATCGAAATGGCATATACGCTCGGCACGACCGACTTCAGTCTCCAACTGGACCGACTGCACGAAGCGAAGGTTGATGCGGTTGTGCACTGGGGTGACGCGGAAGACGGTGCCATGATCTTGAATCAGATGCGCGCTATGGGGATGAAGCAACCCTACTTCGCCTGCGATCGTTGCGTTTCTGATGAGTTCCTGAAAATCGCCGGAGAGAACGCGGAGGGCGTCATCTGCGGCTATCCCTGGAACCCCGACCGACAGGATCCCAAGCTGGACGCGTTTCGCGCCGCTTATCGAGAACGCTACAATGAAGAGCCCGATACGTACGCTGCCCATGCCTATGATGGCACGAATATGTTCATCTGGGCCGTGCAAACGGCCGGACTCAATCGTGCGAAGATCCGTGACGTGCTGGCCTATCGTAGTGAGCCCTGGCCCGGCGTCACTGGGGATATTCCTCTGAGCGCCGCGCTGGACGATGCCGGCGACGTCTTTCTCGCGAAACGGGAGAACGGTCGGTGGGTTTATTACTCCCGCGAAGAATTGGGGATCCCCCGCTGAGCCGCCTGACCGTCACTTGCTGGTTGGCCCTGATGCCTCTGCTGGCACCGTTGTGCGCGGGTCAGCAGTCGGGCGCGGATACACCAGCTCCGTTCTTTCAACTCCGCAGTCAGCAGAGTCGATATGTGGGACCGGCGGACCAGTCCGCAGACACCACGCAGGTGGACGAAATCCGCATCGGCTATTTTGGCCCAGCGGATCCGGAGGATCCTGTCGCCGGCCAGATGTGGCGCGGAGCCCAGTTGGCCATCGAGCACGCGAACCGAGCAGGAGGCTACCAAGGTAAATCCTTTCGGCTACTGAGTGCCTGGTCGAACGATCCCTGGGGGACCGGTGTCAAACAGCTGACTCAGCTGGTCTACCAAGACCACGTGTGGGCAATCATTGGCGGCATTGACGGAGCATCCACGCACCTGGCGGAACAGGTCGTGGCCAAGGCGCGACTTCCACTGATCAGCCCCGTCAGCACAGATAAGACGGTCAATCTGGCCAACGTCCCCTGGATGTTTTCGCTGGCCCCGTCCGATGACCGGATCGCCGCGGCCCTCGCACCGTGCATCGCCGAGACGACTGAGTCGGGGAGCTTCGTCCTGCTTTCGGCCAACGATCATGATTCGTGTTTGCTGGCGCGCGAGCTGCGCAGCGAACTGACTCGGCAGCGTCTGGTGCCTGCATTCCAGTACGAGTTCCATCCGGGGACCGATCGGATGGAAGTCCTGGTCGGCGTCAGCTTGGAGTCGGCTCCGAAGACGGTTGTGGTCGTGGCGGACGCGGCCGTTTCCGCGCAACTGGTGAACACGCTGCGGCAGCAGGGATTCACCGGCCCCGTCGTCGGTGGTCCCGGTTTTGCGCGCGTGGCGTTTCGTGAACAGGTCGGCGATCGCGCTGGCGAACTCCTCTTTCCCCAGCTTTTAGAAGATGCCGAAGTGTCGCGTTCCGCGGCTGTGGTGTCGGATCCTCGTGAGCCGAGCATCCCTCTCCTGCGAGGCCCTGATGCTCCGCTGCCCAGTGACTGGGACTATACAGCGCTGCAAGCATACGATGCGGTGCAGATGACAGTTGAAGCGATTCGCAAGGCGGGATTGAGCCGAGTCGACATTGGGACCGCGCTGCGCGAGTTGTCTCCGTGTCGTGGCGTGTCGGGGCGGATCGAGTTTGACGGTCTAGGCTGCAACCAGCGCCGTGCCACGGTCACTTCTTCGGCTTCCGTGGAGTTGGTCAGGCCTGCATCACATCAGACTGGTTCAGCCAGCGGCGATTCCCGTTGACCGTCGGCCTGTTGCACTGCATGGAGCCCGGTTTGACTACTTGGCGCGGTCTTGAATGATTTCGACAATCGCGTGGTGGCCTTTTCTCCCGCGGCGAAGAGCATCAGCACGATGTCGCATAATGAGCTCCAATTCAGCGTCTGGTCGCTGTCGCTCTGCCTGCTGGTTGTCGGATGCTATTTGGGGATGACTCGATTTCTGGCGGGACCCGAGTTCATTGGAATCGGGCTCGTGTTCTATCTGTTGTACTTCTTGATCATCTTCGTCCTGGTATCGCGGCCGCCCAGATTGGATCGGTTGTCGCATTCGGCACCGACGAACCCGCTTCCATTGCTGCAGCGTCTGGTCTGGGCGAGTCTCGTTGCCATGGCGATTTCGCTGCTCGTTGTGGCCTGGGCCGCGCGGGGGAAATGATCCGGCAATTCAGAGTCACGCTGACGCGGAGCCGTAGCCATGCTCGCGCAGAGCCGTAGCCATGCTCGCGCAGAGCATGGGGACCTCGCCATCCGTATTCTACTTCCCCCGCGGTCTGCGCGACCGCGGCCACAGGTCTGCGCGACCGCGGCCAGTGCGCGCAGAGCCGTAGCCCTGCTCGCGCAGAGCAGGGGGACCTCGCCATCCGTATTCTACGTCCCCCGCGGTCTGCGCGACCGCGGCCACAGGTCTGC
>JBGSHS010000292.1:0-7548 GCA_041752115.1 Pirellulaceae bacterium | reverse complement strand
CCGCTTCAGCCGGAAGGTGGCGGTCCGTGGTCGTCGAGCAGCACGCTCGGCTGTCGGCCATGCCAAGTCATATCCATACGTTCGGCGAGTACTCGATGCAGGCGGTGAGGAATCGTTTGCCGGCGGCGTAGCTCACCATCTGGTGCACCCACGAGCAGAGCTCGCGGGGGTCAGGAAGAGAGGGGGCGAGCGGCGGCGTAGCTCACCATCTGGTGCACCCACGAGCAGAGCTCGCGGGGGTCAGGAAGGGAGGGGGCGAGCGGCGGCGTAGCTCACCATCTGATGCACCCACGAGCGGAGCTCGCGGGGGTCAGGGAAGGGCAACGGAGCCTGTCGCCGTTATGGCAGTCTGGATAAATTCCACGGTTGCCTATCCAGCAGAAACTGAGGGCGACTCAATAGTGTTCAGTGCGGGTTTTGCTAGCCCGTTTCTTGTGAAGATTAGGCTTGCTAGGTATCTTCGGATGCGTCATTGTATAGGGCATGTCAGACAAGTCCACGCAGGAAAGGAAGATCAGAAAATCGGATATCACCGGGCTCAAATACTTCGACAAGCCGGAGCCGACGCGGACATAGACCTGATCCCCGTCACGTTCGGCAGACGTTGCGGGCTGCTCACGCTCGACGCCGGTCCGTATCTGGGAGAAACAACTTCTGATCACAGCTTCTTGAAGTAACGGGCAACTGGAAACAACGTGAACCCAGCGCGTTCATACGTCCGGCGCGCCGGCGCATGCCCAGCATCAGAGCCCGTCTCGACCATCGCCACGGCCATTCCCTGCTCGCGCATCCACTGGAGCGCGAACGCGGACAAGGCCGTCCCGATCCCCTTGCCTTGATGCTCCGGGTCGACCGCAATCATGTAGATTTCACCCAGCGCGTCATCGCCATGGAGTCGGATGGCGACGAAGCCGATGGCAACGCCGTCTCGCTCAGCAACCCATACGTGCTGATTCGGGTCCGTGCACACCGCCTCGACCGCCTTCTGCTGCGTCGCACGCCAATCCGGAAAGAACGCTTGATAGATGTCCGCCGGCATCATCCCTTCAAGCGATGCGAAGACGGGTGCCCAGGCCTTGAGCGAGAGGCGGACGACGACGACGATGTCGTCGCTGTGCAATGGTCGGATCGTCATCTCGTTCATTCGCCTGCGAGTGAGAGCGTAGTGCGGTGGCGTCCACGAACGGTGCAGCGGCAAGCCACCCATTATTGATTGGCCAGAACGCCAACGACTCGGGATGTTTGCCTCAACACGCTGACGCCTTGCCAAAGAGATCGTTCAGTGGCGTGCTGTCGAGACTGGTGGAAACGCCGTTTTTCACCAACACGTTTCGTTGGGTGTAATAGCGAAGCTCGTACACCCCGTCCTGCAGGTCAGCATCCCCAACAACGAACTCAGCCCGCAGCGAAGAGCTCATCAAGAGGACCAGCGTCGTGTAGAAAAGACACCGCATCGCACACCTCCTCGTCACAACAGAAGTCGAACTACGCAAAGGTGGTGGTCAATTCCTCGCTCTGTCCTGCTCACGGCAGAATAACACGGGAACCGGCGCAAGTCAAAAAACGGAGGAACTTCTATGGCCATGATCGCGTCAACGATGAGCACGATTGGCCTGGCCGAAGTGTGCCACGTTGCGACAGCCGCTGACCGGTTCGTTCACCCCTCTACCTTGACAGAGTGGCCCGAGCGACCTGAAACTAGTCGTACTGCGATCACTTGGATCTGCGGATTCTCCGGCGCGCCTACTTCAGAACTGCTTCGCGCAAAGAAAGGTAATCATGCCGCACGACCCTTCGATCAACCGTCGCAACTTTCTCGGCCAAAGCGCCGCGGTCGGCGCAGCGGTGGCAATCGGTGTTCCGGCCACCTCGGACGCGCAGGCGACGCCATCGGCCAGAAGGATCAAGGTGGGGGTCATCGGCTGTGGCAGCGTATCCCGGATGTATTTGCCGCATTTGGCGGAGTGTCCGTTCGTGGAACTGGTTTGCACTTGCGACAAGATCCCCGATCGGGCCCGACTGGCAGCTGACAAGTTTCACATTAGCCAGCATTATCCGCACGTGGAACAGATGCTGTTGGGGGCGCCTTTCGACTTGCTCGTGAATCTGACCGATATGCAGGAGCACGAACAACTGAATCGACGGGCGATCGCTGCAGGCAAGCATATCTGGAGCGAAAAGCCGCTCGCCAATTCGCTGGCCGCCGGACAAGAGTTGCTGGCCCAATCGCGAGCCAAGGGGCTCCGACTCTGGGGCGCGCCCACCGTCGTGCAGAGCCCTCAGTTCGCCTTCATGGCCCAGTCGTTGACGGCTGGGAAACTGGGACGCGTGGCAGCAGCGCAGGCCAGCTACGGACACCTGGGTCCCGACTGGGCGGAGTTTTTCTATACCAAAGGGGGCGGCAGCTTGCCTGATCTAGGCGTCTACAACCTGACATTCCTCACTGGTCTGCTGGGCCCTGCCCGCAGCGTGGCGGCCATGACCAGCATCGTCACACACCAACGCCAGATCCGAGACAAGGGCGACATCACGGTCACGGCCGAAGACAACGCTCTGGTGCTCCTCGATCATGGCCAAGGTGTACTTTCCCACGTCGCAAGCAGCTTCAATTTCTTCAATCCCCACGACCATGCCTATGCCCAACAGGATCACCACACGCTCACCGTCACCGGTCGCAACGGCGTGATGCATCTGGCCGGCTACGACTGGGGACCCCATGCCGTGGACCTGAGTACCGCGGAAGCACCCGAATACCAGCGATTCGCCGATGCCCCGCACAACTACGTTTGGCAGTGCGGTGCATCCCTCGTTGCCGAATGCCTGGCTACCGGCAAGGAACCGTTGTTCACACCTGAACACGCGTTGCACGTCGTGGAGATCATGACGGCAGCCCGGGAGTCGCAGCAGATCGGGCGGCACATCCCGCTCCAATCCACGTTCAAGTGGCCAGTGGTGACGTAATCCGCCCCTCGCCGCGGCGCACGGCTCTGGCGCATGGCGATGTACCGCATGACACGACGAACGTCGCTGAGCCTGTTCAAGGGCGCACGAGCTTCAACCGAAGCACTCCGACACTGCCGTACTTGCCCACTCCCGGCAGATCGGAGTAGCCGGTGTAGTGCAGCGTGACATGACCGCCCCCCTCGTCGATCAGACCCAATGGCGTGCGCAAGTCCGACGCCCAAGACTGAGCTGAGTCCAGCACCAAGTGATGAGCTGGTGACCAGTGCAGACCGTCCGGCGAAGTTGCGTAACCCAACCGGTCACCGCGTAAAATGACATCGAATACCGCGATGAAGGTGCCGCCCTGCAGCCGCGTCACTACTGGATTCTCCACCCCCAACTGAGGATCCAGTGCGACAGGATTGGTGGCGGAAAGTCGCTTCCATGTTCCCATCAGAGATGCGGCCTCCGCCAACCCGACTTGCCATTTGCCAATCTGCTTGTCCTGGGTGTTGGCACTGCCATAGAACGCCAGCCAGCGCTCGCCCGCACGAAAAGGGAAGAACGAATCCGTTCCCTGCAGGCCTTCCCAGGCATCTGAATCGGCCCCCGGTTCGAGCACGATTCCCACATCGCGATAAGGTCCGCCGTAACCAGGTGGCCCTGGTGTCTGAGAAACGGCACGCCAGATCCGCCCTTCATGATTGGTCAACCACCGGTCGGGAGGATCGGGCGCGCACCGATAGGCCACGTAATACAGATTCCATCGCTCATCCTGGTCACAGTAGACCGGCATGGGAGCCCAGACCGCTGCGCGTGGATCGGTCGCGTCGTAGTTGCCGCTCGACTCCATCAATGTCGACACGCGTCTCCACTTCCGGCCATCCGCACTGCTCCAGTGCGCCAGCTTCATCTTCACCCAGAACGGATCGTCCACCATTTCCGACACGAACAGATGATAGGCGTTATCCAATTTCAGGACACGACCACCCTCAAACCCGTAGCGTATTCCTTCCGTGCCAGGCATTCCGTGGGTTAGCACGGGAGCAGTGGATTGCTCGATGATCTGCAAGGTAAGAGCCCCGGCGTCGGGAGCCGGCGACGAGTGCTCCGCGGCCAGCGCCGCGGCATTCACAGCGAGCCCCAGACAGACCGCGAGCAGACTCAATTCACGCACACTTCTCATGGTGGACATTGTCTTCCTGGATAGTCTGATGATCGAGATCCCGCGCCTGCTTGCCGTGACAGTGTGGCGAGGACGTATCGCCCAGTGTTACAATGGGTTGCCAGGTTACAATGCGTTGCCAGGCAACTCGCCAGATGCCCCTGTCCGCGACAAGGCCGACGAACGTCTGCCACATTCCAAAATACGCGATTGCCATTCGATCGACTACGACCCATTTCCAAATACGGTGGAGGCCCCGATGAAGGGACGCGAGCGGTTCTTGGCGGTGTTGAACGGCCACATGCCAGATCGTGTACCAATCACCCTGTTCCTGCTGGACCAAGGCCATTTCCTCAGTCAGCTGTATCCGTCCGTCGACCCATGGGATTTCGATACGCTGCATCTGAAGGTGATTGAGGCTCAGCGACAGTTCGGCGCAGACGTTTTTGTGCGTCTGCTGTTCGGATTGAATGACCCGCTGTCCATCCACATGGGGGGCCTCGATGTCTCGCAGCAGACGGACAACTGGGAAGTCACGACGGAGGAACTGACCGAGGGCAACACGGCTGTCTACCGCTCCACGATTCGGACGCCGGGAGGCACGCTGACGCAGGATTTCTCCCGCAATCAGGTGCGCCCGGGGACCTTTGTCTACGCCTGCACGAAGAAGCCGGTTCGCACGCCAGCCGATCTCGAATTAGCCATCCAGTACGAGCCACGCATGCCGGCAGACTGGCCGGAGCGAGTGAAACGGCGGGTGCAGCGCGTGAAGGAGGCGGTCGGCGATGATGGAATCGTCGGCTCCTGGACGCCCCATGGCCCATTCAACAACGCGTCACTGCTGATCGACCATGATGAGCTTTATTCGCTCTTCTTGACCGACTATCCCTTCTACGAGCGGCTAATGAACTTCGCCGCCGATCGGATTCTGGACTACACCCGTGCCATCGACGCGGCGGGCGTGGACGTGCACTGCGTGGGCGGGAATGTGCCGGGCGGCTTCCTCGGTCGCAAGGCATACGATCAGTACATTCTGCCGTTTGAACGGAAGTACATCGAGTTCGTGCAAGCCAACGGGACACCGGCAATGTACCACAACTGCGGGCAGATCATGGCCCTGGTCGAATCGTACAAAGAGCTTGGTGCGCGGATTGTCGAGCCGTTTTCGCCGCCGCCGCTGGGCGACGCCGATCTGACGAAGGCCAAACAGCAGGTGGACGGTGCCTATGTGATGCTCAGCGGTATCGATCAAGTCAATGTGCTGCAGAAAGGAACGGTCGAAGCCGTCAAGCGAGCCACCGCGGCGGCCCTGTCCGCCGGTAAGCCGGGCGGCGGGTTCATCCTGCAGCCTGTCGATTTTCTCGAATACGGAACGTCGGAAGAGAATGTGCACGCCTATGTGAACACGGCCATGGAACTGGCCGGGTACTGACGAGTTGCATGAACCATGAGGCTGTCAACCATGAAGACCCTGTGCGTCCCGAAACACGTTTCTTGCGCACTGCTTCCAGCGCGCCATCGATTCCACCAGCAGCGAATGCGACTATGTGCGGGCCTGACCGCGATCGTCATCGCGGCTACATCCACAACGACCTGCGCGACGGAGGAGAAGGTCCCGGTTGTGGTGCCTCCGGCAGAGGTCGCCAGGCAGTTTCCGCCGGGGCATACAGGTCTGGGCAGTCCGCTCGTGGTGTTGCCGACGCAAGGCACATGGCTCGCCGTGCCTCCAGCAGACCGGCAGGGCGCGACGGACGCAGGCTGGTCAGACGAACAGTCTCTGTCACTTTCCAGTGACAACGAAGTGTCAGTCGCACGTACACGTTCCACACGGGATCAGGCGTCCGCTACGGAGACGGTCGAGCAACTGGTGCTGACGCCCAGGCAGCCGTGGGCGGCGGAACTGGAAATTCGCTATCCCTTCCGACTGGACTTCCCGGAAGGGGACGGTTCCTCTGACAACCAGACGTTGGTCGATTCCCAACAGCGTTTTTCCTTAGTGCTCCCGCTGCGAAATGGCTGGGCTAAACGAGTGGAGTTGGGAGATGGCGCGGTGTCAGCCGAATATCGACTCGGCGACACGCTGTCCGGCGGCGAGACTCCCGAGTTGGCCCTGCCGGTGATCCAGATCGACGGTCCCGGCCATCGCCAGGCTGCATTCATGGCCGATCCTCGCTTCAGCGCGTTATTCCAGGTGCGTGTGTCGGGGCAGACCGTCGAAGGTGAGATCCGCTATCGCTTTCGGGGCGACCGCGTTCCGATCCAGTGTGCGGAGTCGCGGTGGGTGGGCATCTGGCGTGCGGGGCCAGCGGACCAAGCACGTCCGTTCGGCGACTCGATCGATGCGTTCTTCCGCCTGATGCTGCCCGACGTGCCGCCCGGCCCAGAGTGGCTGCACGGGATCGCCATGGTCGGCTATGACTATCTCAGTGATGAAGGCCAGGGTTGGGATCGCGACGTCGCCCAGTTGGCCGAGTGGCTGACACGCGAGCAGCGACAGCACGTGGCACTCTGTTTTCACGGCTGGTATGACGGAATCGGCTCCTATTCCTTCGACGATGCAACAGGACGCATCAGGGACCAGTGGGTGGCAATGCCCAGAACGCGTAAGGTCCCTCTGACCAAGGAACTGGTCCGACAGCGTCTGCAACGGACTCGCGAGTTGGGCTTTCGCGTGCTTTGGTATTTTGCGGACGGATTGCTGCAGGACCGTGGCATCCCGGCTTATCGGGAAGCGTGGAATTTCGTGGACCAACAGGGCGAGTCACCGCGGCCAACCTGGACTGGTCCAGACACGATGGACAAGAACTTCATTCGCAATCCGGCTCACCCGGAAGTCGCACAATGGTACCAGCGTTATTTGTCGGCCTTGCTGCAGGACTTTGGCCCGGTCGTGGACGGGTTTGTCTGGGATGAAACCTACTACATTCGGCGCGGCGATGTGGCTCAGCGGCCCGAACCGGCCTATTGCGATCGCGCCATGTTCGACCTCGTCCGCGCCCTGCGCAAACAAGTCAAAGCCCACGATGCCGAAAAAGTGTTCCTGTCATCCGACGACATTGGCGTGTTTGGCTTGGTAGATGCCATCGGCTATGCTATGGTCGCGGACGGCAATTACCAGGACTCGTGGTGCGATCCTTCGGGCTGGTCGTTCGCGCTGTTTCCCAATTGGCGCAACACGTCGTGGAGTTGCAACTGGTGGGCGATCACGAATTTCGATCGGACGCGGTGGGGTGTCGAGAACTTCGGCGTGCCGGTGGCCATCTCGAACGGCTGGGAGGACGACCGCGGGCCGGCGGAATGGACGACGGCCGAACGCGACCAGTTTCTGACGCTGTTTCGCAAACGGCTCGCCATGCCCGAACGTGTCCGATTCCTGACCGACGATCCGACGAAGATCCTGGCAACGCGTCCGGATGCACCGGCGGCTGGCGACCGTCTGC
>JBGSHS010000291.1:0-20188 GCA_041752115.1 Pirellulaceae bacterium | reverse complement strand
CGCCCGAAACAGCCGCAGTGGCCAGCGCTTCCTGGGGCTCCTGGCACTCCTGGAAAAAGAACTGGCCACGGCCACCAATCAACCGCGTCTGGAACAACTGGCCGCCTTTCGAGGGAGCCTCGTCTGCCATGCTTGCGGCGGTTCACGACTCCGCCCCGAAGCCAACAGTGTTCGACTCCAAGACAAGTCGATCGGCCAGATCACCCACATGACCGTGCGGGAAGCACGCGACTTTTTCGCACAGCTTTCCTTCTCCCCGGCCGATCAAGCAGTGGCCACTCCACTGCTGAGCGAAATCCACAAGCGTCTGGACTTTCTGGTTCAAGTGGGAGTGAATTATCTGACACTGGCTCGAGCCGCTGACACGCTCAGTGGTGGTGAATTGCAGCGAGTGCGTCTGGCCACCAGCATCGGCTCGGGACTGGTCGGCGTCTGTTACGTATTGGACGAACCATCCATCGGACTGCATCCGCGTGACAATCAACGGTTGATCGACGCCCTGTGCGATCTGCGCGATCAGGGAAACAGTGTGCTGGTGGTCGAACATGACGAGTCGATGATGCGACAAGCCGACTACCTGATTGACATGGGTCCGGGCGCCGGAATCGATGGAGGACGTGTCGTTTCCGTCGGTCCCCCTACAGCCGTCTGCGGCGACCCGGCATCGGTCACCGGACAGTATCTTTCGGGCCAACGCTCGATTCCTGTGCCGGCCCAGCGTCGCCGCATCGCCAAGGCACGCTCCCTCGTGCTGGAAGGAGTGACCACCAACAATCTCCAGCGCGTGACCGTTGCGTTTCCCCTCGGAGCCCTGGTGTGCGTAACGGGTGTCAGCGGTTCGGGAAAAAGCTCGCTGGTCAACGAAACTCTGGCTCCGGCCGTGATTCGCAAGCTCGGAGGACTTGCCCCCAAGCCCGGTCCTCATGTCAGCCTGCGCGGCACGCGCCAGATCGACAAAGTCATCGAGATCGACCAGTCTCCGATCGGTCGCACTCCCCGCAGCAATCCGGCCACATATACCGGGGTGTTCGACGACATCCGCAAGGTGTTCACTGCCACGCGCGATGCAAAGCAGCGAGGCTTTCGCGCGAGCCGTTTCAGCTTCAACGTGAAAGGAGGCCGCTGCGAAACGTGCCAGGGACAGGGAGTCACCAGAATCGAAATGAACTTCCTACCCGATCTCTATGTCCCCTGCAGCGAATGCAATGGGAAACGATTCAATCGACAGACACTGCAGGTCAAATACCGTGACCACTCCATTGCCGATGTGCTCGACCTGTCGATTGCGGACGCGGCAAAATTCTTCGAGAACATCTCCGCCATCGTACGGTTGCTCAACAGCCTGCAGCAGGTCGGCCTCGGCTACCTCCGGCTTGGCCAGCCTTCCACCACCCTCTCGGGCGGCGAAGCCCAGCGCATCAAACTCGCCACTCAACTGGCGCGCGTCGATACCGGCAAGACACTCTATCTGCTCGACGAACCAACCACCGGCCTCCACTTCGATGACATCCGCCTGCTGCTGGTAGTCCTCAATCAACTCGTCGACCGGGGCAACACGGTGATTGTGATCGAACACAACCTGGACGTCCTCAAGACAGCCGACTGGCTGATCGACTTGGGTCCGGAGGGAGGAGCAGGAGGAGGCCAGATCCTTGCCACGGGAACGCCCGAATCGATTGCCGCACTGCCGGACAATCACACCGGAAAACACCTCGCTCTGGCACTCAGCACGTAGCACGTAGCACGCACTTCAGTGCGTGACCATCCCGTCCCAGCCACCGCCATCACCCAACGCCTCGCCCAAGTCCCTTCGCGGGCTGAAGTCCGCGCTACGACGTAGCCGCATAACGCACCACACGGACCTTCTCGAGTGTGATCATGCCGTCCCGCACCATCTCGCCGATCTGTTGCATAACGCCTTCGATCTTCTCCGGCGTATCAACCACCTCGATCACGACCGGCAGATCGTGGCTCAGTCGCAGCAACTGGGCAGTATGCAAGTGACTCTTGGCTCCGAACCCCAGCGTCCCGCGCAGCACGGTAGCTCCCGCCAACTTCTCCTGTCGAAAATACTCCACCAGCGCCTGATAAAGTGGCTTGTGGCCACACACGTCCGCTTCGCCAATGAAGATGCGCATCAGCATCTGTTCACCATCGAGCACGCGCATGCTGTCACCTCCTCAGTACTTCCCCGCCGCACCAGTCTCCCGACGTTAAAAACCCGACAGAAAACCGCAGAATATCCCACAAGAAACCGCCGAATGCTACAGCAAGAGAAGGCATCGCCTGTGCGAAAGCCGCGTGATCGCAGGGCACTGCAAAACGTGATTCTTCCGATTCGCATCGGGACATTCGTTGTTCGCTATTCTGCGGTTCAGACCCCTCAGTGACCAACGCCGCCAGCTGTTCAACTGCAGCCAGACGCTGCACGATCCAGGTTGTTTGTCTGGCTGCACAATTCCTCGTCTGGCAGTTCTGCGTCCAGCAGTTCTGCGTCCCCCGCGTTACGATACCCCCCTTCGTGCGTGATCGAACTACGCGCCGTAGACCAGGCGAGCAACTCCCAGTCCCAACCAGACGGCCGCCAGACCGATAACGACATTGGCCGCGATATTCAACAGGCCGATCCAGATCTGCCCCGACTGCAATCGCTCGAGCGTTTCATAACCAAAAGTGGAAAATGTAGTGAACGCACCAAGCAGGCCGATTGTCAGACCCTTGCGCAACTCAACTGGAATCAACTCGGTCGTTTGATTGACGTGCACGATCGCTCCGAGCAGAAAGCACCCGATCAGATTCACTGCCAGAGTGCCGTAGGGAAACTCCTCACCCAGAAGGTGGTAAGCCCAACCACTGACGCCATAGCGGGCGACAGCCCCGGCAGCGCCGAACAGGGCGATGATCGTTAGTTGAGCGGCAGGTGACATCATGCCCTACACACTACCAGTCGACGAGTCCTCCGACAATTGCGGCCCGCGCAATCGCAGCGCCATCCGACTGCCCACAGTGGCGGGATTGAGCTCGCCGCGAGGCCCACCTCGAACCGGCCCCGTAGCGACGTAGGTCGCGCGCGGCGGCCGGAGCCAAAGTGGTGTAGGAAAATCCTGCCGGCCCCAACCCGTGCGGCCCCAACCCGTGCGGCCCCAACCCGCGCGGCCTGGTGCCTGCCGGCGGGGTCCATCAGCGGATTCGATTTTTTCGACCGAAAGCTGACACCCTGCGCCGGGGGCCCTGCTGCCGCTGCGATCAGGCCGCGTCACGCTTCGTGGCAGGGCAGGCCGATGGGAAGTGGAACGGGAATTAGGGAACGCGACAATGCGACGATGCTTCAATGCGACAACCGAGTGAGCGGGGAGCGAAAGCAGATACGCTGCGTATCACGCCGTCTGAACCGCAGAATATCCGACACCAAATGCCCAATGACCAAGGGAAGAAGCAGGCAGTGCCGGCAACGGATACCTTCTGGCGGGAGTCGCATCGCGGCGCAGCAGCCCAGTGTGGCATGCTCGCATTGTGGCGATGTCGCGTTCCCTATTTCCAGACCACTTCGCAACGGCCTGTCCCTGTCAGCAGCAGCAAATCGCGTCGATGGCACACACCCGCGCTGGGACGCTGGCGGGCGTATCCTGTTCGTACGCCGGCGGCGGCGCGTTCAACTTGCCTTGAATCGCTGCCCGGCACGACCTAAACTTAGCTGTTTTGCAGTTTTGTCCGAGCCCTCACCCCGGTGGGGGAAGCAGTGGGAGCTGTTATGTCCACGATTGATCAGGCCACGAAACAGGAATTGATGAGCGGAGCGGATATTCTTGTCAAGGCGCTGTTGGACCACCAAGTGGAAGTAATATTCGCCTATCCTGGTGGTACGAGCATGCCGATTCACCAGGCACTGACACGTTATTCCGATAGAATCCGCACGATCCTTCCCCGCCACGAGCAGGGGGGCGGTTTCGCTGCTCAAGGCTATGCCCGGTGCACTGGCAAGCCCGGTGTCTGCATGGCCACCAGCGGTCCGGGAGCCACGAATCTGGTCACCGCCATTGCGGACGCCAAGCTCGATAGTGTCCCGCTCATTGCCATTACGGGCCAGGTGGTCACACGGGTCATCGGTTCGGACGCCTTCCAGGAAACGCCGATCGTGGAAGTCTGCCGCGGCATTACCAAGCATCATTATCTGGTGACCGAAGTGCGGGACATCACCCGCATCGTGCGGGAAGCGTTCCATGTCGCGACGACGGGACGCAAGGGCCCGGTCCTGGTCGACCTGCCCAAAGACGTGCAGATGGACAGTTGCGTTCCTGATTGGCATGCGCCGATGAACCTGCCCGGCTACCGGGGCGAGAATCCCCAAGCGAGGCCGGAGCAGATCCAGCAGGTGGCCGCGGCGATCAAGCTGGCCAAGCGCCCCGTGCTTTACTGTGGTGGTGGGATCGTTTCCTCGGGGGCCAGCGAAGAGCTGCGGGCACTCGTCAAGATCACCGGGATCCCGGTCGTCATGACACTGATGGGACTGGGTGCATTCCCCAATGAAGATCCGCTGTCGCTCGACATGCTGGGCATGCATGGCAGCGTCTATGGAAATCGCGCCGTGCGTGACTGTGACCTCTTGTTGGCAGTGGGCGTCCGGTTTGACGATCGAGTGACGGGCAAGTTGGAGGCCTTTGCCAAGCATGCCAAGATCATCCACATCGATATCGACCCGTCGGAAATCAACAAGAACAAACCGGCTCACATTCCGATCATCAGCGATGTGAAGTATGCCCTGAGTGAAATTTGCCGGCAGGTGACTTCGATCAAGGAGGACATTGCTCCGTGGGTCGATCAGTGCCAGCAATGGAAATCCGAGTTTCCTTTCCATTACAACGAGCAGTTTGACGGTATTCTGCAGCAGCATGCCATATCCGAGTTGTGGAAGAAGACCCGCAATCGGCGGACCATCATAACGTCGGGTGTCGGACAGCATCAGATGTGGGTGGCACAGTACTACAAGTTCGCGACGCCGCGCAGCTGGCTTTCGAGTTCCGGACTCGGCACGATGGGATTCGGACTGCCGTCCGCGATGGGGGCCCAGGCCGCTTTTCCCGACGCCACCGTCGTGGACATCGATGGGGACGGCAGTTTCCAGATGAATATTCAGGAACTGGCGACCTGTTACTGCGAGAACCTCCCCGTCAAAGTCCTGTTGCTCAACAACCAGCATCTGGGCATGGTGGTGCAGTGGGAAGATCGCTTCATGGCGGGAAACCGGGCACACACGTATCTCGGCCCGATCCATCATGCGGAAGCGAGCGGGAATGGACTGAGCGCCTTCGCGGCCGAGGCGTATCCCGATTTCGTGACGATCGCCAAAGGGTACGGCTGCGGTGGCGCGCGAGTGAGCCGTAAAGCGGATCTGCCGAGCGCCTTGGATGAGATGCTTGAGTACCCTGGCCCGTTCGTATTGGATGTCCAGGTACCGTACGTCGAGCACGTGTTGCCGATGATCCCCTCGGGCCACACAGTCGACGATATCATTCTCGAGTAGCACGAGTCACCTCGCCGGGGACTCGGTCTGCTGTACAGGCCCCTCACTCTATTGTAGAAAGGGACGCGGGTCGGTTGCCGCCCGCGTCCCGGTTCGCGTTGCGTCGAAACCCGGGCGGGGAGCAGTTGCACACTGCAACTTACTGCGGACAGCTCTCCGAAGCCGAACGCGCCGGCAGCAAACTGCGGACGGCAGTACCAGCGTGGTCCGATCACTTCCGGGACATCATCGGTGCCGTGTCTTCGCCGTGCGAGAAAGGTGAGAACCATGTGGTGCGAACATCTCTTCGGAATCTCCTGCCGCGTCCTTCTGCTGGTTGCCGTGAGTATCCTCGGCACAGCGGCGACGGCACAACCCGAGGCTTCCGGTGACGATCAGGTGTCTCCGGGCACGACGATTGGCCAGATCGAACGACGTGATCCGGCCATCGACAAGCTTCTTCCCCCTGATGCCGCGATCGAAGTGCTGGCGAACGGATTCGAATGGTCGGAAGGCCCGGTATGGGTCCCCAAGAAGAACAGCCTGCTCTTCTCCGACATTCCACGCAATCAGATCGTCTCCTGGAACGCTGACAAGGGAATCGGCATTTTCCGCGAGCCGGCTGGCTATACCGGCTCGGAGAAGTTCACCGGAACGGAGCCGGGCACCAATGGGCTGACCCTGGACAGTCAGGGGCGACTGGTGATGTGCTGCCACGGCGATCGGGCGATCCGACGTCTCGAACCCGACGGCACTCTGACAACCTTGGCCTCACATTACCAGGGCAAGCGGTTCAACAGCCCGAACGACCTGGTCTATCACTCCAACGGAGATCTCTATTTCACCGATCCGCCTTACGGTCTGCCGGGCGGGTTGAAAGGTCCGCAAGCGGAACTGGATTTCTGCGGCGTCTATCGCTTGTCACCTGCCGGCACCGTGACCTTATTGACCCAATCGATGACGCTACCCAACGGCATCGGTCTATCTCCGGACGAAAAGACCTTGTACGTCGCTCAATCGGACCCCGCAGCCGCTCTGTGGCGCGCCTTTCCGGTCAATGATGACGGAACGCTCGGTGAGGGCCGGCTGTTTTACGATGCCACGCAGTGGGTTTCCCAGCGTCCTGGACTTCCCGACGGAATGGTCATTGACCAGACCGGCAACGTGTGGGCCACGGGGCCGGGTGGCGTTCTCGTCTTCTCGCCCCAGGGCAAGCTGCTGGGGCTTCTGCACACCGGCCAGGCAACGGCCAACTGCACCTTCGGTGAGGACGGTCAGACGCTGTTCGTGACCGCTGACATGTATCTCTGCCGCGTCCGCACCCTTGCGCGAGGAATACGTTGATCATGACGCGGCTGGCGTTGCATTGGGAAATCCTGATCGGGATGATTGTCGGCGCTGTGGTGGGCGTCACCTGCAATCTGCTCCTGGGCCAGCGGTCATCGCAGGTTCCTGTCGAGTTTCTTCCGGCTGGGATGAAACGGATCAGCGTGGTCGACACGACCGACCGAGTGGAGATCACAGTAACGGCGGCGGACGAAACCACACGCCGCCTGCAGGTCGATCCGACGCTCACCGGTGAGCCGGGCGTCTTCGCGACCGTCGACCAGCTGGCTCAGAAGGAACCGCAACTGGCCCAGCTATTCGCAGCGCACGGGCGTTCCTGGGCTCGCTGGATCGGCCGCGCCTCCCAGCGCATCGGAAATCTCTTCCTGCGCATGCTCAACATGGTGGCCATCCCCCTGATCATCACGTCGCTCGTGTCGGGCGTGATGGGTTTGGGAGGGGCTGGGCAACTGGGACGCATGTTCAGTCGCACGATTCTCTATTATGTCACCACCAGCACGCTGGCGATTGTCACCGGGCTGGTGATGGTCAACCTGATTCGCCCTGGACTGGGCCAATCACTCAACCTGAACACAGGCGAAGTGCCGGCAGTGAGGGCGGACCTGGGCGACGTACTGTTTGAGCAACTGGAGACATTGATACCGGCCAATCCCTTTGCCGCCTTGGCTCACGCCGACTTCCTGTCGATCATCAGTTTCAGCCTGGCATTCGCCATCTTTGCCACGTTGGTGGGCGGCCCCACAGCCCAGCGGCTGCGGGATTTCTTCCAGGACGCGTTCCAGGTCATGATGGCGATGACCATGGCGATCATCCGCCTGGCCCCCTTAGGTGTGTTGTTCTTGATGCTTTACGCCACCGCCACGCAGGGCGCCGCGGTCTTTCGCTCGCTTGGCTGGTACATGCTGACTGTCGTCTGCGCGCTGTCACTCCACGCCTTGGTCGTACTTCCCTTGATTGTGCGACTGGTGGGAAAGCGCAGCCCGTGGGAGTTCGCTCGGGCCATGAGTCCAGCACTTCTAACCGCCTTCAGTTCGGCGTCGAGCAACGGGACCTTGCCGTTGACGCTGGCTTGTGTAGAGGAACGAGCCAAGATCAACAACCGCACCAGCTCGTTCGTATTGCCTTTGGGAGCCACCGTCAACATGGATGGCACGGCACTTTACGAAGCCGTCGCCGTGCTCTTCATCGCTCAGCTGCATTTTGGCGTTTCCCTGCCGTTGAGCCAGCAGATCATTGTGGCGGTAACCGCCCTGCTGGCCAGCGTCGGCGCTGCCGGAATTCCCCATGCCGGACTGGTCATGATGCTGATCATTCTACAAGCAGTCGGCCTGCCGATCGAAATGCAGGGGATCATTATTGCCGTCGATCGCGTGCTGGACATGTGCCGTACAAGCGTCAATGTGTGGAGCGATTGCTGCGGCTGTGCTGTGATCGACCGTTACGAAAGGGAACAACCGCCGGTCGTGGCGTGACGACTCGACGTACTCGCCTTCCATTGCATCTTCCCTGCCAGGTGTTCTATGCGCTGCAAGCCCGTCTCTCACTTTGCGTTAGCCAGCCTGATGTGCCTCGTCGTCACCAGTACGCTCCAGGGAGCGAGCGACGGCGAGAAGGACTTGCTGGGCTGCTGGAAATTCGAGGAAGGCGGGGGAGATGTGGCCGGCGACGCGTCCGGATGCGGCCATGACGGGGAGATTACCGGAGCCCAATGGGTGCGTGGCGAGTTCGGCACCGCGTTGCGATTCACCGGACAGGGAGAGCAAATCGTCCTCCCTCCGCTGCGCCCGCTCGACGGCTCCAACGCGATGACGATTGAAGCGTGGGTAACATGGGAAGGAAGCGGCCAGTACCCCAATATCCTGACTGGTGGAACGTGGAGTCCTGGCGGTTTCATGATCTTCGTGAGCAACGATGCCTGTTCGTTCCGCATGGGACGCCCCGGCATCTCGGCGTCCCAGTCGCCCGACCAGTGGCAAGAGATTGGCGTGCCGCTGATTTCCGCTCCGAAGCGGTCGCGCTGGTATCATCTGGCCGTTTCCTTTGAGCGTCCGTTGATCACGACGTACCTGGATGGCCAACAAGTCGCGTCCGGCCGTTGGGATTACCCTGTCGCTCAGCAGGGCGATATCGTGATCGGCACCTGGAATGGAACGGCCAGCCACCAGGGGCTGATCGACGAAGTCAAGATCTTCGGTCGCGCGCTGAGTGGAGCGGAGATCGCCGAGCAGTATCGCAGCCAACTCGCAGGTCGCGGCAACTCCGGCGGCGGCCGCGTCTCGTATGAGACCATTCCCCGCCAATCCCGGCTCGCGCCGGCCGTGGCAACCTATGAGACCGAGGATGCTCAACTGGCCATCAGCGCTCAAGGACGCTGTGTCGCCTTGATCGATAAACAAACAGGCGAGGACCTGCTGCGGCAGAGCACGCCCCTGGTGACGGTGAGTGCAGGCGGACAAACGCATCAGCGAGCAGCCTGCCGACTGGTCGATGACAAGCTGGAATTCCACTTTGCTTCGGCTGATGCGACGGTCACGTTGCGGGTCGAACCGCGCCCGCATTATTTCGTCGTGCGGCTCGAAGCAGTGGACAAGCCGTCGGTGGAGCAGGTGACATTCGTGCAATTGCGACTCCACACCTGCCAGTGGGTCAACGATACCTCGGGACTCGCGGCGGATGAGCAGTTCGCCGTCTGCCTGCGCACACTCGACCTGGCCACGTTGCCCAGCGTCTCGGGCAACCCTCCCACACTCACCGCGAGTGTGTCTCGTGAGCACGACTTCGGACACGGACGTGCGGCGCTGGTAGCCTGCCCCACACCGAAGCTGCTCCAGACGTTGCAGGAGTTGGTGCACGACGAGCGGGTTCCGTACTCGCGATCAGGCGGTCCGTTCTCGCTCGAGTCTTCTGCGATTCGCGGCTCCTATGTTTTCGCCACCGTGTCGGAGCACGACGTCGACCAGTGGATTCAACTGGCGCAGCGGGCTGGATTGGACACGATTCACCTGTCCGGTTGGGAACGAAGCCTGGGACATTACGAGCCCCGACAGGATCTTTACCCTCACGGACTCGACGGGCTGAAACAAGTTGTTGATCGATTCCACTCAGCGGGTTTACAGGTCGGCATCCACACCCTCACCGGCTGCATTGATACCGGCGATCGCTGGGTCAGTCCGATCCCCGATCTGCGGCTGGCCACGGACGGTACATTCCATCTGGCATCGGCTCTCCAGGCCGGCGACACCGACGTCAGGACTGTGGAGGCTCCGGGCGATTTCCCCACGATCTGGGCCTACTCGAGTCGGGGCAACTGCATCCGCATCGATGACGAACTGATTCTCTATTCGGCCATCTGTAATGACACACCATGCGGGTTCTTCACCTGTCAGCGAGGCGCTTTCGGTACCCAGGCAACGGCACACGCCCAGGGCGCCGAAGTGCGACACATGTACACAAGGTATGGCTGTTTCGTGCCCGACGAGAACTCGTCGCTGGTCCCTGACGTCGCTCAGCGCATTGCCGACGTCTACAACACGTGCGGACTGGACCAGATCTACATGGATGGTGCGGAAGCGATGCGCAGCTGGTACGGCATCGCCCGCATGCGACAGGCCATTTTCACCCGCCTCGCACGCCCCGTGCTGGTTGAAGCCAGCTGCTGGGACCATCATTCCTGGCCGTTCCATTCCCGTGTCGGAGCCTGGGATCATCCGAAATGGGGACTGAAGCGGTTCGCTGACGATCACCTGAGATCGGTCGAGCAGTATCGACGTGAATACCTGCTCGAAGGTCAACTCGGCTGGTGGGTGATTCTCGGCCCCGACCGCGATTGGAACCTGGAGATGCCCGACGAGATCGAGTATCTGTGCGTCAAAGGGCTCGCTCACGACGTGCCTCTCTCCTTCCAGGACGTCACCGCGACCGGCACTCCGTCCAACGCCCGCCAGGACGAGTACCTCACGATGATCGGCCAGTGCGAACGGCTGCGCATGGCGCACTATTTCACCGACGCGATCAAGACACAGCTGCAGGCAGAACGCGAGGAATTCCGCTTGCGACAGGCCGCGGACGGAGAATGGGAATTTCTTCCCACAGACTACCTGGAGCACAAGGTGACGCGGCAGGAGGGCACGAACAGCTGGTCCATCACAAACCGCTACTCCGCCCAGCCGCTGCGGCTGCGGTTGGAGGCGTTATACGCCACGGCACCTGATGCAGCAGCAACGGGCCTGGTGTTGACCAATCCCGCGTCACCAGACGACTTCCACCCGCCCACGTCCGCTCCGCACGTGCGTCTGTCAGTTGCCCCCCATGCCGGTCCGGTGCACGAAGGCCAACGGCCCGAATCGCCCGCGGCGTCCCTGCAACTGACCGCAGCCAACAGCAGCGATTCTCCGCGGGGAGCATGGGCGCGCGTGGCAAAGCAGTTCGATCCCGCAGTCGACCTGTCCTCCTTCGATGCGCTGGGGGTCTGGGTCCATGGTGATGGATCGGGCGCGCTGTTGAATGTGCAATTGACCAACCTGCCCGAGTATTTTCTGACGCTCGACGACCACCACATTCATCTGGACTTCACCGGTTGGCGGTACTTTGAGCTGTTTCTGCGCGAACGGGATGCCGCCGGCTATCACGATTATCAGTGGCCTTACGGCGCTCATTGCGTGCTGCACCGATCTCCACTGGTGCGACAGGCTGTCAGCGGTCTCACCCTGTACCTGAACAACATCCCACCACAGGGCTCCACCACGTGTTTCGTCGGCCCCATCACCGCACTGGCAACCCGCAGCGCCACAGTGGACCATCCGACCATCACCGTGGCTGGCCAGACTCTGACCTTTCCAGTCCAACTGACGAGCGGCATGTTCTTGGAATTCGAGTCGCTCGACGACTGTCGCTTGTATGATGAGCGCGGTGAGTTTGTGCAGCGAGTCCCGTGCGAAGGAACCGTGCCGGAGCTCTCGGCCGGCAGGAACGCTCTGCAGTGCCTCTGGCACGAATCGCCTGCCTCTCCCGCGCGAGCCGAGATCACCGTGATCACTATCGGTCAACCCATCCGCGGCCGAAATCCGGAGACAGTGATCGACTGGTCGCTGCTGCGGCGAGAGGACGAACTGCCACGCGTCGTCACGAAAATCGACGGTCTGGAAAACCACTGGTCCTTTCCCGTGCGACCCTTGACTCAACCAGCAACGCTCGCCGTCCAGTTGGACGTGGAGCAGATCGGAAGTGAGATGGAAGCTTATGACTCTCCGTCGGCAGTCACGCTGGAGAGTTGTGACACGTTCGCCGCGTCCTCGTCGCCTGACACTGGCCCCGTCACGGCGTTCGCCCTGGACCAGGCCGCCACCGCCACCGGCTGCAGTCCCGATGTGATCCAGTCTCTCACCTCCGACACCACGACGCGGCGGCTGGGCAATGCCAGTATCTGCTATCGGGCCAGCAGTCGGCGTCAGGATGCTAACGGCTGGTCCTTCAAAGGCCGACCGCTCACTGAGCCACTGGACCTGACGACCTTCGCGGCCATCGGGTTCTGGTTACATGGAGATGGTGGTGGCCAGCTATTCAAACTTCAACTGCTCGATGCCGAGGGCGGATGGCAAGACATGTATACCCGTGTCGATTTCACTGGCTGGCGTTACTGCCAGTTTCCATTGGGCAGCAAGACTCTGAAGGACCTCAGCCGGATTACGGCATTGAACCTCTACTACAACGCCTTGCCAGCGGGAAAGGATGTGCAATGCCATATCGACGACGTTCGTGTTCTGCGCGTTGTGGAGCCGCTGCGTGATCCCGTGCTGGAAGTGGCTGGTCAGACAATCCACTTTCCGGTCAGCCTGCACTCCGGTGACCGACTCGTACTGGACGAATCATCCCGCTGCACACTGTATCGACGCGATGGAGATCGCGAGCTGGTGGAGCTGCCAGAGCGCCCGGTCCAGCTCCCTCCCGGCCTCCAGCAAGCATCGTTTCGCCTGCTCACCGTCGACCCTCGCCCGATGCGGATCGTCGTGGGAATCACGAAGATCTACCCGTAACACGACAAGGACAGTTGCACTCGATTAAATCTCCCACACCTCGCCTTCCTGCAGCGAATCGAGGCCCGCAGCCAATCCGCTCAGAAGCCGATACAAGACCACCGAAGACCCCACAGGCAGCCGCAGAAGGAAAAAGGAAACATCGCGTGAGCGACGCGCCGAGCGATCGCCGAGGACTGGAAACGCGGTTTTTCCACTTGGTCATTGGACATTTCTTGTTCGATATCCTGCGGTTCGGACGCCTTAGTGACCGACGCCACCAACGGTTCAACCCCTGCGAGTCGCTCGAAGATCTCTGTTGTTTGCCATGTTGCGAGTGCTTTGTGACAGCTCGACTTTCGGTTTGGGTGGCACGGGCTCTGCCAGTGGCACCCTGATACTCAGCTGTCACAGAGCACTAGAGCCGTTTCAGGCGCCAGCCCTCAGGCACCTCAATCGTCAGCTCCGACGCGTCCGGCGTGTGATCGGTCAGGGAGACCTCCGTCCCTTGTACCGCGATGTCCAGCACATGATCGTGCAGGTGGACCCGTGTGATGGTCAGGGAGGGCCAGGACGAGGGCAACCGTGGAGAGATCGTACATCCGTCCACAGTCGGTTGCAGACCGAGGAAACCGTAGAGCATTACCTGGGGCACCAGAACCGACTCGAAGAACTCCTTGTCGATTCCCAACCCCCCTGGAACATTCCCCCCCTGCATCGTTCCGTGAGCCGGATCGCTGTAATACGCGCGGTAGCCACCCGCTTTCTGCGTTTCGTCAAACCACGTGCAGATCTCGTCCAGTCGACGAGCCACATCGTCCGGCCCCGCGGTGAAGAGCCGAGCCATCAGGTCATGATACGAGAACCCCAATACAGCTCCACCGTCCTGAACCTGGTAGCCAAACGGAATCGACTCGGGAGCTGACCAGGCCCAGAAATAGTAATCCACATTTCGTCTGGTCGTGCTGCGCGGCCCGAATCGCCAATGATAGATGTCGGGCCCCTGGGATGTATCACCGTCCACCATCCGCTGGCCACTTATCCAGGCATGAATGCTCTGCGACTGCTCCGGCGTGGCAAAACCGTAATAGACCGCCTCGTTATTGAGGAACGTGAATCCATAGTCGTGCATCTGTCCGGCCAGATCGACCGTGCCGAAGCGGCCGGTCTGCGTATTCCAGAACCGCTGGGAACCGTATTCTCGCACCTCCCGGGCATGTTGACGCAGATCGTCCGCCCTGAGTGCATCAGCCCCCGTGACGACACACCACTGCGGGTGCGCCAGGATCTGCTCCTCTAGTTCAGCCAGATCCAGCAAGGCGTCGTAGTAGTAGATCGTGCCGAGCGCATCTTCGCCACCAAAGGGGAGTAGATCCCAGTAATTGCTGCCGATGCCTTCTCCCACGACGATCTGCTTGACGCCATCGACGATCCTTACGCCGCTGCGCCCCTCATGTCCTGGCCAGGTCGTATAGACGCAGCGCCGATGGTGCGTGTCGAACTCCCGCATGATGAACCGCATGGCGGTGCGCATCCGGGTGATCTGACTGCGCAGGAACGTGTAATCGGCCGTCCAGAGGAAATAGTCGTGGCACCCGCGGATGAAGTTCGAGTTATTGATGTTGTGCCGCGAGTCACACGCCGTATGCAGTGATTTGATCACCAGCGTGGCCGTGCCGGGATTTCCGAAGCCGATACGAAGGCCGGTGATCGTGCCCTTCCATTGCGGCAATCGATAAACCGGAATCATCGTCCGTGTCTCCGCCACACTGGTGTCGAGTTTGCCGCCGCCCCCTCCCATTGGCATGAACAGGCGTGCCTGCCCGCGTCGCGTGGCGGGCGAAAAATAGGCGCGCCGCTGAGGACTGTACTCGGGCTGATCGGTCGTCGTCCATTCCACGTAGCAGTTCGCTCCCTCCAGGCCCGTTGCCCACCAGTTGAGTCGTAGCCAGGGGGCAATCCGTGCATCAAAAGAGCAGGGGGGCGTGTCGATTTCGGCCGCGGGATGAGTGAGCTCTAGTTCCCACCCCTTGTCGCCGACTCCAGCACCAACCGCTCGTGTCAGCCTCCAGCCGTCAGGCGTGGCTGGCGGAGCATCATAACCGGCCACCCCAGTGCCACGAAAATGCCAGCCGTTCCCTCCTGCCTGCGTCCACAACGGGAAGGGCCATCCTTCGGCATGAGCCAATCCATCGTGCTGATGGGTCAGGATGTAGCCTTCGTCGTTCATGCCACGCGAGGCGAGAGCCGCTGCCCATCGCAACCGCATCGATTCCAGCTCGCGACCGTTTCCCACAGCCGGCCACAACGTCGCCATCGGCATCCATTCATCCCACAACGGGATCAGCGGGCCGGCTGGTTGATAGTGCAGCCAGAACAGCTGCCGCAGACTGTCCATCGCCTGTTGCTGACCCGGCACGACGAATCGCGGAAAGTCCTCTGGCACTGGCGAGTCCGCCAGCGACGGGGCGGTGCCCAGGGCGATGGAGAGCCAGACAAGAGTCCAAAGAACAGGGCGGGTGGGCATGGGTGCTTTCCTCATGGATCAGTAGACGCCATGTTGGTGTGAAGCGAAACAGGCAGGTCCCGTCGCACTGCCAGCGGATTCCAGCAGTTACGGAATCGGAGCGGCAGTCAACCGCAACAATGTACCATTTTCCGACCCCGATGTGGCATGCCAGCTGCATCAGCCAGCGGGCGTGTCGGTGCGCACTTCACCAGCAAACCGGGAGGGTTCAGGCGATGTTCGGAATCGGCCTCGTTGAGTTACTGATCCTCGTGCTCGTCCTCGGGGTGCCGGTGATCGTGATCCTCGTGGTCCTGATCACGGTACTGGGACGAAAAGGGCAGCATCCTTCTCACCCAAGTCTGCGACCATGCCCCGACTGCCAGCAGGCGATTTCGATGCGTGCGCAAACTTGTCCTCACTGCGGGGCCCCCCTCAAACCCCAGGGCTGACCGATCACGCGCATCTCTCCACGTCTGTCGTGGCAGGGCTGCTCACTGGGAAAAACGCCGGTCGAGGGTGGAGCGCATGTGGGGCGTACTCTCGGCCTGCCCGTCTGGCGAAGTCTGAATCGCCGAGGTGTTCAGCCGTTAAACGATCGTAACAGGCGGCGTCCCTTGTAGATGCAGAAGGCTTCGTGCGGACCGATCGGGTGCTTCTGCGTCCGCTGGGGATGCCATTCGATGGCTCGCTCGTCAACCACGACGACACCTGCGACCCCCTGTCGCCGGGCACGTGCGATGAGCACTCGATCGCCAAAGAAATACCCCAGCATGACGCTCTGAATCGCCTCATAATCCTCATCGCGCAGACGACGTTCCAACCGGTCACATTCGGCCCGCTGGCTGATTGTGGGAGCATCCAGGAGTACTTCAAAGACACTCTCATCCTCGACGTGCCATCCGGCGTAGACAGCGTAGATGTCGTCGGGCGGCAGATCATTCAGATCCGCGGCGAAAGCGTGCACCAACGGTCCGGCAATCGCGACATTGCTGTACTGTCCCGTCTCGAAACAGTACTCGTAGCGGAACAAGAAGCAGGACACAGGAGCTTCATAACCAGGCCAGAAGAGTGTTCTGGAACCGATCAGGTCCAGTGACACAGGTGGCAGGCCGAAGTAAGTGGGTTGCGAGAGCTCCAGGGCCACCTGAGCCTCGGCACGTGCTTCGTCCGTCAAGTATTTTGGATCGATTTGGTGATCTAATCCCAATTCTTCGGCATGAGCGATCACGCGGAGCCGCGAAACAGGTTCGGCAGCCAGGCTCACCAACACCTCCGCGCCCCGCGACTCGCCCAGGCTGGCCAAGGCGGCCGCAGCGGCGGTGCGGATCCGCCGATGCCCCAGATCCAATGCCTGGCTCAGTTTTCCCACCGCTTGACGTTCGCCCAACAGAGACAAGGCGTCACTCAAGGAGACGACCAGGGCCACACATTCGTCCACTTTGCGGCTCAAGACCTCCGGAGATTCAGCGAACGAGGCGGGAGACTCCTCCACACGCAGCAGTTGTTGCACAAGACTGCCCAGAAGTGAAATCAACCCTTCGCTGCGGCCTGTCGCGGGATGTTGAGCGACCAATCCGGCGCGGGTCACGAAATTGGAGAGGTCGAGAATCGGTGCCGCAATACTGAGGTGCTGCAGGGCGGCAAACAACTGCGGGAAGAGCGCCGCCGGATCATAATCGCGACATTGAAACAGCGGGGTGAGAACCAGGGCCGCAGCCTGTAGATCGTCGGGCGAATCGGCGATCAGACACTCGGTCAGGGCCCGCAGGTCGTCCCACTGGGCAGCGGTCGCAAGCCACTGCAGAAGTCTCCAGGAACTCCAAGCAGATCCACCTAACTTCTGATACAACAAAACGATACGATCACGCAGCGGATCCTCCAGAGGTTCTCCCACCTGCCGCTGCCGCTGCACCAAATGCGACAACAAAGGATCGATCAGTCTTTCCTGCGGCGCTTCTCGCATGGCCACGTGCTGTAACAACGCCTCGAGCAGTTCGACGACATCGCTCTGCAGCACATCGCCAACCGCGTCACAACTCCTGATGTATTGTCCCAACTGATCGTCATCAGGTTCTTCGTCGGTCAGCAGCAACTGGATCAGGTATGAAATGTGCGCATTCATGAAATCGAGCACCGGGGATGAGACAGCCAACGGATGAACCCCGAACCATGATAGAGCATGCGTCTTGACCACGCGCTACCACTGGGCATCGGTTTCGAATTCCCAGCTGTGCCCGCGACGGGCAACCGCTCGCGCCAACATCATCTCCTCCTTTTCATCTGTGCGATGGTCAGCGCAGCAGCGGTCTGCGCTGCCAATGGTCAAGCAGACGGATACGTGTGAATCGACCGGTGTTGGTTTTGTGTTTGTGCGTCAGTGACGCGACCGCTGTGGGGGACCTGAAGAGTGTCACTGTTGGCTTTGGACTGGGTCACTGCCGTCATTGTGCAAGATGTTGTCGAAATCCGCGCGCTGACGGTTTTTTTTGTGAAGTCCATGAATTCGCCTTGACGAAAGACCTGCAAAGTTGATTCAATGGCGCGAGTTAGGTGTTTTCCAACTGTGGCCGATGACGGTGGTAACCCCGTCAACAACAGCTCGAAGCACTCGACGGACGTGAGTCAAATGCGGCGCGAATGTGCGTGCCGCAACCTTGTCTGCGAAAGCGAGCAAGGGTTTTCCATGGGCACCCTGAAGACGTCCGGGGGCCAGTGGTGCAGGGACGACAGTAGGACGTCGCTTATCGAGGAGCCATGGTTAATGGCAACCAAGACAAAGGCAGCGAAGAGCACGACCGCCCCGAAGACAACGGCTAAACGATCGACCAAGGCCAAGGCCTGTGCCACGCCGAAGACCGGCGCCGGCTGCGCGCCCAAAGCCAAGGCCGCGGCCAAGCCGAAGACAGCTGCCCCGCGATCGACGAAGGCCAAGGCCACGGCCACGCCGAAGCCGGCCAAGGCCGCCGCTCGGTCGACCAAGGCCAAGCCGGCCGCTGCCAAGGCGCCTGCCAAGCGTGCGAAAACGACGACCAACTAGTTGTTCCGACGAGTTGGTATCATCCGGTGCGCGGCCCCCCGCGCAGAGGACCTCACGACTACAACGAGAAAGGCCGGATGCGGCCCGAGTGATGGGTGCCGTTTCCGGCCTATGCTGTGCGCCGAACGAGTGGGCACTGGCCGAGACTTCTCGTAGGCGGCGGAGGGCACCTCAGGACCTGACCCAGCCACACAACAGGCTGCTATTCCGGCGACCTCCAGGCGTTTCTCCACGGTTGCTCTCCACCGTTGACCCAAAGACGGCTGGTTGTTAGAGTTACAACCTGGAGTTCGCACCCCATAACGCAGGTCGGACACGGTAGCGGAATTGGCGCCGATACAGAGCGCTCGGCACTCCCCTCAGCGATGGGACGATCCAGCCTTCCCCCTTCCCTCGTCCGCGCCTGATTGCGTGGCCCACCTAGGCAGCTACCCGCCGCGTCACCGCTCCGGTGGCCGGCCAACGTCCTGACAGGCCAGAATCCTGACCAGTCAATGTGCTGACAGGCTGGTGCGCAGTGTCGGACGAGAAACAATACGGGAGTTCATGTCAGCATTGGCCGCCAAGAAGAAACGTCCCAGCAAGACCAAGACACTTGAGTTCCAGGACTTGTCGCTCTCCGACACGATGCTCGATGCGCTCACACGCGCCGACTACCAGACTCCCACGGTCATTCAAGCCGGGATGATTGTGAAGGCTCTGGACGGCATCGATATTGTGGGACAGGCACACACAGGTACTGGCAAGACTGCCGCGTTCGCCATTCCCATCATCGAAGTATTGGACATCCACTCCAATAAAGGCCCTCGTGCGCTGGTGCTTGTCCCGACGCGCGAACTGGCTGTTCAGGTGCGTGGCGAAGTGGCGAAACTATCGATCAATCGGCATCTTAACTGCGTCGCCTTGTACGGTGGCAAGCCGATTCGCGGTCAGATCGACAAACTGCGCAAGGGAGCCGATGTGATCGTCGGTACGCCGGGGCGCGTCCTGGACCATATCAGTCGCAAGACACTGGTTCTCAACGAGCTGGAAATCGTGGTACTGGATGAGGCTGACCGGATGCTCGATATCGGCTTTCGTCCCGACATCGAGAAGATTCTGCGCAAGTGCCCGGAAGATCGCCAGACCTTGCTGCTCAGCGCCACCGTGCCGCCCCCGATTGAGCGGCTGGCACGCCGTTATATGTACGAACCGGAGATGTTGAATTTCTCGCCCAAAGACATCGCGGTCGAGACCATCGACCAATACTACTTCACCGTCGAGCACACGCGGAAGTACGATCTGTTAGTGCGACTGATTGCCCGCGAGAACCCTCGTCAGACGATCGTTTTCTGTCGCACGAAGCGGCGGACCGAAACTCTGTATCGGCGGCTTCATAAGAACCTGCAGAGTGTGGCCTGTATTCATGGCGACATGACACAGGGTGCACGCGACACCGTCATGGAACGATTTCGTGGCGGCACGTTGCGGTTCCTGATCGCCACCGATGTCGTGGGCCGAGGAATCGATGTGAGCGGCATCTCGCACATCATCAACTACGATATTCCCCAGTTCTGCGACGATTACGTGCACCGTGTCGGACGCACTGGCCGCATGGGTCGCGAAGGTGTGGCCTTCTCGTTCGTATCCCCCGAAGAAGGCCCCGAATTGACTCGGATCGAACAGCGGATCAATCGCCAGTTGGTGCGCGTGGATCCGGCCGATCTCGGTCCGGAACTGGTTCGGGCCGATGAACCGACGACCGGCAAACCGGCCGCGTCCGCCGCGCCGGCCGCGTCCGCCGC
>JBGSHS010000290.1:0-8547 GCA_041752115.1 Pirellulaceae bacterium | reverse complement strand
GCCCCTCCCGCTGCGATGATGGAGATGCCTTCGCGGTCGTCGTCCAACTCCCTGTTCGGCAACCAATCGCGGCACCTGAATCTCGAGCATCTGTGGTTCCTCTGGTACCTGCTTATCTTCGTCACCGTCGGACCACTGGCGGTGAAGCTGATCTCGTTGCCTATTTCGCAGAAGGCCCTGCGAGTCACGGATCGAACGGGATACTATTTGATCCGATTCAATGTGCTGGCCCTGATCGTGGGGCTCATGACGCTGCCGGCGCTGCTCCATGCTCATGGATTCATGGGCTGGTCGTTAGCCAACCCTATTGGGTTCTCAGCCCCCTTTCCCGATTTCCTTGTTCAATACTACGCCGATGAACCGTATTACTTCCTGTTCTTCCTTGTCGGCTGGTGGATCTTCCGCCTGCGCGATCATCTGGCCGACTTGGCGCGACATTGGCTCTGGAATTTCGTGATTGGGATCGCTGGATTCGCGCTCTCGCAGCATCTGGCGGACCTGTACGCGGTGAGCACCGACGATCCTTATTACGCCTGGGTCCGCATCGCCGGATTCGCGTCCTACGGAATTGGTGCGGCTTATACAGCCTGTGGCTTTATTGGTTTCTTCCAACTCTACCTGGATCGACCAACGCGGTTAAGTCGTTACTTTGCGGACACGGCGCTGTGGATCTACCTGGCGCACTTGCCGCTGATTCCGTATCTCATGTGGTGGGTTCAGCCGGCCAACAGTGCCTGGTGGACCGCCACACTGGGCGGAATGGTCATCGTGACCGGTGTGTCGCTCGTCATGTTCGAGACACTGATCCGGCCCACGCCGCTCGTCTACATCTTCGGGCCGCCGAGTCCGAAACGAGCGAATTCACAGCCAAGTCATACGACAGCTACGGCTCATCCATAGTCGAGGTCGTTTGTGGCGTCTTGCGAAGGCAGCCGGCCCGGCACACAGAAGTCAGAACCTGCTCCTTGCGCCTTAGCGTGAGCCCCATTTCCGTGTTGTCGATGCGGCTTGCACCGCGTCTGCAGCAGACTACCGGGCTGCCTGCCGGCGGCGCGCCGTGCCTCGTCTTCTTCGCGGCACAGCGGCCTGAGCCTTTGGCGACTCGTCGCTTCGGAATGTCGGGGCTGGTACCGCCCTGTGGGCTCCGAAGCGTCAAGTTCGCTCGTGTGCATTCGCCTCCGTGCTATAATGTGGCCAGGAGAGGGAGTGGTCCCCGGGACCCGGCCAGGTGCATGTGTCCTGCCGGAGGATGACACGAGAACCGATCAACGGCGTTTCCATGGCTCAACGCAAGTCGAGCTCGTTCAAGCATCTGATACACGGCGGCTCGCCGCCCGATGATTATGTGATGCTCGGGGACGATGCGCGGGAAGAGCTGGAGCGGTACCGTCAGTCTCATGAAACGGTCGTGTTGACAATCTTCTTCAGCGACCTGGTGGGCTCGACCAGGCTTCAGACCCAGCTGGGTAACCTCCGGGCCGCGGAGTTAGTCCAGCGGCACTATCAGGTCATGCGGCAGGTGCTTTCGGAGTTCGACGGGCGCGAGATCAAGACGGTCGGCGACTCGATGTTGATCGTCTTCGCCGCCCCCTCCGAAGCGGTTAAGTTCGCCCTGCATGCCCAGCGGGCGATGCGTCAGGAGCGGCAGAGTGTCGCCGAATTGCCGACGATGCGTGCGGGAGTTCATCAGGGACAGGTGGTCCTGGAACTGGACCGCCGAGGGACTGAGCTGGTGGATGTCTATGGTCTGCAGGTATCCACGGCTGCCCGAATCCTGGATCTGGCTCAGGGGGATCAAGTATTACTGAGCCGAGCGGTATTCGATGATGCGAGGGCCATTCTCAGCCCGGAGGATTTTCCTGGATTCGAGCAACTGGGTTGGCGCAACCACGGACCGTATCGTTTCAAAGGTGTCGAAGACAGCTATGAGGTGTGTGAGGTAGGCGAGGAGCGTGCGGCATTGCTGTCCGCTCCTCCAGCCACGGCCAAGGGATGGCCGGCGGAAAGTGCCGCCGAGGAACTGGGGTGGCGGCCAGCGAGCGGCGTCGTGGTACCGGAATCGAACTGGCTGCTCCGCGAGAAGCTTGGTGAAGGGGCATTCGGTGAAGTCTGGAAGGCGTACAATCTGAGCGACAAGTCGTTCCAGGTGTTCAAATTCTGCTTCAAACGCGATCGCTTGCCGGCGCTCAAACGCGAGGCTCGCCTGCTCAAGCGCTTGCGGCGTTACGCTCATCCGAACATTGTTGTAGTCTTTGATGTGACCGAGGGAGAACGCCCACCGCATTACCTGGAGATGGAGTATGTTGACGGCCCGTCACTGTGCCAGTGGCTCAACACGGCCCCTTCGCTGACTGAGCGTCTGGAATTAGTAGCACAGGTGGCCGACGCGCTGGACACGGTCCACGCCGCCGGGATTTTTCACCGCGATATCAAACCTGGCAACATCCTGCTGACGCGTCGTGAAGATGGTGCGCTTCAGGCGAAGCTGAGCGATTTCGGCTTGGGAGCCACTCAGGATCCAGAGTTTCTCAAGAGCATCTCGGATTCGCATGACGACGGTGTCGTGGGAACGTGGGACTACATCTCGCCCGAGCTGCGGCATGGCGGAAAGGCCTCGCCGCAAAGCGATATCTACAGTCTCGGCCTGACGCTCTACCAGATTGTCGTCGGTGATCTTGATCGACCGCTGACGGGTGACTGGGAGATGCAGCTGTCAAGCGATGTGCTCAGGGGTGATATCCGCCGTTGCGTCTGCCAGGAGCCGGCTGATCGGTGGCCGAGTGCGGCGGAACTGGCTCAGGCCTTGCGGAGCCACGACCAACGCGAGCTGGCACAAACGCTCCAGCGCCAACGCGAAGAGCATTATCAGCGAGCGCGGAGATTCCGGCACGCCACCCTGTGGGCCTCAGGGGTCGCTATCCTGCTGCTGGGAATCAGTGCTTTTGCCGCGTACCAGTGGCGGGAGGCGGCACGCCAATGGAAGCTCGCTCGGCAACAGAAGCAACTGGCACTCGATGCCATTAACCAACTGACCTACGAGGTCCCGCTGCGGCTGCGCAGCATTCCCGGCGCCCTCCCCATCGCCAGGGAGATTCTGGACAAAAACATGACTCTGCTCGACCGCATCGTGGCACTCGAACCCGATGCACTCAACGCTCATCGCGAACGGGCGGTGAATCTGGTGTCGATCGGCGATCGCTGGATCCTCGTGGGAGACACTCAGCGGGCGCTGGCAGCGTTTCAGGAAAGTCTGCAGATTACGCGCGAACTGGTCAAGGCTCGCCCTGACATTGCCATGTTCCGTCGTGATATGGCGGTGGCCTGGGATCGGCTGGGCGATGTTTACGTGACCCTGGGCCAATCATCTGAGGCGCTGGATGCGTACAATCAGTCGATGGCCATCACGCAGCAGTTCGCTCACCAGGATCCCGACGATCGCGAGGTGCGCCGTGACCTCTGGTTTTCGTTTGATAAGCTTGGCCGCATCCGCACACAGCTGGGGGAAACGCAGCAAGCCGTCAAGGACTTTGAACAGGCCTTAACCCTGGCAACTGCGCTGTCCGATGAGCGACCGGACGACGTTGCTGCGCACCGCGACGTGGCCCTCAGCTATGAACGGATGGGTGATCTGCAAATGCAGCAGGGACGGTACGAATCGGCTCTGGAGTTCTACGAGAAATCGATGCAGCGGGCGCACGGCGACAGCCCGCACGAACCGGCCGATCCGCAGAAACTCTCGGACCTCTCCATCGGCTACGACAAACTGGGAAGCGTCTATCTCAAATTGGGACGCACCGCAGATGCTCGCACCGCTTACGAATCGTCGCTGCAGATCACGCAACGCCTGGTGGCTGAGGAACCGGACGACCTGAAGCTGCAACGGGACCTGTCGATTGCACTGGATCGGCTGGGGGATATTTGTCTTCAAGAGGGCGAGCCCGGGAAGGCGCTGAAAAACTACGAGGCGGGGATGGTCATCGCCCGCCGCATCGCCGAAAAGGATATGGCGAGTGCTGCGGCGAAATTCGACCTCTCAGCAGGATTGGCCAAGCTAGGGGACACCCTGTTGGCCCTGAGCAGAATGGAAGAGGCCGAGACGGCCTATCGCGAGGCGCTCGACATCGCTCGCCAACTCTCAGATGCCGACCCACTCAATACCACTTTCTCACGCACTGTTTCTGTGAATCAGTGCAAAGTGGGCTGCGTGGAATTGCTGTGTGAGAGAACGCCAGAGGCGATCAAGTCGTTCGAGGCAGCTATTGAGGTGGCCGTTCGCCTGACCGCAACAGACCCGGCCAATATCCAGTTTCAGCGTGACTTGGCCGTTTGCTACAACCGCGCCATGCTGGGTTTTCAGGAGTCCGGCGATCTGTCACGCTGGCGGAATGCCAGTCAGCAGGCAATCGATGGATTTGCGCGCGTCGTCACGGCAACTGCGGGAGACGAGGCATCTCAACGAGACCTCATCAATACGCTGCGGCACGCATGCGAAGGCCTGTTGGCTTTCTCGGACGTTTCGCCAGCTGATCTGGCGATGGCCCTCTCGCGAGCTCAGCAACTGGTCAATCTGAACCGACCCGACGACGCCCGTGCACTCCAGTTATTGGCCCTGTTTCAGTTCATGTCGGGGGACCCCCGCGAAGCTGTAGCGACACAAGAGAAAGCGATTGCCGCCCTCCCCGACGATCCGCAGTTGGCTGACAAGCGAACAGAGCTCACACGCGAACTGGACGAATACCGTGCAGCGGTCTCGTCGACTCCTGAAGACGCAAACAAGGAAACGAAACCGCCGTTACCCGACGTGCCGGGATCGTGAGCCACCTTATCTCACTGCTCGCGCACTTCGTGATTCACTTACCGGGACTGCTGCCCCCCGGTTTGCTCATGTCCCGAAAATGCACCTTCGGCGCTTCCGGTGGCTGAGGCGGGCCGCCGGCGGAACCGGGCGGCGGACCATCTCCAACGTGCCAGGAGACGATGAACGAACGCTGTTCCGCATTGAAACGCGCGGCCAGCGACGCATTCGAATTGCCCCATCCGAGATCGGTCTCATTACCAGTTAGCGAATCACGTGCCCGAGCCGGCATCTTCTCTGCGATCTCGTCCAACCGCTTCCGCTCCACACTCGTGGCAGTTCGTGACGGACCAAGTATCGCTTCGATCTCCGTCAGGCTCATCCCCGACTTGATTCGCTCCGCATCTTCGCGCCGAATGGGCGGCCCGAGATCCGCTTCCGATCCACAACCAGCCATCGTCACGATGCATAGAAGCAGTCCGCTCAGCAATCCGATCAGTCGACCGTGCAAGTGTCGTTGCATAGGTGGTGCCTCATCAGTCCAGCGTAACGCCCTCTGTTATCCCAGTGCCGATGCGGCGAAGACCGAGGGACCATCATCGCCAGCCGCTCCGGAGGACCATCCATTCGGTCGGGCCACCTCAATCGCCACCGGCCTTCCAGAGTTTCTAGCACCGTGTCAGCCGACGGCAATCACAGTTCCGGCTCACCGACTCAAGCGGCCACCTCGGCGCTCCCCCACATCGAGCCCCACAGCGCGGAGATTCTACCACCCTCGACGGCCCTTGTCACTTCGCTCACGCTCCCCACAGTCAGAACGGCAATGAGAACATGAAGATCCCGGCAGAAACCCGCAGAATATCGAACCAAGAGCCGCAGAATTGAGCAGGAAAAAACGCCATAGCGTGAGCGACAGTCGAGTGATCACGGGAACCGAAATGGGGATTTTCAGTTGGTAATTGGACATTCCTTGTTCGATATTCTGCGGTTCAGACGCCTCAGTTAACACTGTTGCCGGCTCTTCATACCTGCTTTCCTGAGTCTGCGTTTCGCTGCGCCCCAGGCTGCCGTGATGCCCGTCTCCGGTGGGCTAGGGGCGTTTCTGGCACGCACTGACGACGCGACCTCGCTCGTCTCGTGCTGACAGCGTCGTTGGCGGCCGCTGGTCACCCCTTTTTCTTGACGGCAATCACTTCTACATCGTCCGAGCCAGAAAAGGCATCTCCAAGCCTTGTCTCTCCGGAGAGGGTAAGCGTGGCAGTTGTCCCCGGTGTGACAATGCCCTTCACTTCCCCGGCCTCAAACTTCGCGACAAAATTTCCCTGATTATCCGACTTCCACCAGGAAATCTCGATTCCGTTCAGTGTTACTGTTGCCCCAGCCACAGCGCTGTAGGGAATATCAGTGTGAATCGTAACCACAGTCGCCGAAGACGCGATGTTGATCACATTGGGTGCAACCGTAATGTCGATGGAGATCACCTCAGCGGGCAGCGAACAGTTAGCGGCCATCGAAACTGTCAATGCGGCGGCCATGGACACAAGTACGTTTCTCATTTCACACTCCTCGAGAAAGGATGACACAAGACAATCACCTGAACAAACCCCCCACCAATACGAAAGTGTGCAATATTTGCGCACCCCTTCCGGTTGGATCCGGAAAAGGATTGCATGGAAACCTGCTGAATCCTGCACGGTTTCTTGCCCCTAGGCAGTCACAGCAATGAACGTGCCGTGGTGACGTGTTGTTCGCACCGAAGGCGCCCTGCTGGCACGGTGGCAGATTGGGCTGTTGCCGCGCCGACGCCAAGAGCGTCAGAGCCCGTATCTTTGGCACCGATCGAATCGATCGTCAAAAAACGTGAGAGATGACGCACATGTCTACGTTTCTTGCCGGAATCACCACTTGGACCTGCCTCACTCAGCTAGCCGATCCGGCCCCTTCGCCAGAACGTGAAACACCCGCCGTGCTGCTGGGGGAATGTGCCTCTGCCACGTCACCGTTTGATGCGGGCAATCGCGCACAGCTCTTCACGGATCGCGTACTGGTGCAAGCGAGCCAACGCATCAGCTTCACGTTGCACCAGGTCAGGAAACACCCGCTCAATCCCCTATGGAAGGCCGATCGACCGCGGGACGGCTGGAGGCCGGAGCTGTTCGGCAGCGTCATTTATGACGAGCATGAGAAGCTGTTCAAAATGTGGTACCTGGCAGAACCGGCGGGCGCAGAAGGCTATTTCGACGACCCGAACGTCACCTGCTGCGCGACGACGCCGGATCGCTGGCACGAATCGAACAGCAGCACCACCGTCGCGACAGCAGATCATGCCGCCCGTCGGCCGATGCCACGCTTGCGAATCAGGATCGTCAGCCCGATCAATCCAAGTGCAAACGTCATCAGACTCGCCGGTTCGGGGACTTCGTTGTTGAAAGGAAAGTACTGGTCATTCGGGCTGATCAACGTGTACTGATCGGACCCAAGTAGTTCGCCGGCTGCATTATAGACTCGCACGGCGTCGAGCCCGACCGAATGCAGCCAGTCGATTTCTCCGTTGTTCGTGTAAGTCCAGGCGGTGAACGACAGAGGTATGAAGCAACCACTCTTGAGCAGATGTCCATTGGCATTCGTCGAGAGGGTAATCGTATCGTCGAAGTCCAGGTAGTTCGGTCCTCCACCGGCTTCAATCGACCGGTCGAAATTGTCCAAGATCGCGAAAAGCGAGCCGTATTCTCCCTCACCCGTATAGCCGAGCAGGTGGACCTGGAACTTCGCGTAGGAGCCCTCGGGCACACCCGACTCACCTTCATACAGTTCGAGCGAGAAATTCGTATGGAAATCAAACTCGAGGTAGCCTGGTGAACCGTCTACTGTCTGGAAATACAGTTCATCGCGGAAATAGCCTCCCACTTGAACCGAATTCGCTTGATACGTGAGCGCAGGATCATACCAGTTGTAGCTCGCATTGCTCCCGTTGAATCCGTAGGGAGCTGTCCGAGCGCTGGCGCTGATGAATCCATACGACTCCCCGTCCTCACCATAGTGCCAGACGTAGTAGCTATCACCTCCGACCGGAACTTCGCTCACTTCATTCGGTATTCCGATGTGATTGTCTTCTTCCACGAACTCCCAGCTGCCAGGCGGAGCGACATAGGAAGGTCCATGCCGGATTCCCGCGAATGTACCGGTCCAATCTATGGGATCAGTGACCCCGATTTCCTCGCCCCGCACGGCCATGTTGTGCACGAACAAGAGAAAGACGATCAGAGCGAGCGAAAGCCGGCACGGGGACGAGACGGAGAGAACGTGCGATCGACATCTCTCGGACCGGCAATCTACGAGGGTGCGTACCATAGCGAATCTCCCACTGAGATAGACTCGCGGCTCGGTTGTCCATTGTCTCCAAACCACCAGAGAAACAACATCGGCATTCAGTATCCGATTCACGTCCCATCATAACCTCGCCATCGTACCGATTGCAATCAGATTACAGATGTTTCGTTTGGCCCATCGGCTGGGATCCCTGAATGGGCTGGACTTTGCGAAGTCCGGCCTGGGCACGCAACTCCACTCGAAGGCCTGAATTGTGGCAATTTGCGAGCATTGGCAGGCTGTGCTGCCGCCCGAATTCTTTGCCGGGTGTTGGCTCGTTTTGGTTGAACTAACGTGATGGGGGGGCAGGGTTCGATGCGCAAGAAAGAAGGACCGGCGGTGAACCGGTCCTTGTGGGGTGAAGGCGTGACGTGGTTGTCAGC
>JBGSHS010000289.1:0-15470 GCA_041752115.1 Pirellulaceae bacterium | reverse complement strand
CCCGCCTCCCTTGCCGCGGCCCGAAAAACCGCCACCAAACACCCTGTTCACAAAGCCAGGCACCGCAAAGCCGGCGCAGTACCCCGCGCCCCGGCCCGTTGTCGCACCCGCTCCCATCGGTCCAGTTCCATCACCTCGTGGCACAGTCAGGTCTCCTTCAATTCAAGTTAAGGTTGGAATCGCGGAAGCCACACGCGTGCCTCTTGTCTGTGAACACGCCAGCTTCCGCACACAACGTCACACCCAGTGCCCTTGCACATTGGCCTTCGCGGCAGGCTGTAATCGCCCGGCACGAAAATCCTCCACTGCTTGTTGCACCGTTCCGGTGGCACCGCAATGAACCGCCACCTGGCCCGCCTGTAGCGTGGCAAACGCTTTGGGACCGACCTGTCCGGTTACCAGCGATTCCGCTCCCAGTTGCACAACCGCCTGAGCCGCCTGGATCCCTGCCCCTTGCGGCGCATGGAGATTCTGCTGGTTGTCATGAACGGTGAACTGACCGGTGAGAGTGTCAACCAGCAGGAAGTACTGAGCGCGACCGAACCGTGGATCAACCAGACTGTTCATGTCACGACCTTGGGCAGTAACAACAATTTTCATGGGATCTCCTCATCAGACAGACCATCACACCGACGCCGGCGGTGGCGCGCCTGCCGCCGCTTTCGGCAACCACCTGGCATGGCAAAGTGCTGGTCACCGAGCGTCCCATCCAGAAAGGCGCGCACAACGTCAGCCACCTCGCCGCAAATCAACGGAATGACGCGAATGCCCTGGGCCACCAGCAGTGCCTCGAGCGGCCACGAAATCGCGCCACAGATCAGTACGTCGACGCCCAGCTCCGTCATCCGCCGGGCGCGCTGGTGCGGAGCGGTGCTCCCCAGAATCTCCGCATGTCCGCCATCCCCCTGATCCTCCAAGTCCACCAGCCGAATCTGCTCGGCCACATCAAACACCGGCGAGACACGGCCCTGCCAATCGGGCACGGCAACTTTCATGGCTGCACTACCGCATGGGTTAGAATCTTCGGCCGGCTCACACGTAGGTGTGCCGCGCCCAGCGGCGGATCAGCAGCTGAGCGTTTTCCGCTCGGCATCTCGGCACGACCATAGCCTCTCAACGCACGGCGCGTGCCAGACTCCCACCGGAACCTGCCAGAACCAACGTAAACCGTTTTTAAAAAACGACTTAAAGCACTAAACAAACACGGATGACGATTACGGCAACAGGGCGATTTGCAACAATATAGCAACCGAGACAATTGCAATTCGCACTATTTAATGACACTCTGGGTGGGGAGCGGGTCGCGGGGGCTACGGCCACAGTTCTCCAGCGTCGGCAGGCGTGGCGGCGATCCGTGTTACGCGCGTCGGCCTCGTCCGTCGACCTGAGGCGATTCGAGTCCGAGATCCCGGATCTTTCGGTAGAGCGTGCTGACGTTGATGCCGAGGTCGCGCGCCGCCTGCGTGCGATTCCCCCTGCGGCGTTGCAACGATTCGCAGATCAAGAACCGTTCCATGGCGCGGAGGCTCATCGGGCGGGATTCCTCTTGCCGGGCGCTGGTGGTTGGTCGCAGTTCGGGCGGCAGGTGATTCAGCTCAATTTCGCTCCCGCGACAAAGCACAAACGCCTGCTCGATGATGTTCTCCAACTCCCGAACGTTTCCCGGATAGTCGTGATCCATGAGTCTCGCCATCACTTCATCCGAGACTCCCACGATGTCCTTGCTCTGCAGATGGCGGAACTTGGCGACCAGGTGATTGACCAGTAGCGGGATATCTTCCCTGCGTTGGGAGAGCCTGGGCAGTTTCAAATGAATCACGCGAATCCGATAGAAGAGGTCCTCGCGAAAGGAACCCGTTCGAACCAGTGCGGCAAGATCCTTGTTCGTGGCGGCCACCACGCGGACATCCACAGGGATTGTCTGTACGCCTCCCAACGGTTCGATCACTCGCTCCTGGAGGACCCGCAGCAGTCGCACTTGCATGGCAGGCGAAATATCGCCGATCTCGTCCAGAAAGATCGTGCCGCCGTCGGCCAAGGCGAACCGGCCCGGTTTGTCACGCCTGGCATCGGTAAACGCCCCGGCTTTGTGCCCGAACAACTCACTCTCGAGCAAGGTATCCGGGAGCGCCGCACAGTTGACGGCGACGAACCGCCTCCGCTTGCGCAACGACAGGTTATGAATGGCGCGGGCGAACAGTTCCTTCCCCGTGCCGCTGGGCCCCTCGATCAAGACGGTGCTGCTGCTCTCGGAGATCTGCGGCAGGAACTCGAACAACTGCATCATCGCCGGGCTTCGGCCGATGATGTCCTCAAAGGTGTATTTGGCCTGCAGTTCCTTCTGAAGTCGCTCCACCTGAGTCAGGTCCTGAAACGTCTCCACCCCCCCCACGACGGCTCCTTGCGCGTCCAGCAGCAGCGCCGTGGAAATCCGAATGGGCACGCGCTGGCCCTGGTGATTGACAATGTGAGCCGTGGCGTTGACGACCGGTCGGCCACTGGTCATTGTCCGGCGCAAAGCGCAGCTGGCTTCACAAATATTGGCATGGAAGACATCGCAACAGGTGCTGCCGACGGCCCGCTGACGCGGCACCCCCGTGATTCGCTCGGCCGCCTTGTTGAAGGCAGTTACCCGCCAGTCCCGATCGACCGTGAAAACCCCTTCATTGATCGAATCGAGAATCGCCGTCTCGCGCTGCTGCAGTTCTCTGGGAGCGTCCATCAGGTTCGTTTCCTTGTACTGGGCCACTTCCAGCATAGCGCACAATCGTGCAAATTGCCATGATCCCCCTGAAGACCAATCTTGCAATCAGCCCGTGTGAGGCCTCGCAACCACGGTCATGCGGCGGGCCTGCTGGAAGGTGTGCCGAAGCGATCTCGCCCGGGAACAGCCGAATTCGCCTCGCCGTCGTGGCGGCGAACCCAACGATTTACCTCCTGTCTCGGATCGTGGAGGCCGGAGAAACGGAGGGGCCGACAGATCTGTCCGAGCCTCGCATCTTTTTGTCATCGCATCTTCTTGTCATCCGACATGCCCAACCCGGCCGCCCACATGCTAGGCGCAGCAGGCCATGTGGCGGTGGCAACTGACGAGGTGGTCGTTGACCATGCCGACCGCCTGCATGTGGGCATACATGATGGTCGTGCCGACGAATTTGAAGCCGCGCTGCTTGAGGTCTTTGCTCAGGGCATCCGATACGGGAGTCGAGGCGGGCACTTCCTCCTGTCTTCGCCAGCGGTTTCGAATTGGCTTGCCGTCGACAAACTGCCAGATGTACTGACTGAAGCTCCCTACTTCCTCCTGCACCTGGAGAAACGCCCGCGCGTTATTGACCGCCGCTTCGATCTTCTGCCGATTGCGAATGATGCTCGAGTCGGCCACGAGGCGTTCAATTCTCTGGGCAGTGAACCGAGCCACCTGCTGCGGATCGAATTGGGCGAATGCCTGCCGATAGCCTTCACGTTTGTTGAGCACCGTCGACCAGCTCAGGCCGGCCTGCGCGCTTTCCAGAACCAGGAACTCAAACTGTTTGCCGTCATTGTGAACCGGCACCCCCCACTCCTGATCGTGATAAGCGATGTAAAGTTCATTCCCGGCCAGTGCCCAGGGACAGCGTATCAGCTCTCTGACCATTCCCCTTCTCCTTCGATGGTGCGATGCCGCCATCGTACGCAGGGCGTCGCGTGGGAGAAAGGGCGTCAGCCGTTGCGTCACATCGTTCGGTCAGGGCGTTTTCTCTTTCGCATCTTGGTGCGGTTGGGTACGCGTCAGAAGAGAGCTCACGCCAAGGCGTCAAAACGCGGAGAAGAAGACGAAGAAGACCTCGTCGCGTCTTGACGCTCTTGCGTGAGCGACATTTCGTCCCGGGTTCCGGCGGTCCGAACTCGTACCGCACGTGGTCGGTCACGACCGTCTGGCCGCCCTGCGGCACGGAGACGGGCATCGCCGCACGATGCCGTCGGCCCCGTCCCAGCTCGACCGGTAGCGGGCAGGGCCGTCCCGATCGGCCCGCCCGCCCGTTGCCAGCGCGGCCCAAATGTGGCACGATGAGTTCCCGTCGTAACCTGGCGGTCGTTTGTGAGTGGTTACCACAGGTTGTCATCAACTCATGAGAGAAAGTGTGTCCCATGTCCGCGTTTCCTGAAGTCTCCCAGATCCGTTACGAGGGTCCCGATTCCAAGAACCCGCTCGCTTTCCGCTGGTACAACGAAGAGGAAGTGGTGGAAGGCAAGACGATGAAGGACCACATGCGGTTCAGCGTGGTTTATTGGCACACGTTCCGTGGTACCGGTTCCGATCCCTTCGGGCCGGCGACGATGTTGCGTCCCTGGGAGGACGGCAGCGATTCGGTCGACAACGCGATCGGTCGAGCGCGCGTGGCTTTTGAGTTCATCGAGAAACTGGGGGCTCCCTTTTACGCGTTCCACGATCGCGACGTGGCTCCGGAAGGCTCCTCCCTGTCGGAAACGAACAAGCATCTCGACGCGGTGGTGAAGGTACTCAAAGAAGAACAGGAACGCACCGGAATTCGCTTGCTGTGGGGTACCGCCAACCTGTTCAGCAATCCTCGCTTCATGCACGGCGCTTCGACCAGCTGCAACGCGGACGCGTTCGCTTACGCTGCGGCGCAAGTGAAGAAATGTCTGGAAGTCACCAAGGAACTGGGGGGAGTCAACTACGTGTTCTGGGGCGGCCGGGAAGGATACCAGAACCTCTATAACACCGACATGCGGCGAGAAATGGACCATATGGCCACCTTCATGCACATGGCGGTCGACTATGCCAAAGAAATCGGCTTCGATGGTCAGTTCCTGATCGAACCCAAGCCGAAGGAGCCGACCAAGCACCAATACGATTCGGACGCCGCGGCCTGCATCAACTACCTGCGGGCCTACGACCTGCTCGGCTCGTTCAAACTCAACATCGAAACGAACCATGCCACGCTGGCTGGCCACACGATGATGCATGAACTGGAATATGCGGGAATGCAGGGAGCCTTGGGCTCGATCGACGCCAACACGGGCGATATGCTGCTCGGCTGGGACACCGACCAGTTCCCGACCGACTATTATCTGACGGCTCAGTGCATGCTGGTCATTCTGAAGTACGGCGGACTGGCTCCGGGAGGCGTGAACTTCGACGCCAAGGTACGGCGTGAGAGCTTTGAACCGATCGATCTGTTCCATGCCCATATCGGCGGCATGGACGCTTTCGCCAAAGGCCTGAAGATTGCCGCTGCGATCCGGGCCGACGGCGAACTGCGGGCCCTGCTGAAAGAACGCTACGCCAGCTGGGATAGTGGCATTGGCGCTGAAATCGAACGGGGAGCGGCCAACTTCAAATCGCTCGAGCAGTACATGCTGGCCAAGGGGGACATCACACCCAACAAGAGTGGCCGGCAAGAGATGCTCGAGAACCTGATCAACCGCTACCTCTAGAGCCCCCCCAAGAAAGCAGCGTCGCCGCCGGGCAATGCTCGTCCAGCCAACCGGGAAACTCAGACGCGGCGCAGCGCGCCGCGGGAGGATTAATAGATGGGCCATCTCACGTATCGTCCGGCAAGTGTTTCCATGTTTCGGTGGAACCGGTCCAAGCAGTCCCCGGGTGGAGTGCGGGGCGTCCTACTCAGCGCGACCATCTACTGGACCGTCGGAGGACTCCTCGGGGCAGACACTCAACTCGAGCCGACTCGCCTGCGATGCGACTTCGATGCCGCGAAGGCGGGCATCTCGTGGTTGAGCTGGGACACCGAAGGGGGCCCACGGACCGACGTGAATCTATTGCGCAGCAATCAGCTTGTGACGCTGCGCATACGTCGGGGCGACAGTTGGACGAGCAGCTGTGAGCTTCCGGTGAAGTCGGCGTCGCTCAACGCTGGTGGGCGAGTTTATCGTCTGACGGTCGGCCCCGACGCGGAACTGCTGTGGAGCATCTCCCCGATGCCTGCCAGTTTGTCGATGACCGTTTCCTTCGACGGCTCTCCGCCGCCAATCGACGCGTTGCAGCTGGTCATCCCGCTTGACCCGACGGTCACCCCGACCACAGTCCTGCCGAGCGGCTGGGGGGACGACGGGGTCCTGCAACTGCCGGGCGTGCTCAGCGCTCCCGACTTCGGACAGATGATGCTGAGAGAATCATCGGAGCGTCCGTTGACGGGGCGGCTGTTGGGCAGTCGCAGCGACAAGACGGTCGACCTGATCGTCGATCTGCCCGTCAAGCACGATCCGCGTCAGGACGATGAACCCTCCTTGATCTGTGAGCTGGTGTTCTCACCGCTGCGGCTTCCGCCGCCCGCCGGGTTGCAGGACTCCACGCGTTGGTGTCAGGCCCGCCGCGGCTGGTTTGGAGCGATGCAGCCGAGCGCCCAATGGGGCGATCAGAGTCGACCGTTCAGTGCGCCGGCCGGGATCCTGGGAAACAATGTGATCAGCGATCCGGCCAGTTGTTCCTTGTGGTTCTATGCGGATCAAGCGTATTGGACTCCTCAGATCACGCCCCACATTTCGGCCATGATGCTGGTTCGGCGCAGTATCGACTGGTGGCTCGCACATCGCGTGCGAGAGAACGGGGAAGTGATCTGCTACTGGGATTTCGGCAATTTCCTCGACGCCAATGCCGGCCCACTCATTGCGGCCTGGGACTACGTGGAAGCCAGTGGCGATCTGGACTGGCTGCAGCGGCGGATCGCCCGGCTGGAATTCATCGCCGAGTTCCTGGCCCGGCGCGACGTGGACGGCGATGGCCTGGTGGAAGCCGTGCAGAGTGGGAACTACGGCACACTACAGCTGCCCGCGCGCTCCTGCGCCTGGTGGGATGCTCTCAACTGCGGACACAAGGACGGCTATACCAACGCGCTGATCTATCGAGCGTGGCGCTGCCTGGCCGATCTGGAAATGAAGCTCAGCCGGCGTGAGCAAGCCTTGCGCTACCAGGAACTGGCAGATCGGCTCCAGCGAGCCTACGCGCCTGCACTCATGAACCCGGACACCGGCTGGCTCGGCTGGTGGCGCAGCGAGGATGGCCAACTGCATGATTACGCCACACCGGTGGTCAATGGGTTGGCCATCGAATATGGGCTGGTCGATGCCACAGCAGGCCGAGCCATCCTCGATCGGCTGTGGGAGAAAATCGAGCACGTCGGATTCCAACGCTTCGATCTCGGCATTCCCCCGATGCTCGTGCCGGTCCTGCGCAGCGATTACCTGCAGCCTAATGGCTTCGGCATTCCGCAACGCGAGGATGGCTCCGACACGATGGGACATTACATGAACGGAGGGATTACGGCCGGCCAGACTCTGCATTTTCTGGCGGCGCATTACGTGGTCGGGCAGGCGGAACGCGGCGACCGCGTACTCGACGCAATGCTCGCGCGGCAGATGCGGGGCGAGTTCCAAAACGGTGTTCAGGACTCGGCAGGTCGAGGCATTGACTGGACCGACTGGAACGGCAATCCGACGGGGTACGAGGGCTACCTGGCTGACAGCTTTCGATTTCTTCAAGCCGTGCTCCTGCGCGATGCGGCCCTGCGAGCTCGTTTCTATCGCCCTCTTCATCAACGGCTGCAGTAGACGGCCAGCGCACGCTTGCCAGGCCGTCACCGCGTTGCCGCCGACCGGCGACCACCTGTGGGGAAGGTTCGGAATCGACCTGGGACCTCGTGCTGCGATCACACGACACACCACCCGTTGGGTGAATTCGGCCGCAGATTCGCTTTCGTCGCCCGACAGGGCCCGGGCGAGGGGGCCGACAGCGGCTCCCTGGGCAACCAACTCGACAGATGGGCAATCAACGCATTCACATCGCCATTGTCGCATTTCCGCATTTTGGCGCTATCGCATTCCCCATGCCTCCTTCACCTCTCTGTGGTGTATCCCTGTCACAGGCGGTAAGTCGCACCAGAGGCAGCGGTTGGCCGCACAGGATCTCAGGTAGCAAGTCCCCGGTGGCGCCGGTCGAGGCCGACGGTACCGGCGGGGCCGACCGACCGGGCCGCCAGAAAACACTCTTGTGATCGGCGGCGGAATTGCCGTATATTGCCCCATCTTGCTGCGTCTTCGTTGCATGGCAGTGTCCGAGGCCCGGAGCCAGGCGGGGCAGTGTCGCGGCGAAGGAGTGGTCGAGCAGGACAGAGTAGCCTCCAGTCGATGGCCGGCAGTCAGCTTCGCCAGCGGGGAGTCGCACGGGAGGCGACGCAAACGAGGAACACGGAAAAGCGACATTCGTTTCCTTACACCGTCCTCTCATCAGAGGCGAGGGAACCAGGAGAATTCGCTTCCGCTTGATCCTCCGGCAGCAATAGCAGACCCAGCATCCGCGATGGGCAGGGAGGCAGATCGTGACGACCCGACAATCTCTTTCGTCTCGCGTGTTTTTCGGATGCGTCTTCATGATGACGATGCTCTGGGCAGGGGTATTGGGAGCCCAAACTGCTCCGGCACCATTGCCTGCCAGTGGCGCCGTGGGGGACGAACCGGCGGCTGACGGCGGCAACTGGAGTGCATCGAAAGGAGCCAATGACCGGGTCGTGGCGGGACTATCTTCCGACGCGCCCACGCTCGATGCTCAGCAGGTGAAGGCTCCTGCGGCGGCGGTCCCGGTGCGGAGCGGCGGGAAGGACATGCTGCCCAACGACCAGGGTCAGGTGTGGCAGCAGTACGACATCAGCGCGTACACGTCGAAGGTGCAGGGAGTCGAGCACCCGGAGCAGGCGATCGTCGACTGGATCTTGCGGGAAACGGGCACAGAAGTCTGGTTCAGTCAACCCTTGGGCTTGCTGAATGCCGATCAACGCACGCTGAGTGTCTACCACACGCCGGAAATGCAGCGTATCGTGGCCGATGTGGTCGGACGGTTCGTTAACGGAACTCAGGATCCGCATGTCTTGGGGCTCCGGCTGGTCGCAGTCGGCAGTCCGAATTGGCGAGTCAACTATCAGTATCGGATGCAATCCATCGCGGTCCAATCGCCGGGTATCGAAGCGTGGCTGGTAGCGCGTGAGGACGCGGCATTGATGTTGGGTGAACTGCGACGTCGCGCCGATTTTCGGGAGCATACAATTTCCAATCTGGTGTTTTACAACGGGCAGGCGCAGAGTGTGTCCCAACTGCGACCTCGCGGCTACATCCGGTCGTATCGCATGCGTCCGCCGGAAGCGGCGTGGATGGGCTATGACGTCGAGCGTGTGCAGCTGCAAGAGGGCTTTTCGCTGCAGATTTCCCCGCTGCTTTCGCAGGACGAGCGGACGATCGACGCCGTGCTCAAGTGCAACATCGACCAGGTGGAGAAGTTCGTCTCGGTCGGCATCGACCTGCCGGGGTTCAATGGTCAGGTGCAGCGGGCTGAGATTCAGGTGCCGCAGATGGTGAGTTGGCGACTGCACGAGCGGTTTCGTTGGCCGAGCAATCAGATTTTGCTGCTCAGCTGCGGCGTGGTAGCGTCTCCAGGGCCAGATCGTCCCACGACGCTGGGCCTGCCGATCCCCAACCCGTTTGCCACGGCGGGTCGCGCCGACGCGCTGCTGTTTGTGGAGGGGATGGGGAAGGCCAATCAGGCCATCCTTTCGGGCCAAACCACAACGGTGGGTGGGCGGGCCGTAAATCCGGGAGCTCGCTACTGAGTGGCACACTTGCCGATCCGCCTGACCAGCCAGTAGAACATGAGCGTGACAACGAGTGGGCAGGCCGTAGTCGGTCACCTCGACGTCCAACATCGTGATCTTTACAATGTCCGGCTTGAGAAGTCCGCTTGAGCGTCGGGCCAGTTTGATCCGGGCAGTCGTCGCCACCGCAGGGAACGAATCCTCCGCATGTCCACCTCGACTCAGCGCCGCGTTGTCGTCACAGGCCTAGGCCTGATCTCCCCTTTGGGCCTCACCTCGGACGCATTCTGGAACGCTCTGACGTCCGGCCAGTCTGGCGTGCATCGGGTGGAACAGCTGCCCGGTCAACTGCTCGCCATGCCGTGGGCCGCGGAGGCGCACTGCTTCACTGGCGAGATCGACGATTTCGGTCCCTTGGAGAAGGAGCAGACGCGTTCGATCCGCAAGGGAATCAAGGTAATGTGCCGCGAGATTCAGATGGGGGTGGCGGCCGCACAACGGGCACTCTCTGACGCCGGCCTCAAGCCGGGAGGGTACGACGTGTTGCGGACCGGCGTCGTCTTCGGCAGCGACTACATCCTCTCGGGTCCCGACGAATTCATCGACGCCATCGCCAACTGCCGCGATGCGGACAGGCGGTTTGACTACGACCACTGGGCCGAACTGGGGATGCCTCGCGTCACACCGCTGTGGCTGCTCAAGTACCTGCCCAACATGCCGGCCAGCCACATCGCCATCTACAACGATCTGCGCGGCCCCAGCAATTCGTTGACGATGCGGGAAGCGTCGTCCAATTCCGCCATTGGAGAAGCCAAGGAGCTGATCGCCCGCGGCAGTGCGGACACCATCGTTGCCGGTGCCACCGGAACGCGGGTGCATCCGTTACGCACTCTGCACGTGGTGCTCCAGGAAGAGATCGCCACCACGGGCGACGATCCGGCCAAGATCTGCCGGCCGTTCGACAAGCGTCGCGCCGGCATGGTGCTGGGCGAAGGAGCGGGGGCGGTCGTGCTGGAATCACTCGATACCGCCCAAGCGCGCGGCGCCACAATCCTGGGCGAGATCATCGGCTCCGGCTCCTCCGCCGTGATGAATACCCAGGGAGTCGGCGATCTGCGAGAAGCGACCCGCATCGCGCTGCGGCAAACGCTCCGCAACGCCCAACTCTCTCCCAACGCAGTAGGCCACGTCCACGCTCACGGCGTCTCGACCAGCCGGTCCGATGCCGAGGAAGCGCAAGCCATTGCGGAAGCATTTCGTGAGCGCGACACGCCTGTTCCGGTCACAGCCGTCAAGAGCTACTTGGGGAATGCGGGCGCCGCCTGCGGGGTGATTGAGTTGATTGCCAGCCTGCTGGCCATGCAGCAGGGCCGATTGTTCCCGGTGCTCAACTATGATACGCCCGACGACGCCTGTCCGGTGAATGTCGTCCACTCGTGGGATGTCCCGCCCGGCGATTGCTTCGTCAATGTCAACGTCACACCGTTGGGTCAAGCCAGTGCGGTGGCGGTGGCCCGCTGCGACGCCTGACCGTCAAGTTCGCAGCGAAACCGTGCCCGGCCCTTTCCGGGCCACCCGTTCCAGGCCACCGCCGTGGCGGTCCGCTGCATCTACCCGACCGTTGTGAGTTGGTGGGACAGCCGCGCGGCCCTGCGACCAGCAGGGCATCCAACTAGCTTTCTGCCCGGCATGTACCCGGTACGCGCTTTCCCTACCCCACACCCGCCCCCGACGCACGACTCGGCTTGCTGCCTCGGCCACCCCTTGGACGAGCCGGTTGCCCCATCTTGCGGAGCGGCGAAAGATGGAGCAAGACGAACAGCTGACGCCTCATCGAGAATCCGGCGAGCGTGCGTTGGTGCACCCGGCCTGTCATGTGCGGCGGTGTCGGAAACAGCGTCCCCTCAGTGTGCCGACCGGATTGGGGGCCCAAACCGGATTGGGGGCATGGTGGAGCCCGGCGAACCGGTGGCTTGCCCCATCCCGGCTCGCTTGACAGTACGCCGTAATGCCTGTATTCTAGCGGGATTAAAATCACACTAAGTTGTGATTTTAGAAGGTGTTCGAGCGATTCGCAGCCGCCGCACCTGCTGGAACGGGAGCGGTTTGCCGTTGTTGTCGCGCCACGCGTGGGACCGATGGACATGGCCGAGTTGGCATTGCAGGGCTTGTCCAAGCGATATTCGGACCATGTAGTGGCAGTCAAGGACCTGAGTCTCACGATCGCGGATCACGAGCTGATCGTGCTAGTCGGGCCCAGTGGTTGTGGCAAGACGACGACCTTGCGGCTGATTGCTGGCCTGGAAGATCCAAGCGACGGCTTGATTCGTTTCGATGGCCAGACGGTCAATACAGTGCCGTCTCGCCAGCGGAATGTGGCGATGGTCTTTCAGCACGGCGCGTTGTACCCGCACTTGACAGTGTTCGACAACATGGCGTTTGGGTTGCGGGCACGGCACCGCGCCAGTTGGATCGAAAGAAGCTGGAGGCGGATACGCGATGGGAAACGATCGTCGGCCAAAACAGCGCCTCAGGCGATGTCCCAGCAGACGATCGCAGAAGAAGTGGTTCGTGCTGCTCGGACGCTGGGGATCGAGCATCTCCTGGAGCGTTGGCCGCGAGAGCTGTCTGGCGGCGAACGACAACGAGTGGCTCTGGGAAGAGCAATCGTCCGCCGACCGGCGGCGTTTTTGTTGGACGAGCCCTTGTCGAGCCTCGATCCGCAGCTGCGGGGCGAGATGCGACGGGACTTAAAACGACTGCAGCGACGCACCGGCGCCACCATGGTCTATGTAACGCATGATCAGGCAGAAGCCATGGCCCTGGGTGATCGGGTGGCGATCCTGCAGCAGGGACGACTGCAGCAGGTGGGGACACCTGACGAAGTATATGATCGGCCGGCTCATGTGAGCGTGGCACGGTTCATTGGCGAACCGCCCATGAACCTCCTGTCGGGACAGCTCCGCAGTGGACCCGATGGGATCTCCTTCGTGGTTGCAGGGCTGGCAGTGCCACTGCCCCACGAAACCCGACAGCGGTGGGATTTGGATCGCTGGTGGGGAGGCCATCTCGGCTGCGTGACGTTGGGAGCGCGCCCCGACGCCGTCGCTGTCGTTGAGGACTCCTCCGACAGCGCTGCGGACAGATGGCCGACAGGGCGGGACTCCTGGCCCGGCAGGGATCGGCCCTGGTGGAAGAGCGGCCGAGGATATGTGAGCGCACGCCAACGGCTTGGTGCGACCATCGTCCTGGAAGTGACATTGGCGCCACGCACGCAGCAAAGCAAGACGGAACCGAAAACAGCAGAACCGACGACAAGTCTTGAGCGCACACCTTGGGAGAATACTGGTTCAGACAACAACACTGGTTCAGACGAGGAGTGGCAGACGTATTCAGCGGTCAGTGAGTCGACCGATCCGACAGCACTGACTGTCGTATTGCCGGCTACGCAGAACGTGAACGTGGGGGCTCGCGTCGAAATCCATCTCGACACGAGCCAACTCCATTTGTTTGATACCCGCACGGGGCAGAATATGCTGCGGGTGACCGATCCGCCCGCTGGGTCGTCAGACCCCACCGGGCAGAACCGCGAACCATAACGACGGAAACTAAAACCTAACATGAATCCAAACGAGCTGCTGCGAATCGTCGACTCGCTTCACCGCGACAAGAACATCGACCCGGAGATCGTCTTTCAGGCGATCGAATCGGCGCTGGTCACGGCGGCTAAGCGGCAATATGGCGAGGAATCCGATATTGTCGTGCGGATCACTCGGGAAAACGGTGCCATCGATGCCAACTGCAATGGCGAAGCACTCGATCCAGAAGAAATGATCGGCCGGATCGGAGCCCAGACGGCAAAACAGGTGATCATTCAGAAGATCCGCGAAGCGGAACGCGATTCGCTCATCGATGAATACGTGGAACAGATCGGCCAGATGGTGTCTGGTGTGATCCAACGCTGTGAAGGTGGTGCGGCCACCGTTTCCCTCGGTAGCCTGGAGGCCATCCTGCCGCGAAGCGAGCAGATCCCGGGAGAATCACACCACCCAAACGAGCGGATTCGCGCCGTGATTTTTGAGGTCAAGCCCCAAGGGAGTCGCGTGAAAGTGGTACTCAGCCGAACGCGACCGCAGCTGGTGCAACGCTTGTTTGAACAGGAGATTCCGGAAATTGCGGAAGGGGTGATCACAATCAATGCGATGGCGCGGGAGCCCGGCTATCGCAGCAAGGTGGCGGTCAGCAGCAGTGATCAGCGTGTCGACTGCGTGGGGGCCTGTGTCGGGGTGCGAGGAAACCGCATCAAGAACATCGTTGACGAATTGGCCGGAGAGCGGATCGACATTGTGCGCTGGAACGACGATCCGGAAGTGCTGATTCCCAACGCCTTGCAGCCCGCGGAAGTCGATCAGGTGTTGCTGTGCGACATGATTGGCCGCGCGATCGTTCTGGTCCGCGAGGACCAGTTGTCGTTGGCGATTGGCCGGCGTGGCCAGAACGTGCGATTAGCCAGCAAGCTGTGCGGCTGGGACATCGAGATCATGACCGCCGACGAATTGGAAGAGCAGATCGAGCGGGCGGTGAGCGGTTTCAGCACTTTGGAGGGAGTGACGGAAGAGCTGGCGCAAGCCCTGGTAGAACAGGGCTATTTGTCATACGATGATCTCTCCGTCATTGAGCCGGAAGCGCTGAAAGAAATGGGAGGCCTCAGCGACGAGCAGGTCGACCGGATCGTCGAGCAGGCGGAAACGAGGGCGGAGGAAGCGGAAGAAGCGGCGGCGGCAGAACGACGGCGGCAGCGGGAGTTGCAGCATGAGTCGGCGGATGACGAAGCGTCACGGTCCGCCGCGTCAGGCTCTGAGGAAGTCGAGACAGGAGTGAGCGAGGACGCGTCCGAGCTCGGAATTGATGAGCTGGTCAGCGGCGACTTGGACGACATCGCAGCATTGTCGACTGGCGAGTCGGACGGCTTGCAGGTCGCGGAGAACTCGGCGGAGACTGACGCTCCAGCGGCCGAAGAGGACGGGTCGAACGAACAGACGGCGTCCTGAAGCCTTGCTTGTGCGGCAGCCTTAACCGGCCTGTGCGGCCCGAGCCAGGGCGATGTGCGCCGCGCACGTCAGAGCGGTCCGTGCTGCAGGCGCAGTTCTGTGGTCACGACGCAGCCGGAGCAGGTGCCCATAGCGGTCGCCCCGGTCACGGGACGTGTTGTGAGCGCTGCCGCTTGGCAAAAGGGTCCCCGAAAGGGTGAGATGAGCGACGAGCGACACGTTCGCACGGCTCTGGCACCTGACGGCATGACACCTGCTTCGGACTCTTTGGCCACCGGGCGGAGATGACAGGGAGTATAGATATCGTGGGTCGCAGGGTGGCCCTTGATCGTTCCCACAGGTTGCCGGGAACGCCGCACAATATAGGAGAACGCGGAAATGAATTGACTTGGTCGCAACCGGGCGTTCGAGCGATATAATCAAAGGCTGTATTGCTCGACTATTACAGGAGGGCGCACGTGCCCATTCGTATCTACGCGTTAGCCAAAGAGCTGGAGATGGACAGCAAGGACCTGGTGGATGTCTGTACCAAAGCGGGCATTCCTGGGAAGGGTTCTGCGCTGGCGAGCCTCAACGACGATGAAGTCGACAAGGTGAAGGCGTTTCTCCGTGGCCCCTCGGCGTCCGCACCTGCGGCGCCCTCTTCCACGCCTGCAGGTCGCGTCACGACGGGCATCAAGGTAGGACGCACCGCTGGGGGACTGCGCGGCCGCGGACTCGCGGGCGTGGGCAGTCCGAGCGGCGTCACGGATTCCCCCATCTCCCGTGATGATTACATCGGCCTGGGCGGGCACGGCGGCAAGATACGCGTGATTGACAC
>JBGSHS010000288.1:0-2919 GCA_041752115.1 Pirellulaceae bacterium | reverse complement strand
CTTGCGGGCCAGAGCGCCGCCGAAGGGAATCAGGGATGCGATTCCGACCAGCCCGATCATTACCACACCAATCGAAAACGTCACTTCCAGCAGGCTCACGCCAGCACGCGGTACGCAGCCGCGAACGCGGCGAGGCACAGCCGATTGGCTGAGACAATTCGCCTGCGGTGCGGCGACCTCACATGGTGTGAAATTGGCGCACGTGGGTCGCGCTGCTGCCGGCCATTTCTTCCCGATCAACGGCATCCCTCTCATTATTGCCCTCCCTTCTGTGTGGAGGTTCGAGCAAACTCGCGTGCCGCTTTGATGCGATCCAGCACCGGGGTCGCCACAGGCATACCTTGAGTCGCCCCATTATCTTCGGTGGTGATCGCGCCGGTGCGATTATTGATCGTGATCCACAGATTGGACGGGTCCGCCAGATTACTGAGTTCTGGATTAGCCAGCGCCGGCCCAACGGATGGCACCATCACCTTGGCCCGACGTCCGATGAGCAGGAAAATGGATCCGACAGGTGGATACGAAACTTGATCGATAATCACCGATCCGACCTGCCCGTTGGACGTGAACATGATGATGATCGGAGAGTTTGAGGCAGCCACCTTGAACGCATCGGCATCGTTGCCAACACCAACGCCTGAAACCGACAGGTCGATCACGGCGTCTCCAGGCAGCACCAAGGGACTGACGATCGACCGCGTCGGTCCTCGCATGATCTCGTAAGTCTGGCCCACCGGTGGCGAACCGGGCAGGGGCGTGCTCGTCGGATGCTCCAAACCTGGTGGCGGACCGTGCGGGAGCGAGATCAGCAGGGCACTGCCCGTATTGAAGCACGTGTAGAACCGCCCTTTGTGGTCAAACTGGACGTAGAACAACTCGCCCGAGCTGACGAGGGACTGGATCAGTGCCAGGTTGATCGTGTCAGAATCGACATTGCCCGTCGAGTCCCAGAAATGCAGCGTCCCCAGCGGCTCATCATCAAACTCAAAATGCCAGGGAGGACTGGGACGCGGCGCCGCCGGAACTCCCGGGGCAGGGAATTCGATGGTTATGCGCGAGCCGATTTCGGCGCCCGTGTAACTCGGCGCAACTTCCGCCATGTAGACATGATTGGCAAACTTCGGATCACTGATCGCGGCATTCGTATCGATCCACACCCCCATCGGACGCCCAAGTTCCGCCGCACGGAACTTGGCTCCGGCTACGAAGGCGTTGAGCTGCCGGGCCGCCTCACGCAACTGCCGGTTCTCAAACGCTGGTCGCACCATCGGAATGGCAACCACCATCAAGATGGTCATGATGGAAATGACCATCAACAGCTCGACCAGCGTCATGCCGTGTCGCGTACTGCACGCTTGCGACGTTCTCGTCATGACTCCTACCTCGCTTCCAAGAGATGATTGGTGATATTATCGCCGGCGGTGGCATCGATCGTCGTGCCGACATAAAGTGACGAGCTGTTGGTTACGTAAGGATCGTCGTAGGCATAGGGTAACGGAGCGGCAGGGTCGAACGGCAGCGCCAGATCGCTCAGCAGACCGAGCGTCTTGTCACGCCCCGCCGACACGATCAGCGGATACAAGAGGAACGGGTCGTTGTTGGGCACTCCGTCCGACCATCGAGGGTCGACCTTCAGCGGGTCGAAAGCATCACCGTTTCCGGTGCCAGCCGAGCCATCTTGTGCCGGTTCGAGATCGCCCAGTTGGATGTCCGACAGAAAGCCGGGGGCCCAGCGAAGGAAATAGATCGGTACGCCCCAAGGATCAAGAATCTCGGGCATCCCGTCTTCATCCGCGTCGCCAATCTCTTCTTCGGTGAAGAAGTCCAGACCGGTCGTGTCCCCGTCGCGCATCGTGGCCAGGATCAGGTACAGGCACTCCGCCTCCTGGTAGACTGGTGTCCAGTTGGCATCGTTCTTCCAGGCATCAACATCCGTCACTGCCAATCCGTGTTTGCCAATGATCTGCTGACGCGCTCGGCGAATGTAGGCTCGCCACAGCGACGGAGAGGACTTGAGGTAGACTGTCTGGCCGGCCGCAATCGCCGGATTATCGCTCGACGGCGCCATCAGATCCGACTTGCGACAGGGGAGTTCCATGCGCATCAGCTCGCGCACCGCTGCCGTGCGCCGCTGAGCATTCACGATCATGGCCGTTTGGGGATCGTTTCCATAAAAAGCTGCGACTGGCAGGGCCCGTGTCCGATACGACTCCCACTGCTGCATGAGCAGTTCGTGAATTCTGGCAATCTGTCCGTGGGCGCGACGTTCCCGCGCGTCTTCTCGCACGCCATAGAGCGTGAAGAGGGTCATGGAGGTGAGAATGCCGATGATGGCGATCACCACCAGCAGTTCCACCAACGTGAATGCTCGACAATCCCGCTGAAGCCGTTGTTGGACGTGTGCCACGTTCATGGCTTCTTGCTCCCCAGCGTGCTCCCTTCACTGAAATTCGTGATATTGTCGTCATCTCCCACACTCGGTGAGAGGTAATTGGTGCCTTGGGGATAGTAAGGATACTGCAGCGGATTGGACAGAAAACTGTCGCCGCCGTAGTTGTCATCCAGTCCGGCGCAGATGATCTGGTAGGTCGTATCATTGACCCATTCATATCCATAGACCGAACTGGGGTTGGGCCGTTCGCTGGCCAGATAAGGACGCGCGTATCCGACAGGGCTCGGTGCCGTGACGGGATAATACCCGTTGGTGACGGACGCCGGCGGCTTGGTCACGCCGCCATAGGTGGTGCTGTGGAAGTAGACATACGGCACCTTGCGTTTGGGAGGCAGGTAGACGGCAAAGATGTCACCGTCGCCATCGGACGACAGCTGTCCGCTGATGACCGGCGGACCGGCACTCACCACAACTCGGTTCTGCCAGGTCAGGCGTCCCTTGTCGAATTCCATCACTCCCCTTGTGCG
>JBGSHS010000287.1:0-6301 GCA_041752115.1 Pirellulaceae bacterium | reverse complement strand
CGCCGCGGTGGGCGTGGCAATTAGCCGCTAGCCACCTCGCTCCGATCCGGAAATGAGCGATTCGTTGTCCGGCCCCTGCCGGGGTCCCGGTGGCTCCGGGAGGGGCCCGATCACATGGCCTGAGAGGATGTGGTGACGCCCGGCCGGTCCATTTGGCCGGCCGTTGCCCAGTGGACCGGGTTCCTTATCCTGAGCGCAACGCGAACGTGGTATCGGTTTTGAGTTACGTGGCTCGGCGGAGACTACGTGGCCCGGGGGAACCAAGGGGAAATGAGACTATGCTCCTCGCCGTATTCGTTTAGAATGAAACCTGTAGCAGTTAGCGTAAGTGGGAACGCGAGCAGTCGCAGGCGGGCACCCGATCCGTCCTGCTCACCCCTAAGAAGCTCGCGTTCGTTCTGTCACGGCCGACCGGACCATCCTCCCAGTGGTCCCTGAATGACCCGCCTGGATGCCACCACTCGAAAACCTGGGGCAGGTGTACGACCTGGGATCGTCGCGTAACGATCCTCTACATGAGATGTGGAACCAATGGAAGCTGGTGAATTACTCAAACGCCGAGGCCTGTTGAATGAAATGCAGTTGGTCCAGCTGCGCCAGGCGAACGGTGACGGTGCGTCGCTGCTGGAAAAGGCCGTCGCGCTGGGATATGTCAAGGAAGAAGCTGCGCTGCGTGCGTTGGGTGAGGAGGTCGGCTTGGAGTACCTCGACCTGCGCGACGTGGAAGTGGATCTGTCGCTGCTGAAGGGTTTTCCTCACAAACTGATCCATCGTCAGTCGCTGTTTCCCATTCGTCGAGATAATGGGCAACTGGTGGTCGCGACGAGCGATCCATTCGACCTGTATCCCATCGACGAAGTGAGCGCCGCCACGGGGCTGTCGGTCATTCCGGTCCTGGCGAGTCGCAATCAGATCACGACGCTCATCAAGAAACATCTGGGCGTCGGCAGTGAAACCGTCGAAGGGCTGATGGAGCAGTTCACCGAGCGTGAAATCGAACTGCTCGACGATATCGAATCAGATGGATCTGAGCTGTCCGAGATGGCTCAAGAAGCGTCTGTTGTGCGGTTGGTCAACGAGATTCTGCTCGAGGCCGTTGAGACCAAGGCGAGTGACGTTCATATCGAGTCGCAGGCGTCAGGATTGGTGATTCGGTATCGTATCGATGGGATTCTGCAGCCCCAGCCAGTGCCACCGGAGATTAATCGTTTCCAAGCGGCGATCATCAGCCGTCTGAAAATCATGTCCCATCTGAACATCGCCGAACGGCGGTTGCCGCAAGACGGCCGCATCAAGTTGCGCGTGTCGGGGCGAGAGATTGACGTACGTGTGTCGGTGATCCCGATGATTCACGGCGAAGGTCTGGTCATGCGTATTCTCGACAAGGGAGCCATGGTCTTCGAGCTGCAGAGTCTGGGTATGGAGCCCGATACATACGCTCGGTTTGGCGAACTGATTCGATTGCCCCATGGTATTATCCTCGTGACCGGCCCCACGGGGTCCGGCAAGACGACCACCCTTTACAGCGCGCTGATCGAAATCAATCGTCCGGACGTCAAGATCATTACGACCGAAGATCCGGTGGAATACCAGTTGGAGGGGATCAATCAGATTCAGGTTCATCCGAAAATCGGACTGACGTTTGCCAGTTCGCTGCGCAGCATTCTGCGTCACGACCCCGACGTAGTGCTGATCGGAGAAATCCGTGATTTGGAGACGGCCGAGAATGCCATTCAGGCCGCCTTGACCGGCCACCTCGTCTTCAGCACACTCCACACGAACGATGCCGCCGGCGCCTACGCTCGATTGGCCGACATGGGGGTCGAGCCGTTCCTGGTAGCCAGTACGGTCGAAGCGGTAATGGCTCAGCGACTGGTGCGGCGATTGTGCGAGCATTGTCGCGAGCCATACGAACCGGACCCCGACAAAATGCCGCCCGACTTCCCGTTTGCTCAACTGCAGGGGCGTCCTCTGTATCGCAACGTGGGCTGCAAGGAATGCCGGCACATTGGCTACGCGGGACGGCTGGGCATTTACGAACTGCTGCTGACCGACAACAACATTCGTCAGCTGTCACACGATCGTGCCAGCACGTGGTTGATCAAGAAGGCGGCAATGGAACAGGGGATGATCACGTTGCGGGAAGATGGCTGGCGGAAGGCCATGCAGGGGAAGACCACCGCGGACGAGGTGCTGCGAGTCACCAAGGGTGATCACGACTTGAGTGAATTGAACAAGATCACAAGCCGTGGTTCGGAAGTCGCGGCAGCGGCGAGTTGAGCGAACGAACAATCAGCCCGCACGAGTGCGGCCGCGGCACTCCGGACGCACGGGTGCGGTAACGTGCTCAGGCCGGACGCGGTCAGTTCGCCGCGAGCGCGGACCGCCCGTTCCGGTCAGACCGTGTCGTTCAGGCCGGTCGGCGGGTGCGGCGGGACCGGCGTGTGGTGGCGACATACGGCTGGAATTGGCGACGGACAAGTGACGTATGGCGACCGAGAGAGTCTCCGTGCCACCCCCGTTTGATTGGAAACCGTTGGCACCCGTAACAACTCACGCCGTCAGGCATCATCGGGAGCGGCTGGCCGGAGTGCTGCCATTGCAGGAAGACTCCCGGACGGACGTGGCGACTGGGCTCGCGGCCTGGCCGTCGCTGTGGAAAGGGCCGTCCGAACGGCCGTCCAAGGGGAAAGACAACTGACATCTCAATCTGGGCGCGTGCTCAGATGCCTCTGTTTAACGACAGGTGTACGCGAACCTATGCCGGACTTTGCTTACGTAGCCCGAAACACTTCGGGACAGAAGATCAGCGGATCCATCTCCGCTGCCAGTCAGCGGGAAGCTGTTACGCTGTTGGCGGGCCAAGCCCTCTTTCCGCTGCAGATCACTGCGGCGAAACAGAGAGTCCAGCTCATGGGCGGGCGGGTCAAGGGCCAGACCATGGCGGTCATGTATTCGCAGCTGGCGTCACTGCTGCGAAGCGGTGTGCCGCTCCTTCGCTCACTCGAAGTGCTCCGCAAACAGTCTTCCAATCACACGCTGGCACGTGCGCTGGGTGAAGTCCGCGACCGTGTGGAGCAGGGCGACACGTTGGGTGATGCCGTGGCCCACTTTCCCCGCGTCTTCAGCGAAATGGCGATCAACATGGTCAAAGCGGGCGGCGAGGGAGGGTTTCTCGAAGAGGCTCTGGAGCGTGTGGCCCAGTTCACCGAGCAGCAGGAGGATTTGAAGGCACGCACGGTCGGCGCGTTGGCCTACCCGATGTTCCTCGCGGCGGTGGGTACCTCGATCGTGACTGCCTTGATCATCTTCTTCGTGCCACGGTTTGGCGAGTTGTTTCAATCGCTGCGGGAGAAGGGCGAATTGCCCGTGTTGACCGACTGGTTGCTGTGGTTCAGCGCCTCGCTCAAGTCGTGGGGACTGATCCTGCTGGTGGCGGCTCTGTTCGCAGCGGGGGCGTTGCGAGCCAAGATGGCTACGGAAGGGGGGCGTCGCTTCCGCGACATGCTCAAGCTGAAGATGCCGTTGTTAGGTGTCGTGTTCAAGAACCTGGCGGTTGCCCGTTTTTGCCGAGTGCTCGGCACTCTGCTGCGTAACGGCGTCCCGATTCTCAAATCGTTGGAAATCAGTCGCGAAACGTCGGGGAACCGGGTTCTCTCGGAAGCCATCGAAGAGGCCGCGGCCAATATCTCGGCCGGTGAATCACTGGCGGCCCCGTTGGGAGCGTCAGGGCATTTCCCAATGACAGTCGTCGAAATGATCAGCGTCGCCGAGGAATCCAACACGCTGGACAAAGTATTGGTCGAAATCGCGGACAGCCTGGAAAAGCAGACCACGCGGCGACTGGATCTCGCCGTCCGTCTGTTGGAGCCCATTCTGCTGCTGTTTTTGGCCGGTGCCGTATTGTTTGTCGTGATCGCCTTGCTGATGCCGGTGATCAAAATGAGTAGTACAATCTGATTTGGTTCGCCGGGGCGCAGGGAAGCTCAAATAAACTTGGCCAGCTATGCCGGTCTTGACCCGGCAGCTGCGGGGTTGAAATCATAGATGGCCCGGCTCTCTGTCAGCCGACCGGACGACACACGTGGTTACAGGACCTCAATTTAAGTGGGAGTAAGATCCTATGAAACGACACACGAGAATTCGCAGCCGGCGTCGGTCGGCCCATCGGGGCTTCACCCTGATGGAAGTGTTGCTCGTGTTGGCCATCCTGGTGATCCTCGGATCTCTGGTCGTGGCCAACTTCGGAGGCGTATTCAACCGCAGCAAGATCAACGCCGCCAAGGCTCAAATCAGCGCCTTCGAGACCCAGCTCGATATCTATCAGCTCGATATCGGCTCGTATCCAACGCCCCAACAGGGTGGCCTGCAAGCCTTGCGCGTGCCGCCGGCCGACCTGCCTGACCCGACCAAATGGGGACCAGAACCGTACGCCAGAAAAGACATCCCGCCCGATCCCTGGTCCAACCCGTATTACTACGAAGTGGACGGCAACAAATACAAGATCTATTCGGCCGGTCCCGACGGACAACCCAATACGTCGGATGACATCATCAGCATCTCTGGTTAGGTCCAGGTGGTGGGTCGAAGCGACAGAAGGGATACGACGGAGCGCCTGCACGACTTGGTTCCAGGTACTCTTTATCCGACCAGGTGATCGATGTCTGAGGTGCGACCCAATCGGGCGGCGTACCAAGCCGCCTGGGCCGCGATGGCTGGCAGCTGGCGAGGCGCCTTGTGCTTCTTCTCCTCGCCAGCCAACACCAGCATACGAAAGAGCACATGTCCGCTCGACGAACTCGACAACTCCTGATTGCTGGGCGAGCGCGGCCTGGGGGCCGTGTGCTGCGGCGCCGCGCAATGACGCTGTTGGAGTTGATGCTCGTACTCGGCTTGCTCGTCATGATCGGTGCCCTTGTCCTCCCGTCGCTGCGCGGACCGTTTATGAACCAGCGTCTGCGGAAAGCGGGGGAACTGGTCCGTGTCGAATGGAACAAAGCGCGGATCAAGGCGATGAAGACCGGCCAGATCCAGATGTTTCGCTACGAAGTCGAGTCGGGCTCGTACAGTGTCGAGCCCTACTACACAGAGCAGGACGCGCTGGAGTCTGACGCTCGACACAGTGGCACGACGTCCGCAGGAGGAGTCAATTCGGCCGTCGTGGCGGCTACGCAACAAGCCGATCTGGCCGATGCGCAACCACGGGACCTGCCCGAAGGAGTCGTGTTTGCTTCGAGCGAGGTCCAGACCGACGTCCGCAGCCAGTTGCTCCAGCAACAGTCGACCGGCTACCAGCCGTTGAACTCCCAACTGAGCGGCACGCAGCAGTTGCCTCCCGTGCTGTTCTATCCGGACGGTACGACGTCCGATGCACGTGTTGCCCTGACCAATGAGTTTCGTCGACTCTACGTGGTGATCTCGCTCCGCAGCCTCACCGGCATTGCCCGAGTGAGTGAACTGGTGCCTCTTGACCGCGTCCAGGAGGTTCCCTGACATGCGTCCCTGCAAATTGGCTCAGCCCGGTCTTCCTACGCGCAGTCCTCGGCGTGCTCATCGCCGGCGCGCTCAGCAGACAGCCATGACGCTGTTGGAGGTGATTCTGTCGATCGCCATTCTCGGCGGTTCGCTCGCCGTGCTGGGCGAACTCGTACGAGCTGGCACACGGGCATCACGCCATGCCAGGATTCTCTCGACAGCCCAGATGCTGGCGGATTCGCTGACCGCAGAGATCTGCGTCAGCACGACCACACCTGCTTCCACCGAAGGCGTGGTCGAGGATTTCGGTGGCACTCGCTGGGCCTATACGCTCCAGGTCGAACAAGTTGAACAGCAGGGACTGCTGGGCATAATGGTTACCGTTCGCGAGGACGTCGACATCCGTCAGCAACCAATCTCCTATACGCTGCTCCGCTGGATGATCGATCCGCAAACCGAATATGAGCTGGAAGAGGCGGCTGCCGACGCTGAGGCTGCGAGCAGTTCCTCGAGTTCGGGCACGACGGGTGCAGACTCCACAGGTTCCACCGGCGACACAGGAGGCGGATCGTGATAACCAACCGTGGCGCCCGACAAGGTGTGTTGCGACCGGTGCGTGTCCGAAATCACGGCATGACGCTGCTGGAAGTCATGCTGGCACTCGCCCTGACCGCCGTGGTTCTCGTCACCATCTCCATGGCGATTGATATCCACTTGAGGATGCTCGATGCCCGCCGTGGCGATGTGGAACGTATCCAGGTGGCGCGGGCGGTAGTACAGATCATCTCCAACGACTTGCGCAGTATCATCCAGCAGAACACAACCG
>JBGSHS010000286.1:0-11200 GCA_041752115.1 Pirellulaceae bacterium | reverse complement strand
GCCGAGAAACTGATGCGACAGCGCGGTTCGCTGAGCCCCAGCGTGTTGAGGAAACTGCAGACGGCCGGACGACAGGCCGGCTTGTCGGAATCCGACGTGACCGCGGTGCTCAGCGCGCTTCCCGCGACACCGTCAGGCGGGTCTCCGCCGATCGTGCCGCCCGCTGACGACGACTCCGATCCCACTCGTCCCGCCGCTCCCTCTCCCTCCGAATCGTTCCGAAGATGGATCGTGCAGAAGTTGTCGAGCTATCCTTCGTCGCTGCTGGGAACCGATGATGAGAACGGATTAGTGGGAGTGGGTGTTCATCGGTACCACCTGGCCGACGTGCTGGCAACGCACATCGTGCGCGACGTAGCGACCGACCGTGGGCTGCGTCTGGAACGCGACCTGGCCGTCGCCTCCTGCCATTCGACGGTCGGCGCTTCCACTCAGGCCTCGTCGGACGACCAGAAACTGAAAGAGTTCCTGGAGCAAGTGGCCCCGATCCTCTCACAACATCGGGGGATCAACGCCAAGAGCCGGGTGATGCTCAATGCGGTTGCTCAACGGTTGGGTCTGAGCGAACTCGAGCTGGAACAGGCATTGCTTGCCCTGCAACGTTTGACCGCCGATCCCAACGAAAACGATCCGCGACAACTGGAACGTCGGGAGTCGTTTCGCAGTTACCTGCGCCGAGCGATGGCGCAGCTGCCTGATGGTATCATCACCTTCAAGACGGAAACGCGTCTGATCGAGGCCGGCGAGCACTTCCATGGCGTCACGCCGCAGTGGATCAAGCCGACGATCAACGAAGTGGCCTCCGAGATCGGCGCGCGGTTCATTTCCCGGCAGCAGGCGCTGGAGCATGTGTCGGGATTGATCACCGATGTGCTGGGAAATCGCCCGGTGGTGGACAGCGCTACGCGAGCGCGGATCTACACCGAGGGGACGCGCTGGGGCCTCGATCCGATGGACGTGGACGGCGTGCTGCGCGACCAGACGGAAGCGTTTCGGCGCCAGGCGGCATTGGAACGGCGCCGCGCGCGGTGGGTCATGAACGTGTCGGTCACCGTCGTCGTGCTGGCCGGTGCCGTGCTCGGCTGGATCTTCCTGTTGCGTAGCAGCGTGGGCCAATCAGGCTCGGATCCGGTGGCCGCTGCAGCGAAACCCGACGAGCCGGTGGCGATACCACCCTCAGGCCGTGCCTGGTGGGATACGGATCTGAGTGTCGCGTTGGCAGGTTTGCGCGTCGTGCGCCCCGATTTGCGACCGGCGATTGAGCAGATCGATGCCGACAACGAGCAGCAGCGCGGCGAATCCTATCGCCAGATTGTCGAGCAGTTCGCCCGGTCCCTCCCCAGCCCCAAGCGCCAGGAAGAGATGCAGCAGGTGCTCGCCTCGCTCTACAGCCTGGAACCGGCAGAGAGTGCGGCCGCAGCACTAGCCTCGGCACTCGCTGATCTGCTGGGCACTCCGGAGAGCGAACTGCCAGCCAAACCGGCAGCGTTGCGGAGCATGTTTTGGGGATGCCGCGCGGTCGCCACAATGCTCAAGCACCCCGCCACCCCGACCGCCCGCAATCAGCGTCTGCTGCAACTGATAGAAACAGCGACCCTGCTGTCTCCCGATGGGCTGCTCGACCTCGAATCGCTGCAGCGCCAGATCGAAGGAGCCTTGGCACGGCGACTCTATCAACAGCTGACGCGCGCAGCCGCCGACAATCCGTCGCGCGCAACGGAACTCTTTGCACCGTTGACTGTCGAAGCCGCCACGTGTCTCGACAGCACCTCCTTCGATCGCCTGGAAGCTGAGCTGCTGGCCACCCTGCTCCCCGCAGTCGGCGAGGCATGGGACAGTTTTGCCGAGTCCATTCGCCGCGCGGCGCTGGCCGATGATGCCACCACGGTGATCAAGCTGCTGGATATCTACCGCAATGTGTCGGATCCGCGTCTGAAGAACTTCCTGGCGGGCCAGTTCTTTGAACGCTTGCGGGCAGAACCGGGTTCGCTCACGGAAACTGAAATGATCGACGGCATCCGCATGTCACTGGGCGTCGCCTCGAAAGACCAGGAGCGCCGCCGCTGGCGCCTGGTAGCTGACGGCGCCCATGAGCTGTTCACTCGCAAGCACGTGGAACGTACCAATCCAGAAGTACTGCTGCAAGAAACGATCGAACTGGCTCACATGGCCACGATGGCCTGCTCCCTGACTCTGGGCGACGTCGGAGGACCGCAGTTTGACGAACTGCAGTCGGCGGGCCCCGTCAAGCTGGACATGACCGCCGGCCCCTGGAGCTCTCGTCCGGCGAAGCCGTTTGCGCCTCCCTATCCGCTCCCCGGCCGCACGGTGCTGAGCAACAACATCCATAACCTCGGCACAGCCCGTCTGCCCAGCCAGCGAATCGAACTGCTGCGCATGATCGCCAACCAGTCGACCAGCGTCCCCGACCTGGATGCCGCTGCCGGTCTGGCGCTGGCCGGATACCTGGTTCAGTTCAAACCGGACGAGCAGGAACACCTGGACATGCTGACGATTGTCCCCCGGCTCGTCACCTGGCGCGCAGTTCGCCTGGGACTGGCCGATCAATTGCTCGACGTGCCTGGACGCGATACGCAACTCCAACAGCTCTTGACGGCGGTCCTGGGAAGCGAAGTGCCGGTCACGACTCCGGAAGATCGAGCCCGTATCCGACGACGCCTGTTGTCAGAAGTGGTCGCCGGTCTGACGGCTCAGCCCGAGGTCGACGATCCCCGTCTCAAAGCCTTCGACGACGGCAGCCGCGCCCTCTCCAAACTGTATGCCACTCAGGCCAGAGTACTCTCCGTGCCGGCCGAATCGTACGATTCGGCCAGCCTGCCTTCGGACGTCGTGGAGGTCCTGGTCCGGCAGCTGGCTGCACAGCTCGGCAGCGGCCGACTCGAGCCAGCCGACCGCGCCTTCGTCGACGAGTTACCGTTTCGCCTGCAGGCACTGAAGTTCGCCGCGACCACCGACCTGCAGTACACGCTCGCCCTGCAGCGTCTGTGGCTCCGTCTGCTCGCTCTGCAGGCCGTGCAGCAGCATCCGGATCGCGCCGGCGTAGTGCGAGAAATACTGGCGGCAGCCGATCAACCGGTCCCCGGTGAGGCCACCGTGTTCGAACAACTGCGGGATGTCCACACTGCCCTGCTGCGCGTCTGGTTACAGTGGCAACCTGATTCAATGGACGACGCTGGCGTCGACGCGGAAGTGTGAGGAACCGTGGTGATGAAACGCTGCCTGACCTTCGCCCTCTCCCTGAGCCTGCTGCTCGCCGTTTCCGCTGGGAAGGCGGAGGCCATCATCGTCCTGCTCAAAGGCCAGGATGCCCCGGTGCGAGGCTATTTCGTGCGTGAGAACGAGCACGTGGTCGTACTCCAGCAACTACAGTCGGACGGCAGCACCCAGGAACGAACACTCTCACGCAGCGAAATCGAAGAGATCATCCGCTCCGTCGATTCCGACCGCCTGGCGACGCTGACCCCCTCGAACCCGGACGCGTACCGAGAATACGCGGAAGAACTGGCCGAAAAGAGCAAGGATCCCGATGCGCAGGTAACCGCCATCCGACTCTTCCTGATCGCAGCCTCCCTCCAGCCGCAGCGGTTGGGACGCAGCTGCCTGCTCGGCATGGTCCCCCTGGCCCGCCATGAGGCGGAGCAGAAGAGGTTCCGCGCCATGGCGTATCTGCTCGATCCAACTCACGATACGGCGCTGCTGGCGATGCCGGCCGTGACCCGCACACCCAAAAGTGACCTCGAGCCACGGCAGGTCGAGTTTCTGCTGCGCGCTCTGCGATTGCTCCGCCAGGGCAAACAACGCGACGCCCTGGCGCAGGCACGACGCGTCAAGCTGAAAGAACGACTCCACGAACTGACCGACACTATCACCTACAAGGAATTCGAACGGGCCTGTGAACCGACCTGCCCCTATTGCCAGCGTGGGCGAGAACCCTGCCCCGACTGCAAAGGAGCCAAGTTCGTTGAGAGCAAGGCGTGCGCCCGCTGCTCAGCCACGGGAGACATCCCCTGCCACGCCTGCGGAGGAGACTATCGCAACAACCGCCTTCCCCCTTCCTTGTTCCGGCGGATCATTCAGCTGGAACTGGAATGGCTGCCCGCCGACGAAACGGCAGCACCACCACCGGACACCACGCGCGCGTCGTGGTCGAAGAGCGTGCAAGAGGCACAGCTGCAACCCCTCGCACCCTTGACCCTCGAAACCTTGACCGAGTTCGATCCGCGAGCCAACACCTATCGCGAAGGCCAATGGAAACCGTGAGGCCGTGGCACGACACCCCCAACCGACTGCCGGCCAGCCGCCAGGCAGCTGCTATTTCACCGTCATGTCGCAGCTCAATCCACCCGCCGCCGGCACGTAGGCCGTGACCGTATAGTCCATGACCATGCGATGCGCACTGAACCGCCACGCCAGCGAACTGATCGAATTCATCATCATCTGGATCCAGTGGCGAGGCAGACCGTCGACGTCCCGATCGTAGTAGATCGGAATGATCTGCTGCTCCAGTGTCCGGTACAGCGACTCCATGTCCCTCGTGTCCGTAATGTCGTCCGACACGTGACTGGTCCCGCTGCCAATCGCAAACCCGTTGCGCCCGTCATAAGCCTCCGCCCACCAGCCATCCAGAATCGAAAGGTTCAACCCACCGTTGAGCACCACTTTCTGTCCGCTCGTGCCAGATGCCTCCAGCGGACGGCGCGGATTGTTCAGCCAGACGTCCACTCCCTGCACCAGATGACGGCAGACATTGATGTCGTAGTCTTCCACGAACACCAGCCGATTGACAAACCGAGGATCGTTCTGCAGATGGGCGATCCGCTTGATCAGCTGCTTGCCCGGCTCGTCCTTCGGATGCGCTTTGCCGGCAAATACCAACTGCATCGGGCGGTCGGGATCGTTCATTAAACGTGCCAGGCGTTCCTCGTCACGAAACAACAGACTCGCCCGCTTGTAAGTGGCGAATCGGCGAGCAAAACCAATCGTCAGTGCGTTCTGACTCAACACATTCCGCGCAGCTTCCACCACGTCGTCACTCTCGCCGCGACGGCGGCACTGTCGACTGATCCGGCGCCGCACAAATGCCAGCAGCAGACTCTTGAGCGTGTTGTGCGTTTCCCACAACTCGCCAGGATCCACGTCGCGAATATGCTGCCACGCCTCCGGCTCACCCATCTTCTCAAACCACCCCACCGGGAAATGGCGATCATACAGCTGCATCATCTGATAGGCGACCCAGCTGGGAACATGGACGCCATTGGTGATGTGGCCAATCGGGATCTCCTCCTCCACGCGCCACGGCCAAAGATGCGCCCACATGCGCCGGGACACGTAACCATGCAACGAACTCACCGCGTTGGCACGCCGAGACAGTTTCAGAGCCAACACCGTCATGCAGAACGACTCGGACTCGTTCTGCGGCTCCACACGCCCTAACCCCATCAACTGCTCGTGCGTAATCCCCAGCTTCTCACGCAATGGACCAAGATGCTCCTCGACCAACGCGCTGCTGAAGCGATCGTGGCCCGCCGGTACCGGAGTGTGCGTCGTGAAAACCGTATGCTGAGCCGTCTCACGCAACGCTTCGTCAAACGGCAAGCCATCATCCTGCATCCGCTGACGAATGACCTCCAGCGTGGCAAAGGAGCTGTGCCCTTCGTTCAAGTGATAAACACCTGGTGTGATGCCCAAAGCACGCAGAGCGCGCACTCCCCCCACACCCAACACCAGCTCCTGACGAATTCGCGTCCGCTCATCTCCACCATACAACCGGCTCGTCAGTTCACGATCCTGCGGATTGTTCCCGTCCACGTCACAGTCGAGCAGATACAACTTGACCCGCCCCACCTGCATCAGCCAGACCTTGGCCAGCAGCGTACCGGCACGTGTGTTGATGCTGACGGTGATCTCTTCACCATCGATCGACAAAGCATGCTTCATCGGCAGATTGGCCACCTTCGTGTCCATGTACTCTTCGACCTGATAACCCGACGCGTCCAGGTGCTGCTTGAAATAGCCCTGGTCATAAAACAGACCGATCGCGACCAGCGGTACTCCCAGTCCGCTAGCACTCTTGATGTGATCGCCCGACAATACCCCCAGACCGCCTGAGTAGATGGGAATCGACTCGTGAATCCCAAACTCAGCCGAAAAATATGCCACCGGTCGTGCACCCAACACACCCGTGTAGGTCTTGGCCCAGGTAGGAACCGTCGACATGTACTCCTTCAGGCGGCGATACGCATGGTTGATGCGACTGAAGAGCACCATCTCCGATGCGCGCGATACGAGCCGTTCTGGAGTGAACTCGCGCAACAACGCAATGGGATTATGATCCAACTGCCGCCAACGAATGGGATCGAGATCGCGAAACAGGTTGATGACATCGGGATGCCAGGTCCACCATAAGTTGTGGGCCAAGGCCAGACACTTGTTATAGAGAGCGTCGTCACTCATCGAACTGACTGAGGAGACGTGGGGATCCCAAGATATTTCAGATTCAATCTGGCTCATCGAAAAACACCCTTCCGACCCAGATAGCAGGCCACCAGCAGGAGTTTGTGCACAAGACCTTTGTTTATAGCGATTTGCCAGCTTGCGGGGAAGGCGATTGCTGCAGGAGCCTCAGGTGTGAGTCTGGGAAAAGTAGGCTTGTGAGAAAATGTACGGACTCACGCTCGATCGGCTATTCCGCGCCCTCCTCGAACGAAGAGGTCACCTGCTCAGCCGCTGCGACATGACCCTCGCCACTTCCCGGACAGCGAACGGCAGAGCGTCGTGCCGGTCGTACGTCGTGCTGGTCGTACGGACTGCCCAGTTCATGAGCACGGGCGATGCAGCCATCGCGAGGTGGTTCTGTCCATCGCGCCTCCAACTCCTGCTGGCCCACAAGGTCCGCCGGACAGGTATACTGAGGTTGGTGTAAGGAACCGGTCTGAGTCGTTTGAATCGTTCCATGGTCGCACCTGCGGGCTGACACGCAGGCGCGCAAGCGACAAAAATGTCCTCACTCGTGTGGATGACACGCTGATGAATACCAATCGCATTACGTCCCCGGACGATCCGAGCCTGAGTCAACTGTGCGACCTGTTAATGGAACTTGCACCGTCTCTTGAAGCCGACGATGCCTGGCCTGCCCATCAGCTGGAGCTCTGCGGTCGCTACGGCGTGTTTGAGTGGTTTGTGGATCAGCAGTTGGGGGGACAGGGTTGGAGTGAAGTGGATGTCGTGCGTGGGTATCTCCGTCTCGCCGCTGCCTGCTTAACAACGACCTTCATCATCACGCAGCGTACGGGTGCCTGTCGGCGGATCGCTCTGGCAGGGAATCCGTGGGTGCGTCAGGAGTGTTTGGCACCGCTGGTTCAAGGGCGTCGGTTCGCCACGGTGGGGATCTCACACCTGACGACAAGCCGGCGGCACCTGGAGCGTCCGGCGTTGGCCGCTCGGTTGGAGGATACATCGGTCGTGCTCAACGGCTACAGCCCCTGGGTGACGGGCGCGGCGTTCGCCGATTGGATTGTCACCGGCGCCACACTCGACGATGGCCAGCAACTGCTGGTAGCCGTGCCCCGCAACCTGCCCGGCGTGCTGGTCGATCCGGCTTCCAAGCTGGTTGGCCTGTCGGCCAGTCAGACGGGCTCGGTGCGGTTCGAGCAGGCCCGGGTTCCTGCTCACTGGATCCTGGCCGGCCCGGAATCCGACGTGATGCAGTCGGGGATCGGAGCGAGGTCGGGTGGTCTTCAAACGTCCACCTTGGCCACCGGGCTGGCCCACGCCGCGATCGAGTACCTGGAGGGTGAATCACTGCAGCGCGGCAGTCTCGAGCCTGTCGCCCGATCGCTCCGCAGTCAATGGAATCGGTTGCACGACGACCTCCTGCACGTCGCCGCTGGCGAACCGGTCTGTACGCCCCAGTCACTGCGTGCCGCGGCGAACAGTCTGGTCCTTCGTGCCACGCAATCGGCCCTGGCTGCGGCCAAGGGAGCGGGATACGTCGTCGGACACCCCGCCGGGCGATGGTGCCGCGAAGCGCTCTTTTTCCTGGTGTGGAGCTGCCCGCAGCCGGTAGTGGAGGCGGGCCTGTGTGAACTGGCGGGGATTGACTACGATGGATTGCCTGCCGGAGCTTGAGTGGCTCGTCACAGAAGGCCCGGCAAGTGAAGATGACGCCCGGAGCACTCGCCCCGTCCGGGGCCTTCGGCCACAGCGACTGCTCGGCAATCAGTTCACACCACGAATCGGTTGATCTGGCCCCTGTATGATCTGGCCCCTGTATGATCTGACCCTGGAACTGCACAATCAATCGAAGAGCTGGTGGTATGAGCGATCCGGTAGACATCACCTGGCACGAACACCACGTCTCCCGCCGACAGCGCGAGCAACTCAACGGTCATCGCGGCTGCGTGGTGTGGTTTACCGGTTTGAGTGGCTGTGGCAAGAGCACCATCGCCAACGCCGTCGACTGCCAGCTGCACCAGCAGGGAATCCACACGTTCCTGCTCGATGGCGACAACATCCGTCACTGCCTCAATGCCAGTCCTGAGCGGCTGATGGACTATGGCGAACCGTACGCGCGGCGATTCGGATTGGGCTTCTCGGCCGAGGACCGTCAGGAGAATATCCGGCGGATCGGTGCCGTGGCCGAACTCTTCACGTCGGCCGGCCTGATCACGTTGACCGCCTTCGTCAGTCCATACCGACGTGACCGGGACGCCGTGCGGCACCTGATTGAAGAAGGTGGAGAGCCGGGCGATTTCGTGGAGATCTTTGTGGACGCTCCGTTGGAAGTTTGTGAAGCACGCGACCCGAAGGGGCTCTACCAGAAGGCGCGGGCCGGACAGCTCAAGGGTCTGACCGGTATTGATGATCCTTACGAGCCACCACTGGGTCCGCAGCTGGTGTTGAAGTCGGCGGAGCAGCCTCCCGATGTCTTGGCGGAACAGGTGATTGGCTATCTGCGCAGCCAGGGAAGAATCCCCCGCTGAATCAACGATCTCGATTCTGCGGCGCGCCGTTGCCGAATCGCGTCTGCTCAGTGAGACATTCTGCAGACCTGCACAGCCAATCAGGCTGCCCGTTGGTGCGGTTGAGCGTCGAGCAGACGCAGGGTTGCCGCCGCAACCTGCTGGACATCCAGGCCGCGCATGCAGCGATGGTGTTCCAGAGGACAGACCCGCTTGGCGCACGGTCTGCAGGGAAGTTCAAGCTGCAAGTCGATGGCCTGCGGATGGTAGTTGTCGCTCCAGCGAGGATCGGTCGGGCCGAACAGAGTCACAACGGGTACGCCGAACGCCGCCGCGAAGTGCCGCGGACCGCTGTCAGTGGTCACCATCACCCGGGCGCGCCGCACGCACGCGGCACTCAAGGCCAGCCCCAACGTCTGGCCGGCCAGGCTCCGGACATGCGAGTGATCAAGCTGTCGGCAGATGTCGCTCACCGTAGCTCGTTCCGACGGTCCACAGAGAAAGAGCACGCGCACATCGCGCGCCTGCACGAGATGCGCGGCGAGCTGAGCGAAATGCTCGCCCGGCCACGTCTTCGCTGCTCCATAGGCCCCTCCGGTGTTGAGCACGACGACCGGCTGCTGGTGATCCCAGCCGAACTGATCCCACAACCGATCGGCCGCCGCCTCCTGCTCCACCGTCGTCGACAGTTGCACGGTCCTGCACAAGACCTGACATCCCAGCGCCTCCACCACATCCAGATAGTGATCAACGGCCGAGCGGGGAACGCGTTGGCCGCCAAGTTGAGGAGTTTCCAAGGGATCGGTCAACAGAAAACGGCGCCCGTGCATCGCGAACCCGATGCGGCGGGGAGCGCCCGACAGCCAGGCAAAGAGCCCGGTCGAGAGCGAGTTGGTCAAGAGCAGAATGCAGTCCAGGTGCTGTTGGCGCAGACGGCGAATCAGGCTCCCCACTCCGCTCATACTGTGACGCTCATACACCAACTGCTCATCCAGCCAGGCAGTGCCGGCCAGTACGTCGGTCACATAGGGGCGCATGATGCCGATCAGCGTGGCACGGTCCTGGAAATGGTCGCGCAGCGTGCGCAGGGCCGGCGTAGCCATCACCACATCGCCGATCCAGTTGGGAAGAAAAATGCCGATTCGCATGCTGACCTCGATGGAATGTTCCGTCATTCGTCACTGACAACGACGAGCCGCAAAAGCACGATCACTGATTCAGGCCGCCTGACGTGATGATGCTGCTGTGGGAGTTGCCTGTTCCCGCAAAGCTCCATCGTGATCCAGGTCGAGGTCGTCGCGGGTGCGTCCGCACTGCAACTCCCACAGGCGAGCTTGCTTCATGAACGAGTACAATCCGGTCAGAGTGCAGATCTGCAGTCCGGCCAACCCATCCAGAAATCCCAGGCGAACGATGTAGGCGTGCAGGAATCGGCCAGGGAGATTCAAGAACATCTTGACGGCGCTCACCGGTCGCCCTTCGCGATGCCACTTCTGCGCCTGGTACGTCGTGTAGCGTTGAAATCGCTGAAAGAAATCGTCGTACGACCAGAAGCTGTAGTGGAGCAAGCGATGGCGCAGTCGACTGACGCGCCCGGTGCTGATCTGTACTTCCGCGTGATCGGTGCCGCCGTGATAGACTCCCAGATCGCGTCGGAACAATCGCAGCACGCGATCGCTCTGCCAGCCGCTGAAGCGGACCCGGTGTCCCATGAAGAAATTCGCGCGATGGATCCAGTACCCGTCGCATGACGGACGCTGCAGAACGGCCCGGATCTCGGCCGCCAGTCGGTCCGGAATGCGTTCGTCGGCATCCAGAATCAGGACCCACGGATGCGCGGCCTGGGGAATCGCCCAGTTCTTGAAATCCCCCGAGTTGACATACTCTCGCTGGATGATGCGCGAGCAGCCGAGACCGCGTGCGATCTCCAACGTGCGATCGGTCGATCCACTGTCGGCAATCAGCAGCTCGTCGGCCACTTTGCGCGCTGCCGCGATGCACCCTTCAATGTTCGCCTCCTCATCTTTGCAGGGAATAATGACCGTCAGTTTCTCAGCCATCGATGTGGTTCCTTCGCGCTGTGCGGCCAAGTCGCTCAGCCTGCCTCTCGCCACCGTCGGTCGCCGTCCTGCGCCAGCGGCAGGACGCCCTGCTCGGCACCGCGCCCCTCGATCGAGTCGAGGATCCGCGTGGTCGAAATGCCGTCGACGACGCGGGTC
>JBGSHS010000285.1:0-9142 GCA_041752115.1 Pirellulaceae bacterium | reverse complement strand
ATTGGCTTGCAGTGGCGGCAGGGCGGGAGGGACGGGGCGGGAGATCAAGGGAAGCGGTTCGAAACATGAGATCTCGGGATCACGATAGATCAGTTCCCGCCCCCCCAATGTGTCGACGAGATAGATGCCGAACGCATCCGTGCGCGGCATATGAGCCATCGACGCAGCGTACGCATACGGAGAGAAAGCGGCCAGAAAGAGATCCTCGTCCAATGGATAAGGGCTGGCATAGCTGACGGGCGAATAGGGTTCCGATTCCGGGAAGGGAGCTTCCGGAGTCAAGCGAGTGATGGCATCGAGACCATCCTGTGCGATCTGATGATCGATGACAATCAGCGAACCGGCATGCATGGTGTGGTGTCCGGCCGTCGTGGCGACCACCTTGCGTGAACCGGGAATCGGGCGGGCTTCACAGATCCGGCAGGGATTCGCCGTGTAGTTGCCAAAGTAGTGTCCGGCCGCCGTGCCATCAGGGCGGATCGTCCACAGACCGAGCGTCGGAATGACAGGCCGATTGATGTAATCCCAGCGTGTCCAGAGAATCTGGCCATCGTGCATCACGGCCGGATCCCATTCGTTGGCCTCGCCGAAGGAGAGCTGGCGGATGTTTGAGCCGTCGCTCTCGCAACGAAACAGCAGATATGTGGGACAATAGCGATCACCATTGTGGCAACGGACACCACCCTGGTTCCGCGTGGAGATGAACGCGATACCGCCATCGGGCAGATAGCAGGGATCGTAATCCTCCAGCATCACCGTCATCCGGCCTCCGGTACCGCGCAACGGGTCGGCTGACGTGCCAGTAATCTGACGCAGTCCGCTGCCGTCCGCCTGGATCTCGTACAGAAAGAACTGCCATTGGTCGCGCGGTCGCGAGTGGTCTGCATAGGCAAACACGATTCTTTGACCGTCAAACGATACATCCGCATGCATTGCGCACCCCGGCGGAAGTTGATCGTTAAGCAGGATATCTTCCTTCGGCCGATCGGACTTCCAGCTCTCCAGCACGACCAGGCCCGGGCCTGTGTTGTTGTTGATGCCGAAGTAGTTGTCGCCCGGCGCACTGATCAGGGGCGGGGTGCGTTTGCTGATGAGCAATCGATCGAACGTCAGGGCAGGGTGAGAGAAGAGGATTCGCCGACGAAGGTCTGCCGTGCGAGCAAATACGCTCCGGGCTTTGCCTCTGTACGCAGAGCGAACGGTAGCCTGAGAAGGTGCGGTCGGGCTTGGACCGAGACTTGTTGCCAGCGTCTCAAGCTCGGCGGCCAATTCAGGACGGGGCGCCGAACGCTCAACAAGGGCCAGAGTCTGTCGCGCCAACTCGAGTCGCTCGCGTGCTTTGGCCAGATAGTACGCCTCCGACGCTCCCGTCGCGTTCGGTGCATACTCGTTCCAGATCCCATCCAGCCGCTCCATTTCCATTTCCATCTGCGACTGACGATCCCGAAAGTCGCGAGCCACCATATCCCACAACGCCTCCTGTGCTTGGAAGCACCGGTCGGCTCGCTCCAGGATCGTCTGGCAGTCGATCGCCGCGTAGGGTGGCAGTGCCACTTCAGGCTGATAGGCAACGTCCACTTCGAACCGCTCGTACTGGCCATTGAGCGGGAAACTGATCTCGCCCAGCGAGAGGGCAAAGCCGCGCAGCACATGGCCCTGCAGCTCCACTTCGGTCGCTACAGCGCGGCCGGCCTGCACGGCTTCGCTGTCAGTCGTGCTGCTCAAATCCAATTCAACCGCTTCGCCGTCGGCACCGATCAGTCGTGGGTTGAGAAAGCTGGCTGAGCCATGTTCCGGATTTCGCCCCAACGCCGCGAAATGAAGTCGTTCCAGCCCGGCGACAGAAAACGCTAACCGCTGCGGAGCACCGTCAGCCGCGAGTCGGACGACGGCCGGCCGAAAACCAGCTTCGTCTACAGACTTCGCAACGGCCGCACCGAAAGTGGCCTGCAGGGAGGCCTGCATGGTCTCATGCCACGTCGCGCGCCGGACGTAGGTCGGCTCGAGCGGCAACGACGGGGGATGTTGTTGCACATCCAGACAGTGCTGCTGGAAATCCAGATAGAGTTGTCTCGGGGGCTCGCCGCTATCAGACGGTCGCGGTAACGCGACGATCAGCATGAACACGACCGAGAGGCCGCGGAAGCGGTTTCGCACTGCCGGCAACACGGGAACAATGGAACGATTAGCCATAACGTCACTCTCCTCGGACAGTTCGTTTTCGCGTTCTTCATGATTCCCTTTTGTTCGGGCGCGGGACGCCGAAGTGAGCCATCACGTTGCGCATCAATGTCTGAAAAGCGGAATCAACCGATAATCCCCAGCCAGCTCCCAGGGATCCGGCGTGGAACACTCGCCCCCCCTGCGGCCGCTCCCAGTAGATCATATGACACGCCACTCCGTCCACCAGCCGCACCGGACGGAAGAAGTAATCAAAGGCCGCCGCGGCCGGCTGTTTTCCTTCGGCCAGCGTGATAATCCCCGCCGGTTCCTCCGGCAAAGTCGCTCCCGGAGGCACTTCCGTGGTCAACTCCCGCAATAGACTGAGCCGCACATCGGGTTCGTGACCGACGGGCCGCTGCGGTCCACCGTCAGTGGCGCCGCCAAACAGCTGTCCTTCTCCGAGCCCTGTCGACTCGGGATGCTGAAACAAAGGGTGCGAAGGAAGCCGCACTTCATAGAGCGCATTCCCCTCCGCACTCCAGAATCCCAGACTGTCCAGACCAAGGAGCTGCCAGGCGGGCATGCCACACTCGCGAGCGAGACTACCTCGTCGGCCGTCTTGGCTGTGCCAGATCTCACCCATGCTGCACCCCGGCCGCCCGCCCGCAAAGGCGTTCAACTTGCGGCATTCCATCATCGAACCGTCTTCGTTGTAGCTGACGCGCCAACAGAGCGTGTTGCCCGATAAGACGACCACGTCGCCCCCCTGACAGAGATACCGGTCGAAGGCCGCGAACTCCTCGGCCGACCAGTACTCGCTGTGCCCGTTGAGCAACACCAGTTCATAGCCCGCCAGCAACTCGGGGTTCCGGTGCACATCCAGGTCCCCGACCATGTCATACTCATAGCCGTTCTGCTCCAGCCACACCAGCGCGAACCGTTCGGCCCGCATGAGGTGGCTGTAACCAACACTCACGGGGCTGTAGAGCACGTAAGGGCTGGCGTTTGGCCAGGGCGTATTCACCGCGACCTGGTAGGCGGGCAATCCGGCCTGATGATCGCGATACATGCAGTAGGCCGGCGGCTCCCTCGCACTGTTCGTAATCCCGCCACAATCCCAGAAATGGTGTAGTCCAGGGGGCGTGATGGCGAACGGCGTGCCGCGATAGGCGAGCCACGTGCTCGTGTTGGCGATGACCAGGACGGAGGCTTTCGGAGCTGATGCCGGGCGTTTGACGACGAACGTAGCGTGATACATCCGCGGCTCACCGTCCAGGTTGAAACGGAAGCGAGCCACGTAGAGGCCGGGCTGCGCGGTTGCAGGGAGCGCGTACTCATGTGTGACCTGCCAACGACAGTCAGACAGATCATCGGAAGCAAACCGAATACCATGGCCTCGCTGGGGATCCAAAGCGGGATCATACGTGCCAAACCGCGGCACCTGTTCGGCGTGATAACTGGGACCACCAATCATCCACGTGGCGGAGTTCACGAGGCGGCCATGACGCTGCTGGCCAGAGCAGTCGGCCACTCGTTCGCCACGCTCTTCCGTCAGCGGCCAGCATGCCAGCAGCCCTGCGCCTGAAGGCTCTGTAAGACCGCCGCTGCGATAGCGCGCCAAAATCTCTTCGGACGACAACGGGCGAGCGTAAATAGCCGGCATCGCCAGGTCGCCATCGAGAATATTGACAGCCAGTGAATCGTATCCGCAGGCTCCGAGCCACAAGGAGTCCGTGCCAACCTGGACGGGCCCTGCAAACGGCTCTTCGGACACTCGCTGGCCATTGATCCACAGTGACTTCATCTGGCCGTCCCACCGACCGACAATGTGATGCCATTGACGATGCGTGAGCGTTGGCCCGGACTGAACTCGTTCCGGACGGAAATCGCCACCATCACTCAGATAGAATTGCAGCCGTCCCGCGGGATCGATTCCTAACGCATAGCCGCATCGAGCGGGATAGTCATACTGCCCCATCAACGTCTGCCACCCCGTCAGACGCCAGGGACGTACCCAACATTCGAGCGTGAGAGCCGTCAGCTTGTGATCCAACGGAATTCCTCGCTCAACGTGCAGGAAGGAACCGGGATGGATCGGCTGGGCAATCGGCGGAGCAGAGGAAAAAGTGTGTAATACTTCATCCTGTGCAGGGTCGTCCACCGCGTGTCCCAACCTGCAAATCGACAACTCGTAGGAAACCGTGCTCGACACGCGGACATGCAGCGTCTCTCCCGCCGTGATGATCTTCTCGCAGTAGGCGTGCAATCCATCAAGCGGCAGAGGGCGTGGCAAGGGTATCGGATCGGCGGCTGACAACGGGACCGCACATAGCACGATCCACATGCACGTGAACACAAGCCGTCTCATGTGTTGCTCCCTTGGAAAGACCATCTGAGTTCTAAGCAGGTATCAGTCATCACGGTCAGTGGCCTCGACTTGCTGTGTTTCGCTCGCGCCCCGACGCAATGCAGCCAGGAGACGCACATAGTCGGGATCCCGTGTATCGGCGAACAATTCGGCGTCCTCCACGAACCGTTCTGTGGGAATACCACGACCTCCGGCCGACCGACTCAAATGAGCCGTCAGCGCAGGGCTCCACTGCGGGTGCGTCAGGTTAAGCCAGGCCATCCGCCCGTCCCAGATGCTCTCGTGGTCGTTGGGGTCCGGAAAACAGTCATGGCAACCGACACAACGTCGGTTATACACTTCCAGGAATCCCTCCGTAAACCAGGTGGCGGCCTCTCCGGTCCGAACATCCGTGCAGCGATCCCGTCCGCCGGGAGCGAGTGGCCAGGGCGGAGTCTCATCTCCGAAGAACGGTACGTTGGCGTCGATCCACAGATAGATGCGTTGACGGTCCTCTGGCGTCACCTCCTGCTGACAATGTCCGACATCGAGATACTCCCAGATGCGGCTGACCCACGACCCGGATTCCAGTGGCGAGTTTGTCCCAGTTGGCGCGCGGCGGAGCCAGAAGAAATGGACAAGCGGATTGCCGCGAGCAGCCTCCTGCGACAGCATCTTGCCGGTCACCAGATTGTGCTGACGATAGCTACGACTCCGTCCCAACAGGTTGTCGTAAGCCATATTGAAGAACCGCGTCTTATCGCTCGACAGGTCGCAGCCTGCCTCGGGAACTGCACCACAATGGCAGTCAGCGCAGTACCGATCCAGTACCGGTTGCACGACGCGTTCGAATTCCACGAGCCCGTCACGCGTCCAAGTTGGCATAACCAGGCGCGTCGGAGGACGGCGTGCAGCCAGAGGCATCGCCGATGATGCGATCGGGGCCAGATGGCGTGGCTCATGACAGCCGATGCAGCTTCGCTTCTCACCAGACATGATCTGGAGTGACGAAGTCTGACGCTGCAACTCGCGTCCCTCCGCGTCCAACACCTGCAGGTAGACCTCGCGTAAGGGCGGTAGTTCGAAATGTGCCGACCCGTCCGACTCGATCGGAACTCGCCCCCAACACCGCTTCGCATAGTACGTTCCATATCCTATCACCGACGTTTGATCGTATGCGCGACGGTTTCCCCCTTCCGTCTTGGGCAGTTGCTCCATAACTTGGATATACTTTGCCCGCCCGCGCGTGCTCGCGGGCAGGCCCTGATAAACATCAACAACCAGGGCTGTTCCCCATGGTGGCGACGGTTGTTCGCCGTGCGGCCGACGGTTCTCCTCGACGCCACCCGACACCTCGAAACTCGCCCGTGGCCGCAATAACATCGCGCCACAACAGCTCCTTGTGGGATCGGCATGCAACTCCACGCGGTTTCCGCACAAGTCGAGCAGACAGAGATCAAATCGGGGGCTGGCCGCCTCGCGGTACGAAGCCAGAAATAGATAGTCGCTGGCGGGAAACGGGTCGCGGTAGGCGGGACGCTGCGCGTCCAACCAGCTTCTGGCGCGTGCCTCCAATTCGTTAGCTCGCGACAGGTCGTCGGGCGTTCCCGCCGGGCGGAACTGCGGATCACGCAGCGCCATCGTTAACAGCCGACCGTCGTCCATATCGTGATAGCTCATGCCGTCCGCCTGTTTCGTTCGGTCACCCAACGGCGTCGTCTCGTCGGTCAGCCATGCGAACCCGACATCACGAGCGGCCTCCGGGCCATAGCGATTGGTGACCAACCCAATGGCTCCTTCCGGCCAGCCGGTTGGCGGGGCAAACGTAGCGATCAGCACGTCATCGTGACCGGGTACTGGCCAGGCTTGCCAGAAGATTCCCACGTCGCGAATGGTGTTCCCGAAGAACAATTGAAACTGAGCCCCGTCAGGGTGCTGCGTCCAGATCCCTTGTCGATACTCCACATCGCGATCAACATACTCCCAGCGGGTAAAGGCAATCCGCCCGTCAGCCAGCAGTCGAGGCGAGAGATCGGAAAGCGTATTCTGACTTACGCGATGAGCGTCCTTGCCATCACGCCGCATGATCCATAGATTCGATCGCACGCCTGGCTCGGATACCAACTGCCCGCCAGCTCGCGTCGACACGAATATCAGGTCGCCCGAAGGTAGCTCCACGGGACTGATGTCGTGCCGATTCCGATCATCGCTCAGACGCCGGCAGCCGGTGCCATCGACATTGATTTCATAGATTTGCCAGCAGGGTTCGTCCCGCCGCCGAAACGAGAAGAAAAGGGTGCTCGCGTCTAACGACACGCTCATATCGAGAATACAACCGTTCGGATCGGCAAAGATCGTGCGTGCCGATGCCGGGCCAGAGGCCGGTTCGATCGCCTGAATGCTGCATCCCCATAGCAACGGTTCGGATTGGCTGATGACACTGCCGGCTACATTGGGGCGATCGAGTGGATGGCGGGTGAAAAAGACGATCGACCCCAAGCCTCGTATTTGCTCAGCCAGAAATCGGCGAACCCTCTCTGAGTAGTCCGTGTCACCACGGATCGTGGAAGTGTCATGCCGCATGGTCGCTAGACGGGCCAGGTAATCGCTGCCGGCTGCAGAAAGGCGCCGCGTGCCCGGATCGGGTACCGCATTGCGGTCCAGGGACATCGGCGAAAGCGTCGCGGCCCGTGCTCCCAGCACTCGCAGCAGGGCGGGCTGAGGTGCAAACGCGATGCGAGGCTGCTCGGCTTTCGCGTCACCCGCGACACCAAGGGCCATAAGAACACAACAAATGATCCAGCCTGAGGTGGGCATGAGGTTTACTTGGAATGCGATTCTCGTGCGGTCATTCAAGAGAGCTTCGGCCTATCGCGGTGCGCCAGGACATTGTCCTGACCGTGAGCAGGCTGCGGAGACGGCCGGAGCCCAACTGTCGTATCGGATTCAATCGGTGAAGTCGCGGACAGCACTGCTGCTCCCATCCAGTCTACCGCCGCGCAGGCCGGTTGTTCTACTGTGAGCACCGCGGATTCGCCGATGAACCAGATTGCGACCTGCCTGCGGACGGCTGGAACCACTAGGAAGTTCCGCCGATAATCGATCTGCCGGCTGGAAAAGTGGGGGGGATCGTATAGCATACGACAGACTGCAGGAACTCGGTCTGTGGGAAAGGCCGGGAGAGTACGGCTGAAGGTTCGCGTTGCACGTGAGCGGCTGTTTCGTGTCACCCTTGCGGGGAGGTTGTGAAGGATCATGCGTGTAGGCATCATCGGATGGCGTGGTATGGTCGGCTCCGTTCTGATGCAGCGGATGGCTGACGAACAGGACTTGGCCGATTGTGAAGTGGTCTTTTTTTCCACATCGCAGGTGGGAGAGATCGGCCCGGACGGTCAGAAGTTGCTGGACTCCAGTTCGATCGACGATTTGAAAAAGCTGGACTGTATTCTGACAGCGCAGGGTGGCGATTACACATCGGCCGTTTATCCCCAATTGCGGGCTGCAGGCTGGCAGGGGTACTGGATCGACGCGGCCTCGACGCTCCGCATGGCAGAAGACAGCATGATCATCCTGGATCCGGTGAATCTTCCGCTGATCCGGGAGGGGCTGGCGCGAGGCATGAAGACCTATGTGGGCGGCAACTGCACGGTCAGCCTGATGCTGATGGCGATCTCTGGGCTACTACGCGCCAATCTTGTGGAGTGGATCAGCTCGATGACATACCAGGCGGCCTCTGGTGCAGGCGCCAAGAACATGCGGGAACTGGTGGAACAGATGGCCGTGATCGGTCGTGATGCCGACGAGTATATTCGCCAGCCCGCACGGGCGATTCTCGACCTCGATCGCAACGTCACCCAGACGATTCGCGCCAAGGATTTTCCCGTGGAGAACTTTGGTGCGCCTCTGGCGGCAAGCTTGATTCCTTGGATCGACAAACCAGTTGCCGACGGCCAGACGCGCGAGGAGTGGAAAGGGATGGTCGAGGCGAACAAGATCCTGGGAGGTTCGAAGACGATCCCAGTCGATGGAATCTGTGTCCGCGTCGGTGCGATGCGCTGTCACTCGCAAGCCCTGACGATCAAGCTGACGAAAGATGTTCCGTTGGCCGAGATTGAGCAGTTGATTACCAGTGACCACCAATGGGCCCGAGTGATTCCTAACGACAAAGAGGCCACGCTGAAGCAACTGACACCCGCAGCAGTCAGCGGCACGTTGCTCACTCCCATCGGCCGGCTCCGCAAGATGAAACTCGGCCCTGAGTACCTGACCGGCTTCACCGTCGGCGACCAGCTGCTTTGGGGTGCCGCTGAGCCGCTTCGCCGCATGCTCCGGATCTTGCGTGAGCGTTGAGCGGATAAGTGGCAACGGCGGCAGGATAGAGGGTGACACGTCGTTCGCTCTCTCCGGCGACGGTGTCGTCTACGAAGCGAGCGTGACGCGTGTCATGACGATGAGTGCTTTGGAACTGATGCCGCTCGCTGGAACTTGTATCCAGCAACCACATCCTCAACTGTCACATGAGATATTGTCAATAGTTGTGGATGACTTTTTTTGTTGGCGGCGTGTTTGGGCACTTCAAGTACCGGTGCCTCTTCTCTGTTCCAGTTTCTTTGGACGGTGTGTCACCATCGC
>JBGSHS010000284.1:0-22529 GCA_041752115.1 Pirellulaceae bacterium | reverse complement strand
TCCCCCACCACCGCGTGCCGGCGCTGACGCGTCGCCCCCAGTGGAACTGACGCCGCCGGCTGCGGATGCGGAATCGCGCGGGAGCGAAGGGGAAGAACTGGCCCAGCTACGTCGCCAGGCGGACGAACTGAGGAAGCAGCTGGAAACGCTCCAGCGACGCATCGAACAGCTTGAGGCACGCGAGAAAGCACCGGTGCCGCCACCGCCTCTTCCTGGCACAGACTCTGGTGAGCGGTAGTGGTAGCGCGCGCATTTCAGAATCCGACAGAAGACCGCAGAATATCCAACAGCGAACCGCAGAAGGAAGAAGGAGCGGAAGCACCGCTTGAGCGATCACCGAAGCCGGCCGGCGTGATTCTTCCACGTGGACATTGGACATTCCTTGTTCGCTATTCTGCGGTTCACACGCCTCGCTGACCGACACCCTCAACGTTTAACGCCTCAGCCCTCATTTCTTCAATCCGGCGAGCAGTTTCTCGAACGTTTCTTTCTGTTCAGTCAATGGCGAGAGGTTGGCGGGTGGATTGGAGTGGCATTCCAGCAGGATCCAGCCGCTGTAGTCACAGCGGGCAAGCAGACTCAAGAGCTGTGGATAGGGATAACCGGTCTGGTTCAGTTCGCGGACGTGCACGGTTTGTCCCAGTCGGTTCTTCACAAGATGGAAGTTGTGTTCCAGTCCTTCTCCCGTGAGGTCGGTGGCGTTGCTGTTCCAGCAGACGCCGACGTTCGGATGATCGGCGACATCCATGATCGCTTTGATGTTGGGCAGTTCGTCGGTTCCGCGGCCATGCACTTCCAGTCGGATCTGCTGATTGAAGTCGGCTGCATAAGCTGCCAGTTGATTCAGTGCGCGGCCGATCTGTTCGATGGTCTGTTCGTGTGGTACATCGGGTTCAAAGCCGTTCGGTTTGACTTTCACGCCGCTGCCGCCACAGTCGTGCATCAGTTGGACATACGCTTTCGCCTGTTCGATATTCTGGCGCACGCGCTGCGGGTCCTTTTCATGGAACTGAGCGTTGGAGCCGTATCCGACCAGAGTGACGGGGCTGTCAGCGAAACGCTTGCGCACTTCGTCCCGTTGTGCCGGTGTGAGGTTCGGTTCGACGGCGTGTTTGTGCTCGGTCCGCAGTTCGACGCCCAGGATTCCGGATTGGGCACAATGGGAGATGAGCGTCGGCAGGTCCCAGTCTTTGCCCCATTGGTATGTCACCAGCCCGAGTTTCATCTGAGGAGCGTTGAGAGAGTGGGCGGCGCTCGTGTGACGCAGTAGCAGAGAGGAGGAAACCGCTGCGGCGGTGCCACAGATGAATTGGCGGCGTGACAACTTCATGGCAAGACCTCGGTAGGGGAAGATGAAATCGACGGGACCGATTCAGCGGCCGTTTGGATGGAAGCAGGCCCGCGCTGCGTAGTTCGCGTACACCCTGCGGCCTCTTGATCCCATTCTAGCAGGGGTGGCCGCGTCTGTGTGGCGCCGTGCGAGAGCGGAGTGGTCGCGTCGCGTGCCTGCCAGACGCGCTGTCGAATCGCCAAAGTCGCTCGCCATCGCGCACGGTTCGCCAGTCGTCACAGTCACACCAACCGGCCCCACTGTGCCGCCACGACACTGTGCCGCCACGACACTGTGCCGCCACGACACTGTGCCGCCACGACACTGTGCCGCCACGACACTGTGCCGCCACGACACTGTGCCGCCACGACACTGTGCCCTGCTCGGACGCGGCCGGGGAAAGTCGGAGCCACGCTATTTTACAGCCCTGTGGCAAGCGGTATACTCAGGGGCCTGATGTGCTAGCAAGCCTTGAGGTTGCATCGACGCTGTGGCATTGGGAGGTGGGGCTTCGGTCTCGCCGGGCGTCCTGGCAACTGGGGCCACCTGGGTGGCTGACGAGAACTCACGCCCAGGAATCGCTCCCGGGCGGAACGGAGTTGACAGTGTTTAGCCGGCCGCGCGTTGTGACGGGCAAGCGTTAAACAGGGATGTTCGTGGCGAGTCGTCTGACGGGCTGACGGGCGCGTCTCGTTGGCGGTCAGCCGTTGGATTGATGGTGACTTTGGCTTGGCTTGTGTGTGGGGAAGAGACGGATCGTGTGGTCCAGCACGAGCGAAGCCGGTGTCACCCCATCCGGAGGCATGACACAGACCGAGCGAGAGATGCGGAGCGAGTGGAATACGGCTGTTGGCGATCCTCAGGTGGAGGAGCGGGATTCGCTGCGCAGCACATCGGACTGTCTACGTACCTGTAGCGCACTGTGACAATCAAGTGGCAGTTCGCGTTTCGACATTTTTTGGCGCGGCCTGGCTGGCCGCGCGAGGAGGGACGTGTATGGCTTCGAATCTTCCCGATTATGTTGCGTCCGCGCAGCCGGTACCGCAGGCCAGTCGCATGCCGTGGTACAAGAGCACCGCGCAGACGTACGCCGGCATCATGCTCTGGTTCGTGTTCTGGGAAAGCGTGCCCAGCAGTGGCGCCACGACGCCTGGTGGAATTCTGGCCCACGGGCTGGCTGTCGCCGTGATTGGCGTGATTCTGGCCGCGTTCATCTGCCACTTCGCGAGCTATCTGGCTCCCGGCCTCATGGGCATGAAGGCCGGGCTTCCGCTGGCTGTGGTGGGGACATCCACGTATGGCGTGACCGGCGGCTTCCTGATGCCGGGGTTCTTCATGGGCATCCTGCAGTTCGGATGGTTGGCGGTGAACTCCTGGTTCTCGGCCATGCTTCTGGCCAAGTTGGCAGGCCACGGTGAAGGGTCGGTCATGCATTTGGGGATCGGGATCGTGTGGGCCCTGGTGGCCGCCTTCGTAGGACTCAAAGGCATCCAGTACGTGGCGAAGGTAGCAACCTACCTGCCGCTGATTCCCTTAGTGATTCTGCTGATCCTGCTGGCCAAGACCGGATCAGGTATCGGAAACTTCAAGCCTGAGATGTTGGGGGTTCCGGCCGAAGCCCCGGTCAGCGCTGCGAATCTGATGCTGTTGGTGATCGCCAACATCGTCGGGTTCTTTGCCACAGCGGGAGCCGCCGGTGCCGACATCGCTTCGAGCAACCGCGATACCAAGGACGTCCAGCTCGGTGGCCTGGTCGGTGTGGTGGGAGCGACGGTCTTCACCGGTTGCGCGGCGTTGCTGATCGTGGCCGGTACGTATGGCAGTGACCTCATGTCGGGCGAGGTGGTTTTGAAGCCGACCGACCTGATGTCGAAAATCATGGGCAACCAGGTCGCCAATATCTTCTGGCTGCTGCTGGCGCTTGCGGCGTTTCCGCCGGCCTGCTTCAGTTCGCTGATTGCCGCCAACAGCTTCAAGAACACGCTTCCCAAGGTGAATCCATTCATCTCGTGCGGAATCGGGACCGCCTGCTCCATCGCGTTGGTTGTCACCAAGTATGCGGGAAACGCGGCAGCTGTGTTCGGCATCATCGGCGCTTCATTCGGACCGATATGCGGTGCAATGACCGCCGATTATCTGCTGGCGGGACGCAAGTGGCCGGGTCCGCGAGCCGGCTTCAATATGGCAGGCTGGCTGTCGTGGGCCGTGGGATTCGTGGTGGGAGCATGGAACAGCTTCTTCCAGCCTACACTCAACAGTCTCCTCGAGCCGACGACGAAACTTGAGTTTCAGATGCCCTGTCCGCCGGTGGCGGCGATTATTGTGGGCTTCGTGCTCTATATCGTCTTCGCCCAGCTCGGACTGGTGAGCAGAACGCTTGAAATGCCGCCAGCCAAAGCGGCCAAGTAAGCGATCTGACGTTACCGCAACTGTAAGATCCCAAGACCGTCTCGTGGGAGCGAGACGGTCTTGCTGTTAGTAGGAGACGGTGCCGCCGTTGCAGGGAGGCAGGAACGAACCAAGATAGAGCATAAAACGATGAATGGCCGGGACCAAGGGACCGGCTGATCGGGTTGGAATCTGCTGCATGGATGAGCACTGGAGCATTGTCCTTGCTGAGGAGCAAATCCTCCAACTGCGACCGGGACGGTCGATTCTGGCCTCGCATATCGTTAGATTGAGCAGGTCACGCACTGCAGTGCGTGCCACGGCGAACGTGCGTGCTACGGCGAACGTGCGTGTTCATCGCAGGTCGGCGCGGCGTGCCAACTCGTCGGGGCGGCGGTCGATGCGCCGCACGTGCTCCTGGCTCAGGAACCGCGGGCCACCACCGGCCAGGGTCCCCTGCAGGATGCGGCATGTCTTGACCAGCATCGTAGTGATGTTGAGCACTTCCTGGGCGCTGCCCCCCAACGCGATCACGCCGTGGTTTTCCAGCAGGACAACGCGCGGGCTGCGCCCGTCACGCTCGACAAACTCGCGCAGCCCCTGGTTCACAGCGTGTGCCAGCGGGAGTCCGGGATCGGCATACGGCACATACACGTAGGACGAACCCAACAGCACGATCTGATCGGGGAACATCGAGCCGTCGAACAACTCGCGGCTCCGCGGCACGCTCAGCAGCGACACGGCGGCCGTCGGATGCGTATGACCCACGAACTGCACTCCGTCCAGTTGCAGGCACAACGCGTGCAGGAACGTCTCGATCGACGGTGTGCGGCCCCCTTCCATCGTGGCGTCCTTGAGCAGTCTCTTGACGCCGTCGTCGTCGAGCGACTCCGCGTTCATTGCCGATAAAATCGGTTCGAACCGCACACGCACAAACGTGCCCTCATCGGCGCGGACCAGTTCCGTGCCCGAGGCCTTGACCCAGAACGATTCGGCATCGGCGCGTACCGAAGTATTCCCCTCCCCCAGAATCACCAGGTCGCGCTCGGGAATTCCCAATGTGCGGGACATGTCAATGAGCTGTTCAAGGGCAGAAGCCATTACAGTTTCTCCATCACGGTTCGAGATAGATCGGGTACGCCGGCCAGAAATCGACCGACCAGCGGACGCAGCTCCGCAGGGGTGCCGGCTTCAAATCGCAATGTCACCACAGGCTCGGTGATCGACGCTCGAGCCAATGCCCAGGAGCCGTGCTCGTAATCGGCTCGCACTCCGTCCAGCCTGCTCACCTGGCCGCCGCACGTTGCTGCGATGATCTCCAGTGCCTGCTGCGCATCACCAGCATAGGGAATGCGCAAGTCAGGCGTGATGGCTGGCCAGCCGATTTCCTGCAGCCAGTCAGCCAGCCGCGCACGATGGCGATCGAGCAGACTCAGCAGCACGAGCGCCGTGAAAAGTCCGTCGTCGCCGCCGTCGATCACACCGAAGAAGTGGTGACCGCTCACTTCCACCCCCAGTTCGGCCTGCAACTCCAGCAGTTTGCGCTTGATGAACCCGTGACCACTTGGCTGCCGCATGGCCACTCCCCCCTGCTCTGCCGCCGCGCGCGCCACAAGCGACGCGCATTTCAGGTCATACACAACGCTGCAGCGCCGCAACCCATAACGGATCAACATGGCGGCGATCTGTTCGGGCCGCGCGATGGTACCAAGGTGGTCGACGAAGATCACGCGGTCACCGTCGCCATCCAAGGCCAGACCGAGCGCGGAATGGGATGCACGGACTGTTTCGATGAGCGGTTGCAGATTCGCATCGACTGCCGGATTAGGATCGCGTCGCGCGAAATCCTGATCAAGCTGATCATCGACGCTGACCACCTTGTAGCCAGCCGACCGCAGGACATCTGGTGCGATGCCCGTGAATGCGCCTCCCATGGTATCGATGGCAATCGTCCCGCCTCTTGTCGAGCTTGTCTCAGGATCGGCGATCGCTGTCCTGAAGTTGCCAGCTTGACTGGTCAGGCAACCGTCGACGAAGCGGCGGGCGTCGCGTACGACCCACCGCTGGTAGTCCTCCCGCACATCACACTGCTGCCAAGTCCCCATCTCTCCGGAAACAACTTCGGCGGAGCATCCTTGCTGCAGCTCACGGACCATTTCCGGAACAGGAGGCAGGCCGTCGACGAGGAACTTGACTCCGTTGTATTTTCCAGGATTGTGCGAGGCGGTGACGATGGCCAGGTTGCCACAGGCGGCCTGGCGAGCGGCAAACTGTACGACCGGAGTGGGAACCTGGCCCACATCCTGTACCAAGACGCCGGCTTGCCGCAGGCCGGTGATCAAGGCCTCTTTCAGTGACGCTGTGGACCGGCGGAAATCGCCCCCCACCACGATTGTGGATTGATGGCGGGTGCGGAGCATCTGGCCCAACGAGTGGCCGATCCGCCGAGCGTCGCCGCAATCCCACTGCTGGCCGACGATGCCCCGCACATCACAAGCCTTAAAGATCGTCACGCAACACCTCGCATCCAACCTTCACGATTCCGCGGCAAGGTACTTCGTCATTCAGCATTCCATTGGTCATTGGGTATTTCGTCATTCGTCATTCGTCATTTCGTCCGTTCATTCGCCATTCCATCTATTGCCGTATCGGGCAACACATCGTCAGATGTATCCTCGCTGTTGCAGCGCCGCACGGAGCTGGTGGTAGGCATCGTCCAGCGGTGCTTGCCAAGCCGCCTGGGGTTCGACGGTGCGTCCGCGTCGCACCAGAGCAGCGATCGCAGCTTCGCAGCTGCCCAGCGTCGGCGTGGCGGCTAGCACCGCGGCTCCCACCACGCAGGCCGCGTTTTCCGGCACTGCGTACGTTCGTCCTGTGGCACTGGCACGGATGCGGAGCCAATGATCGCTCGTGGCGCCACCACCGGTAGCGAAAACCGTCGGACCAATGGGAAGGCCCAGCTGCTGGAATCGTTCGATGGCCATCCGCTCCAATAGGGCAACTGCTTCCATGCCGGCGGCCAGACGCAGTGGCGGATCCTCCAGTTGATCCAGACCGAACCCTTGCGCTGCGGGACACGCAAACGGAAATCGCTCGCCCTGCTTGATCAGTGGATAGACGATCTTGCCCGTCGGAACGCGCAGCACCGCTTCCCGCCCCAACGCCTGTAGATCGGCTCCCACAAACAGGGCTTCAATCCAGTCGCCTCCGGTACTGGACGCAGCGCCGGGTAAATACCCTCCGGCCGGATGACGGTGATTGTAGATGGCACCGGCCGGATCCACGATCGGCTGCGGTGAGATCCCTTTGAACACCAGTGTGGTCCCGAGCGTCACATTCAGCTCGCCGGACAATCGCGCGCCGGAGGCAAGACAGCCGGCCGTGCCGTCAGTGCAGCCGGCGACGACCGGAGTGCCCGCCGGCAGACCCGTTTGTTGGGCGGCACGTTGCGTAACCTGTCCGATGGGTAATCCCGGTAGCACAATGCGTGGCAGCAACGCGTGGGAGACCCCCAGCTGTTCCAGAGCGGTTGGCCAGCCGAGCGAGGCGGGATCGGCGCCGGTCTTGAGCGCTGTCGAGATATCGGTCACGCCGTAGTCGCCGGTCAACAACCCGACAATCCAATCGGTCTGGTGCACGATGTGTCGGCACCGGTCCCAAAGCTCCGGGCGGGCCCGCTGCAGATGAACGATCTTTGGGATGGCAAAACTCGAAGCGATGCTGATGCCAAACCGAGCCAGTTGGGCGTCCAGCAGTTCCGCAACTTCCGCCGTCTCCGCCACGGCACGCTGATCGTTGTACATGATCCCCGGCGTCAACGGCTGATACTGCTCGTCAAGCAGCAGGAAGGTGCCGGAAGTGGCGTCGACTGAGACTCCGGTCCACTGCGTATCTGGATCCAACTGCTCGGCAAGGAGCCGAAGTGCCGACTGCGTGGCCGCTGTCCACGCCTGCGGATTCTGTTCGACGCACGCCCCCGACACAACGGTCGTACCGCTGGGGAACTTCACTTCAGCAGAAGCCAGCACGGCGCCTCGCAGGTCCAATGCCATTGCGCGCACGCCTCCTGTCCCGACGTCCACTCCCACGGCAGCTTGATGTCCTGTCATGCGCCTTCTCCTGCGACAGTGCTTCGAGTCGAATGCTGTGTCCAACGCTCATCGACCGTGAGCAGCTTGACCATCTCGGCAGTGTACTGCATCGGGGCCCGCCGATCGATCGTGGCGGCTGATGTTCGAACGTGTGCGGCGTTCGCTGCGACGCGCTGATCTCTGGTACTCCCCTTCAACGTCGGAAGCGAGGCACAAGCCGGCCGGATGATTGCCTGTAGCGGCGATATTCGTCGCCGAACTGATCCAGCATCATCTGCTCTTCCCTCGGCAGGCGTTCGACGACCAGGGCGAACATCGGCAGGAAGAACATCGCCGCCAGCAGGTAGTTGGCGGTGACGACCCCCGTGGCCGCCGCGAAGACCAGCGTAGCTGTATAGATCGGGTGCCGAACGAAGCGATACGGGCCGTTGGTCACCAGGGTGTGGTCCTGGCGGATTCTCAGCGTCACGCTCAGGTTCTGCCCGAGGCAGTGATCTGACCAGCGCAGCAGGGCTAGGCCGCCGGCGGCTGCGACTGCCGCGGCCCAGCGTAGCGCGGCTGGAAGGGGGACGTGAAAGCGAGCCACCAGCCAGGGAAAGGCCACATACACGACGACGGCTGTGATCCAGGCAACGCCCAACGACAGCAGGATCGCCGTGTCCAACGGGTGTCGCTTCATGGCCGGCCAACTCGCTTGCCAGCCAATCTGACTGCGCGCGTGCCAGCGTACGAATCGCACGCCGATGAATAAGGCCATGACGATCAGGCGGTATGCGAGTTCTTGCTGCATTTCCGATGCGTCTTGTGGTGAGAGTGACAATACCGGGTGTTGATTTGCTCCAATCTGGAGAAACGATTATAACGATTGCATGGCGCAAGACAGCGGTGGGAGAGCCGTCTGTTGGCCGGCCGCCGAATCGCCGCGTCCCCCGGTGCGTTTGACCAGCGAAACGAGGCTCGTTCCACTGCCGCTCGTCAAACCTGCTCATCGGATGTTCCCTGGGAGAATCTTCTCATGCTCAAGTCGCTCGTTGCCGGATCCTGCCTCCTGATGCTGAGTGTTCTTACAGCGGTTCTCACCGAGCCGCTCTACGGGCAATCGAACGTGCAGCAGGCGTCGCCAGGCAAGGAGCAGTTGGCGCAATGGCTGCAGCAGTACCCGGCGGCTGATGCGAACCAGGATGGCGAATTGACGGTGGAGGAAGCCGAGGCCTATCGTCGGCAGTTGATGAGGCAGGCGAGATCTCAGGGGCGGAACGACTTTCGCAGCGAGTTCACCTTCGCCACCATGTCCGATGGCGTGCAGATCGCTTTAGCAGTCGGTTACCCGCCGGGGTGCGATCCCCAGGATGCCACGCACAAGTGGCCTGCCGTGTTCGAAATGATGGGCTATCCCGGCTCGACCATTCCGCAGTCGCCGCAGTCGTTTGGTAATCGCTATGTGACGGTTCGCGCTTCGGTGCGTGGAGCGGGGGCTTCGGGCGGCACGATTCACGCCATCAGTCCGCAGACTGCCCAGGATGGTTACGAAGTGATCGAGCAGTGGATTGTCACACAGCCATGGTCCAATGGGCGCGTCGCCCTGCATGGACACTCGTGGGGCGGGCTGACCGGATTCATGGTGGCCGCGACCAATCCTCCTCATCTCCGCGCCGTGGCGGTCTCCGGCTTGCTGGATGATATCTATCGAGACATCGGCAGCATCGGCGGTATTCGCAATGCCGGGTTCCCCGTGCATTGGCTTGTCAACTTGTATCGGCCCGAGGGACCCTTTGGGTCCGGGGAGGCTGCAATTGAGGCTCGAGGTTTGTCGCGCGAAGCGTATCAGCAGATTGTCGATGCTCGTCCACCTTGGGACCTGCAGCAGAGTGTCCTCTGGAAATCGCTCTCCAGTCAGGAGGCTTTGCCCGAGTTCGCGCTGGCATCGCCGGGGACCTTCGCTCCGCAGATCCGCGTGCCGATCCACATCATGCACGCTTATCAGGACGAGCAGACGGGCCCGAGCGGAGTGTGGCTCTGGAGCCATATTCCCGACGACGTGCCCAAGCACCTCGTGCTCTCCAACGGCGATCACGGTGACGTGGGACGCTTCACGCGCCAGCGGATGGAGTGGTTGGATTTCTGGACCTTGCAGGAAGGGATGGCTGAGCGGCCGGAATTCACTGACCGCGATTGCCGCGTAGAAGTTCATTTCGAAACATCAACCAAGTCGGATTCGCCAAACGAACCCCTGCGAGCGGCGGACTTCCCGCTTCCCGGCACACAGTGGACACGCTACTACCTGGCTGCCAAGGAGCGACTGCAGTTGGACAAGCCAAGCGACGCGGACGAAGTAGCCGACCGTTATCGGGTGGAAGTGGCTGCCAATCAGAAGACCCCCGCCGGGTGCCATTACGCGCTCTCCTTTGACGCTCCGACCGCCATCTGTGGTCCCATTGCTGCTCAGCTCTGGGTGCGCTGCGATACCGTTGATACCGACCTGTATCTGGTCGTGGCGGATGTCGATTCGGAAGGAACCGTTCAACTCCTGCAACGAGGGCTATTGCGCGCCTCACACCGAGCTTTGGATGGGGTAAAATCGTGGAAGGTCAACGTCGGCGATGAAACCCTGCTGGTCCGCCCGCGACACACCCATCAGAATCCCACGCCCCTCGTGCCGGGCGAAGCCTATCGGTTGGACGTCGAGATCTTTCCGGTTGGCCACGTCTTTCGACCCGGCCACCAGCTGACGCTGTGGATCAGCCAGCCGCCGCGTGGCGATCCGGTCACGCGAAATGGTGAGGGGCAGCCGTCGTACATTTACGCGTCAGACATGCCGCCGGCCACAGTGAGTATTCTGCGCAGCGCAGAGTATCCGTCGAGCCTGCTGCTGCCCATCTTGCCCACGCTCCCCCCCATCAAAGAGCGTTCGCCCGGCCCCGGGCAACAGGCTGGTATTTCGGTGTACTGAGAATCCACCCGAAGAATGCAGGATATCGAACCAACAGTCGCAGAACGATGAAACACGGTGTGATTCACTGAAGCAGGTCCGCAATAGTCTCTTGGCACGCGAAGGGCAGATTCTGGGGGCTTCCCGCACGAAATGGTGACATGACTTTTGCGGACCTATTTAGTTGAGCGATCGCTGGGGACGGCAATGCGCGATTCTGTCACGTGGAATAATGGCGTTGGCAGTCTCTCGCGATCACCCGACGGTTGCTTACGCCAGGCATCTTCTTGATTCTGCGGCTGGTTGTTCGTTATTCTGCGGTTTTCTTTCAGATTCTTTGGTTCTGGTGCTGGGAGGAGATGAGTCCATGTGGCAGCCCGATAATTGGAGCGAACTGTTAGAGGCCTTTGATCGAGATGGCTACATTCGCGTGAACGGGTTGTTCACGCCGGCGGAGGTGGATCTGCTGTATAAGATCTCCAAAGCTGATCGAGAGATCGTGCACGAATCGTACGGCCGCCGCGACGCGTCGGGGCAGACGACTCGCTTGACGCTGCGCAACGAACTGGACGACACCACCATCTACACGGCGATTGTGCGTTCCCGACGTGTTGCCGGGACCATGGAATGCCTGCTGGGCGACGAGGTGTACCACTACCACCACAAAGTCATGTTGAAGGAACCGCGAGTGGGCGGAGCCTGGGAATGGCATCAGGACTACGGATACTGGTACGACTTTGGCTGCCTCTTCCCGGATATGGCCAGTTGTCTGATCGCCATCGATCCGGCGACGCGTGAAAACGGCTGTCTGCAGATCCTGGAAGGATCGCATCGCATTGGCCGGATCAACCATTCCCGCACGGGAGAACAGGCCGGGGCCGATCCCCAGAGAGTGCAGGTGGCGATGGAGCGATTCCCGCTGATGCACTGTGAGATGGGCCCGGGAGACGCGTTGTTCTTCCATGGCAATCTGCTGCACTGTTCGGCCCAGAATACCAGCGACAAGCCCCGCTGGTCGCTCATCTGCTGCTACAACACCAGGCACAATGATCCGTTCATTCAGAATGGTCGCCACCCCAATTATTCTCCCCTGGAACAATGGGACGACCATCGCGTAGGGGAGGTGGGGCAGCGGCAATGGGAGACGCTGCAGGCCGCCTCGGCGTAACGTGGTCGGATCGACCTGCTCAACCGTGTGCAGCCGGGATGAGCGAATCTGAGCTCATCCGCCAGCTGCGTTGGTGCCAGCCGAGCCGGCTCTGCCGTGGCTGATTCAGTCATGCTTTTCAGGAGGCACAAATGGCGCCGACTCATGGGGCTCAACGCGGTGACCCAGAATGGCGCGGATCGAACCGCCAAGTGGGGTGATCAACAGCGTGGCTCGCTGATCTCCTCGAGGTTTTAGCTGTCGGAGCAGTGTGACGGGATCGAGTGCGACTCCCCGCTTCTTCACTTCCAACTCGCCAATGGCGCGAGTCTTGATCGTCTGGCGGATCGTCCGCACGTCCAGCGGTAAGACGTCCTCCACCGCAAAGCACGATACCATCGGATCGATGATGGGCCGATCCGATGTCAGGTATGCCACGGTTGAATCGACTCCCAGCAGATCGTATTGGGATGCCAGGGCACCGGTCAACTGTGCCGCGAGCACGGCGGCGTGCGGTTCGCAGATGAATTGCCGGAGCTTCGAGGCCTGAGGGACTGGCTCTCCAGGTACACCCACGAGGCAGCGACTGTCGGCCGCACGATGATGCAGCACCTGCGCCGTGTGCCGTCCCGGATAACGGGCGAGGGAGTCGAACCAGAGCACTTGCTGCCGACATTCGCGTCCGCTGCCGATCCAATGTCGCTCAGCCCGTTCGGACCACTCCGGTGGAACGGGCGACGCGGGAGCGATCTTAATGGCTCCGTTGCCATTCTGTCGCAGCATGCCGTGTATTTCGTCCAGGGAAGGCTGCGCCTGCGTAAGTTGAATCGTTCGCTGTCCGTCTGCACGACGGTCGGGGTCGATGTGCCACGCGGCGCAGTTGCTCAGCGACATGGTATTGGCATCAGCGCATTGAATCGACGCACTCGGAAGTGTGAGTGCCCGGCAATTGGCTTCAGCGAACAGCCCATGTACAGGATCCAGATCGACGCCCGTGACTTCGGTGCGCCGGGCTAAGGCGAACAAGTCTCCGCCAATGCCGCAACACAGGTCGACCACCGGTGGCCCTGCCGGGAATCGTCCTGCTTTCTCCGCGGCGATCCACTGATCTGTGGCCTGCTCCAACGTGCGGCTGGTGAAGAACAACCGGTCGGCCAGCTGGAATTTGACCGCACCGCGTCGGCGCAGCGCAACCTGCTCCAGCAGCAGGTGTGTGCGGACGCTGGTGAGCGATTTGCGCAGCTGCCTGGTGAGCGGTCCAAGAGGGGTGGTCGCCTCGCGCAGTTGCTCCAGCCAAGCAGCAGCCTCGTCGCTCACCAGCCAACGATAGTCATCCAGTTGATCCCTGGTCATAGTCTGATTGTGACATCGCAGTCGCATCTGTACTACAGCACTGACACCGAGACAGACAACATGGAACGTCTCACCACTCATCAGGGCCCCTTGGTAGGGCCAGTTGTTGGAGAGCCGATGGTCGGACGGCGACGGTCACGGAGGCATCGGAACCGCAGAATATCGAACAAGGAATAGCCAATCTCCAAAGGGAAAAGACACGGGAATAGAACACGGGATTAAACACGTGTCGGGGTTCCCTGCCATCGCTCGACTGCTACTCCTGTGATGCCTCCTCTTGCTTCTTCGTGCTGCGGCCGGTTGTTCGATGTGCTGCGGCTTCTGGTTGGATCGAAAGCTTTTGCTGCGACGGAGTTGTGGAGTCGACGCGGTTGGCGCACGGGGCGGTCTCGGGCTGCTACTCGCTTGCCAGCTCGGGCAGGCTCTTGCCAATTCAAGGGGCTCCAACGAAGATGGGCATATGCAAGATGCCGGATACCTGTTGTCGATCTATCTCCATCTGGCCTTGGCCAGTCAGCGTCGTCGCCGTCCTCACGTGCGCGATCGACTGCTGTTGATCGCCGGCGCGATCGCCTCCGAGATGGGGCTCGAGCCGATCGCGTCGTACTGCCGGCACTTGGTGCTGCTGCACAACCCCAACCACATGATTCGGCGCTGGGCGACGCTCGGGGCAGCGTTGAACGAAGAGGATTTTCGCTGCATTCTCAAGCAGCTACGACGACGCTACCCGAACGAACGGGCGGAACGGATGCTGCAGTCGTTGGGAATTGAACTGGGCAATGAACGGGCGGCGTACTATTCGGACTACGAATACGCGGCCGCCCTGTTGGGAGTCACACCGGACGACCTGCACCAGAAGTTCGGGGGCGAGTGAGACGAGCCACCCTCCATGGAGGGTTCCGGTCCCCGCTCGTGTGTCAGTCTGACCGACCGACTGGCGCTCTTTTTCCGCTTGCCAGGATTATGCGTGACGCGCAAGAGGTCTCGGCTGGGCGAACTGCTCGCGCCACACGGTTCCGCGGCCAAGTTATGAGCAGCAGCAGCCGATGGAAAACGGAGGGAAGTTGGGGTCCACGTGGTGCGCCCAGGAGGAGCTTGGAGATGGTCGGACTACTACGACGCTTTTCGCTGCCGCTGCTTCTCGTGCTGGCGATCGGCGTACCCTATGCCATCCACGGCGACGGCACCGCCTCGGTGCGTGATCAACTCCGGTCGCTCCTTAGCGAGTCGCCCGACCAGACACCAGCGATCGAAGGGATTGACGATCCCGTGGTGAACCGGTTACTGGCACAGCAGCAGCAATTGGCAGCGGATGGCCAGTCGACAGCGGCTGCCGCACGTCGGACACCTGCGGTCAGCCTCGAATCGGTCCTGCGATTCGACGTCACACCGCGCTGGGTCATCGAGAGCTGGCCGCGCGTTTCGACCACACGTATCGACGGTCCACTGGATGGCTTGCGCGTGCCGCTGGTAACAGGTACCGGGCCCTCGGATGTGGTCGGATCCCTCACGTACTACTTTGACCACAACCAGCGGGTTCAACGCATCGCGCTGGACGGCGTCGTGGGCGATGAACGACAACTTGTGTCGGTCGTCACTCGCGTGTTTGAACTCGTTCCAGAACCAACTGCCGGTACCGGCGTGTTTCTGGCCAAGTGGAACGGTAAGCCGACCAGCGCTCTGCTCGTTTACCGGATGCCGGTCGTCAGTGTCGAGAACTCGCTGCAGAAATTCGCCTTCCGGCTCGAGTTGAATCGGCCTACCAACAACTTCGGGCTGAGCGCTTCCCTGCAGCAGGCTCTGCAGCAGACTCAGGCCAGCAAAGGATCCCACGCCTTCTTCTGAACGACCGTGTGCGATTCGGCATTGGCGGCGCCGCGCCGTAGCACGCACTTCAGTGCGTGACAGGCCCTGCCCCCAAGCGTCGCTCCCGCCAATCACTGCACCAACTTCGATCACGAGCTGCAGCGCGCTACACCGTACTATCCCTTTCAGGCCACTCGAACAGTTCACAGCGCAGCCGCTGCTGACCAAGTCGGAAATGGCGCGGCCAGATGCCACGGGACTGGAATCCCAGACTGGGCAGTAGCATGCGTTTGGTCTGGTCGGCAGCCAGCGCATAGATGTACTCGGCACCCAATGCTTCACGCTGGGAAAGGCACCGATCGGCCAGCGAGCGAGCGTAATGGACGCACGTCGAGTGCAGGTAGATATCGAACAGAGCGATGTGCGACTGGTGCGGAAAATCGCTGCACACGAGCGCTGAGGCGCCGACCATTAGCTGAGCATTTTCGGCGATATAGACGACACCGCGCCGTGTCGTGGCACGCTCCAGCACATGGATGAAGGCCAACTCCGCCTCCAGTCCGCTGCCGATCTGCTGAGCACGATCTTTCAGCACACAGTCGCGTTGGGCGTTGTAGAGCAGGCAGTAACGCGGCAGATCCGCAGGTGCCAATGGACGCATACGCACCTCGCCGGAAACGAACCAGTCGGCCAGCCACGATGACGCGCCCGTCGGGCAGCACATGTACCAGTCGCGTTCGTGATATACCTGCTGCGAATACTGGTTCGCGAACCCGAGTTTCTCGTAAAAGGGAAGCGAGTAGGGAGTGGAAGTGAACAACTGCATGACCATTCCGCCGCGATGACGGAACTCCTGCATGGCCCGCTCCATCAGCACTCCGGCAATCCCCTGGCGTCGATAGTCGGGATGCGTATAGACATGACCTATCAATCCCAGTCGCCGATCGGATTGGTCTGTCGTATACCAGACATGGCCGGCCGGACGCGTTCCCCGTAAAGCGATGAAGAAATGGTCTTCGACGCCCGGCATCGACCCACGCGCGCGCTGCTGAATGTCATCGATCCACGGATGTCCCTTGTGGGCCAGGAATTCGACGAGCTGACAGGCCACCGGCTCACCCAACGGCGCCGTCGCGTGCTGGATCGTCAACTGGGGAAGAGACGTCATTGCTGAATGATTTCCTGTTGAATGACTCACGAGCCGATCGATCGACCCCACCGCGGACATGCTACATCAACGATCGCAATGCTGGGGCCCGCCGCACCCAAGGACGAATGACGAAATACCCAATATCGAGAGAAGGCCGAGTGAGCAACAGTCGCTCCACAAGCGAACCGCGTCGCATGCTTACGCCAGGCTGCCTCGATATTCGTCATTGCATTCGTCATTGGGTATTTCGTCATTGGGTATTTCGTCATTCGTCCTTCAAACCGATGTTGCCGTATCGCACACGGCCATCCAGGGTGATAGCTGAGTCCCACATGTCGGCGCGTCAGGCAAACTGCCAGTAGACGAGGATCTGCAGCAGGCAGACCACAATCGCCCAGAATCGCACGTTGCGCCACCACGGCGGAACGACCTTCGCCTGCCCAATCAGCTCACGCGGCATCATGATCAGCCAGATCAGCACCGCGACGAGCGCTCCGATAAACACCCACTTGCCCAATCCGGCTGTCTGACCCAACAGCAGGCTACCATAGCGGCTCGGGTCGAGGATGCCGAGCGAATCGACCGGGCAGCTGTTCATGACTTAGCCTCCCCCAGCGGAATCCAGCAGACCAATCCGCGCAGTTGCTCTTCACTATGGGGCGTTGTCAACAGGCTCACCACGATTCCGCTGATCATGGCCGCGGCAAATGACCACCAGGCAACCCAGAGGAATGATGTGGTGCCGTCCCATCCCAGCAGCTGACGGTGAAACTGCACGGCCACGGCGGTGATCGTGCCAAAGAGCATGCCCGCCAGGCCACCCCATTGAGTGGTTCGACGCCAGAGCATTCCCAGCAACAACAGGGCGAGCAGGGAACCCTGGAAGAACGAAAGAAACGTCTGAAACGCGTCGAATACGGACGCAAACCAGCGATCGACCAGGTAGCTGCAGCCAGCCCCGAAAAGCACAAACAGGACAACCAGCCAGCGTCCCAATGCCAGGCACTCCCGATCGGTGGCTTGGGGCCGCAGCAGCGCCACATACAGATCGTTGACCACCAGGGTACTGGCAGAATTGACATACGAATCCAGATTGGACAGGACCCCGGCCAGGAAGGCCCCCACGACGATTCCCAGAACACCGGTCGGCAGCAGCTGGACAATCAGCAATGGCAGCACCGTGTTGCCATCCCAGACGGGATTGGGCGAACCGACGTCGCCGTCCACGAACGGGAGTCCCAACTGGTCTTGGTAGAGCGCCAAAGCGATCAGGCCGGGAACGACCAGCAACAGCGGGAAGAACATCTTGATCGCCGCACATAATACATACGCGCTGCGTGCTTCGTTCTCGCTGCGCGTGCCGAAGTTCCGCTGCACAATCGCCTGATTCCCGATCCAATACGAAGGCCCCAGAACCAGGCACAGCCCGAGAAAGACGGCGGGCCACGCATATTTCGGGTGGTCGACCGGTGGAACCAGCTCGAAGTGATGGGCGGTCCAGGATTGGCCAGATGATTCAATGGCGTTTTGCATCGCCGACCAGCCTCCCGCCTGCTGCAGACCGATCACGCAGATCAACGCCGCGCCAACTATCAGAACGGCGCACGAAAACGCATCGGTAATGACAACCGCTTTCAGTCCGCCGACGCTGGTATACGCTCCGACAATCACTGCCGTGACGCCGACCGAAAACCAGAACGGCCAGTTGAGCAGCGTGCGGAACATGGCCGCGGCGCTGACGAAGATCGTCCCGAGCGTGGCGACCATGAAGAGTGTCCAGGCGACGGCGAAGAACGTGCGCACGTGCTGGTTGTACCGCCTTCCCAAATACTCCGGAATCGTGTAGATCCCGGCCATCCAGAAGAACGGCATGAAGAGAAAGGCGGCAATCAGGACCGCCAGGCTGCAACCAATGAAATCGAAGTTCATCATCACGACGCCATATCGGTAGGAGTCTCCGGCGACTCCAATCATGTCCTTGGCGCCAATGTCCGAGACGACCAATGACATGGCCACTGCCCACCAGGGGAGCGACTTGCCGGCGAGGAAGTAATCCCTGGTCGATCGGATCCCCCGGCTGACCCATAAGCCCAATCCGAGAACCGCCAGCAGATACAGGACCACCAACGCCGTATCGAGATAACCGAGCCGGGCGACATGCATGGATGTTGTTCCTCAGCCAGCAAATGACCGTGTTGGACGATCGGTAGCGCACACGGTGCACCCCCTTCTGCCGAGCAATTCAGGCTCGACGCTCCCATCGTGAACGGGATCTCCAGTTCGCCGGTGCTCCGGCCGCCGGAGGCACGGTCGATGGCCGCTGACTCGAGCGTACCGTTAGCCTTTTCGGCTCTTTGCCACCGTGCTCGTGCCCCGCCCCGCGATCGATTCCTCGTCGATGCCCGTCGCCCGTCGGCAAGCCGTTGTGGGCTTGCTCGGCTGGCAAGGGCCTGCGGAAGCTGCTCACAGGAGTGACAGACCGACGCGATTGGAGCTCTAGGCTATGCGACGCTTCGGCGATGTGCAATACGCAGGTCGCGTTCACCCCCAGCCCCAATCAGCCAGCGACCTGTTCCGTGTTCGGCCCCGTTGCGTCGGCCGGCGCCGTCCTTCCGGCGTGTTCGCCGCAAGAAATCTGCCGGGCGGGCACCGGTAGTTCGTGACGAACGCTTGATTTGCCGCGCAGAATCGGCACAATGAAAGGGTCCGCTGCTTTGGTCTGCATTGTTGAGAGCTGGGTGTGGAATGTCCGGGCCCGTATGCTGTTCGCGGAAATGACGGGAAAGTGAACAGTCGGTACGAGGCCGCGGACCGTCAAGCACGCGCAATCTGACTCTGTGCGATTCCGTTGAGCGCCTTGGTGAGGCGATCCCCAGCCTTGCAGCAGACGGGCACCCGAACTGGCCACTGACATGGCCGCACCCAACCGATTCCCGCCCACCTGGATCGTAGGCACCCACATCGCTGCAGGCGGCATGTCCCGATGGGAAGGGAAGCCGTCCTGCCCAAAGGCCGGTCATGCACCGCGTCTGACTCGCGACGCGTTCTGCCGGGAGATGTTTCCAATGCAAATCAGATGCTTGACCGCCAGCCTGCTCGTTTGGCTTTGCGCTGTCTCGCCGAGCGGTGCTGACGGAATGGTCTACCAGCTGCCCGAGGACGGCGTGTGGGCAACGTTCGCGCTCGAGGGGAGTTTCCTCGATCCCGACGGGAAGGAACAGGAGACCGACGCCAGCATCAAGGGCACGCTCACCATCAGCAGTGTGGGAACCGTCGAGGTGGAGGGAGTACCATGCCGTTGGATCGAAATCGTAATTGAGGCCCAACGCGATGGCACGACGTTCAAGGAGGTGGACAAGCTGCTGATACCCGCGGCAGAACTGGGGGCTGGCAAGCAGCCTCTGAAGCACGTTCGCGACGCCTGGTATCAGCATACGTCCGTCGAGAACGGGAAGCCTCAGCATATTCCTGACATCAGCAAGCTGGATGGAGCCTACGTCGAACGAATTCGACCCATCCTCCATCCCCCCTTCACGGGCGAAAGACGCGCGGGCAAGAAGATCGTCGAGTGCAAACTGGGAAAGGTTGACTGCGAGACGGTGGAAGCTGAGGAGATAGAGAAGTACGATGGCAGTGATATCCAATACCAATCGTCGTACGTCGTCTACTTGCATGAACAGGCGCCCTTCGGTGTCGCTGCCTGGCAAACGGTCAACCGCGTGCGGCGTGGCGAAAGACTTCTGGGAACGAGAAGGCTCCTGGCCCGATTGGCCGATTTCGGAAAAGGGGCCCGGACCTGTATCGCCCCTCCGCGATGAGACCGATGGACGTGACGACACCGCGAGTGTTCGCGGTCCGGTTTGGTTGTTGAGCAGTACCTGTGAGGAGCATCACGGCCAATCTGGCCATGCGGGTGGGACGAACGCTCCAGTGGGATTCGGACCAGCACGTGGTGATGGGAGATGAAGAGGCAACTCGCCCGCTGCCACGCCCCTGCCGCATGCCGTGGATCCACCCAGCTGGCTAGTGCCTTGTGACAGCTTGACTTTCGAGTTGGGTGCCACTGGCTCTGCCCGTGTCGCCCTTGCCCGATAGCCAAAGTGCACTGGCAAAGCCAGTGGCACCCTGGATCGTACGTGCACTGGCAGAGCCAGTGGCACCCTGGATCGTGGATGTCACGGAGCACCAGGAGCCCCTTGGAAGACTGACGGAGTTCGAGCCAGTAGCCGCGCAATGGGGAAGGAAGCTACGTGGTATGTGGCCACGCTGCAGGACCTGCTGCTGATGTCAGTTTCGCCGCCTTGGGTTTTCAGCTGGACACAAGCTGTCTCTCTTGCTCACGCCTCAGGTCTTCTTGATGAAGCACGCGGCTGTGTCGTTCGGCTGATTGTCGGCCGTCGTGCGGCGCTGCTAGAATCGCCGTTTGGTTCGACAGCGCTGTTGTCGTCGGAGCTCCGACCTGCTCTCACACTTTGGAGACCGCTGCAATGTATCCACCTCGCAGACTGGCCGTATCCGCCTTCCTGTTGTGCTGTACGACGATGTGTCTTTCCGCTGGAGCGGCCGGCGAAATCGTTCCTCTGTCATCGCTTGATCTGGCCCAGATGACAGCCGGTTGGGGACGACCGATCGTCAACCGCTCGATTCAAGACAAGCCGATGATGATTGCTGGCCGGGAATTTGCCGCGGGTGTCGGGACGCATGCATCGAGTCGCATGTGGGTTGACTTGAAGGAAGGCTGTGCTCGCTTCTCCGCCTGGGTCGGAGTGGATGATGAAGTGGGACCGGGGCGGGGTACGCTGGAGTTTCGTGTGACCGCCGATGACGAGGTCGTTTTTCGCAGTGGAGTGATGAAAGGTGGTGACGCGGCGCAACTTGTGGTGCTCGATCTGACAGGGAAGAAGACCCTGTTGCTGGAAGTCCGCAGTGCCGGTGATGGCAAGGACTTTGACCACGCGAACTGGGCCGAGGCGCAGTTCGTGATGACGAGTGGGGTGCCTGTGGCGATGGCGGCGCCGGATCCGATTGATGAGCCCAAGGTGATTCTGACGCCGGCGGCGGGACCGATTCCCAAGATCAACGGCCCTCGCTTGTTCGGAGCGCGTCCCGGTAAGCCGTTCATCTATCGCATTCCTTGCACCGGCTCGCGTCCGATCCAATTCGCGGTCGAAGGGCTTCCGGCTGGTTGGCAGGTGGACGCGGATCGTGGTGTGATTCGCGGAGTCGTTCCGGCTCAGCCGGGCCGTTATGAAACCACACTGGTCGCCACGAACCGCGCAGGGGACTGTCGCAAGAAGTTCACCATTGTCGTGGGGGACACTCTGGCCCTCACGCCACCCATGGGCTGGAACAGCTGGTATATCCACTACCAGCGTGTGACGGAGCAGCATATGCGTTCGGCGGCCGACGTGATGATCGCATCGGGGATGGCGGATTACGGTTACATGTACGTCAACATCGATGACTGCTGGATGAAACGCCAGGACGACGAGCCCTACCGGGATGCACAGGGAGCGGTGTTGCCCAACAGCAAGTTCCCCGATTTGCCGGGGATGGTCGAGTACATCCATGAGAAGGGCCTGCGCGCCGGTACTTACATTTCGCCAGGGCCCTGGACCTGCGCGGGCTATGTCGGTTCGTTCCGGCACGAAGAGATCGACGCCCGGAAATTCGCCGAGTGGGGATTCGATTTCCTCAAGTACGACTGGTGCTCTTACGGCAATGAAGCCACCGGCGAGGGCCGCGAACGATTCACGCGGCCGTACCAACAGATGGGTGATATCCTCAAGACGCTCGATCGCGACATTGTCTTCAATCTGTGCCAATACGGTATGGGGAACGTGTGGGAGTGGGGTGGCGAAGTCGGAGGCCATTGCTGGCGCACGACCGGTGACTTGGGGCTCGAGGCCGGCGATCTCCTCCCCGGCTTCTACAGCATCGGGATCTCCAACGCCCAGCATTGGCAGTACGCTCGACCTGGTCAATGGAATGATCCCGACTACATTCTGATCGGTTGGGTGGGCGCCGCCCACACGCAGGCAGTCGGACATCCCACGTCGCTGACCGGCCACGAGCAGTACTCCTACATGTCCATGTGGTCTCTCATGGCCGCTCCTCTAATTTTCTCGGGAGATATGGAAAAGCTGGATGACTTCACCCTGAATATACTCTGCAACTGCGAAGTGATCGACGTCGATCAGGATGCACTGGGTCAGCAGGCTCGGATCGTGCGGTACAAAGAAGAATCGGACCTGGTTCTGGCCAAGCCTCTGGAGGATGGGTCATTGGCATTGGGGATCTTTAACCTTGCCGAGCAGCCTCAGAAGCTGTCGGTA